>JAWKLZ010000001.1:3004134-3604961 GCA_041392475.1 Chitinophagales bacterium | reverse complement strand
AGAAGTAAATGTTTGGTTATAAGCAAATTGCATTTTTAATGCAATTTTACTTAATTTCTTTGTTGTCAATGATTTAAAATCTTTTCTCTTTAATCTTTCGTCCAAAGTTTACTCTAGCGGACTTGCTATAACCACAACATGCCCCGATTTTACATAAAATGGTTCTTCATTAAAATATTTTTACCGAACGTTTGTTTGAAAAAATGTTTTTGGTGTTATCTAAACATTTTACTATCTAAGTAATTCATTTTTAATTTTTTAAAAAATTTATAGAATGTTTTTGAAACTGCAAAACAGGTCGAGATGTGCCGTGTAGAAGACTATTGCAGCTTATATGCCTACCAAACATTTGATAGATTCAAAAAAATATGGTAACTTGCTCTTGTATTCATTTCTTTTCACTCCAAAAAATAAACCATCAGCATGGAAGTGCTACAAGCAACAAAGCAAGTATTGAAGGGCGGACAATTTCTGGTAAAAGAATCTGTTGCCCACGAAACATTTACCCCCGAAGACTTCAATGAAGACCAATTGATGTTTGCAGATATGGCAAAAGAATTTGTCGAAAAACGGGTGTTGCCCAACACGGCTGCAATTGACAAACAGGTAGAAGGATTAGTACCGCAACTGCTCGAAGAAGCGGGTGAATTGGGGATTTTAGGGGCTGCAATTCCCGAAGAGTACGGTGGTATTGAAGCAGAATTGAATACCGAGGTTATTTTGACAGATATATTGGGTGCTGCCAATTCGTTTAGTGTGGCAGTTTCTGCACATACAGGTATTGGTACATTGCCAGTATTGTACTTTGGTACAGAAGCTCAGAAACAAAAGTATTTACCTGGTTTGGCAAGCGGCAAAATCAAAGCAGCTTATTGCCTCACCGAGCCAGGTTCGGGTTCCGATGCATTGGCTGCCCGCACCAAAGCTACGCTGACCGAAGATGGCCAACACTACATTTTGGAAGGGCAAAAAATGTGGATTACCAATGCAGGTTTTGCAGACTTGTTCACTGTATTTGCCAAAATTGACGGCAAACATTTCACAGGTTTTTTGGTGGAAGCAGGTTCTGAAAACCTCCGATTGGGAGCAGAGGAAGACAAATTGGGCATCAAAGGTTCTTCGACTCGACAAGTATTTTTGGAAGGGGTGAAAGTACCTGTCGAAAATGTCTTGGGCGAGATTGGAGAAGGACACAAAATTGCCTTCAATGTGTTGAATATCGGTCGTTACAAATTGAGTGTTGCCGTCAATGGTGGTGCTAAAAATGTGACTTCGATTTCGGTCAAATATGCCAATGAACGCTCACAGTTTGGTACAGCAATCGCTAATTTTGGAGCAATCAAGCACAAATTGGCAGAACAGGCGATCAAGTGTTTTGTGACCGATTCGGCAAACTACCGCACCTCCAATTTGATGCAGGAGATGATTGAAGATTTGGTGGCGAACAAAGGTGTGGACAAAGTTCAGGCAAAATTGTTGGCTGCTGAAGAATATGCGATTGAATGTGCGCTGTTGAAGGTTTTGGGTTCTGAAACTTTGGATTATTGTGCGGATGAATGTGTGCAAATTCATGGAGGCAATGGTTTTTCGGAGGAATATCCTGCTGCAAAGGCGTATAGAGATTCTCGCATCAACCGCATTTTTGAAGGTACGAATGAAATCAACCGCTTGTTGATAGTGGGCCAATTGATGAAACGAGCTATGAATGGTTCGGTTGATTTGTGGTCGGCTGCAATGAAGGTGCAAAAAGAACTGATGTCTGCGCCAACTGCGAACAACAACAACGACAATGTGAATGGAAATGGTGAAGTGGGAATTTTGGAGGCGGAGAAAACTGCGATTCGCAATGCCAAAAAAGCGGTGTTGATGACTTTGGGAGCTGCTGCTCAAAAATTGATGAAAAAACTGACCGATGAACAGGAGATTGTTATGAATATTTCGGACATGATGATTGACCTTTTTGCGGCAGAATCTGCTTTGCTTCGAGTGGAGAAAATGGTTGGAGTGAAGGGTAAGGAGGCTTGTGTTGAACAAATTGCAATGGCTCAGGTATTTGCCTATGATGCAATGGAGCGTATTCAAAGCAATGGTAAACGAGCTATTTGTGGTTTTGCAGCAGGGGAAGAACTGAAAATGATGTTGATAGGGCTAAAACGTTTGACCAAACTCACACCTTTCAATACGATTGCAGCACGTCGTACAATTGCTGATAAAATGATTGAAGCGAATGGGTATTGTTTTTAGACATAAGACGTGAGACGAAAGACATGAGATTTAATAAATTGGAAGGAGAGCAGAAGAAATATCTGCTCTTCTTTTATTTTAGGAGACATCGGAAGTCTTAAAGACTTCCGATGTCTTGTGGGCGAAAAACTTTGATACTTCAATCAAAGGTCAATATCCCCACTTTTGCTCTTCGACCCCATTCACCACAGACCACCATCTGGTCAAGCGACATTTGTTCGCAAGCCTTTGGACGGGTGATGATGCGCTCATCCCGATTGCTGAATAGGAGTGAGCGTTTCAGATTGCCATCAGCTGATAAGGTTGCCAGAGTCACCACCGATTTTTTGCCATTGAAGGAATAGGTATTTCTAGCATCGGGGAACAAATTTTTGGGATTGTCATTGTAAATCAGATGGATATTGTTGCCTTTGAGCATATAGGAGTAGGAAGAAAAATGTCCGCCATCATTTGAAGTCACTTGGTATTTTGGCACTTTTGTCGCCCATTCGATTTCGCCCGTAGGTGTGATGTTGACCACAATGATGTCGTTGTAGTAGTAATAATAGTCCACACGTACATTATTACCGAATCCATTGTTGAAGCCAGATCCGGGGCGAGAAATCCTTTCATCAATATAGAACTGTTCTGCCATCAGGATTGCTCCACCATCGTTTCTCAAAATCATGTTGTCCAAGTCAAAACGGTACAAACCCTTACCTTTTTCGGCTTTTTTGTCCGACATGAATTCGGCTAAAAATTGCGTTTCAAATGCCTTTGTAGTTTGAAGTGCTACCTCGGTTGTTTGAGGGTTGATTTTTTGGTAGAAAGTACCACTAATTCGAAAAGTAGTTTGTGGAGAATAAAAACCAGAACAAACGATTTCACCTGTATTCGATACTTTGAAGGTCATATCAGTAATGAACTCTTCACCTAAACCCATTTTGTATTCTTTGGTATTGTTGCCCTTGTCGGTATAGGCCCAAATTGAATATTCATAGTTGGGCTTGCCGCCACGTTTTTTGACCGCACGTCCTTCATAGACCACTGCAAGTAGGTAAAAATTACCCTTGCTATCCACTTCATATCCTTCAATGTCAAACAAATCATCTCTATAAGGTACTTTCATGTCTTTTCGCCAAAGTAGGTTCATATCTTGGTCAAATACCTGTGCGCCAAACTGATCTTGTTCTTTGCTTCTATAAGCTGCCAAATCTACAATGGCCAACTGCTTGCGATTGAAGGACAATTTGTAATCAAATTCACCCGAATTTACCCGACTTCTACCTTTGGCGTAAGCCACTGCTTCAGGTTTGCCTTTTGCAGCCAATGTGCGTTTATCCACTTCTTGCATATACAATACATTGGTCTTTTCGGAACGGTCATAATTGGAGGTAAAGAGCAGTAGGCGGTTGTTGAAGTGAATCACAAATTCAAATTCCATACGCATATTGTCGTATTTGTTGGAAATCTCTCGGTTGGATTTATAATTTCCTTGTTTGTCATAGGCTTCAATGAGGTATTCAGGTGCGTTTTGGAGCATGGCCAATCCGCCCATAGGTTTTTGATAGCGAAGTACATACACCTGTTCTTCATCTATTCCGATGACTTCATCAATAAAAGAGCCAGATCGTTCTTTGTGTTGATTGCCCCAAGTGACTTCCACATTGTCGGCAATGTTTTGAGCGGTAATGGAACTAAAAGAAAAGGAGAGGAGGCATAAGGAAAGGAATAAAACAAAATTCTTGTTCATATGATAGACTGTATTTTTGAAGTTTTTAAGCAATGGCGGTTTCAATCGCCCATGTATCAATACAAGAAGTCTTCTTAAAGAACTCTTGTATGTAACTTAACTGTCAGAAAAGAAAGTTTGTTTTGGAACGGAAAACAGAATGGTCAGCAATTTGGCATTATTGAAGCATTGTGGTGGTTTTTTCTATTGATATTGAACAAGAGCCACACTGCCTCCAAAGACTATGCTCTAAATCTTCCTCACCAACTTCTTCACCATCACCTCTTTCCAATCGTAAAATTCTCCTGCAATGATTTTTTCCCTTGCCGTATTCACCAACCAAAGGTAAAAACTCAAATTGTGTAAAGTTGCAATTTGTGCTCCCAGCATTTCCTTTGATTTGAACAAATGTCGAAGATAAGCCTTACTGTGTGTGCGACTTGTATAAGAAAGACTGTTTTCGTCAATCGGGCTGAAATCCGTTTCCCATTTCAGGTTTTTGATGTGAATGACTCCTTCGGCTGTAAACAACATTCCATGTCGAGCATTTCGAGTCGGCATCACACAATCAAACATATCAATTCCCAAAGCGATGGATTCCAGTAAATTAGCTGGTGTGCCTACACCCATCAAATAACGGGGTTTGTCTGTTGGCAAAATATTGCAGACCACCTCCGTCATCGCATACATATCCTCATGCGGCTCACCGACCGACAATCCTCCAATCGCATTTGCCTTCCGCTCAAAACTGGCAATTTTTTCCGCAGATTGTATCCTAAGGTCTTTATAAACACTTCCTTGCACAATCGGCATCAGCGTCTGTTCATAGCCATACAAAGGTTCGGTATTGTCAAAATGCTCGCAACAGCGTTTGAGCCAACGGTGCGTCAAATGAATCGAATTTTTGGCGTATTTGTACTCACAAGGATAGGGCGTACATTCGTCAAAAGCCATGATAAAATCCCCGCCAATTTTTCGCTGAATGTCCATCACATTTTCGGGCGTAAACAAGTGGTAACTCCCGTCAATATGCGACTGAAAACGCACCCCTTCCTCCGTAATTTTTCGCCTTGCCGCCAAAGAATACACCTGATAACCACCGCTATCCGTCAAAATCGGACGGTTCCAATTCATAAACTTGTGCAGTCCACCTGCTTGCTGCAATACCTCCAATCCTGGACGCAAATACAAATGATAGGTATTGCCGAGAATAATCTGGGCGTGAATTTGCTCTTCGAGCTCTTTTTGGTGTACCGTTTTGACCGTGCCAACCGTTCCTACGGGCATAAAAATCGGTGTTTCTATCTTGCCGTGATCGGTCGTGATGATACCTGCTCTTGCTTTGGATTGTGGGTCGGTGGTGGTAAGTTCAAATTGCATAAAGTGTTCAAAATTTTTCAAAGCGCAAGTTAGGAAACTTTTATAAGTTCATTTTTGATACAAGACCATTTTGCTTAACTTGCTGGGCAAAATTTTACAACATGAATCTACAAGTACAAATTGGGCATATTGAGTTTTTTGTAAAAAATCCATTGGCATCCAAAGAGTTTTACTGCAATGTTTTGCGCTTTGAAGAGATGGTAATACAAGCAGGAAATTTTGTGTGGTTGAAGAAAGACCATTTGGAAATACTTTTAAGACCTCAAACGAGTGGAAGCACTTCAATAGCAAGTACAGACAGTTATGAAAAATCCAAAATAGGGTTGGTGCTTTATACCGATGACTTGCAGAAAACTGCAAAAGAATTGGAGTTGAGAGGTTTAAACTTTAAAGGAACGATCGATTCTGACAAGTGCTTAACTTTTACCGATTTGGATGGCAATTGGTTTCAGTTGGTGAATCCGAATGACCATTGATGGAATGGAAATTAGAATACATAAAAATTAATATGTATTTTTATAATTGAATTTCCTTCAACAAAACTCTATCAACACAATAATGAACAACCTATTCCAACAAATCTTAAACCTCTGCAACAACAAAACCCAACACACCAAAGACAGAAAAGAACTGCTTCGACCTTTGGAAAGGCAGCTTTACAACGACCTAATGGAACATCCCAACAACCTGTTAGGCGATGCCTCTCTTTGACTTTGGCAAAAAGTACGGATGCCATTGGCAGACGAGTTGCCTACATCCTTCTTAGAATTATAAATGACCTCCCTTATCAAATCAACGAAGAATATGCCGAAGCCTATATCAAAGCAGAACGAAAAGAACGCAACCAACAATTGTATCAATATGTTTGGGATATTTTAGCTCTTTTGGAGGGCGACAAAACGAAAATACGAGCCAGTTTTCGGGCAGAGGCATTGAGATTGTTGGCAGATTTGGTGGAGTTTTACAAAGAGGAAGGCTTGGAAACAAAATTGAAGCCCTATCTCGCTAAAAAAGGCACGGATGAACGATTTTTTACATTGGAGGTGCTGGAGAATATGAAGAGATAATGGTAACAGAGCTTGCCCCGAGACCTCGGGGAATTTGGGTTTTTGGAGGAATTTTTATTGGAGAGTAAGCATTTTACACAATTCCTCCACAGGCAGTTCGTCTTCCCATAAATTCACTAAACCCTCTAAATCTTTTTCTTGTACAGCATAATTTTGAAGTTGAATAGGTTTGTTGAAGTCAGGGAAGTTTTGAAAACTTGGAAAGATTTGCTTCTTGGAGGAAGTAGATTGTTCTACAGACCACTCTGTTATTAACATTTGCTTGATTTCTTGTGGCAGTTGTCTTGCCAATTTTAGGATTTCGTGAGTTGAAAATTCTATGCTGATGTTGTTCATAAGAGATGATTCGATTGTTTCTTAAAAATTGGTTCAGAATTCAAAATTGGAGTAAACGACATTGGAGGATTTGGTTGTAGAATTGAAAAAGAAAGGAATCTCTCAAAAGGCTTTTGCTGATAGTATTGGCATGAGTTCAAGGCATTTATCTTTGGTCAAAAAAGCCGAGAGCGACAATCGTTTTTACCACGAACTGGGAGCAGCCAAATTGGCTTGTATTTATGTGTTGGAGCGATTAAAAGCATGAAATAGAGAAACTTTGACAACGATTGGAGACCTTGCCAGAAGTTGAACGGGCATCACTCAACTGTTGCCAAAATTGGAAATTGTTGGCAAAGTTTCATTGAATAAAATAATTAGTCAATATCGCCTAATTTTCCCTATATTTGTGGTCAATATTGAAAAATAAAAACCTCTGTGCCTCCGAGCCTCTGTGTTCAATAAAACAAACAAAAATGCGACCTATCAACACCATTCTCATTGCCAACCGTGGAGAAATTGCTTCCAGAGTGATTCACACTTGCCGCAAAATGGGCATCAAAAGCGTTGCCGTATTTTCGGAGGCAGACCGCAATGCACCCTTTGTCGCTCAGGCAGATGTAGCAGTTTTTATTGGTGAAAGCAGCCCTGCAAAATCTTACCTCGACCAAAACAAAATCCTTCAAACAGCCAAAAAAACAGGCGCAAATGCCATTCACCCAGGTTATGGTTTTCTGTCCGAAAATGTAGGTTTTGCGGAGAAATGCGCCGAAGAAGGCATTATTTTTATTGGCCCTCACCCTGCCGCTATCGCTGCAATGGGTTCTAAGTCACAAGCCAAAACATTGATGCAAAAACACGGTGTTCCCATCGTGCCAGGTTATCAGGGAGCAGACCAAAGCCTCGAAACATTGACCAAGGCAGCCATCGAAATCGGTTTTCCCGTTTTACTCAAAGCAACCGCAGGAGGTGGCGGAAAAGGAATGCGAATAGTCCACAAAGCATCCGAGATTGAAGGAGCAATTGAAGCTGCCAAACGAGAGTCCCAAAATGCTTTTGGCGACGATGAGTTGATTGTCGAAAAATACGTGGCTTCGGGGCGACACATTGAATTTCAAATCTTTGGCGACCAACACGGCAATGCGATTCACTTATTGGAGCGAGAATGTACCATTCAAAGACGCTACCAAAAAGTGATTGAAGAAAGCCCTTCTCCTATCATGGACGAGGATTTGCGGAAGCGTATGGGAGAAGCGGCGGTCAAGGCTGCAAAAGTATTGCAGTACGACAATGCAGGAACGGTCGAGTTCATTTTTGACGATACCACACAAGACTTTTATTTCTTGGAAGTCAATACCCGCCTTCAAGTAGAACATCCTGTTACCGAAGAAATTACGGGATTGGATTTGGTGCAAATGCAAATCCAATCCGCACAAGGTTTGCCGCTTGCTGTCCGTCAAGAGGAAGTCAAAGGGCGAGGTTATGCCATTGAAGTGCGCCTATATGCCGAAGACGCAGGCAACGATTTTTTACCCGTCACAGGCACGATTCAACGTTTTGAAGCCCCCAAAGTGGAGGGTTTGCGAATCGAAACAGCGATACAAGACGGCTCCAAAATTTCGATTTTTTACGACCCCATGATTGCCAAACTCATTGTGTGGGACAATAGTCGTGCGGCAGCCCACCGAAAAATGCAATACGTTTTGCGGAATTTGGTCTGTATGGGTATGACTACTAACCAAGATTTTCTGCTACAATTGTTGGAGAACAGTGATTTTCAAATAGGAAAATATGATACACATTTCATCCAAAACAAAATTGACCTTTCTGCAACGTCATTAAAAAGCCAAACCGACTATGATTTTGCTGCAATGACTGCTTGTGTAAGTGCATGGCTGCAAAGGGATAAATCGAGAACCCTACTGCGGTCTGTTCCTTCTGGTTGGCGCAACAACTTCAATGATTATCAACAAGAAACGTATTTGATTGGTGAGAAGGAATGGAAAGTGAAATACCGCTATCAAAAGGATATTTTTCAGTTTTTTGTGAGCGAAAACACTTATTCACTTCAATTGATTGAAGGAAACGACAAAGGGCTTCGATTGGAGATTGACGGACTGCAATATGCTTTTAGTGTGGTACAAAATGGCAATGACTTTTTTGTGCATAATGAGCAAATCGGCAACGTTCATTTGGTTGAAAAAGAGCGTTTTCCTGCAAAGGTGGTCGAGAAGGCGAAGGGCGGTTATGAGGCTCCAATGCCTTCGCAGATTGTGAAGATTTTGGTGGCGGAAGGGCAGTCGGTGAAGAGTGGAGAAGGTTTGGTGATTTTGTCTTCGATGAAAATGGAAAACACGATTGAAGCGGTGGAAGATGGTGTGGTTGAGGAGATTTATGTGACGGAAGGGGTGAGTGTGGAGGCTGGATTTTTGCTGTTGAAGTTAAGAGACACAGAAGGAGATTGAACACAGAGGCACGGAAACACGGAGATTTTTTGAGTTTGCTTGGATTAGAATTGAACTGAGAGAGGCTTTTTGTTGAAGTAAAACTTTATCAATGTTCTAAGGCTTGATAATAATTGAATCGAAAAACTGAACATAGAGACATTGGCGAATTTTGAGGAGTAGTTTGGAAATAAAAAATTTAAATATTTGTATTTTACTAAAAAAAACTCTGTGCCTCTGTGTTCAATTTCACATCAATACAAGTAAAAAAACTCTGTGTCTCTGTACCTCTGTGTTCAATTTTACATCAATACAAGTAAAAAAACTCTGTGTCTCTGTACCTCTGTGTTCAATTTTACATCAATACAAGTAAAAAAACTCTGTGTCTCCGTACCTCTGTGTTCAATTTCACATCAATACAAGTAAAAACTCTGTGTCTCCGTACCTCTGTGTTCAATTTCACATCAATACAAGTAAAAAAACTCTGTGTCTCCGTACCTCTGTGTTCAATTTTACATCAATACAAGTAAAAAAACTCTGTGCCTCTGTGTTCAGTAAAAAAATAAAAAAAACATGAATTTATATACAAAAGAACAAACTCAAAATATTCATTCACAGACTTTTGCTTTTATTGAAGTGGCAGAAGCCGACCATGTTTTGACCTTGACCCTCAATCGGGCAAGCAAAAAAAATGCTTTGCATCCGCAGATGGTCAATGAAATTGCCTATGCTTTACATTATGCTCATTTTGAGAAGAGTGTGTGGGTAGTGGTGATGGCTGCAAAGGGAAATGTGTTTTGTGCGGGGGCAGATTTGAAGGCGATGGCGGGTTTTGTAGAGCCGAATGATTCGACGATTCCAAAGCCTAAGGGTGAGTTGTTGATTGGTGAATTGTTCAATAAGGTGTATAAACCGACAATTGCGAAGGTGACGGGAGATGTATATGCTGGTGGTTTCTTTTTCTTGGCGGGCTGCAATATTGTGGTGGCGCAAGATGATGTGAAGTTTGGACTGCCTGAGGTGAAACGGGGTTTGTATCCTTTTCAGGTGATGGCGGCTTTGCTGAAGGTGATGCCTGCTCGAAAGGTGGTGGATTGGTGTATTCGGGGCTATAATTTGCCTGTTGTGGAGGCGGAACGTTATGGTTTGGTGAGTCAGGTGGTGAAAGCGGAGGATGTGGATGCTGCTGTTGAAGCAGTTGTGGAGGAATTGAAGCAGAATAGTCCTTCGGCGATTCGATTGGGCTTAGAGGCTTATGACCATATTCAACCGAGTGCGGCGGAACATAAATATTTGAATATGATGCTGCAACAGACGATTCGGACGAAGGATGGGCAAGAGGGATTGAGGGCTTTTCGGGAGAAGCGAAAGGCGGAGTGGACTGGGGAATGAACACGGAGGCACAGAGACACGGAGTTTTTTGGGGGGAATGAACACGGAGGCACAGAGACACGGAGTTTTTTGGGGGGAATGAACACGGAGGCACAGAGACACGGAGTTTTTTTGGGGGGGATGAACACAGAGGCACAGAGACACGGAGTTTTTTTGGGGGGATGAACAGGGAGGCACGAAGACACAGAGATTTTGAGGGGAATGAATCTCGGAATGGGAGATTTTCTTTATATTGTGATATTTAAGATTTTAAAATATACTCAAATGGACAGAGATGACTATAACTACTTATCGGGAAAAATTATTGAAGCAGCTATAGAGGTTCATCGTGAATTGGGAGCGGGATTGTTGGAATCTGTTTATGAACATTGTTTGGTTTCAGAATTGCGAGATAGAGGATTTAAAGTATTGAGTCAAGTGAAACTACCTGTTTACTACAAAGGAAAGAAACTGAATAAAGAGTTTTTCATAGATATTTTGGTGGAAGATGCCATAATTGTTGAATTGAAGTGTGTAGAAGCGTTATCCGCAGTTCACGAAGTACAATTGCTCACATATTTAAAGTTGGCAGACAAAAAGTTAGGTTTATTGCTAAACTTCAATGTGGCAGTAATGAAAGAAGGTATCAAAAGAAAGGTCAACGGATATTTATAAAAAAAGGCTCTGTGCCTCCGTGCCACTGTGTTGAATCAAAAACAAAAAACGCTCTGTGCCTCCGTGCCACTGTGTTCAATCAAAAACAAAAAAAGGCTCTGTGCCTCTGTGTTCAATCAAGTAAACCAATGAAGAAATTAATACTTTCCGCTGCCCTCACTGGCGCAGCAACGACACGAAAACAATGCCCCTATATTCCCTACACTCCAAAGGAATTGGGTGAAGAAGCAAAGCGTGCAGCAGATGCAGGGGCAAGCATTGTACACATACACGCACGAGAAGACAATGGCATGCCGAGTTGGCGTTTGGAGGTATTTCAAGAAATTCAATATGAAGTGCGGAAACGCTGCCCGAACCTGATTATCAACTATTCAACAGGCGCAATCGGTATTTCGAAGGAAGAACGCATGAACCACATTCCGCACACCAAACCCGATATGGCGGCCTTCAATATGGGGTCGATGAACTATGCGATTTACTCCAAAAAGGCGAAGAAATTTTACCTCAATGGGGTATTTGAAAACTCCTTTGATACGATGCAGTATGTCGTCAAAGTGATGAACGAAGCAGGGACAACACCCGAAATGGAGTGCTTCGATACAGGTCATATCCGCAATGCAGAAGTATTGAGAGACATGGGTTTGATTCCTGACAATGCCTGTTACAGCTTGGTCATGGGCGTATTGGGAGGGATTCCTGCAACGCCCGAAAACTTGATGCACCAAATCAAACAAGTTCCCGATGGAGCGTTTTGGCAGGTGATTGCGATTAGCCGCAAACAGTGGCAAATGGCGGCAATAGCTTGTACGATGAATGGTAATTTTAGAGTGGGGTTGGAGGACAATTTTTATTTGCCGAATGGCGAAATGGCGAAATCCAATGGCGAATGTGCAGAATGGGGCGTGAAATTGGCTCGAATGATGGGGCGTGAAGTGGCAACGATTGAAGAAACGAGAGAGATGTTGAATATCCCTCTAAGGGATTAGCAAAACTTTGCCAATGGAACATACCGAAGAAGTCAGTACAATTTCCAATTTTGGCAAGAGTTGAAGCGGATACTATAAAGAACTAACTGTTGGCAAGGTCTGCAACCGTTGCCAAAGTTTCAAACATTAAGAATTACCAAAATGACTCCAAGTCTTGAACAGGTAAAGTACATAGTAGAAAAAATGATTCCCTTACACAAATTTCTAGGAGTTGAAGTACTGGAAATTGAAAAAGGTTATGTCAAAATGCGTATTCCTTTTCGAGAGGAGGTTTTGGGAAATTTTGTGCATCGACATTGGCATGGAGGAATGTTGTCGGCAATGTTGGATTCGGCGGGTGGAATGGTAGCAGGCAGTTGTTACCCAGATGTTTTTGACCGAATTTCGACGATTGACATTCGAGTGGATTACCTCCGACCTGCAAAAGATACCGCTATCATTGCAGAAGGAAAGGCTCTGAGAATTGGCTCTCGAACGGTGGTGACGACCATGCAAATTCGGCAAGAAGGTGGTGAAGAAGTATTGGCGGAAGGACGCGGGGTTTTTCATATTGGACAAAAGAAGTGAGCGAAAACTTTGCCAACAATTTCCAATTTTGGCAATAGTTAAAGCGGATATTTATGAATGACAAACTGTTGGCAAGGTCTGCAACCGTTGCCAAAGTTTTAAAATAAAAAAAATGTTTCAAAACGATTTATTCAAAGACAAAATAGCCCTTGTAACGGGAGGACGCAGTGGCATCGGTTATGCAATTGCAAAAATGATGCTGCAATTGGGCGCAAAAGTGACGATATGTTCCCGCAAAGAGGGCGCATTGAAGAAGTCGGCGGAGGAATTGCAGGCGTTTGGGGAATGTGACTTCAAGGCTTGCGATATTCGACAGGAGGAGGACATCAAAGCCCTTGCAGCACACATCAAAGAGCAGCATGGACGATTGGATATTTTGGTGAACAATGCAGGGGGACAGTTTCCTGCTTTGGCAGAATACATCAACAATAAGGGCTGGAATGCGGTGATTAACAACAATTTGAACGGCACATTTTTTATGACCCGTCAAATGGCTACTTCCTTTTTCATTCCTCAAAAAAAGGGCAACATCATCAACATTACCGCCAATGTGTTGCGGGGTTTTCCAGGGATGGCGCATACAGGAGCTGCAAGGGCTGGAGTCGAGAATTTGACCAAAACGCTTGCCGTTGAATGGAGTGAATACAACATCCGTATCAATTGTGTGGCTCCTGGCACGATTGAGTCTTCGGGTTTGGCGACCTATCCCAAACCTGTTCAAGATATGTTTGAAGAAGCTCGTGAAGCTGTGCCTTTGAAGCGTTTCGGAACGGTGGAAGATGTGGCGAATACGGTTTGTTTTTTGGCAAGTCCTTTGGCGAGTTACATCACTGGGATTTGTTTGTATGTGGATGGGGCGCAACATTTGAATTCGGATGTGATGGGATTGCCGAAGGTGTTTAAGAAGATGATGGGGAAGTAGGGATTGGTATTGGCGAAAACTTTGCCAACACTTGAAAAGTTTGGCAACAGTTGAAGCGGACTTCAATACAATCAAGCCGTTCTAATGTTGCCGAATCTTTCAGATGTCAGCAAATTATCACTCACTTTTTGAGGATTAATCTAATTGTACCATTTTGGGATTGAAACACACTGTACTAATCGTACCATACTGGAATTGAAACCAATCAGAATTGAAGAAAAATAGTTTTGGAAGCTAAAGAATTTAACTCAACATATTGAAAATCAATAAAAAAATAAACTTTTTGAAGTTTTTATTTTTAATCGACTATTTTGGAATTGAAACAGTACAGCTTAATTGATGTAATACCTTTTAATCGCATCCTCTTGAAATGCAAAACAACAAATAGCGAAAAACTCGCCAACACTCGATAGAGTTTGGTGACGTTTGAACAGAAGAAACACATAGAAAACATAAACACAGCAAAAAATATGAGCAATTATTATTTTACCGAAGAACATGAACTATTCAGACAGAGCTTTCGGGCTTTTTTGGAGAAAGAAGCCGTTCCACACATCAATGAGTGGGAAGAAAACAGACGAATCCCAAGAGATATTTGGAAGAAAATGGGGGAAATGGGCTTTTTAGGTTTGTCTTATCCAGAGGAATATGGCGGAATGGGATTGGATTTTTTCTACGATGTGGTCTTCAATGAAGAATTGGGACGCACCAATTCGGGTGGTTTTGCGATTACCCAACAGGTGACGCAGTATATGTCTGGGCCTTACGTTTTGAAGTATGGTTCGGAGGAATTGAAGCAAAAATATTTGCCAGGCATCATCAGTGGCGATTTGATTTGTTCGATTGGAATTACCGAGCCAGGAGCAGGTTCGGATGCTGCAAACATTCAAACGAGAGCTGTCAAAAATGGCGATCATTATGTGGTGAATGGCTCTAAGACTTTTATTACCAATGGGGTGTATGGTGATTTCATTGTGACGGTGGTGAAAACCAACCCAGAATTGGGTTCGGCTGGCGTGAGTTTGTTGGTCATTGATAGAAATACGGAAGGAGTTTCTGCTCGCAAATTGAAGAAATTGGGTTGGCACGCTTCGGACACTGCGGAGTTGAGCTTTGACAATGTGAAAGTACCAGCCATGAATTTGATTGGGGAAGAAGGCAAGGGTTTTTACTATTTGATGAACGGCTTGCAATTGGAGCGTTTGTGTGCCGTGCCTGCGGGCGTTTCTGCAATGGAATGGGCAATTGATCAAGCCCTTCAATACATGTCAGAACGGGAGGCTTTTGGCAGACCAATTAACAAATTTCAGGTTTTGCGGCATAGAATCGCACAGATGGCGAGTGAGGTGGAGGCATTGAAGGCTTTTACTTACCATTGCTGCAAAATGTATGGCGATGGCATTTATGATGTCAAATTGTGTTCGATGGCGAAACTGTTGGCGACTGAATTGCACGAAAAAGTGGCAACTCAATGCCTGCAAATGTATGGGGGCTATGGCTTTATGGAGGAATACCCAATGGCGAGAATGTATCGGGATGTTCGTGTTGGTACGATTGGGGGTGGTTCGTCGGAGATTATGCGAGAGATTATTGCCAAGATTGTGATTGATGGACATGGCTATCAAAAAGCAAGCGTCAAGAATGAAAATCAAAATAAAAAAATAGCTGCAGATGGCACTGCAAAACCCAAAGCTGCTGCAAATGCAAATCCTTCAAACGGTTCTGTAAATGGTGCATTGAAGGTGGAGGATATTCTTCCTGCTATTCAAGCGCAAGCTGCAAAAGCGGAACCTTTGGGCAATACTTTGAAGTTTGACTTTGGTGGAGAGCAATTGTTCATTGACGGAACGGGGGCGCAGAATGTGGTTTCGGCAAGTGATGGCGAGGCGGATTGTTCGGTGAAATTGTCTTTGGTCGATTTCGTTGCTTTGACCAAAGGAGAGCTGAATCCTATGAGTGCGGTGATGAGTGGTCAGGTTCGCATTGAAGGGGATATGATGGTGGCGATGAAATTGCAGGAACTATTTGTGTAATATTAGCATGGATGAAATAATTTTCACTCTCACTTTACTTGGAATGAGAGTGAAAATTTTTCTTAATTAAAAAATGAAAATATATTCAAACAATCATCTTTCTCATAAAAATAACTACATTTCCATACATCCCACCACCTTTCAATATCTGACATACTCCATGCGACACAATTGTATTTATCCGTTTCTGCGCTTGTAATAATGAAGGGTGATTCATAAGAATTGGGAAAGTATTTTGATGTTAGAGTAGGTTGTTTCTTTTTCCCCATTGCATCCAATCTTTAGTCATTAATTGAAGGTTGCCCTTACTGCTTTCTTGTATTGGGTTTTCTTTGGTCAAATGCTTCAAGGCATAAAACCAGTGTTTAGGTTTTTTTTCCAATTCCTTCAAAATGAATGGAATTGCAGTGTTTCCCATTTTCAGAATAGCTTGATAACTCTCTGTTTGGACAATATCTTTGGTGAATGAAAAGAACTTGCTTTCCTCTTTCCACTTTTGAGCCAAGAGTTGAAACTTCAATTCTGCAAAAAAAGAATCATCTATTTTGACTTCAACAGGTATTTCAATAAGAATGTGATTTTTGCTTTTTGTAACTTGCATGTAAAGGTATTTTTGAGAACACACCAAAAATAACAATTTTATTCAAAACTTTCTAGTAAAAACAAAGCATCCATTGTCACACATTTATCTACTTGCATATAACTGTATGGATTGTGATGCCGTAGGTCGTAATAATGGTATTGAATAAGGTTTTTTTGGTTTTAGAGAGTTGTTGAAACCTTGCCCTTCACTGCCTCAATTTGTCTGCATCTTCTTTGGTTAGTGTTAATTCAGATTTGTAAAACTTTAACACTTCATCACCCTTTTTTCTTTTCCCAAAATTTATAGGGAAACAATGGCTCATAATCCAATTTGATTCTTTTCAGGGTAAGTTGGGGCATTTCTATTTTTTCTTCCCTATAAGTTCGTTCTTGTTTTTTGATATGGGAAATATGTGGGAGTTTCCTTGAAGCATTGGAAAAAGGGATTTGTTGCAGCTGCATAAAGAAAGGAGGATTGTTTGTAGGAGTAGTTTCTTGCCATGTTTTTAAAATTTTGAAAATCAAAAAATTGCGTACTCCTCCTATCATGATTCGGTTTTCATAAGAGATAACCCCTAAGTTTTTCTTGTACTGTGCATTTTCAACAAAGTTGATAATGAGATAGTCTCCTCCTCCCATCACCTTATAATTACAATCCTCTTTATAAACTTGGGTTTTGATATAATAAGTTCCTTCTTGGGTCCATTCAAAGGTAGGCTCGTATAATTGCCATACTGCTTTTTCATAAGGCTCATTAGGAGGGTTTTCGTTTTTTAGTTTCCAAACACCTACATACGGTGGAGGAGGTTTGGGAATTGTATTTAAGATAAGTACAGTGAGAATCAATAGCAGCATATCCACTGCAAAGCATAGTAGTTCTAGCATGGGCTGATAATTTTGGTGGTTAATTAGGCTAATTTATTGGATAGATGGATTTAGGTAATGTAATCCATTTAGACTTTGGACGAAAGAAGTAGGAAGTAAGATGCAAGATATAAAAAGTTGATAATCAAAATTTTAACTCATTGACATGATTGGGTGCAAATAATTGGTTATTAATCAATTAAGCTCTTATTTCTTACTTCTTGCATCTTTGCTCCTTCGTCCAAAGTCCAAAATCCATGCAAAGTACCAATTAGCAGGTAGGGCTGATTGCTACTTCAATGTATGGTATAGCCAGAATATGGTCGTTGTAATTGTTATCTTTGGTAAAACAGAAGCGGTTTCCTTTTAGGGGAAACCGCTTTATTAGTTTTGATTTTATTTTCAACTAGAATTGAATAAATTGTTAAATTACCAACAGGTTTTTCATATTTAGTTCTCTGATAGCGTTATTATTTTCTTATGTATAATTAGGCACTTCTTCCTATTTTGGGATAAGTAACATTCAGCATTTACTTTTTGATTCTACTGGCAATTTACTGGGTTTCGGTGTGAATTGCAACAAGACTTTTTCCCTAAAATAGCTTTGAAATCGGCAATATATTTTCACTTTTTTAGGACTTAAAAAAAGTATTTCGCTGATAATGAGACTATAAAAGAAAGTTGAATAAAGCCCAAAAACATTTTTGATTTTTTTTCTAAGCTCAAAAACCAATTTTAGCGTATGCCCACATTGACAAAACAATCTCAGACTTTTAGAATTTTGCGAAGCTTTGAGGAGAAAGAATGGCAAGATTTTAAGGATTATTTCAAATCGCCTTTTTTTTTCAAGCCTAGAGGCAAAGAAGCAGTATTGCCTGATGTATTGGATGCTTTGTATGAATACTATATGGTTTTCGCCAAAAAAGATGCCAATGGAGAGGTGCTGAATCCCAACGATAACTATTTGTGGGAAAAACTGCGCCAAGATGGTGGGGCAGACCCAAGAATTATTAACAACTGGCTGTCTAATTTAGACAGGCACTTAGATATTTTTTTTAGGTATCAATGGATGAAGGAAGATAATTCTTTGGAGAAAGGGATATGGACTTTAAAGTATTTGCACAGAAGAGGCTTAGAAGATGAGTTTACTCATAAGTATTATGTCAATAAATTAAAAAAGTTTGAAAATAAGTTTCACGCAGCTAAAGAAAAATCTTCCTCTCATTGGTACCATCGGTTTATTTTGGAAATGGAAAAAAGCGTGGTTTTTAAACTGGAAGATAATTTCAAGAGAGGCGAATATATAAAAGAGGGTTTGAAGCATTTGGAGTTTTTCTATCTACACGAAAAATTGAAGTACATAGGACTTTTTATAGATAGAAGCAAGATTGTAGATGCAAACATAGAAGATTTGAATTTGCCTGCTTTTTTGCCTTACTTAGAACATTTGAAGCCTCTTATATGGAATGAGTCCCCTCTTTTTAGGCTTTATTACTACCTACTAATGGGACTGACCGAAGATGACGGAAATGTTCATTATGAACAACTGCAAAAAGAATTTTTTGAGGTTGCTTTGAAGATTCCTCTTCATGAACGCAATAACATTCGAGAGCTTATCTTCAATTTTTTGATTAGACAAATCAATTTGGGAAAATCCGAATACAAAAGGATTCTATACACGTTTTATGTTGAATTGTTGAAACGAGACTTTCTCCTCGTACAAGGGAAATTGGGGTATGCGATTTATCGAAATGTTGTAGCGATCGCACTTGACATTGGAGAATGGGACTGGACAAAGGAATTTATAGAAAAATACGAAAAAAAATTAACTCCTTTTCATCGTGCAGAAGATATATATGCTTATTGTCAAGCCTTACTGTATGTTTACCGTAAAGAACCTGACTATGCAACTGCAATTAGTTGGCTCAATAAAATGACTTCAAAGTTTATTTTCTTTGAAATTTGGCGAAGAACATTGCTCATCATTTGTTACTATGACACACAAGAGTCACTTACTTTGCCTGTAGAGGCTGAAATTAACAATTTTAAAGAGTATCTCCGTAACAAAGAATTGAAGGAGAGAATACTTCCGTATCAAAATTTTGCAAGATTTATTAGTCGTATTTTGAAGACTGCTACTTTTAATAAGAACAAAGGAAAATACATTCGTTTGAAGAAGGAAATTGAAGAAGCAAAGTGGATTGTTCACCGAGAATGGTTGTTGAAGAAGCTGGAAGAAAGGGGCATATAATAAAACAAAAGGCAGAAAACGAGCATATTATTTCGTTTATCTGCCTTTTCAATTACCATACATTATAAAAATGCTATAGATTCACGTGTTCAGGAGATACCTCGGATGCTGCACTTCCATCCGTTCCGCCTTTTACAGCATTCGGATTAGTGATAACATATTGACTAAATTCACCAAAAACACCATTACTTGCAATAGAAGTTACGTTAGACATGATAGTTAATATTTTAAATTATGAAAAAATAAAATGAAGTAATACCAGCTCGTGTGTAATTACATTGCAAATTTAAGGTGCTTTAATTCAATGGTTTACAGACTTTTTACTTAGTATTTACATACTAATCCATCGTTTTGTGGAGTTTTGCAGAGTTGCAATAACAAATAATAAGCAATTTGTTATTGGTAGAATTATTTGGCAACCCTAAAATTTTTATGTTGTTGGGAAAGTATTGATGTCGTTTGTATGGAAAATGGAGATTGGCGATTGTGGTTTTGCAAGATTTTGCCCATCTTTTCATTGTATTTCCATAGTTTTTCCATAGTTTTTCCATAGTTTTTCAAAAGGCAAGTCAATGAAAGTTGAAGCAAAAAAGATAGAGCAGTTGTTAACCAAAGTGACTCAACAAACAGGCAAATCGCTGAATCATGCTGATTTTAAAGAATTAACTGAAGAAATAAACGCTGCAATAGACGAAGGGCGGTTGAAAGGAGTAATGATAGGAGAGAGATACATCTACGACAATATGTATAGACCTCTCAATAAGATGGAAGAAAATGAGTTTTTGGCCCTCAGCAAAAATTATTTAGACACCATCGCTCGACATGCAGGCTATCAAGATTTTAGGACTTTTGAGAATTTGGCAGTGCCTAAATCAGAGTCGCACGATGAAATATTACAGCGCTGTGGAGGCACATGGAAAAGCTATGTGAGAACAAATTCGGGTAGGTCAGAATTGCTGGCTGCACCCCTGCACATTTTTCAAGAAAATGGGAATACAGTTATTGAGATGAAAGGAGAACACAACATTGTGTATCGCTCAGAACTGACCTTGCGAGGAGGCTGTTTGCGGTGTTTGCTAGATGGAAGGGAAAAAGACGATAGGCAGATTTATATGGTCATGCGCTTAGCAAGTGCTTCAAAACCAAAGGTATTATTGGGAATTTTTGCAGGAATGTCAAATGGTGGAGCGCCGATAGGTGGGAGAGAGGTTTGGATTCGGGAAGAGGAAGGAAAACGCTTTGAAGATTTGAGCCATCAAGTTTTGGATATGGAAGAAAATGAGGAAGAAATACACAAGAACATTTTGCGCTACTTTGACAAAAAAGAAAAAAATTGCTGGAAAAGTACACTTCCCAGCAGTTTTGATGTTCGGGATTTGAAGAATGAGTAGCTTCAGGTGATTAGATAATATTTCGCCGCATGAGTGAATCATAAATCACCGAAGAACTTGGCGAAAATTCAGCTTGCTTTGAAGTTGTAATGGTAGAGAAGAACTTCTCCATAGTCATTTTCAAAAAATAATTTTGATCAAGTAGTTGAAATATATTTGCATGAACTCGATGTATCTCAAAGAGAGAGTCGTTAGAAATCAATTCATTCTGTTGATACGAAATCGAATAATCTGCATCTTTTCTACTTATTTCCTTTGAAGATGTAATAATGTTGTGAGAAGACACATACAAGCCCGTCTTCGTACGTATCCAATTCTTTGAATCTTCGATAGGCTGAAAAGCATCACTTTTTATAATAGATTGATCTCCAAAGATAAATTTTAAAATTTGTTTACCAATAGCTTCAAAATTGTGATACTCAGTAATCGCAAATCTATCTGCGAATAATGGGAAATAGTACAAAAATTCTTCGTAATTCATTTCGTACAAAATGGGAATGATTCTCCTTTGATGAAGCGTCTCCTTTGCAAAGAAACCGCCTACTTCAGCATAAAACCATTTACTGTCAATGGTATTTCTGCTAAATACAGCAATACAATACTTTGATTGTCGAATGGCTTTATTAATGTCGTAGAGTAGCCAACTTGGATATTTGCCTCTGAGTTTTTCGCCAGAGTACCACGGTTGTATGTTGAGTTGAGAAACCAGCATCTCGTATAAATCTTTTACGAAGATTCTGTCTTTTACAGAAAAAGAAATAAAAACATCATAGAGAGAGGAAAGGGACGGCAGAGGGTCGTCTGAGTCAGTCATTTTGGGTAGAAATATTTATATGAAAAAATATAGAAATTTAACGATAAATAATTTTTGAGATTGATAAGTATTTTACTTTTTGAAGCACAATTATTATAACTGTATTTGATTTTGAAAAGTTCAAGAAAATGAACTCTTAATACAAACTCTTTATATTTTTTGAATAGAAATATATTATATCCTCACCTTATCCAACAATTCATTCAATAAAATTATTTCATTTTCTTCTAAGCCCTTCAATATACCATCCATTTCAGCCGTTTTTCGATCAATTTGTTGAAGCAGTTTTTGGCCCAATTCCGAAATATTCACATCCACCAAACGCCTATCATCAGGGCATTGTGTCCGTTTCACCAAGTTTTTTTTATACAATCTATCCACAATTCGAGAAGCATCTGACATATTGTCTAACATTCGTTCTCGGATTTCGGCAGTAGAAATAGCCTCAGTTTGCCCATTCAGAATACGTAAAACATTGTATTGCTGCATCGTAATGCCATAAGGTTTAATAAATTCCTTCAAACGATTTCGCACCCAATTATAGGTATAAACAATGTTGATGATTCCTTTTTGTCGTTCATTTCTAAACGATGATTGTTTGATTTCCTCTTGTAAACTCATTGTTTGTATCGAAATTATAAGTCATAACAAAGATAATGGATTACAAAGATAAGTTTTTATAAACAAGTTTTGAGGTTTGTAGGAGACAAGCCAATTCCAAAACTTAACGTAATTTTGCAGCAATGAAACAAAACCTATTTTATTTTTGGCTGATGGTGAGTTTGGTCGTGTCTGTAAAAGCCCAAACGACCCAAATAATGACGGATTCCATTGAACTTCAAGTAGTAGAAATTACCCAATCCCGTTTGCAGCAGTTCCATACAGGTCAATCAGTGCAAACATTGGACTCTTCTATTTTGCAGCAATCCTTTGCCCAAAATCTCGCCGATGTATTAGAACAACAATCCCCCCTTTTTGTCAAAACCTATGGACTCAGCAGTTTGGCAAGCACCAACATAAGAGGCGCAGGTTCGTCGCATACCGCTATTCTGTGGAATGGCTTCAATCTGCAAAGTTCGATGAACGGCATACTCGATTTGTCCTTAGTTCCTGTCAGCACAACCGATAACATCCAAATTCAATATGGTGGCAGCAGTGCCTTATTTGGAAGCGGTGCAATTGGTGGAGTGATTCACCTTCAAAATCAACCCACCTTTGGGCAAGGCAAAAGCATAAACATCGCTCAAAGTTTGGGCAGTTTCGGAAAACACCACCAAAGTTATGAAGTGAATTGGAGTGAAAAAAAATGGGTGTCTTCTCTGCAATATTACCACCAAAAAGCCACCAACGATTTTTCCTTCACCAACACTACTCTTGCTGCAAAACCCAGCGAAATCCAACAAAATGCAGCCTTGAAGCAAGAAGGCATATTGCAGCAAAATTATTTGAGAATTGGGGGGAAACACCAGTTGGGACTCCAATTTTGGTATCAAACAACTGACCGCCAAATCCCTTCAACCATGCTCACAGCCCCTTCAAAGGCTACCCAAAGCGACCAATTTTACCGCACAGCTCTCAGTTGGAAAAGCGTATTTGACAACCGAAGCATTGAAGCTCGAATGGCGTTCCTTTATGAAGACTTGACCTATGTGGATTCTGCTGTCAATCTACTCTCCAACAATCATTCAAAAGCAGCTATTGCCGAAATAGAACACAAGTGGCAGTTGTCACCGATGCTTCAATGGCAATTAGGCTTCAATTATACACACGACTACGCAAAAACAGATGGTTATGGTAGCATTGGATTTAGCCGCCATCGAACCAGTATGTTCAGTGCTTTGAAGACTCATTTTTTTGCAGAACGATTGAAAGTAGTATTGAGTGGTCGGGCAGAAATGGTAGATAGTCAAATATTTGCGCCCATCGTGCCAGCTTTGGGATGGGAGTATGCTTTGAATGACTCTTTTCGTCTAAATGCCCATTTTTCGAGAAATTACCGCCTCCCCACCTTCAATGATTTGTATTGGGAAGTGGGTGGTAATCCCAATTTGAAGGCAGAAGTCGCTTGGAATCAAGAAATTGGAATTACCCAGCGACTGCCCATCAAAGGTATTGAAGCAGATATATTGCTCAATGTCTTCAATAGCAACATCAAAGATTGGATACTTTGGCTGCCGACAAATAAGGGCTATTATAGTCCGAGCAACTTACAGGAAGTTTGGTCAAGGGGTTTTGAAGGGAAAGCAAGTGTGAAAAAACAAACAACGAACGGTTATTGGAATGTTAATGTGATGTATGCTTTTACCCGCACAACCAATCAAAAGCCTAGGTATTTGAATGACAAGGCAGTTGGGAAACAGTTGATTTATGTGCCTTTGCATACCGTAAAATTGGGAATCACCCACTCCAACCAATATTTCGATATTCGTTATTTCCACCAATTGATAGGCAAACGCTACACCAACGCTGACAATTCAAATTCTCTTCCCATTTACCAATTGGGAAGTATTGTATTGGCTAAACATTGCAGTTTGGGAAAAAATAAAAATCATCCGCTACAACTGCAATTGAAGGTAAACAATCTTTGGAATGAAAGCTATCAAGTGATTGCTTTTAGAGCAATGCCTTTGCGGTATTGGGAGTTTGGACTAAAAATTGGAGGTAAATTCTAAAGGAAAAAGCTACTTTTGCAGCCTATTTGTGATATTCTAAAACCCAGTAATTAAAAAAATATGAAAAATCATTTGCGTATTTTAGGTGCTTTTATTATAGTCATTGTATTGTCGTTTGCCACTTCCTGCAAAGATGATGAGGATTGTTGCGTATTACCACCTCCAATCGAGACACCACTGTATGCCAAAGGAGTCTTGATTGCCAACGAAGGGCAATTTGGAGGAGGTTTGGGTACGGTTTCCTTCTTCAATCGAGAAACGAATGTGGTGGAAAATGAAATTTTTGCACGGGTTAATACCGAATCACTGGGCAGTGTGGTACAATCGGTCAATGTGTTTCAAGATAAGGTGTATGTGGTGGTGAATGGCGCAAATAAGATTGTACAAGCGAATGCCGAAACTTTTGTGCTGGAAGGGGAAGTCACAGGATTGGAACAACCTCGGTTTTTTCTGGGACTTGATGAAGATATCTCTTATGTATCCCAATGGGGTGCAGATGGTTTGACTTCAAGTGTTGCAATTATACTAACTGCTAATTTGAGTGTTATCCATACTATCTCTACTCCTGCTGGTGCTGACAAAATGTTGCAGGTAGCAGATAAGGTATGGGTTTTGTGTTCGGGAGGTTTTGGGCATGAAAGAAAGGTCGCCGTGATTAACATCATAAAAGGGGAAGTAGTTGCTGAGATTGAAGTCGGATATACACCGAGAGGAATTGTAAGAGATGCCAATGGTAAAATATGGGTCGCTTGTTCGGGCAATGTCTTTGATGACAATGACAATGAACATGGTGCGTTGTTTAGCATCAACGCCAACACTTTTGCAGTGGAAGATACTCTCGATTTGGGCGCAACGGTTCAGGACTTCAATTTTGACTTAGTGACCAATGCCACTGGAACGATGCTTTTCTACAATTTTGGAGGTGCAGTCTATCGCCAACCCATCGGAGAAGCCACCGTTCAAACCACACCTTTCATTGACGGCAACAATGTGGTGAGTTTGTATGGATTGGGCTACGATGGCGTTACCAACTATCTGTATGTCAGCGATGCCAAAGATTTTGCAGGCGATGGTGAGATTCAGCGATACGATGCTGATTCGGGAAATTTTGTGGATGCTTTTGGAGTGAAAGTAGCTCCGAATGGGAATAGTTTTTTTGAGTGAGATGGAAGTTTGAATCAAAGAAATAGATTTATAAAGCAGGTGAGATGTATTTAAAGTCTTGTGCTTTAGGCTGCAAATTTCTTTCCAAAATTAATAACGTCGAAAAGTTATTTAAGTATATTCGCTCAAATATTATTTCCAATTTGGTATATGGCTTTAAACTTTACACGAGAAGGCTTTCTCACACCTGCAAAAGAAATTCTCACCGAGGAGAACGAATTGATAGAATATCTTGTTGAAAAGATACGCAGTTCTACAACACGCAAGCTTTTGTTTGAGAGTTATTTGGATTTCATAACACAATTTAGTGAACAAATAACCCCCAACTTTACAGTGTGGATAGATGGTAGTTTTGTCACTTTAAAGCGAAACCCAAATGATATTGATATTGTTGTTTTTTTAGAGGGTTTTGTTTTCTTAAACAAACAAAATGAATTGGCTAAAATTCAACAAGAATACCAAGCCAAAGACCTTGATTTGTATTTTGTTAGAATATATCCAAAAGACCACAAAAGGCATTTTTGGTATATATCAAAACAAATAGAATGGAAGCATTTATTTACCAAAACTAGACAGCGTCAAAGAACTGGAAAATCATTTTCAAAAGGTTTTTTAAAGATTGAATATTATGAACAAAAATAATTTTTTTAAATATAGCCCAGAAGAGATTGATGTTGTAAATCATATCGAAGAATTGCAACATTTTCAGCAACTTATTAATATTGGTGAAGATGAATGTAAAACATTCAACGAAGATCCAGGTTTTGAACTTCAACAATACTATGATAAACGACAAAAAATTTATCACAACCTATTGGATGCGCTCCTAAAAATTCAATTTCGCACTCCCAAAATGAATGAAATATTGCAGAAACTTCTTGAAAAACACGATATTAAAATTCCTCAAAAAGAAACGGCTGCTATTGATGAAGATTTAGAACAAGTGGCAGTTTTGTTGACTTCTTAGATATTTGCTGCTCACACAAAGCCCAAAACATGAAAGATCATCAAACGATTGGTTTTTATACGATTTCTTTGGAAACTCCAGAGGGGTTTGTCAGAGGGAAGTTCTTGAAACAATAAATCAATTCCAAAAGCTCCACTTCTGGCGAAGTGGGCTTTTGGAATTGATTTATGAGTTTTAATTTCAATCGTTTAGCAATTCTTCTCTTATTTTCATCCAAATTTCTGCCATGATTGCACCTGGAATGGTTGTACTATCTTTTGAAGGACGGTGATACAATGGGCGATTACCTGTATTTACTAAGGCTTGTTGGGCTTCAATATGCTGAGAAAATTTGGCCCGACAAGCTTTTTCCATTAAATTCCAATGTTCAGACGAACCTGTTTTGATTCGTTTTCTTTCAAAGTAAATATTTTTGTGATAGTTTTGACGACTGCCTGTTTTTTTGGCTTCCTTTCCATGTAGTTTAGCGATTTCATTTTTGTCATTTTCTTGTTGAAACTTCAAACTTTGCCAAAACCCCTCAACACTCTCATATTTTTTGTCATTTAGTCTAAAGGGTGTATGCGCTAAATTGGAAATGAGTTTTACACTAAAATCTTCATTGGAGTACAAAACATTTATGGGAACATTGCAGACATGATTGGCTTGTCCAAGCTTTGTCAAACAAATACCTTCTTTGTCTTTTTGTAGTTGAAATATCAGTTGATTGTTATTATTGATGATTCTCTCCAAAATTTGTTTTTCGATTTGGTTTTCAAACCGAATTAGAATAACATCATCTTTTTCTTCTAAAAACATATCTCTATTGTTATTGTCTTTATTTATGCCAATAACAGCTATGTTATAAAAGTAGTTCCAATCTTCAAATTTTTCAATCCCCTTCCTCCAACTCAAACAACTCATTGACCGTCTTCCCAAATATTGCAGAAAGCTTCAATGCCAACAAAGTAGAAGGCACATAGCGGTTTTTTTCGATGGAGTTAATCGTTTGCCTCGACACACCGATTTTGTTAGCCAAATCTTCTTGGGTCAAATCCAAAATCGCTCGTTCAATTTTCAAGCGGTTTTTCATCGATAGAGTTTTTTCAAGTACATGAAGTAAAATACCTGAACGCTCAACAAAAACCACAAAATTTCAAAATCACCCATGTCCTTAAAAACGGCTTCTCCTCCCTCAACAATGAAATCTACCAAAAAATTGATGAATGGTTGCGCCAAGGTGAACAGCACTACTGCAATGAAAGCAAAGGTGTAGGATTGCATTCGGAGCTTGGTGATGAATTCATCTTCAATTTCGTCTTTCGATATGGAAATGAGTAACATACCACCTAATAACCCATATTTTGCCATCCATCTGATAGCTTCGATTTCTACTGAAAAAGCGTTGGCGAATAAGGCAATAAAAGAGAAAATTGCCAATCCCATGCCTATTTTTTTGAAGTAATGAGGAAGTTGAAAACGTTTCATTCTCTCCAAACTCTTTCTTTCACGCTCTAAAAATGATGATGTTGTTGTTGCCATAATGTAAAACTTATTTTAGTTGATTTGAACAGGGAACATCTTTTTGTAAAAAAAAGTTTCCTAAAAGACAAATTTGATTTACTTAATGACAAAAATACTTTACATTTTTGGATTTTGCAAAATTATTTTGAAGATGAACAAACTAATGCTATACTGATTTGTTACAATCTTCCTAAATGCCTAAAAAATGATTCCCCCTATTCTATTGATTTTAATGAGTTTAATGCCCATGACATCTTCCTCACATCCAAATCAAGAAATTAAAATGCTTCCAGCTTTGCAACAAAGAACAGATGTTGGTTATGCCAAGAAGACCAGAGATTTGCACACAACTCTTAGCAACCCCAAAGTATTTTCTACCCTTTATCCAAATACAGATGTCACCTGCGGTTACGTGATTCGGTATTTTTTCCACACTAATATTCACTTCAATGCCCCTACCAATCATTTGATTTCGATGGACGGAAGATCCTTTGAATTGAATGAGACTACTGAAATTCAGTTATTGACCAAAGAAGTCGTGGATTTGATTGGAGGAATGTATTTTGGGTCAGGTGAATATGGCGTGTTTGTTGAAAAATGTATTCGGAAATAAACTTTCAAAGTCTGTGTTCACTCAGCTTTGATGTACTAATGCTGAACCAGCACTTTTTGTGTAGCAACTACTTTGTTTCCTCGTTTTGCTACGAGAATGTAAAGCCCCTCAGCGTATTCACTTGCGTTCCAAATCGAATGATTTTTCATTTCTATTCTTTCCACAAATGTACCCGATGTACTAAAGACTTCTATCCAATCAAAATTCAATGAGTTTTGGGAGATGAAATTGAAGTTGGTTCCAACAGTAGGAGTCACAAAATTGGCTGCAAAATCCACCTCTTCAATAGCAACTGACGTTGGATCTCTGATAATTACTGCATTGGGGTTTTTCAAGTTTGCAGAGCCAGAAGGAACCAAGTCTTTGATGTAATTGCCCTCACTGTCATACATTTTCACCGAACTTGTTGCGCCGTTTCCTATCAAAATATTGCCATTCGGAAAAAAATCAACTCCCTCTGTCTTACTCAAGCCCCCAATAAAAGAACCTTGATACACTCCTTCTGAATTGAATCGTTTGACGGATGTTCCGTCATAATCCAACACCAACAAATCTCCATTCGCATCAAACCAAATATTGGTCGGTCCCATCAAATTGGAGTTGATAAATAAGCCCAAATCTTCGCCATTGACTCCAAACTTGTGAACCAAACCGTCATAGTATGACGAAACATACAAATTCCCATCCTTATCCCAATCCAAGCCGATACTTTCAGGAACGCCAACATTGGTAAAATCGCCCACAAAAGTTCCATCCAATTGATAGCGTTTCACTCTTCCTGTTCCACTCCACTGCAATACATATAGCAAGCCGTCTGCCCCAATTTTCATTCTCGTAGGCCCACTAATACCCGTTTTGAAAATCCCCAAATAATGCCCATCCTTGGCATCATATTTATTGATTCGATTGGTACTAAAGTTGGAAATCAGCACAATGCCTTGGTCTTCCAAAAATAAAATGTCTTGTGGCCAAGCCAAACTTTCACTGATAAACACTTCTGGATTTTCTCCATTTTCATCAAATTTCAATATTTGCCATGGTGGAAGATTGAAGTTACCCGCATCGCTGACATAAATTTCTAAATTCTGAGCCAAAAGACTTGAAAAAGAAGCTACTACTAGAAAAACTGCTGTCAAAATTAAGGTTGAAAATCTCATTTTATTTGATTTTACTGTGTGATTTCAACCGATCCGAAGGGCAATTTAAAACAAAAAAGTGTGAGTTTTAGATATTGAAAGGATAATTTTCATTCATCACTCATTATTTTATTTTCTAATTGGAAAAATGAATTATGAAACTACATAAATGGGGAATCTTCAACTTTTAATGGTGATTGATTAAGCGAAAACTTTGAAGTCAACAAGTGAGGAAACAAAAAAACTCCCTCCACTGCTATCTGCAATGAAGGGAGTAAACCTAATTTTATCAACCCTAAAAAATTCTTCTTGTTCAAACTCTATACTGTTTCAACTGTTGCCAAAGTTGGCAAAGTTTCCACTTAGTTCCCAAAATCCTCTGTGTCTCAGTGCTTTTGTGTTCAAACCAAAACGGCATCTGTCACATTCCGAAACACCAAGCCTTCTCCTTCAAAAGCATCAATCAGGACTTTACCTTCTCTATTTACATCCCCCTTCAATACCCGCATACTCAACTCATTGACCACATACTTTTGAATCACTCGCTTAATCGGACGTGCGCCAAACTGCGGCTCATACCCCTCTTTGGCAATCCAATCAATCGCCTCATTGGTGAACTCAATCTGCAAACCATTCTTAGCCGCCAAAGCCGTCACTTTCTTCAATTGAAGCTGGACGATGTTGCGAATTTGAGGCATCATCAATGGATGAAACATCAAAATATCGTCAATGCGGTTCAAAAACTCAGGGCGAACCGTTTGTTTCAATCGTTGCATCACCTCCGCTTTAGTTGTTTCGGCAGCCTCCTCCAATTGTTCAGGTTGGATACCTTCAAAATTGCGTTGGATGATGTCCGAACCGATGTTCGAGGTCATGATCACAATTGTATTTTTGAAGTTAGCCGTTCTACCCTTGTTGTCGGTCAAATGCCCTTCGTCTAGGACTTGCAGCAAAATATTGAAGACATCAGGATGCGCTTTTTCAATTTCATCCAATAGAATCACCGAATAAGGTTTGCGGCGCACAGCTTCAGTCAATTGACCGCCTTCTTCATAGCCCACATAACCTGGAGGCGAACCAATCAAACGAGAAACGGCATGGCGTTCCTGAAATTCCGACATATCAATTCGGGTCATCAAATGTTCGTCGTCAAACATAAACTCCGCCAAAGCCTTCGACAATTCCGTTTTTCCCACACCCGTAGTTCCCAAAAACAAAAAGCTACCAATCGGACGATTTGGGTCTTGAAAACCCGCACGGCTTCTGCGAATCGCTTCTGCCACAGACTGAATTGCTTCCTCTTGCCCGACTACACGTTTTGCCAGTTGTCCTTCAAGTTTAATCAATTTGTCACGTTCACCCTCCATCATTCGAGTGACGGGAACACCTGTCCACTTCGATACAACGGCTGCAATTGCTTCTGCATCAATTTCCTCCCTCAACATTCGACCTTCTCCCAAATCTTCCAATTTTGCTTCCAAAGCTTGAATTTCTTTCTCCGCAGCTTGGATTTTGCCGTATCGAATCTCGGCTACTTTCGTATAGTCGCCCATTCGCTCAAACTGCTGCGCTTGGATTTTGAAGTCTTCAATGGCTTTCTTTTGGGTTTGAATGTTGTCAATCAACACCTTTTCGCTCTGCCATTTTGCCTTCAATCGGTTGCGTTCTTCGCTCACATTGGCGATACGCTCATTGATAGAATCCAATTTGGCATCGTTGCTTTCCCGCTTAATCGCTTCTCTTGCAATTTCCAATTGCATCAATTCACGCTCTTTTTTGTCCAATTCTTCGGGCATGGAGTCAATCTCAATCCGCAAACGGGCTGCTGCTTCGTCAATCAAGTCAATCGCCTTGTCTGGCAAATGTCGCTCGGTAATATAGCGGTCAGAAAGCGTGACGGCTGCAATGATAGCATCATCTTGAATCCGCACTTTATGGTGATTCTCATAGCGTTCCTTCAATCCTCGAAGAATCGCAATGCTGTCCTCCAAAGTCGGCTCGTCAATCACAACAGGCTGAAAACGCCTTACCAAGGCCTTGTCTTTTTCAAAATGCTTTTGGTATTCGTCCAAAGTCGTTGCTCCAACTGCTCTTAGTTCACCCCTCGCCAATGCGGGCTTCAAAATATTGGCAGCATCCATCGAACCTTCCGATGCGCCTGCGCCAATGAGTGTGTGAATCTCGTCAATGAACAATACGATGGTTCCGTCCGATTCGGTGACTTCCTTCACGACAGCCTTCAATCGTTCTTCAAATTCGCCTCGGTATTTTGCACCTGCCATCAATGCGCCCATGTCGAGTGCATAAATGATTTTGGACTTCAAATTTTCGGGAACATCTTGGTTAACAATTCGATAGGCGATACCTTCTGCAATCGCTGTTTTACCCACCCCAGGATGTCCAATCAAAATCGGGTTGTTTTTGGTGCGCCTCGCCAAAATTTGCATCACTCTCCGAATCTCCTCATCTCGTCCAATCACAGGATCGAGTTTACCCGAACGAGCCATTTGATTCAAGTTTTTGGCGTATTTATCGAGCGCATTGTAGCTGCTTTCGGCGTGTTGATCGGTGATTTTTGAGCCTCTGCGGAGTTCGTGTAATGCCGCTTTGAAGTTGCTTTCCTTGATGCCCAAATCCTTCAATAGCTTTGAAGTAGAATCGCCTACTTTCAATAAAGCCCAAAACAAATGCTCCAAGGAAATGTATTGATCACCAAACTCTTGCGCCAGTTGATTGGCAGTCATAATGACTTTGTTCCAAGCGTCAGAAGTATATTGTTTCTCTGTTCCGCTTACTTTCGGCAATTTACTCAGTGTTTCTTCTACTTTTCCCAACAAAATGTTTTTGTTAACCTCCATTTTGTTCAGCAAAAACGGAACAACATCTTGGTCGACTTCCAATATTCCTTTGAGAATGTGGGAGGTATCAACGTTGGGATGACTACCATTGAAGGCGACTTGTTGTGCCGCTTGTAGCGCATCCAATGCTTTGATGGTGAAATTGTCTTGTTTCATATTGTTAAATTGATTTTTTACTTGTTGTTGTTTGGTGTATTGAAGTCAATTGTTGTGCCATTGAAGAAAATCAGAAAAAATGGCAGTGAAAACTTTTTTTGAATGACAAAAAGTCACTTTGTATCTCGTTGTCTTATTTTCAGTAACTCTTTGCAATATCGCTCAATAGAGTAAAACTCTCTATTTATCAAAGCATTGTCTCTCATTTTGAAGTACTTCTCATCACTCATCTCGATTATCTGCTGTATGGCGGATAGGAAATCTCCTTTTTCTTTACAGAGAAAACCATTTTGTCGATGTTTCACAAACTTGTTATTTTCTCCCACATCACTTGCAAGAACTGGCACGCCAGCCGAAAGATACTGCTTGGCTTTGAAGGCAGATTTGGAACGATTGAAGGGGTGATTGACCATTGGAGAAATACCGATGTCAAATTTGGAGATTTCAGGGTACAGCCAATCATCTGATTGCCAATCAAGGTGAGTTGGAATGACCAGTTCTACATTTGGTGTTTGTTCGAAATAGTTTAGGATTTCGGGAATATCAGTTTTGTTTTTAACTCCAATGAGACTCAATTTTACAGGTTGTTGTATCTTTTGAAGTTCAGGAAAAAACAGTTTGAACATGCTTGTTTTGTGAGAAAATGCTTTTGATATTTCTTTACCATTTCCGAAATCTCCAACCCAACCAATATGTATTTTTTTGTTTCTTTTCGTCTTTCTGATTGTATGATTTTTTACAGGTGAAGTAAGAACAAATACGTTGGGATTGAAGGGTGTACAATATTCTTTGAGGGCATCACTGCCCACTGAGACTTTTTCACAGTTCCTCAGAAAAAAATGAAGGGATGCACTGTTTTGTCTCAAATATTCTGCATCGTCAATATCATATAGTGTATTTTTGGGTCGAAGGGAAATGAGCAACTTCAAAGCTTTTGCATACCAACCATTGCTACAAATTTTTTGAATGACAATCAGTGAATTAGGTTTGCGGAACAAAAGTGCAGCGAAAAATACTCGAAAAAACTTCCATAATCCATTTGCAGATCTATCTGGATAAATAAAATCATATTCAATACCCATATTTTTTGCTAAATACTGCAATGGCAATTGCCCTCGATAACGGGTACTTGGACAGTCTAAATGGTAATGAGCAAACCAATAAATGTGTTTGATATTCGATTGAATTTTCATGGTACTTGTAAATAAAAAAATCCCCTCTTTTATTTTTCAAGCTTGTTATTTAACTAGTTGTGATTGTATAAACCACTTTCTTTTCTTTTGTCCACCAAGTCCCGCAACTTTACAAAGGTGCTTAACTGCCCTATTTTGCGCTCGTCCAATGCCACCCATTCAATCCAGCCAATCTGCATGACCACATCGTATTCGCCAATCAAACTATCCAACAATATAAAAACTGCCATTTTTTCTTGGTCAGAATCTTCAAATCCTCGGATGTTCAATTCAATTCCCAAAGTATCGTCCACTTCTGCAAACCGAAAATAAATGTCCGAAACATCCATTTCTACGTCACCCATTTGTATGGTCAAATCCTCTGTATCAATCCTTTGGCGAAAGGCTACAAATTCCCAATGTGGATGTTTGGGAGCTTGCTCAATTAGGCTAATCACACTTGGAAAAACATCTCTAATGCCGTCTGCCGAAAGGGTGAATTGCTTGACTTCTCCCTCCAATATCGGACTGAATTCAAAGGCCAAATCTTCGCTGATTTCCTTGATTTTTGCGTCCAACTCGACAAACAGTTCCTCTCTCAAGGTATCTTCTTCGGTGCCATAGTAGAACGTGTGTTCATTGGCTATGAACCAGTTCCAGAATTCTGCTATTTTTGTATTGTTCATTTTTTATTCTCTTTCTCATTCACCAATTTCTTAAACACCGACTTCGTAAACCGCACAAACTCCTGCTCGGCTTTGTCGAATCCAATCCATTGATAGTGATTCCCAAACGGACAAAGGGGAGCGTTTGGTTCGCTCCCCGATTTGAGTTTATATCTATTGGGGTCGGAAAGGAAGTCCGACATGTTTACCCGTTTCATTGCAGTATTAATTTTTGTCTGATATCCCTGTACCCATCTTCCTCTAAAGACATTATTTTCTCCCTCCAATCGCTGCCATTGTAAAAAACAGTATAATCATCATTCAATAAAAAATCATTATCCTTTTGAGTTGAATCATCAATTTTAGAACTTACTAACAAATTAATATCAATATTAGCCTCTGCAATATTAAATTTATTTGACAAAGAATGTTGAAGAGCTTTAAGTTCATACAGATCACTTATCACATAATAATGCTTTTTAGATAGGTTGATTTTTTTAAACAACTGAATTTTATTATTTTTGTAATATCCTCCTATAAGAGTAATTGTTTTCAGTATTCCACTTATCATTTCGGGACGAATAGTTAATTTTTTATTCCTTTGAGGATATTTAGTTCCCTTCTTTAAATTATTAATATTTTCTACATCTGCATTCTCTTCAAAAGAGGTTAAATTAACATCTTCCCCGATAAATCTTGACAACACTTCTTCCAGTTCTTCCTCACCAAAACCATTATAGATAGGTTTCAGTTTTTCAAACAAAATTAATCCTTGACTATACTTATTCAAATATTCAAAATAATCTTTGTTCAAAATACCCTTATTAGAACTGTCTAACTTCAATTTCTCATTTATTGCATTGATTTTATTTTCAAATAAATGAATATTGCTTCTTAAAAAAGAGCTTACTTCAGCATTCGTTAAATACTTTACCAAATCTATCTTTTTTTCTGAAACTCGCAGTATAGCTTTGTCATCAGAAAAATAAATTACCCCAATAGATAATTTTTCATCTGTGATAGAATTTGTTTTTGCATACAGAATACTGATGTAAGATTTCATATACTACCTATAATTTGTTCATTAACAATCCTTATTAAAACCTCTAATCTCTCACCACTCGAAAGATATGCTATTATTTTGTCTTTCAAGCCTTCAATACGTTTCCAATCAACAGGTAATTGACTATAAACTGAAGAAACAACAGCATCTACATCCATTTTTTGTATCTTTTCAATAAATGCTATTGCTATTTGTCTTCTTTCCTCTAAAGTTATGTAACTCAATATATCATTAAAAAATTGAGTCCCAAATAGCTTGCCCTTTATATCTGGCAAGAATTTTTCGTTAAAAATTCCAAGTCCGTGTTCTCCATCAAAAGCAAAACCGTGGTCAAAGGCAATGATTTGCTTTTTATTTCCAAAAGGCATTGTCAATAAATTATAATTATTGGATCGCCCAGGTGCAAAGTTGCTTCCGCCTTTTCCCCTATCTGTATTGCCTACCCATAAATCAAAAATAGCAACCCGTATTAAATCTTTCGGGTTTTCAAATTTTTCAAAATCTTCTGTTTTTGAGATTTTGTCTAACTCTGTAACCAATTGAGCATTGGGAAGTTCCTTAGAGCCAAAACAAATAATACCAGGTTGTGTATATAATTTGTTTTTTATTAAATCCTCTTTGTTATAAGAACCTGCTTTGACTTCAACGAAAGCGATGTTTGGTGTAGGAATCTCCAATTTGCGTAATAGGATACTACAAATTGCTTCATACACCAAACAATCAATTTCGATTTTTTTTGGAGAAACTCGGTATTTGCAAAAATATATTTCACGGTCTGTACATATAAACTTCAATGGGCTGTGTCCGTCAGTCGGTATTTCTTCAATCAAATAGGCAGTTTCTTTTTTAGGTATCATGATTTGTATTCTTAAAAATCAAAACTAATCCCCTGTGCCAAAGGCAACTGCGTGCTGTAATTAATCGTGTTTGTTTGACGACGCATATACGCCCTCCAAGAATCAGAACCCGATTCACGTCCGCCTCCTGTGTCTTTTTCACCACCAAAAGCACCGCCAATTTCAGCACCCGAAGTACCGATATTCACATTCGCAATCCCACAATCAGAACCCTCATGTGACAAAAAACGCTCCGCACTTCTCAAGTTGGTGGTCATAATAGCAGAAGACAAACCTTGAGGCACATCATTTTGCATCGCAATCGCTTCTTCAATCGTACTGTACCTCAATAAGTATAAAATCGGCGCAAACGTTTCGTGTTTCACAATATCATATTGTTCAGCTACTTCTGCAATACAAGGTTTTACATAGCAGCCCGATTCATACCCTTCACCTTCCAAAACGCCCCCTTCCACAAGCATAGTGCCGCCTGCTTTTTTGATTTCACCAATCGTATGCAGGTAACTTTTCACTGCATCGTGGTCAATCAAAGGCCCCACATGGTTGTTTTCATCCAATGGGTTGCCAATACGAATTTGTTGGTACGCATTCGCCAATTTTTCTTTCACCGTATCGTACAGACTTTCATGCACAATCAAGCGACGGGTAGAAGTACAACGCTGCCCGCAAGTACCAACTGCACCAAAAACAGTTCCGATAAGCGTCAAATTGAGGTCGGCATCTTCTGTCACAATAATCGCATTGTTGCCGCCCAACTCCAACAAACTGCGTCCCAATCTTGCCGCTACGGTTTGACCCACGATTTTGCCCATCCTCACCGAACCCGTTGCAGAAACCAAAGGCACACGAGGGTCTGTCGTCATCATTTCACCCACTTTGTAGTCGCCCACTACCAAACAATTGATACCTTCTGGCAAATCGTTTTCCTTCAATACTTCCGCCATGATGTTCATACAAGCGATTGCAGAAATTGGAGCTTTTTCGGAGGGTTTCCACACGCACACATCACCACAGATCCAAGCCAAAGCCGAATTCCATGCCCATACTGCCACAGGGAAATTGAAGGCAGAAATAATGGCCACTACACCCAAAGGATGCCATTGTTCGTACATTCTGTGTTTGGGTCTTTCGGAGTGAATCGTCAAGCCATACAATTGACGCGACAAACCCACTGCAAAGTCGCAGATGTCAATCATTTCTTGTACTTCCCCCCAACCTTCTTGCAGGCTTTTGCCCATTTCGTAAGATACCAATCTACCCAATTCATCCTTGTATTGACGCAATTTTTCGCCGTATTGTCTCACGATTTCGCCTCTTTTTGGAGCAGGCATCATGCGCCAAGTTTTGAAGGCAGCTTGTGCCTTTTCGATTACTTTGTCGTAGTCCTCACGGGTAGCAGTGCTTACTTTTGCAATCAATTCACCGTCCACAGGCGAATAAGAAGCAATCACATCTCCACCTCCTTCTATCCATTCTTGTCCTGTTGAAACTCCAGAATTTAAGTCGGTTATTCCTAATTTTGTCAAAAAATCCGTTGAAATAGCTGTACTAGTCAAGCTCGGCATGGTTTTTATGCTTTTTAAATTGTTGTAATTAGACTTAAAACCACTAAAATCCGTTAATGGTTTTGGGACTGCAAAATTAGACAATAATTCTGCAAACAGTTTGCAGATATGGTAAATTCAATATAGTCCGAAAAAGTCTATTTTTGCAGCTTTGATAAACAGAGAATAGACTTGTCTTTGTATTGAGAAATATGCTGAGATGATTCTAAACATTGAAAGTATTCTACAACAAGCCACCTAAAAAAGAACCGAAAATATTGAATATCATGTACTTTAGATTATTACTTTTTATTTGTTTAAGCCTATTTTTTTTTCCCTCTAACTCCTTCGCCCAAATCCGCCAAAACATCTACGGTGGTACTGGCAATGAAAATATCAATTCTATCCTGCCGACTAACAATGGTTTCATGTTGGCTGGCTCGACAACAAGTAGCGGAGCTGGACAGGCAGATGTATTGGTGATGGAAATGGACAACAATGGCAATATAGTGTGGGCAAATACTTATGGCGGAATCAATGATGATACAGCCTACGATATCACAGTTACCAACGATGGAGGTTATGCGGTTGTAGGTAGTTCAAAAAGTATTACTCCTTTCAATGAGCAAATTTATGTGTTGAAAATCAAAGCGGATGGTAGTATTGTTTGGCAAAAATTTATCGGTAATGACAATAGTACCGAAAAGGCTTATGCTATTTTGCAGGTCTCTGCTAATGGGTATTTGTTAGGAGGTTCATTGCAGAGCAACAACAACCCACCAAATGCTTGGGTAGGTAAACTTCGATGGGATGGACAGACTCTTTTGTGGTCTAAAGCATTGGGCAGCACAGGTTTTGAGGCTATTTATGATTTGCAGGAAAAAGCAGACGGGACAATCGTGGCTTCTGGTGTTGAATCGAGTTTTACAGGCAATGGCGAGAACATGCTGGTGCTGGACATTGATGAAGCCAACAATGGTACTTTGCTGCGTGCCTTGTCAATTGGGAGTGCTAATCGAGACATTGCATATCGAAATATTTTGACGAGTGATGGAGGTTATTTGTTGTACGGAAAAACGCTAAGCTGTGGAGGCTCAACCTTCAATGAAGTAGTCGTAAAATTGGATGATACAGGAGCGTTGTCATGGACAAAAACGCTGGGACCAGCCAATGAGGATGTGATTGTAGATATGGTAGAAATGCTAAATAGCGATTATGTATTTGCTTCTTCAGTTAAAAATGGCAGTCACCTTGACCTTCAATTAACTCAAACAGATGTACAGGGAAATGTATTGAATGCATATAGGTACGGCAGTACAGGTAATGAATCGGTGAAAGTTCCTGAATCTGCTAAAAAAATGGTTCTGATGGGTACAAGTATTTTGATGGCTACAACTACCAATGGTTTTACTGCAAATGCAGAAGATCTATACCTTTTACAAACAGACCTTCAAAGCATAGATGACTGCAATTCAGAAGTCCTCAATATCAGTAGTTCAAATTGTACATTCAGCAATACAGCTATCAATCCGAATTTTAGCAATGTACCGCTTCCTATTCTTCAAGATATTCTCATTTCACCTCAATCAGCAATTTTTCAGTCAAAGTCTGTTTGCTGCGATTTGGAGGCAGAGGCAACTCAAAATCAATTGACCGTATGTGAAGGTGAAAGTGTTGGTTTGAGTGTAGAGGTTCTCAATGCAACGGGTGATCTCACGTATGAATGGTTGCCAAATAATGACTTAGATGATGCTTCGGCTGCAATGCCACAAGCAAGCCCAATGGTAAACGGCACTTACTCTGTGACGGTTACAGACGGTGCGGGTTGTACAGCTACGGCTTCCATGATGGTAGATGTTTTGGGAAGGCCAATGCCTGATTTGGGCGACCCTATTGACGAATGTGAAGGAACAGATGTTGTATTGACTGCTGGCGGCGTTTTTGCAGGTTATTTGTGGCAAGATGGTTCTCAAACTGCTACTTTTACTGCAACGGTTTCTGGTACTTATGCTGTAACGGTAAGCAATGCAGATGGTTGTACGGCAATGGATGAGGTGGAAGTAAATTTTGCTGCAATGGTCAACCCTACAATTGACTTGGGACCCGATACTTTGACGATTTGCGAAGGCGAAAATACGGTTTTGGATGCAGGAAATGGTTTTGAATCGTATCTGTGGTCGGACGCTTCTACGGTTAGTCAATTGACGGTCAATCAAGCAGGTACATACTCCGTTACCGTTTTTACCGATTGTGGCAGTGGCAGTGATTCGATTGTCATCGAATTAGAAACCTGCGAAAACCCTGAACCCAATAACCCACAACGTGTCATTGTACCAACGGCTTTCTCTCCAAATGGGGATGGAGTGAATGACCAAATTCTTCCTGTATTGAATCAAGGTGTGGAATTGATTAAATTTGCAATTTACAACCGTTCGGGTGAGCCTGTATTTGAAACCTCCAATCCTCTGGAAGGATGGGATGGGATATTTAAAAATGACAAACAAAATGTGGGCGTGTATCCCTACTACTTGGAAGCAGTGGATAGAAATGATCAGGATAAACCTTTGTTGGTGAGAGGAAATATAACTTTAATTTGGTAGTTTTGGGAATTGCAAAACCTTGAAATAAAATAGATGTCAGTCTTTGGTATTCATTTTTTTTCTATATTGGCATGTCATAACCGAAAAACGAAAAAAGTTAAATTTCCACTCCAATGATGAAAAACTCCATTCTCTCCTTTTTTCTTGTTGTTTGTTTGTTTTCCAGTTGTCGGCAAGTACCCGACTCCAATTTGCAAACCGAATTAGAGGGTTTACAAACCCAGTTACAACAAAAAACGACTGATTTGGCCAATCTTCGAAAAGAAATGTCATCCATCGTTTCGGCACAACAAACGCCATTGGTTCACCTTGTATTTTTGAAGGTAAAAGACGATATTTCGGCAGAAGATAAAACTGCTTTGATGAACACATTGAAGAGGTTAGCCGACATTGCAGAAGTGAAAAATTTGCATGTAGGAGATTTCGAAGATTTGGGCGATGAAAGGGCTTTATCGGATTATGATGTGGTAATGCAAATGGGTTTTCAAACGAAAGAGGATTACCAAAAATACCAAGCAGATGAGCGACATATCCAAGCCAAAGCAGCCATGAAGCCTTTTTTGGCAGGGCCGCCAGCGACCTATGATTTTGTGGTGGAATAGTAGAATTCTGTGAGCATCAACAACTCTGTATTCCTAAATCTAATTCGCCCTCCAAAAATAAGGCGTGAACAAAATCAAGACGGTGAACAATTCCAATCTTCCAACAAGCATCAAAAACGACAAAAACCATTTGCCCACCGATGATACACCACTAAAATTATCCATCGGGCCAATCGTACCAATCCCAGGGCCTACATTTCCTAAGGTCGTAGCAACAGCACCCATTGAAGTAGGCAAGTCCAAGCCTACCATGCTCATAATGATAGTACTGATGACAAATACATTGAGGTACAATATCAAGAATACCAAGACATTGGTGACAATATTGGGCGTCAATCGTTTTCCATTGACGGTAAGTGGAACAATGGCACGAGGATGTAATAAACGTTTGAATTCAAGCATTCCGTTTTTGACCATCACATAATGTCGAATCATTTTGATACCGCCACTTGTAGAACCTGCAGATGCTCCTAAAAACATCAACGCGAAACAAATAACTGTCAAATAAGGTGCCCAGCTTGTGTAGTCGGCTGATACAAAACCCGTTGTAGTTATCAAAGAAACAACTTGAAATAAAACATCTCGGAAAACTTGCTCGAAAGGGGCTTCTCGTACACTGTAAGCGCCTAAGGTGATGAGAAAAGTCATGAGTAGAGAAACAAATAGATAGGTTCTAAACTCTTCGCTCTCCCAAATCTTTTTGGGCGCACCCTTCAATCCAAAATAAATCAAGGAAAAGTTGGTGCCTGCAAAAAACATAAAGACTACCAAAACATATTGAATGAAAGGAGAGTAGTTAACAATACTGGCGTTTTGGGTAGAAAAACCACCAGTGGCCATTGTAGTCAGTGCATGGTTGATGGCATCGTAGAAAGACATTCTTCCTGCAATGAGCAAGAGCATCAATGAAAACGTCAGAAAAACGTAAATTCCCCACAAACGTTTTGCTGTTTCTTTAATACGAGGGTGCAGTTTATCGGAAGTAGGCCCAGGTGCTTCTGCAACGAACAAATCCATTCCACCAATTCCCAAAATGGGTAAAATAGCAATAGTGAGTACGATAATCCCCATTCCTCCAATCCATTGCGTCATACTTCGCCAAAAAAGGATTCCTTTCGGCATCCCTTCAATGTCGTTTAAAATAGATGCCCCTGTAGTTGTAAACCCCGACATGGTTTCAAAAAAAGCATCGCTAACATCTGGGATTGATCCACTGATTATATAAGGCAACATTCCAAATAGAGACATCACCACCCATCCCAAGGTCACGACCAAATAACCTTCACGTTTGCGAATATTAGGAGGAGTATTTGTATTTTCTTTGAATTTCCACAATGCGCCTCCAATTACAATGCTAATGCCGCTGGAAATCAACAGGGTGTAATGGTCACCGCTATGAAAATAAAAGGAAAAAGGAAGGGCAGTAAGCATCAATACCCCAACAATTAGCAACAACACACCCAACAAATTGCCTATAATTCGGAAGTTTATCATTTAACTTATCAATTGAATAGCCGTTCAATGGTACTGATAGCGTTGGGCATTGCAAAAACAACTACTTTATCTCCTTCAGCAATGCGAAAATCACCTCTTGGAATATGACTTTCATTACCCCTAATCACCCCACCAATCAGGGCATTTTCAGGAAATGACAAGTTTTTGATTTCTTTTTTGGTGACAGCTGAATTTTTTTTCACCACAAATTCAATTACTTCTGCATCTACACCATGCAAGCTTGTAATGTCTTCAATTTGCCCCCTTCTGATGTAGCGGAAAATATTGTTGGCAGCAATCAATTTGCGGTTAATCAAAGTGTCCACCCCAATGTTTTGGGAGAGGTGAATGTATTCGATGTTTTCGACCAAAGCAATCGTACGTTTTACGCCATGTTTTTTTGCAATTAGGCTGGTGATGATGTTGGTTTCAGAGTTTGGTGTCACTGCAATAAAGGCATCCATTCCTTCTAATCCTTCTTCTTCAAGAAGTTGCACATCCCTGCCATCACCATAAATCACCAATGTTTTAGGGAGTCTTTCTGCCAAATTGTAGCATTTTTCCTGATTGTTTTCCACCAAAATCACCTGATACTTATCTTCAAGCATTGAAGCAGTCAATCGCCCAGTGATTCCGCCACCCAATATCATCACTCTTTTGACCGAAATAGGTTCTTTTCCCGTTACTTGCAGGATGGTATCAATGTATTTTTTCTGTGTAATAAAGTAAACATGATCATTCACCTGAAAAACCGTATTGCTTCTTGGAATGATGGTTTTTTGCTCACGAAGAACTGCAATAGGCTGAAATACCAAGTCGGGATTGAGGTGTGCCGTTTCCAAAACAGAAAGATTGATGATAGGAGAATTGCTATCGAGGGTAATTCCAATCAAAAACAATTTACCTTGCTCAAACTCAAAAACATCGGTCAATGCAGCTCGATTGATAAGTCTTGAGATTTCCTTTGCAGCCAATTTTCGAGGAGAAATAAGCGCATCGATACCAAGTTGTTCAAAAGTTCCAACATGCTCTGGCAAGGTATATTCTTCATGATCTACTCTGGCTAGGGTCATTTTTGCGCCCATTTTTTTACCAAGAATGGCTCCAATCAAATTGTTTTCCTCCGATGAAGTGACAGCTACCAATAAGTCCGCTCGATGTACTTCGGCTTCTTGTAGGGTTTTAATGGAAGTGATGTTTCCCTTTAGAACAAAAACATCCAAATGTGATTGTGCGTAATCCAATACTTGTTGATTGGTATCTATCAATATAATATCTTGCGATTCACTCGCCAACAAACGTGCAAGGTGAAAACCCATGTCTCCAGCACCTGCAATAATGATTTTCATAAGTGCAAAAATACAAATAATCACTTAGAGATAGGTGATAAAAGCTACTTATTCCAATATTCGTGGAAGCGGTGTAAGCGTTTATTGAGTTTTGCTACTTTTTTATCAATAAAGCGGTCTTCCGCCTTCACATAATAAGGGAATGGGCGGCGAAGCTGTTGAAATTCAATATCTTTAATGATTAATAGGCTTTCTGACATTCCTGAGTTAGGGGCATATTCTGTACCATCAGGATCCATTGAAATGTGATCTTTGACAATGTTTCCAACCTCTGCTGTCAATATAAAATCTTCCTTCAGCACAATTCCCGCATCTTTCTCTAAATTCTTATTCAAGAAAATACCTTCGTACGTTTCTTCTAATATTTTTTTAGAATCCTCACTATAAAAAAAATAGACTTTGCAGAAATTAAAATTTTGTCGAAAAGCATCCATCAATTTTTTATTTTTTTCCTTTTGATCCATTTCTACCTGGTTTGCCATTTTTAAATAGCCATTTTTTTTGAAGGCATCAATAGTATTTTGACGAGTTTTCAAGCGCACCAATAGTGCGCCGTTCTGCAATTTTTGAATATTAGAAATCGCAGTTGCTTTGTCACGTATAGGGTCTTCTTCTCCCATCAGTAGGCTTGTTTTGTAATAGTCGTCGAGATTTGATTGCCCAAACACATTGATTCCTAATAGCATCCCAAGCAATAAAGTCCATAAGCTAAAATTTTTCATACGGTTAAAATCATTTTTAAAAATCCCCTCGCTAAAGGGAATATACAAACATTTTCTACAAACCCAAAATATTTTTTACTCAATCACTAGCAACTGTTAGTTGATTTTCTTAACTTTGCACTGCTATTTTAGTATATGCCTAACAACAAACACATTAAACAAACGTATTATGGTTGGACAACAAATGAAAGTTATCAAACAAGTAGGAACACAATGTCCTCGTTGTCAGTCTGCACACATTATCAAGAGTGGACGCGTAAAAGACCGACAAAGATTTTTGTGCAAAGATTGCGAATACCATTTTACCGTCAATAAGATGGGAAAACGAATAGACGATTATTATGTAGTGAAAGCTCTTCAATTATACCTTCAAGGAATGGGATATCGCCAAATTGAGCGTATTTTGGGGGTAAGTCATGTAACGGTGATGAAGTGGGTCAAACAATATTTTAATGAAGTGCCACAACGCCAACATGAAAACGTTGAATACGAAATAATGAACGTAGATGAACTGTCTCAGTATATGCAAAATCGAGAAAATTTGGATGGTTATGGCTATGTGTTGACACATCTGGGCTGCAAAATGCTTGTTATTAAATGGCAAATTGAAGAAGCTGCTTAGACTTTAGACCAATGTCATTCAATTAAGCAAAAAATATCCTCTAATGCGAACAGTGTATTTGGAGATTATCTCGGAATTTTTGATGTGAAAACTTATTTCGGGTTGTATAGAGAGAGAGAAAGTAACGAGGAGATAGGTAATTTGCTATGATATTTTATAATGTGTAGACATGTAGAGTCAATAAAATCAAACAGAAGTTTTCCTTGAATAAAAAAGATTCAGTGCTTAATATGGAAAACTTCTGTTTTTTGAGTTTGAAGTTTTATTAACCCTGTCCCAAGACCCGCTTCACCCTCAGCAACAATTCGCTCAAGCTAATGGGTTTTTTCACAAAATCCTCTGCTCCTTCTTGAAAAGCAGTCAATATCACCTCTTTTTGGTCTAAGGCAGACACGATGATAATCGGAATTTTTTTGTTCACTGCCTTGATGGCACTCAGGAGTTCGATACCTGAAATATAGGGCATCATAATATCCGAAATCACCAAGTCAAAATCTTCTTCTTGGATGGTTTCCAGCGCATCTTCCGCATCTGTTGTCGCAAAAACTTTGTAACCTTCTTTGGTCAGCATCGTTTTGATGGCCTGCAACATAATGACATCGTCATCTACAACTATAATTTTCATTGGTATGAAATTGTATTTATATTTGAATAAGGTTTAGTTAAAATTTAATGGTAAATTCAAATCACAAAAATAGTTAAATACTTATTATTGAGCCTATATTTGGGAACTGAATTTGAGCTTTTTAGGCCGATTGGGTTAAATTGGCTAATTCATCTTTTAGCTGCTCATGAGCTATCCTACAAACTTCGTCAATTTTTTTAATTTGACCACCTATCTCGTCTAAATTTTTCTGTTCCCAAGCATTATTTTCCACTGTTCGACACAATTCCACTGTTTCTGCCAAACCCAAATAACCACAAGTAGACTTCAATTTGTGAGCAGATTGTTTGACTTTCTCCCAATTTCGATGCTCAAAATCACCCATCAGCGTAGCAATTTCTTGTGGCATATCTCGAATCAATGTTTCCAAGAAGGTGATTTTCACGTCTATCTGTCCACTTGTCAAAGTATCTAGGTACTCAAAGTTGATGATTTTTGGAGATTTTGTCTGTGGTTTTTGTGCCATTTTAGGAGCAGCATCTTTGTTTGTAGCATAATCTTGTGAAATCGCACTCAATTTGTCCGCCAATATTTTGTTCAATTTTTTATATAAAATATTAGGGTCAATGGGTTTCGCCACAAATTCATCCATTCCCATGTCAAAACATTTCTGGGCATTTTTCTTGAAGGCGTGTGCTGTCATCGCAATGATTGGAATATCCTTGGTAGGGCTTGGAAACTTATTGCGAATATACTCAGTGGTTTCATAACCATCCATTTCGGGCATCGAAATATCCATCAAAATGACATCATAAGCCGAAAATTCTTGGAGCATGTCAATTGCTATCCGACCATTGTCTGCAATTTGTAGGTTAACATTGGGTGACCATTTGTGAATCAAATCAGTTGCAACCAATTGATTGAGTTTGTGATCTTCGACCAACAAAATATCTATTTTCTCCCGCACATCTTGCACCACATCTTTTGAACTCACATGCTTGATGTTGTTGTCAGAAGTGTAAACCATCGTCAAATCATCTCGCTCATTAGAGCCCTTAGAATCGTTGGTGACAACAGCGTATTCGGATTCAATGTATTTCTCAAACTTGATGTGAAAACTAAAGGTAGAACCTCTTCCATATTCACTTTCCAATTCCATTTCACCGCCGAAAAGTTCTACAATCTTCTTGACAATACTCAAGCCTAGACCCGTACCGCCTCTATTTGCAGCACCATGTGCTTGTTCAAAACTCTCAAAAACAGTAGCCTGTTTGTCTTCAGGAATACCAATACCTGTATCTCTAACCGAAAATTTGATTTCCGCAAATTCGCTCGATTCATCCAATACTTCTACACGTATCAATACCTCTCCTTTATCGGTGTATTTGATGGCGTTGCTTACCAAATTGTTAAGTACTGAATACAAACGAACCGAATCGCCAATTACTTTATCTGGTAAACTCACATCCAACTGTGTGAAAAGGTTGATTTTGTTTTCTTTTGCCTTGTATTTGTGTTGTTGCACCAGATCTTGAATCAAATCTTGAATACGAATCGGCTGCAATTCCAATTCCAACTTACCTGCTTCAATTTTAGAAAAATCAAGAATGCTGTTTATCAACTTCAATAAGTTGTCAGCAGAAAGTTTCAAGGCACGGATGTATTCTTGTTGTTTATTGGTCAAAGCAGTATGCTCCAATAAATGGGTCATGCCAATCACGACATTCATAGGAGTACGAATCTCATGACTCATATTGTCTAAGAACTGACCCTTGAGCATTGCAGAACGTTCGGCTATTTGCTTAGCCTTCTCCAATTCTTGTGTTTTTTTTCGAATGGTGACATCTCGAATCATTCCGTGATAACCCGTCAATTCCCCATCAATCGAACGCCAAGCAGTTGAAGTAAACAAACAATCCAATACCGAACCATTTTTTCGCTTCAGTCTGGCTTCAAAATCTTTTACTACGCCCGTTCTTTCCAGTTCCTCATTGAAGATATCTAAAGATTCTTTGTCATCAAATAAGGATTCTTTGGTAAGGCTCGTAAATTCTTCTCTCGTATAACCAAACATTTTAAGGAGCGACTGATTGAAGTCAGAAAATTGACCTTCTGGAGTCGTGATGTAAATGGCATCTTGTGAATCTTCAAAAACGTGGCGAAACCTTTTTTCACTTTCCTCTACCTTCAATTGCATCCGCCTTCTCTCGATGGCGTGCAATACAGAGCGAGTCAGCGAACTGGTGTCAATTTGACCTTTTACCAAATAATCTTGTGCGCCCATTTTTACGGCTTTCACACCCACGCTTTCATCATCCAAACCTGTGAGTACTACAATCGAAACTGTATGAGGAACATTTTTAATGGCCTTTGTAAGTGTATCAAAACCAGAACTATCAGGCAAGCTTAGGTCCAATAGCATGATATCGAAGCGTTTTCCTTGCTTGACATGCTCCAAACCTTCAGATAAGCGTGTAGCATGAACTAGGTCAAAATCTATTGAAGTAGATTCTCTAAGAAAAATTTCTACCAGTTTAGCATCTCCTGGGTTGTCTTCTATCAATAATATCTGAATTCTTTCCATTTAACTGAAATTTCAAGTTTTGTACTTATTGGGGCTTAGCCATATTAAATACGAATGTGTGTGATTGATTTTACTGTACCTCAGAAGGTAGTCGCACCATTGTCAGCCAAAATTGTTCAATGGCAATAATGACTTCAATAAATTTGTTGAAGTCAACAGGTTTTGTGATATAGCAGTTTGCATGTAAATCATAGGCCTTCAAAATATCTGTCTCAGCATTTGAGGTTGTCAGTACAACCACAGGAATTCGCTTTAAACTACTATCTGACTTAATGGTTGAAAGTACTTCTCTTCCATCTTTTTTTGGCAGATTTAAGTCCAACAAAATTAGGTCGGGACGAGGTTTATTCTCATATTTCCCTTCTTTTTGTAGATATAAAATAGCTTCAGCACCATCCATTACTACATTTAAGTTAGAAGAAATCGTTCCTTCTTTCAAGGCTTCTTTTGTGAGTCTTACGTCGCCAGGATTGTCTTCAACCAGTAATATTTCAACGGTTTTGTTTTCTTTCATCGGTGTGATGGATTAAAATATAGATACGATCGATTTAATTTTGTTGGGCAAATAAATTCTTATCAATTAATGAATTGAAAAAAAAATTGCATTTGAATATTCATTTCAAAAATATCAACTACTATGCCACATATTTTATTATTGTTTCTTTTACAGAAAAAAAGTAGTTTCGTAGTTGATTTTGAGATAAACCAAACGTATTTGTTATGAATAAATTTGTTTATGTATTGTTTTTAGGGGGGCTATTGATGTTGTGGAGTTGTAAAGGTACAAAAACAACTAATCAAAAAACAACAAAAAAAGACATTATAAATACTGATGTACCAGCTATTAATAAATTTGTACCTGCCACTGATAAACTGCTTTATGAAGATACCGAAATTATCAAAAAGATTCAAGTGATATTATTTTTGAATAACTATCAGACAGGGAGGGTTAATGGGGAAATGACTTCGGAAACCCTTCGTGCATTGACTGCCTTTCAGCAAGATAACAATATCAAAGTAGGAGACAGGTCTGCTACTACACTCAATGCAATAGGGGTGAAACGAATGGATTTTGATGTAACTACTTTACAGCAGGTTTTGAACCAAAAAGGTTTCGATGCAGGCGTAGTAGATGGGATATTAGGCCCCAGAACAAGGACTGCCTACCAGACTTTTTTGCGTAAAAATAATTTAAAGGGTTTGGGCTTGACTGAAGATATAAAAGTTGCATTGATGCAAAGTATTGAAGCTAAAAAAGAAACCAATACGAATCAAAGTTCCAGTTTTGTACCTCCAAAATCCAACCCAGCTCCAATGCCAAAACCTACAGCAAATATTGACATTCAACAAGTACAGCAAGCCTTGATGAGGAAAGGGTATGATCCCGGCGATATAGACGGCATTTTGTCACCACAGACGCAAGATGCCTTGTTTAAATATCAAGTGGATAAAAAGCTGCCAATTGGAGGTTTCAATGAGGATACGATGAAGTCACTTGGACTTTGAAGGGAAGGGCTTATAGTGAATACTTGATTTCCAATTTATTTTAGCATTATGGTAGGATTGTCTTGGATTTGTTTCAATATTAGTCTTGCGATAAGGTTTTGTGTTTCATCCTCTTTTTCTCATTACATTTGTGTTACGAAAACTTAGTTAGATTCGTTCAGTATATTTATTAGTAGTTAATTTCTAATCTCCAACATTTATGAAAAAATGGATTCGGCAGTATTGCTATTTATTGATGGTCATTTTGGTGTGCAGTATATTTAGTTTTTGTGCCAAAGACGAAATGATATCGGATGACCCCAATGCGATGCTGGATTTTGATAAAGATACCCTAAAGTTTGATACTGTGTTCGTAACCATGGGTTCTGCAACCGAAGAACTGAAGATTTATAACCGAAGTGATAAGAGGGTAGTAGTATCGGCAATTAGTTTGGGGGGAGGAAATGCATCTTTTTTTCGTCTCAATGTGGACGGCACGCCAACTACTGATGCCCGTGATGTAGAAATATGGGCAAATGACAGTTTGTATATTTTTGCAGAAGTAACCGTGGATCCCAATAACGAAGCCATGCCTTTCGTGGTAGAAGATTCTATACTGTTTAACATCAATGGAAATGAACAGAAAGTGCGATTGCAGGCGTGGGGTCAAAACGCTCATTTTTATGGGCCAGATGCGCCCAATGGTGCAATTGTTTGTGATACAACTTGGACGAAAGATTTGCCGTATGTGATTACCGATAGTTTGGTGGTAGCTCCTGACTGCCGATTGACTATTGAAGCGGGTACGAGGGTGTATTTACACAATCAAGCTGCCTTAGTGGTAAAAGGTTCGCTACAAATCAATGGTGGATTGGACAGTGCAGATGTGGTGCGTTTTCAAGGTACTCGATTGGATAGTAAATTTGGAACAGAGTTTTATCAGCGAATACCAGGGCAGTGGTTTGGAATCGTATTCAGTCCAGGAAGCAAAGAAAATTTTATCAATGGGGCATTGATTCGCAATTCTCTTTTTGGAGTATTGGTGGATACCTTCAATAATGTAGGAAATCCCTCACAAGCTGCCACACTAACCCTTCAAAACAGTATGATTCGTGATGTAGGCTGGGGAATTGTTGGAAGCGATAACACTATTTTGGGAATCAATACGGTGGTGTACAACTGCGCCTTCAACAATGTCTTGCTCACTCGTGGAGGTCGCTATAAGTTTGCCCATTGTACGTTTGTGAATACGTCAACCCGCTATATTGGTCATGAGCAACCTATTTTGCTGTTGAATAATGTAAATGCTCAGGCAGGAATAGTTTATCAAATGGATACACGTTTTTATAGTAGCATCTTGTATGGTTTAGGGGCAGCAGTTGAAGAAGAAATCGCACAGGATACGGTTATTTTGGAAGGTGCAAATTATGGTTTGAAGTTCAATAATTGTTTGTTGCGAACTACCATTGGAAGAGATAACCCTGCTTTTATGAATTGCCTTTTTCAAGAACAATTTGGCGCACAAGATACTTTGTTTGCGGATTATTTCTTCGATATTGATGGTTTTGACCTTCGCCCCAACTCAAATTCTCCTCTTATTGGTAAAGGTTTGACCCAAGGTGAATTTGTGGCTTTACTAGGTGACACCATTCCTTTTGAAGCAGTAAAGTTAGATGCAGATGGAAAACTGCGGGATGAAATGCCTGATATGGGAGCGTATGAGTTTTAGAATTTGGGTAAGCTATCACATAAAAAAATAAACGGACTTTCTTTTTATAATTTTTAATCAGTACCTTTGCAGCCTGAAAATGAAAGTAGTTTTTTATAAGGATACTTATACTACACAAAGTGCATGATTAAAATTTTGAAGAGTATGCGGTTATTCAGATTGTTAGCAATGTTTTTGCTGTTTTTTACGATTTTCTCTGGGCAGAATAGTTATGCATCAGGAGATAATCATGGGCATGATGGAGACAAGAAACTGGATATTGGTGAAATGATTATGCACCATATCGCAGATGCAAATGAGTGGCACTTATTAGGAGATATCTCTATTCCCCTACCTTGTATTGTTTACCATCCCGAAAAAGGTTTCGACTTCTTTTTATCAAGTGTTTTCCATCACGGACACAACTCTTATAAGGGATATGTGTTGGATCAAGGAGTATTGAAGTATGTGAATGATGCTAGTTTTCCTCAAGAGTCGGTAGAGGTAAGTGTATTGGGACATAAAGTCCTGCCTAAAGAAATCGTTGAGAGTTTTGCTACGGGAGAAGAGATGGCAGAAAGCTATGTGTTGTACAATAACAAAGCTTACGAGGCAGATCGAACAAGTTTCTATGACTTTTCGATTACCAAAGTAGTCGCTACTATGCTATTGGCATCGTTGATTATGATGTTGTTGTTCACATATATTGCCAAGTCTTACAAGAAAAATCAGCGTGCTCCAAAAGGATTTCAAAACTTAATAGAGGTTTTGGTGACTTTTGTGCGCGATGAAATCGCAAAACCAGGAGTAGGAGACAAGTGGGAAAAATATTTTCCGTTCTTGCTCACTCTATTCTTTTTCATCTGGATTTGTAATATGTTGGGTTTAATGTCGCCTATTGGTAGTCCAAATGCTACTGGTAATTTGATGGTGACAGGAGCTTTGGCATTGATTACTTTTATCATCATTGTGACTTCTGCAAATAAGCATTATTGGTCGCATATTTTCAATCCTCCTGGTGTACCTGGATGGGTTAAAATCATTTTAGTGCCGATTGAGGTGGCTTCAATGTTTATCAAGCCTGCTGCTTTGATGATTCGTTTGTTTGCGAACATGACTGCAGGACACATCATTATTCTTAGTTTGGTGGGAATCATCTTCTTGATTGCCAACTTGGGAGGAGATGCTGCTGGCTGGGGGACTTCTATTTTAGCAAGTGCTTTCATGTTGTTTATGAACGTGTTGGAGTTGTTTGTAGCAGCCCTACAAGCGTATGTGTTTGCTATTTTGGCTTCGGTATTTATTGGACAAGCAGTAGCAGAACCACATCATCATTAAAATTGAAGAGGTCATTCGGAAGATGTCAAGTGTCGGTTTAGTGTAGTAAAAACGAAGACCAATTCCTTGTTCTTAGATTTATGACTTCTATTATGAATACGAAATTCTTTTTTTCACCATAAATTTTTACCAAAATGGGTTTATTAGCACTATTGCTTTTAGAAATTGGTGGTAGCATGTCCGCTTTTGGTGGAGCTATCGGGGCAGGTCTTGCAGCTCTTGCTGCTGGTATTGGCATTGGTCAAATCGGCAAAGGTGCTGTTGAGTCAGTAGCTCGTCAGCCAGAAATGAGCAACGATATTCAAGGTAAAATGATTATTATGGCGGCACTTATTGAAGGTGCAGCTCTTTTTGCTATCGTTGTTGGACTTTTGACTTTGTTCGTTTAATACTGACAAGGTTAAAATTAAAGTAATTATTACCCCTTGGAACTGCTCTTACAACGGATGGTTGATAGAGCAGTTCTCTTCTTTTTTTGAAAAAAATACAACAAATTAAAAATAAAAAGTGGAAATGGTATTTTTAGCATCTTTACTAACACCCGATTTGGGAATTTTCTTTTGGACAGTATTGATTTTTATCGTTCTTTGGACTGCATTAGGCAAGTTCGCATGGAACCCTATTTCAACTGCATTGAAAGATAGGGAGGGACGTATCGAAAATTCTTTGAAGCAAGCAGAGATTGCTCATGAGGAAATGGCTTCTTTGAAGGCAGATCACGAAAAGCTGCTGCAAGAGGCTAAAGAAGAGCGTTCACGTATTATTCGTGAAGCGAAGGAAATCAAGGATGAAATCATCAGTGAGGCTCGTGTGAAAGCGAAAGAGGAGGCTGCAAAAATTGCCGCATCTGCCAAGGAAGATATTCAAAATGAAAAAATGGCTGCAATCATTGAAGTGAAAAACTTAATTGGACAATCTGCTATTGACCTAACCAAAGGTTTGTTGTCTCGTGAGTTAAGTGATGTAGCTGCACAGGAGGCATATGTTGCCAAAGAAATCGAAAACTTGAATCTAAACTAGAAATGTGTTTATGTGTGTGAGTGTTCAAGTATTTATGTACTAATAGAAAGCGTAAATACTTACGGAGACACAAACACAACTATCAGCAAAACACAAAAACACAATAAAATTATGTCTGTTTCTAATATAGCATCAAGGTACGCTAAGGCATTGATGGATTTAGCCATAGAGCGTGGAGAATTGTCTTCTGTTCACAGTGATGTGGAGTTGCTTGACAAGGCATTGGCAGAAAACCCAGATTTACAGATATTGTTGAAAAGTCCTGTTGTCAATACAGATAAAAAACAAGCGATTCTCAAAAAAATATTTGGTGATATTTTCAATGAAACGACCAATGCATTTATGGGACTAATGCTCCGTAAACGCAGAGAAGCTTATTTACCTGAGATCGTAGATGCGTTTATTAATCAGTATCGAACCTATAAGAGCATTACAACTGCTGAGCTAATAACAGCAGTTCCTGTGGATAATGCGGTATTGGATAAGGTGAAAAACACGGTCTTAGCGCACACAGGTAGAAAAAATATCGAACTGACAACGAGAATAGACAAAAGCCTTATTGGAGGGTTTATTCTCACTTTTGACGACAAACTATACGATTCCAGTATTTCGCACAAGTTGGCGAAATTGAGGAAACAATTCGTAGAAAACAAGTATATTAAAAAATATTAACATAAGTAATCTTTTAGTCCTATGGTTGAAGTAAGACCTGAAGAAATATCTGCTATTTTACGACAAGAATTATCTAGTTTCAGATCGCAAACTGACCTCGAAGAGGTAGGTACGGTATTGCAGGTAGGTGACGGAATTGCACGTATCTATGGTTTGACCAAAGTTCGTGCTGGTGAATTGGTAGAATTTGATAATGGTACAAAGGCAGTGGTATTAAACCTCGAGGAAGACAATGTTGGGGTAGTATTAATGGGATCATCGGAAGGTATCCGAGAAGGATCTATCGCTCGACGAACAGGACAAATCGCTTCTATCGATGTAGGCGAGGGTATGTTGGGAAGAGTAATTGACCCACTTGGAGAACCTATTGATGGTAAAGGGCCAATCACGGGTAAACGGTATTCTATGCCATTGGAGCGAAAAGCTCCTGGGGTAATTTTTCGTGAGCCTGTAACCGAACCATTACAAACAGGAGTCAAAGCGATTGATGCGATGATTCCGATTGGTAGAGGTCAGCGTGAGTTGATTATCGGTGACCGTCAAACTGGTAAAACAGCGATTGCGATTGATACGATTATCAATCAAAAAGAGTTTTACGAAAGAGGTGAGCCTGTTTACTGTATTTATGTAGCAACAGGTCAAAAAGCTTCAACAGTTGCTTTGATTGCACGTACTTTGGAAGAAAATGGTGCAATGCCTTATACAGTGATTGTGAATGCATCCGCATCCGATCCTGCACCTCTTCAATTCTATGCACCACTTTCAGGTTGTGCTATTGGAGAGTTTTTCCGTGATACAGGCCGTCCTGCTCTGATTGTATATGATGACTTGTCTAAACAAGCAGTTTCTTACCGTGAGGTATCTTTGTTGCTTCGTCGTCCTCCTGGTCGTGAGGCATATCCTGGAGATGTATTCTACTTGCACTCTCGTTTGTTAGAAAGAGCTGCAAAAGTGGTAAACAGTGACAAGATTGCCAAAGATATGAACGATTTGCCTGAGAGTTTGAAGGGCATCGTGAAAGGTGGTGGTTCTTTGACCGCACTGCCAATCATCGAGACGCAAGCAGGTGACGTTTCTGCCTATATTCCAACCAACGTTATTTCTATTACCGACGGACAAATTTTCTTGACTACTGACTTGTTCAACTCTGGTATTCGTCCTGCAATTGACGTAGGTATTTCAGTATCTCGTGTGGGGGGGAATGCTCAGATCAAAACTATGAAAAAAGTATCGGGTACATTGAAGTTGGATCAAGCACAGTTTAGGGAATTGGAAGCTTTCTCTAAATTTGGTTCCGATTTGGATGCTGCTACAAAAGCGGTTTTGGACAAAGGTGCAAGAAACGTGGAATTGTTGAAACAACCTCAATATTCACCTTTATCTGTTGCAAAGCAAATCGCAAGTGTATATGCGGGTACTAAAAACTTACTTAGAACTGTACCTGTTGATAAAGTACGGGACTTTGAAACTGACTATTTGTTGAGTCTCGAAAAAAGATTTCCTGATGTCTTGAAGAAATTGGGTGAGAAAAAAGGTGCATTAACACCTGAGATTGAGAAAACTTTGAGAGAAGTAGCATCTGAGACTGCAGCGAGATATTCTAAATAATTTTGAATTTTGAATGGTGAATTTTGATAGAAACAATAGTCAAAATTTACCATTCATTATTTTTTGTAGAATTTGAATTTTCCAATATATGTCTGGACAATTAAAAGAGATAAAAACGCGAATTAAATCTGTGGGTACAACCCAACAGATTACAAAAGCGATGAAATTGGTGTCTGCTTCAAAATTGAGAAGAGCGCAAGACCGCATTATCAAAATGCGCCCTTATGCACTCAAGTTGAACGAAATATTGGCAAATATTGCAGAAGCAGCGGAAGGGGATGTAAATATTGAATATGCCAAGCAACGCCCAGTAGCCAAAGTATTGTTTGTAATATTGACTTCAGATAGAGGACTTTGTGGTCCTTTCAATAACAATGCTGGAAAGTTGGTGACAGAATCAATCGAAGAAAAATATCCTCAGCAATTTGCAGCAGGGAATGTAAGCATATTGTATATGGGTAAAAAAGGTTTTGAGCTTTTCAAAAAGAACAATCAAGTTAACCACATCAAAGAACATATTAATATTTTTGCTGATTTGAATTTTGATAATGTGTCGGAGGTTGCTGAATATGTGATGAATGCTTTTGTCAATAAAGAATACGATACAGTAGAGGTTGCTTACCACCGTTTCAAAAATCAGATGGTACAAATACCTGCTATGGAGCAGTTTCTACCTATCCAAAAACTGGAAGCAGAAACTACTGGTCAAGAGGAGGAGAAAAAGATAAAACCTGATTTTGCTTTTGAGCCTAATAAGGAAAAATTGATTGAAGAATTGGCTCCTAAGATTTTAAAAACCCAATTTTACCGCTATCTTCTGGAAAATAATGCGAGTGAACATGGTGCTAGGATGACTGCAATGGACAATGCAACCGAAAATGCAGAAGAACTCATCAAAGATTTAACCGTTAAATACAATCGTGCAAGACAGGCTGCAATTACAACGCAGATTGTAGAGATTGTTAGTGGTGCGGCAGCATTGCAGGGCGAATAAAATTAAGATAGATAAATCAATATAAGTAGCTAATGACAGTTACTTATTGACAAGATATAAAACGCCTTCAAGTAGATTTCTACTTGAAGGCGTTTTTTTGTTTTTTGAAAAACACAACTTTAGGCGGTCTCAATAGAAAATTCAGCTATTCTCGGTTTAGAATAAAATAAATATGATAATATACGAAAAAATGTTTATTTTATATAGATGATGGATAAAATAATATCAAAGTTACGAGAAAAATTTGCAGAAATAGAAGACCATCGTTCCCATAATATCAGTTATGAATTAGAAGATTTATTGAGTATAGGCTATGCCATGTTTTCGTTGAAAGATTCTTCCTTATCTCGCTTTCGAGATTTATATCCTGTACGTAGGGAGAACCTCAAACGGGTCTATGGTATTGAAAAATTACCAGGAGATACTGCTTTTCGAGGAGGCTTAGACGGCGTATCGCCTTCCGATATTGAATCTATCTTCAAAGTACCTATAAATATTTTACGAGAAAAAAATGTATTCAAAAAACGGCATGTTTTAGGGTGTTATACAGCTGTGAATTTTGACGGAACAGGACATTTTTGTTCCAACGCACAAAGATGTCCTTATTGTTTGGTAAAGACTATGGAAAATGGGAAACAACAGTATTACCATCAACTTCTTGGATCAGCAGCCGTACACCCTGATGAGGCTACAGTATTCTCTATTGCTTGTGAGGCAATAGTTCAACAAGATGGTTGTGAAAAGAATGATTGTGAGCAAAATGCAGCTAAACGGCTCATTCCCAAGGTTTGAGCCTTACTTTCGAAAGAAAAGTTAATAGGAGTTTTTGATGCTTTATATGACACAGGACCTCATATTAAATGCTTACAAGATGCAAATATGAGCAATATTATTGTCTGTAAAGGGCAAAATTTCGTACAACTACAAGTAGCAAAACTTAGGCAAAAAGAAGAGCTTCAATCTCTTACTTGGCAGAAAAATGGTAAAACCTGTACCGCTTATTTTACCTCTGATTTGATACTCAATGGTTCACATACAGACATAAAAACTAACTATTTTGAGTATGAGCAAGTAGATAATAAAACCAATGAAATAGTATTTAGAGGAAGTTGGATTACAGACTTACCTATTGATAAAAAGAATCTTGCCGAGTTAGTGGCAGTTGCAAGAGCCAGATGGAAGATTGAAAATGAGGTTTTTAATACGCTTAAAAACCAAGGTTATCATTTAGAACACAACTATGGTCATGGACACAAATATTTGGCTACTAACTTTGCCTTACTGACTTTTTTAGCTTTTTTTGTCGACCAAATAGTTCAGCATTTAGACATCTTTTTTCAGAAAGCAAAAAGCAAATGTTCTTCCTTTGCAAGTTTGTGGGAAAAAGTTAGAGCTATCTTTTATTTAGTGCCAGTTGTGTCTATGGAGGCGATTTACAAATTTATTGTTGAAGAAAAACAACTTGACATTCCGCCTTTAGAGTAATTTTGTGTCATAGTTTTGTAAACCGAGAATGGCTGTACCTTTCTTTGAAAAATTACACGCATAGATTATACGTAGTTTTACCACGAACTATTGAACCCAAGTCACTCCTTGAATTTGCATTTGAACTTGAATTTTTATTACAGGTGAATTACCTCGCCATAAGCCGCCGCTGCTGCTTCCATCAATGCCTCACTCATGGTAGGGTGGGGGTGAACCGATTTAATGATTTCGTGGCCAGTCGTTTCCAATTTTCGGGCTACAACTACTTCTGCAATCATTTCCGTCACATTTGCGCCAATCATGTGTGCGCCCAAAAATTCACCATATTTGGCATCAAAAATCACCTTCACAAAACCTTGAGGATGACCCGCAGCTTTGGCTTTGCCAGATGCAGTAAAAGGAAATTTACCCACTTTCACTTCAAAACCTGCTTCCTTTGCTTTTTCTTCGGTGTAACCTACAGATGCGATTTCGGGACTGCAATAGGTACAGCCAGGAATGTTGTGGTAATCCAAAGGTTCGGGATGGTGTCCTGCAATTTTTTCAACGCAGATAATTCCCTCAGCAGAAGCAACGTGCGCTAAAGCAGGGCCAGGAACGATGTCGCCAATGGCATAGACTCCTTTCACATTGGTTTGGTAAAATTCATCTACCAACACCCGATCTCTGTCTATTTTGATGCCCAGTTCTTCCAATCCAATGTTTTGGATATTGGAAGCCTGACCGACTGCCGAAAGCACTACATCACACTCGATGACCGTTTCAGTACCTTTTTTATTGTCCACCAAAGTAACTTTGCAGTTTTCTACACTTGTGTCGACTTTATTTGCAGAAGTATTGGCAAGTACTTTGATGCCTTGTTTTTTGAAGTTTCGGGTCAATTCTTTGGACACATCTTCGTCTTCAACAGGTACGATGCGGGGCAAGTATTCGACCAGTGTTACCTCCGTACCAATCGCATTGTAGAAGTAGGCAAATTCTACTCCAATGGCTCCTGCACCTACAATAACCATACTTTTGGGCTGTTTGGGCAAACTCATTGCCTCTCGGTAGCCAATGATTTTTTTGCCATCTTGAGGCAGTGAAGGCAATTGACGAGAACGTGCGCCTGTTGCCAATATGATGTTTGAAGCGGTGTATTCAGTGGTTTTGCCATCTGCATCTTTTACCGCTACTTTGTTGGCAGCTATTAATTTACCATCACCATTGAGGACAGTGATTTTGTTTTTTTTCATCAAAAAACTCACTCCTTTGCTCATGTCACCCGCTACACCTCGGCTTCTTTCAATCATTTTGTCGAAGTCTGCTGTGGCTTCTCCCACACTGATTCCATACGTTTCGGCATGTTGAAGGTATTCAAAAACCTGTGCACTCTTCAATAGGGCTTTGGTGGGGATGCACCCCCAGTTCAAACAAATACCTCCCAAGGATTCCCTTTCTACGATTGCGGTGTTTAGCCCCAATTGGCTCGCACGAATGGCTGCTACATATCCGCCAGGTCCACTTCCTACAACGATTAAGTCAAAAGAATTTGCCATATTTTTATTTGCGTTTTGTGTTTTGCTTCAAAAAGGCTGCAAAGATACTGAACTAATCAAAATAAAAATGAGGATTGAAGTGAAAATGAAGGAACATAGTTTTGTTCAAGATTTTAAATGCCTATTCAAACAAATCATCCAAAGTCAAGTCTTTTGTAATTAGTCCGATGCTATGTTGGTTTTTCTTCAATCCAAAAGTCGTAACCATCATATAGAAAAGCTGTTTTTTAGTTTTAGTGACTTGTTGAAAAACACCCATTTTCTTTCGCAATTTTGAGGCATACTCTTTGGTGAGTGTAAATTCTTCCTTGTAAAATTTAATTTCAAAGAGATTGATAACATGGTCATTTCTATCAATCACCAAGTCAATTTGTGCGCCTTCTGCATTTTCTGTTGCCTTTTGGTAGAAAGCAGCAGATTCCGAATAAATACCTGAAATACCAATACTTTTCTTTATTTGAGGAACATGCTTTAAGCAGATATTTTCGTAGGCATAGCCTGACCATGTTTTCCAAGATTGCGTTTGACTCATTTTTTGCCATATATTTTCCTCCTCATGTACTTTGTTTTCAATAAAGTAAAGGTAAAATAAGGAATATTCATCAGTCAAACGATAGAGCAATTTGCGTTTTTTCCTACCAAAGGGATAATATTTGGAAATAAATCCCGAAGCTGTCAATTCCTCCAAAACCTTGCTCAATCCTCCTCCATCCGAAAGGGGGGTATGTTGGATCAATTCTTGTCGAGTCAGTCCGCTATTTTTTTGAGCCAAAGCCCGAATGACAGCAATGTGGTTGTCCGCATTTTCGAATAAAGCAGGGTATAATCTCGAAAATTCATCGTGCAAAATTCCTGCATCTGAAAAGCAGATTTGGTCAATGTTTTGGGTTGCACTCAAGCCCGCTTCAATCTCACTCAAATAATGTGGAATTCCTCCCATCGCCATGTACAATTGGAGAATTTGATACCTGTCCAAAAATACCTCTCTGGCCTTTAAGAATGCCTCTGTTTCAGGTAAATCAAAGGGTTTCAAGAAAATGCGTTTCGTGATGCGGTTGTGTAAGCCTCCCTTGTTATTGACTACTTTTTGAATCATCCATGAAGCTGCTGAACCGCAGATAATCAAGACGATGTTTTGTCGGTCTGCCCAACTATTCCAAAAATACCCCAAGGCTCTTAGAAACCCCGACTTATTGGTTGCTAACCACGGGAGTTCGTCCAAAAAAACAACTTTTCTTTTATCTTCCTCCAATGATTCTAAATGTCGAATCAATAAGACAAAAGCATCTAGCCAATCTTTGGGTTGGGTTGTGGGTGAAGTGGTGATACTTACCTTCTCCAATTGAATTTTGAAGTTTTTCAACTGTTCCTTTTGCGGTGCATCTTGAATCCCAGTTATTTCAAAGTCAAAAGTATAGTCAAAAAAAGAGCGTACCAAAAAGGTTTTTCCAACCCTACGGCGACCAATGACTGCCACCATTTCTGCCCGTTTTGAAGTCCATGCTTTCTGAAGTTGCTCTTGCTCTTTTTGCCTTCCAATCAGTTGTTCTTTCATATTTTTATTTATAGCTCGCTGATAAAGCATCAAAGTACATCGTTTCAGCGAGCTATCCAAATAAGGAGGTGGGTTTTCTTTAATCTGTAGATTGGATTTATCTCAAAAATCTTTAACAAAGCTCACCGCCTCATCCACCGATACACCTCCAATGCACTAGATAGGTTCACCACTTTTGCGCCCAGTCTGAGCAGCATCAGTACTTGTTGAACAAAGATGATGAAGGCAATGACAAAAAAACTGCTCGTTGACACGTTGGAGTGCAATGTCCAATAGAGGAAATAGAGTAATCCAATGATACAAATATTGAAGAAGTACAAGCCATAAGTTTGTCGAAAATTTCGGAAGACCGTACCAAAAGCGTGTAGCATAGCTTGAATAGCGGATTGACTTTCGTGTGTCACCATTCGGATTTTGGCGTAATCCGACAAAGCACTGACTATACTTGCCAAAAATAGGTAGAGAACAATAGCGAATACAATACTCCAATAAATGGGTATTTCGCTGTTGAATAGGTCAAACCCATGAGAAACAATAAAATAGAGAATGCCGAAAACCAGCATGGCAGTGAGGAGGTGGAGCAAGAAAAAAAGCAGCGATAGCCTAAAGAAACGCCAAAAATACAGAGCAGATCCTTCCCAAAATTTTGGTTTTCCCGTCAATACATGGATAATTCCTCCATTGAGGAAAACGAATAAGAGGATATACAGAACGGACAACCATTGAAATTGACTCAATAAGGGCTGCAATAAATCACCGTGTGCGTTCATAAAATCTGTAAAAACGGTGTTGTCAAAACCCGTGATTATTTTCTGAATTTCAAAGGATTGCCCGATACTGTCCTTCAATACGCTGTGTAATGGCAAGGCAATCACCAATCCAAATAAAAGATTGCAGCCATAGAGTATCCCTACAATTCTGAATTTAGAAAGGGTATTGAACAAGCCTTGTATATATGCAGAAATTGTGTTCAATTTTTATTGTTTTATTGTGGAACTGTGGGGCGATGTAAATAGTTTTCTTAATTCAACCATTCAACCATTCAACCATTCAACCATTCAACCATTCAACCATTCAACCATTCAACCATTCAACCATTCAATCCCGATGAAAAATCGGGATTTCGCTATCGCTCAACTATCACTCATACCTCAACGATTCAATCGGATCTACTTTCGATGCTTTCATTGCAGGATAGATGCCCGATACCAAACCGACAATTACACAGAGTACCAACCCGCCAATGATCCATTTCCACGGAATGATAAACGGTCCACCTAAGAGCATCGAAACTCCGTTGCCTGCTGCAATGCCCAAAACGATGCCCAACAGTCCACCAATTTGGCAGATGGTGATGGCTTCCACGAGGAACTGGGCAAGAATGGTGCTGCGTTTTGCGCCAACGGCTTTGCTGATGCCAATTTCACGGGTACGCTCTGTGACCGAAACCAACATGATGTTCATCAATCCAATAGCACCTCCCAATAAGGTGATGAATCCTATCATGGTTGCAGCAGCGGTAACATAACTCGATTGTTCGACCAACATATTTGATAGCATATCGCTTTTGGAAATGTCAAAATCGTCTTCTTCATTGAAGCGAAGTTTGCGAATCGTTCGCATCAATCCAGTTGCTTCCGAAACAGCTGCATCTAAACCATAGGTATCATTGACCGAAATCGTCACTGCATAACTTTTGCTATCTGATCCATAGACTGCCCTTGCATTGAGCAGTGGTATAATTGCCACATTGTCGCTACTAAAAATGCTGCTCGAACCTTTTGGAGCCAATACGCCTACGACCTTGTATTTTCTGTTGTTTACAGACACAATTTCATCCACAGCCTTTTCTGTTGTTTTAAACAATTTTTTGGCAACATCGTTTCCGAGCAAAACAACACTTCTGCCGCTTCCTGCGTCCATTTCCGAAAAATTGCGCCCTACTTCAATGTCATATCCACTGACTGTTAGGTAGTTTTCGTCCCCTCCAATCAATTGAATCGTTGGGTTTGTTTTTTCAGATTCATATTTGAGCGTACTGCCATAGCTGACCACATTGGAGATGGAAATGGCAGCAGGGTAGGTGTAGCGTTCTTTGAAGTCGAGAGCTTGATCGAGTTCAAAATCTTTGTAATTTTTTTTTGCCGCCCTTCCTCTTCTGCCCACATGAATGCCGCCCCCTTTTTTGCGGATAGTAAAGTTGTTGGCTCCCATTGTTGCAAAATTGGATTGAAGAGAGGCTTTGATACCGTCAGCAGCGGTGAGTATGCCTACTAAAGCCATGATTCCGAAGGCAATAATCAGAAAAGTAAGGACTGTTCTGAGAAAATTTCCTTTGATGGAAGTGAGTGCTAAGGCTATATTGTCACGTAGAGTCATCTGTATGTTGATTTATTGAATGGGATTTAGATTCATGAAAGTGGGTATCTTTGGGTTTTGAATAGACACAAAGATAGTGGCTTGTCATAAAAAAATAAATCGAGGGTGTGAAAATAAGATAAAATTCCTATCTTTGCGCTCGCTTTTTCTATATGATTCAAAATGAAGAATTGAAGTAATGGTCAGAAATTATGAATTGGTAGTCGTTATTACCCCCGTGCTGAAAGATGCAGAGCAAAAAGAGTTGGCAAACGCTTATGTAGAGTTGTTAACTACTTATGGTGCCGAAATCGTTGAGAAAGATTTTTGGGGTTTAAAACAATTGGCATACCCTATTAAGAAAAAAACGACTGGGGTATATATGGTTGTAGAGTACATAGCAGACACAGAAATCGTGGCTAAAATGGAATTACAACTCAAAAGAGATGAGCGTGTGCTTCGGTTTTTGACGACTCGATTGGATAAATATGCCAAAGAGTACAACGAAAAGAAACGTCAAGGATTGGTGGGACGCAACAGAAAGAAAAGACCTGATGAAAAAAGATCAGAGGACAAAAAAGTTGAAAACAATTAAGATTCAAAAGCAAGGCAACCTAATTTTGGCATTTATCCATTGGTGAAAAGCCAGCCAGCTAAAATTAGCAGCCTAAAAAGTAGAGTTACTATAAAATATGGCATCTAGAAAACCAAGAAACGCAAATCAAGAAGTTCGATTTTTAACTTCTCCTAAAATTGGTCAAAGTCAAAAGAAATATTGTCGCTTCAAAAAAAGCGGGATTCAATACATTGATTACAAAGACCCTGAGTTTTTGAAGAAATTCTTGAACGAGCAAGGTAAAATTTTACCAAGACGATTGACAGGTAATTCCTTGAAATTCCAAAGAAGAGTGGCGCAAGCGGTCAAAAGAGCAAGACACATTGCTATCTTACCTTATGTAACCGACTTAATGAAGTAGGTTGGTAATCAATAATTGGTTTCTTCAATTGGATTCGGTTGGAGAATATATGTATTTTTGAAATAAATTTTATAAAGTCTGTAATATACCATGGAAATCATTTTATTAGAGGACGTAGAAAAATTGGGTTATCGTTTTGATACCTTGACGGTGAAAGGTGGTTATGGTAGAAATTATCTGCTTCCCAACAAATTGGCTATTGTTGCGAATCGTGCGAATAAAGCAACGATTGCTGAGCGACTTCGCCAAATCAAGATGAAAGAGGATAGATTGCTCGCCAAAATTGAAGAAGTTGTTGCCAAAATCAATGCAGCTACCTTAAAGATAGGTGCAAAAGTAGGTACAACGGATAAGATTTTTGGTAGTGTCACCAACCTTCAATTGGCAGAGGTCATCAAAAAACAAACTGGAGTGGAGATTGACCGCCGAAAAATCATTATCCCCGAAGAAGTGAAGGTCTTAGGAACTTACACCGCAACAATTGATTTTGGACAAGAATCGAAATACGATATTGAATTTGAAGTTGTATCTGAATAGCAAGGTGATAGAATGATGGTAGATTCGTCTGCAAAATCATTCCTTCAATGCTTGTTCATTTATATAGATTCGCCCTTAGAAAGTAGTATTATTTTCTAAGGGCGATTTTTTTTTTGTAAAAATGAATAATATAGTTTTCTCTAATACACCACAATTTTTCGCACTGTAGTTTCTCTTCCTACTTCAATCTGCAAATAATACACCCCTACCTTCAATGCGCTTGTATCGAGCGCGTTAGCGGATTGTGGCAGGCTTAGTTGTTGCCCCAAACTGTTGTATAAAGTCAGTGTGGGCGGTTCGTTTATCTGTGGAATGTCCACAAATAGCGGTGTGTTGTGAACAGGATTGGGATAGACCAAAAGCCCCTGTTCCCATTCGTAGGCTTCAATGTCGGTAACTTCTGCTACTTCAATGTTTTCGCATTTTTTGAAGGAATCGCATAAGTTGGTGGCGGTCAAACAAACTTCATACACTCCAATCGCTTGGTATTGATGAAAAGTCATTGCAGTCGTATCTGTGCTGCTATCTCCAAATTCCCAAAAGTAGCTATCGGCATTTTCGGATTGATTGTCAAATTGGTACAAACCCAAGCCTGTATCGGTAGCATCAAATTGGGTGTTGGGGTAACAGTTTCCTAAGCTGTCGGTTTTGATAAGGGTAAGGTCTAATCCTCCTCCAACAATAGCAAAACCTCCTTCCTCTAAAACCATAATGCTTTCTGCCCTCGTGCCTGTAATTGTCGTATTCATATTGTCGTAAACCTTGTTGAGCAATGTATTCCCCATTTTATCTATCACCGCTAGTCCAATGATTCTTAGGTTGTTTATTATTCTACCATTGTATAATAAGACATAATTCTCTCCATATTGTTGAATATCTTGTATTTCAATATTGTAAAGGTATTCTTGATTGAAGGGAATATCCAAAGGCAAAAAAGACTGCAAAGAACCGTCAGGGTTGAGGGTCATTAAGTAGGGAATCCCTATGTATTCTCCTTTGGGTCTTGACATTCCTGCAGTGACAATTTCTCCTGCTGCTGTAATGACCATATTGTCAGATGGATATTGTATAATGTACTCGACACCATTGTATTGAGGGATAATTAGTTTGTAGTAAAGATATTGTTTCCAAAGCATTTCTCCTGCCGAATTGACCTTGGTAAATCCAGGGTATTGATATTGAGTGGCAGAACCGTCATCTACAATGGTCATCAAGACAAAACCCCCATCTCCACTGTTTTCAATCGCAAAACTTTTCTGCATACCGTAATCCAAAGGAGGAAGGGTATTGCAGTAGGTATGAAGCCACTGTCGTTCACCCTGTGCATTTAGTTTGATCAAAAAAGGAACATGGAAATCATAGCCTTCAACGGGGCTTAGTGTAGCGTGTTCAAAACTATCTCCAAAAACAAAATAGTCTCCTTCTTCGTTCTGTACTGCATCTCGGGCATGGCTTTGGGAAAACTGAGAATTTTCATGGAAGGGAAAATCCAACAATTGATATTCCCATTGTATTTCTTTATCTGTATCCAAAAGTGTAACAGCCGCTTTTTTAGGAAAATCGGATAGATTGGTTTGGAGGAGGAGGGATTCGTTATTGGGAGTGTAATAAAAATTATTTGAACGATAGTTACTAGGGGCTTCAACCCATAATAATTCACCCTCATTATTAATTTTGACTATTAGACCACCTGCATATATGATAAAATTTTTACTCGAATCTCTGAAAAAATTACCGCCCCACCACCCTATATCATAAACTTTTACCCATCCTTGAGCATGAATTTTAAAGTTAAATGCAAATAATAGAAATATTATTATATATAATTTAAACATTTTGATGATATTTTTTGATTAGGATTCTATAAGCCCAAATGGCATCCATTCTTCTCGTGTATCTGGAGGTACGGGATTAACTACATAATCCCTTACACAAATCCACCCGCTGTATTCTCCAGGATTAGGGTCACTATTGAAGAGGATGTCTCCTTTTTTGGGCTTTCTGTCGTTGGATGTGTTGTATAAGTCGCTTACCAAATTAAACATCTTAGGTTTGGTAGTATCGCCGTCTTCAGGTATATAAGAATTCACCTTAATAAAATTGTCCTCATTGTTGTTAGCTGCCAAATAGTAGCCAAATTCAAAGTGTAGAGAGCCTTCCTCTACTGCCCCTCCATTGTGCATAGCCCCTTGACTTGCCAACCCTATTCGCTTCAAGTTTGGTGTATTCTCGGAGGTGAAATAATTCCAGGTATCATTGTCGTCCAACATGATTTGCCAAAGTGTTCCTTTCTCATTCGTTTCTACCTCGTATTCCTGAAAGCCAAGAACTGTTCTGAAACCTGGTTGTCCAAAATTGATCATCTGAATTAAGTTTTAGAAGTTAAGTTGTTTATTACGAATATAACTTATTTTTTTGTGAATTATTCTGATAATCAGAAATTATTTTTTTGCATATTTATAAAAAAATGATAATTAAATAACTTGTTTCGCATATTTATTTTTGTAAATTGAATTTTTTAATGCCTGTTAATTAGGTATAAAGGAAGAATTGTTATTTTTCTATATAAAAAATAGGCGAAAAAAGGAAGAAAAGTATTGGAGGGTGCATCCCAAATTGTCATATTTTGAAAAATTATTTGACAACTGGTGACGATGCTACGCACCTCAAAACATTTTATCTTCCACACTCTACAAACGGGGTCGGAGCTACGCTCCTGATACGCAATTTCTTAGGAGCGTAGCTCCGACTCTGTTTGTAAGACATTATTGAAGGAGTCAATAAAAGGTACAGCGTACCGACACCACCTTACGACAATTTGGGATGCACCCGTATTGGAGAAAGCAAAAGGTATCTAAACAAGCTTACAGAACTTTATTTCTCCCCTCTTGTTTCCGCATTATAATTTATCTTTGCATTTTTAGTTTTAAGTCTTCGATTCGATATGATAGAACTACCTGTAATTTCCCAAAAACCAGAACGTCAAAGAAAACCCTCTTGGCTCAAAGTCAAATTGCCCATTGGGCAAAGCTATAAGAATGTTCGCAAGATTGTGGATGAACACAAGCTGCACACGATTTGTCAAAGCGGCAACTGCCCAAATATGGGCGAATGTTGGGGAGCAGGTACGGCTACGTTTATGATATTGGGAAATGTCTGTACCCGTTCTTGTTCGTTTTGTGCAGTCGCTACGGGTCGTCCGCCCGAATACGATGAAGACGAACCCCGCAGGGTAGCAGAGGCAGTGCGATTGATGGGGGTCAAACATTGTGTGATTACCTCGGTCAATCGAGATGAACTCAAAGATGGCGGTTCTACGATTTGGGCAGAAACAATCAATGAAATTCGCCGTCAAAGTCCTTCAACTACTTTGGAGACCTTGATTCCCGACTTCAAAGCCAAATGGGACAATTTGTACCGTGTATTGGAAACCCGTCCAGAGGTGGTTTCTCACAATATGGAAACGGTGAGCCGACTCTATCGTTTGGTGCGTCCACAAGCGAGGTATCAGCGGAGTTTGGAGCAAATCCAACGGACAAAGGATTTTGGGTTGAGAACCAAATCGGGTTTTATGTTGGGATTGGGTGAAAAAGAAGAAGAAGTGTATCAAATATTAGAAGACTTGAAAAATCATGGCTGTGATGTGGTCACGATTGGTCAATACCTACAACCGACCAAACATCATTTGGAAGTTGCCGAATTTGTGCATCCCGATATTTTTGCGAAATACAAAGAAGCTGGTTTGAGAATGGGGCTTCGATATGTAGAAAGTGGGCCATTGGTTCGGTCATCTTACCATGCCGAGAGGCATTTGTTATAGATTCTCCAACTTTTGATGTGGAGCAGCAGCAAAACTTCAGAAGTTTTACTTTCGGATTGGGTCATTTATGAGGCTGCAAACTTCCGAAATCGAATACACCATCTTTTTTATTTTTCTTATCTATACATTGTGTTTAATTTATTGGACACTCAATTTATGTAAATTCATATATAAGGGCATTTTTTAATGCCAGTAATTGAATGATAATTGCTCACCTTTGACGCTACTTAGTCCAAAAATGTATTTTCCTTTCTAATCATTTATGCTATTGACAATTTGGCTTTTATGCTTCAAAATTTTCACACAAAATGGAATAGGTGTAGGCAAGATTGAAGTAGATTTTATTTCAAATGTCATTAAATTGTCATGAAAGTAGTATTTTGCAATTCAATTGAGGCTACGGCATTATTTGAAATAAGTTTCAAAAAAAATGTAATAAAAATGTAAAAATCGAAAATTTGGAAAAGTTTTTGCAGTAAGCATCATCGATTGTATGAATCATTGGAACTTTCCAAATAGAAGAATAGCTTAAGGATTGAAGTGAATATTTTCCATTCAATAAATAATTCACACCTTACTCAGTACTTTTTGTATGTAGTATTTTCAATGATGTATCCCACCCAAATATCCAATACAGAACACCCTTTCAATTAGTAGTTTATACTATTTTTTATTTTAAATACTACGAGTGATGAAAAATAAAAAACAGGTGCTCATCATAGACGATGATCAAAGTACCCGTATGCTTTTGGGGTGTCTGCTAAGTCAAAAATATGACATTGCTACACAAAACAATGGATTAGAAGCTATGGCATGGTTAGGTAAAGGAAACATTCCTGATGTGATTTTACTAGATGTAAATATGCCCCGCTTGAATGGCCCTGAATTTTTGCAGAATATCCGCACTAGCGGATTCTATAGAGATATTCCTGTGATAGTTGTATCGGGAATTGAACGGGAAAAAATGATGAGAAGACTTTACGAACTGGGTACAAATGATTTTGTACGCAAACCTTTCAAACCAAACGAGTTGTTTGAGAAAATCGAAAATGTTTTGACCCTTTTAAAACCATTACACTATGAGTAATTTGAATATTATTTATCGAAAAGCAGCCAAAAAAGGTGTGGTTAATCCAAGAGTGGAGAGTGAGGCGGAAGATATCTTGTTTGTTGGAATCAACAATCCGCAGACTTTTTTAGGAATGACAGAATCTATGGATAAGTCCGAATACCAAATCACTAATATTAACAACTCTTTTAAAGCATATACATGGTTAGAAAATTACACTAACAGAAATTATAAACAACCTTGTGCGATTATTTGTGATTTGAATTTTTTGGAGGAAGATGATTATTTGTTGTTGTCTAATATTCAGAACAACAAACAATTAAGCTTGATTCCTTTCTTGTTGGTATCAGATAAACCTGCAAGCATGGATTCTATGAGTGCATTGAAGAGAGGTATTGATGATTTTTATGCTGCTCCTTTCAATTGGGAAGACCTCAAAAATCGGATTCAGTTTTTGAACATGTTTAAAGCAGAACGTTCCAAGCTGAATTTGACAGAAGATAAAGGGTATGAAGAACAAACTCCTACTTCAAAGCGTGCTTTTGATATCCTATTTGCAGTTACTGCATTGATAGCATTGAGTCCTGTATTGTTGCTTATTGCTATGCTTATCAAATTGGAGTCGAAAGGAAAAGGAAAGGTGTTTTATTCTTCAAAGCGAATTGGTAGCGGCTACAAAGTATTTGACTTTTACAAGTTTAGGTCAATGCGAGAGGGAGCAGACAAAGAGTTGCAAAAATTATCACATCTGAATCAGTATGGTGAAAGCGGTGATGCGAATGAGAATACATTTGTAAAACTGAAGAATGATCCAAGAGTTACCCGCATAGGGCGACTTATCCGCAAAACGAGTTTAGATGAATTGCCGCAACTCCTGAATGTATTGTTTGGTGACATGTCTATCGTTGGGAATCGTCCGCTTCCAGTATATGAAGCTGAACAATTGACAAAAGATGAATGGTCACAAAGATTTTTGGCTCCTGCTGGCATCACAGGGCTTTGGCAAGTGACTAAAAGAGGAAAAGACAATATGTCGGTGACAGAACGCATGGAATTGGATATAGAATATGCAAAACGATTTTCACTGTGGTACGATTTGAAGATAATCTTTAAAACCATACCTGCAATGTTTCAACACGAAGCAGTATAAAACCACTACTCCAAAAGACAACTAACCTTAAACCGACTCTTAGAACCAATAAACCCTAATTGTTTAATTAAAATTGAAGTTTCTATCATTCCAAATATTTAGGTCATGAAAAAGAACAGCACTCAACCATTGGTTTCCCTGATAACTATTAACTACAACCAAACCCAAGCGACCTATGAATTGCTTCAATCGCTTAAAAATATTAGTTACCCAAACTATGAGGTGATTGTAGTAGATAACAATTCTAAGGAAAGCCCTAAACCCTTGATTAACGCACTCTTTCCCAATGTGACGGTTATTTTGAGCGAAAAAAATCTTGGATTTGCAGGCGGCAATAACCTAGGGGTTGAGGCTGCAAAGGGAGAGTATCTTTTTTTCGTGAACAACGATACAGAAATGACCGAAAATGTGATTGAGAAACTTTTGACATTATTTGAAGATATTCCCAATCTGGGAATGGTTAGCCCCAAGATATGTTATTACGATGAACCGAATCGCATTCAGTATGCAGGTTTTACACGAATCAATCCTTATACTGCTCGCAATACCACGATTGGAGAACATGAAATAGATGAAGGGCAATATTCCAAACCTGTCCCAACACCTTATGCTCATGGTGCAGCAATGATGGTCAAACGGGAAGTAATTGATCGTGTAGGATTGATGGCAGAAACTTTCTTTTTGTATTACGAAGAATTGGATTGGTGTGAACGCATTCGCAAAGGAGGTTATGAAATATATGTAGAACCCAATGCACTGATTTACCACAAGGAGTCTCTTTCGGTAGGAAAACTGAGTGCTTTGAAAACCTACTACATCACCCGCAATCGTATTTTGTTTATGCGTCGCCATGCTTCAAATCTTCAATGGCTTGCTTTTGTTTTGTTTTTGGTGTTATTTACGATTCCTAAAAATTTGATTTCGTATGGCTTACAAAGAGATTTTAAACAAATCCAAGCTTTTATGAAAGGTATTTTATGGAATTTTTACCATCAATCAGGAGCAGATTTTGAAGCCAAACTCAGTTTGCGTTGATTTTTAAAACCCTATTTTTTACCACTATTTTAGTTAAAACCATAAAAAAAGAAAACCAAAACGACAACAAATATTTATTGTAAAAAAGCCTAATAATCATGTTTGAGTATATTTACATATTATTGCATTTGATTCTGTTTTTGTTTTTAGTATTGCCGTTTGTCAATGTATGGATGGCACAATTCAGAAAACAAGAAAACATCCCAGAAATCATTCCTGTGGATGAGGGGGAAGAATTGTCGCAAATGATGGCTCAAACTTCAGCAGAACTCACGATAGAACCAACAGAGCAGGAAGCCATTGAAGCTATAGAACGGGATTTTGCATGTATCATCACTGCTTACAAAAACGCTGATATTGCAGTGCCTTTAGTAGAGTCTTTGTTGAAGCAAAACTATGGAGAAGTAAATGGAAATAAGCACTCAATTTATTTAGTTGCAGATGAATGTGATATTTCAAGGGTATCTATTGTTGCTCAAAACTGGGACAAGGAAAAGGTGATGGTATTGAAGCCCGAAGAACCGCTTAGACTGAAGGCTAAATCCATTATTTATGCGATGGAACACTTCAAAAAGGCGCATGAGGTGACAGCAGTTTTTGATGCAGATAATTTGGCGCATCCCAATTTTTTGGCAGAACTGAACCGTTATTTCCATGCAGGTTTTGAAGCAGTACAAGGACAACGAACTGCCAAGAATTTGGATACAGTATATGCTTGTGCGGATTCGACAGGTGAGATTTACAAAAACTATATTGAGCGTTATGTGCCGTATCTTTTGGGTTCATCCTCAGTGATTTCTGGTTCGGGAATGGCAGTAGATACGAAACTATACTGGGAATACTTGAACAGTAAAGAGATTCAACAAGGTAAGACACAGTGGAAAAAAATGCTACAAGAAGATAAGATTCTACAAAACCACTTGTTGAAGCAAAATGTGCGGATTGCTTATGCCAAAGACGCGATTGTGTATGATGAAAAGGTGACAACAGCAGAACAGGTTGAAACCCAAAGGACTCGATGGTTGTATTCTTATTTTCAGAACATTCCCAACTCCTCCAATATTTTGTGGAGAGGTGTCAAGAATTTTAGTTTCAATCAATTATTGTTTGGCTTGATTACTCTCACTCCACCTTTGTTTTTGTTGGTATTTGTTGCTGTTTTTATCGGATTGTTAGACATATTGATAGCCCCTTTTGGAACATTGATATTGTATGCAGGATTGGGTATTTTTGGTTTGAATGTGGTTTGGGTGCTACACTTATCTAAAGCTCCCAAAGCGGTGTGGAATAAACTGTGGGCAATTCCTTTGTTTGTGCTTAGGCAAATAACGGCTCTGTTCAAAATGAGCAATCCGAATAAGAATTTTAAACACACGGAACACACCCGCAAGTACGATATAAAAGAGGTGATAAGTGATGTTGGAGAATAACAATAAATGAAAATTTTGACTTTTAATTACCTAAAGTCATGATGCCATGAAAAAAAGCAATTCACCAATTACCATCCTTTTTGGTATGCGGACAATCAGTTGGAGGGGTTTGGGCTTACCTTTTTCAATTGTTTTAAGTCGCCAAAAGTTGGTAGGTGGATTGCCTTTCATAGGAAATAAAAAAGTAACAATTCGTCAAGTTTGGTACAGGCGGTTGTAAGTATGTAGTTGATTGGGCTTGGCTATATAACACAACCTGTCTGTACTTAACCTGACTATCATAAATATCTTCTGAAACAGTAAAACAACGTACAAGGGCTATTGTACGATTGATTTACCAGATTAATGACTGTTTCAGTTTTGAAAAATCATTGAAGTGATACCACTTCAAGCTATTATGTTCAGCGCAGGCTTACTAAATTCTGTATAGGATTGGGCTTGACTGTCCAGAATGAACCGTCTGCGCTTAACATGACAGTATTTTTCAAAAAAAAACACGGAATAGACTCGTACTATTCACTTTATTAACCACGATTTTACCACTGTTTTACTTAACCATCAGGCATTAGGTGTGGGTTCGCTCACATCTTTTGCCTGTTTTTTATTTTATAGCTTTAGCTAAAAATTATAGTGTAAATAATCAGTGATGAATAAACTATTGATAATTTCTATTTTCTTCAATGTGGTGTTTTTGTTTTGTTTGGTCAAAGTCGTCAATGGACTTGGAGGTGTTTCTTACCTACTCTTCAAAGTTCGTGGCGGTGCAGGTTTCACAGGTATGTACGAACACCGCAAAAATTTGTTTGAAATGTTACCAAAATCAACAGGTGAAATCATTTTTTTGGGAGATAGCATTACGGCAGAATGTGAGTGGGCAGAGTTATTTGATAATGAGAAGATTAAAAATAGAGGGATTAGCGGTGATACCGCATCAGGTATTCTAAAACGCTTAGGGTCAATCCTTGAAGCAAAGCCCGATAAGTTGTTTTTAATGGTGGGAGTCAATGATTTAATCTATGGAAATGAGCGTGATTTACTCCGAAATTATGAGCAATTATTGCAGCAACTCACAGACAATCTGCCTGATACCCAAATAATTGTTCAGAGTATTTTGCCTATCAATAGTCAAGTCCGAAAAATGAATATAGAAAATAAGACGATTCTGTATGTAAATCAAAAAATAAAGGACTTATCAGATAAATTTGGCTTGGTTTATGCAGATTTGTACGCAGTAATGGCAGATGACCAACAGCGACTCAAAGCTGAATATACACAGGACGGAATTCACATCAATGGCAGTGCTTATTTGGTATGGAAAACTGTCGTTGAAAAATGGATAGAAGACTGAATGGCTTGATTGTTGAATAAAAAATCATTCAACCGTTGGCTAACTGCAACTTGATATTTCTCCCCCTTCAAAAAAATGCATCAAATTCTAAGGTTCTAAATATATTTTGGTGGACCAAAGATACTTCGCCAATCTAAGTATGTGGCGAGGCAAATATCCCACTACCATCGACCATAGGAAACTACTCAAAGTCTCAACAAACAGAAGCTAAAGTCATGTTATTTAACAGTTTACCTTTTTTAGTGTTCATTTCTGTATTTTTGCCTATCTATTTTGCATTAAAAGGCAGAGCACGTTTATTGTTCTGTTTAGTGGCAAGTTATTTCTTTTATGGATGGTGGGATGTGCGTTTTTTGAGCTTAATCGTACTTTCTACGGTGATTGACTATGCATTGGGTTTGAAGATAAGTCAAACAGAAGAACAAGCAAAAAGAAAGAAGTTCTTATTGATCAGTGTTTTCATGAATCTCGGCGTTTTGGCGTTCTTTAAATACTTCAATTTTTTCACTGATTCTTTTGCCGAATTGATGCAGAACGTTGGTATAGAAGCATCTTTCAATACCTTACACATTATTCTTCCTGTAGGCATTTCATTTTATACCTTTCAGTCTATGAGTTACACGATTGACTTATATTGGCGAAAAATTGATGTAGAGCCAGATTTTATGCGGTTTGCCACTTACATCTCCTTTTTTCCGCAATTGGTAGCAGGTCCGATTGTAAGGGCAAGTGATTTATTGCCGCAATTCCGAAAAGACCACAAATTTGACTGGAATAATTTTACAATGGGTTTGGGGCAAATGTTGGTCGGTTTCTTCAAAAAAGTAGCCGTAGCCGATTCCTTGTCATTGGTCGTTGATCAGATATTCACCTCACCAGCAGGTTTTTCTTCTTTAAATTTAGTTGTGGGAGTCATTTTTTACTCCTTTCAGATATACTGTGATTTTTCGGGTTATTCCGACATAGCCATTGGATTGGCCCGCATCATGGGTTTTCACTTTCCGATGAATTTCCGTACACCTTATTTCTCCAAAAATTTCAGTGAATTTTGGACACGTTGGCACATTTCCTTGTCGAGTTGGTTGCGAGATTACCTCTACATCCCATTGGGTGGTAATAGAGGCGGTAAATGGTTCACGCATCGCAACTTGATGATTACAATGTTATTGGGAGGTTTGTGGCATGGTGCAAGTTGGACTTTCGTGTTTTGGGGCTTTTTGCATGGATCATATCTAATTATTCAACGAATCGGCAGTCCTTATGTAGCTAAAATCGAACATTCCCTACAGATTCCGCAATGGTTGAGCAATGCATGGTCTATTGCATTGGTATATTTTTTGACCTGTTTTGCGTGGATTTATTTCCGAAGCCCTGACTTTGCAACTGCAAATGCGGTTATTTCAGGCATTGTCGCTCTGCAAGGAACGACCTTGGTGAATATGTTTTGGATTGTGCAAGGCTTTCTATTGATAGGTATGTTGTTGGTGGTTGAGATAGTGGATGCAAAGGTGGATTTGCCGCAAATTGCAGAACGAAGCCCTGTTTTTCAAATCGCTTCTTATGCCTTGATATTGTGGAGTATTGCACTGCTTGGCACTTTTGGACAATCACAGTTTATTTATTTTCAGTTCTAAATCGCAGATTTTATAGATTTTAGGATTACGCAGATGAGAATTGTAGATAATAGAGCTACACAGATATTTCTAATCCAACTATGCAACCATTAAGCAATTCAACCATACAACCATACAACCATACAACCATACAACCATACAACCATACAACCATACAACCATACAACCATACAACCATTCAACCATTAAGCAATTCAACCATTAAGCAATTCAACCATTAAGCAATTCAACCATACAACCATACAACCATACAACCATTAAGCAATTCAACCATTCAACCATTAAGCAATTCAACCATTCAACCATTCAACCATTCAACCATACAGCAATTAAGCAATTCAACAATCAATCAATGAAAAAAGTAATATGGGTTATCGCATTGGTCGCACTCGTTTTTGTGGGTGATAGAGTAGGGGGGATGATGCTGAAGTTTCTCACCGATCACAGCCAATTTCGTTATTCTCGACTCTACAAAGGCAAGGGAGAAAGCGATATTTTGTTGGTAGGAAATTCGAGAGGATTGGTTTTTTACCAGCCTTATATAGAAGAAATCACTGATGCTAAAACCTTCAATATTAGCTACAATGGGATGCACATCAGCTTGGCAAGGGTCTTGATGGAAGATTACCTCGAACGCCACAAAGCTCCAAAGCTCATCTTGTTTGAAGTGAGTATGGCGGATTATAGCGATGAAAAATTGATACCCAGTTTTGCGCTACATTCCGAAGAATCGAAAGGCATTGATTCTTTGATTTTTCACTACGACCCAACTACTGCATGGGCAAGCAAGGTCAGTCATTTGTACCGCTACAATAGCGAAGTTTTTCAGCGAAGTTTGTATTACCTCAACAAAAGCGATAAGTTTTGGCTTTTGGATCGAAAAATCAATGACAATGTGATTGCCGAATTGGGGGAAATGGAACAAGTGGAGTTTTCATTGAAGGAAGAAAGACAAGAAGAATTGAAGCGCATCGTAGATTTGTCTAAAAAATATGGAACGGATATTCGCTTGGTGCTCAATCCTTATTTTCCGCCTTATGCCGATAAAATTGTCAACCTCGAAGCATGGAAGTCACAGATTGAAGCATTGACGGGTGAGAAAGTGTATGACTATACAAGAGCAATTGCCGATTTCACGAGTTTTGCAGATTATACACACTTGAATAAATATGGCAGCAAAATGTATATTGAGCAGTTAAACAAAGACCATATTTTTGAAGTGGATACGGAGGCAGTCGTGTTAAGGCTTAAACCTTAGTCCGCATAAATCCCTTGCGCTACCTTCCAATTCAATTCTTCATCAAAAATGGCTTCAATAGGTATTTCAAAACCTTCAATGACACGACTTTTGATGTAGCCGTTGTCTGATTTGAAAAGTGAGTTAATATTCGTGGTTTTCATCTGAAATACATTGTTCTACAAACTAATCTACATCGCTTGGATTTACAATCCAACAATACTCCTTTATACCATGCACTACATAATCTTTAAACTTGGTATTTCTATCTGCTTTCTATATTGAAGGTCTGACGATTGATTCCACAACAAATCATTTTCATTTGACCTTTCCCTTATTGACCAACTCCTTAATTTTGCTTACTTTTGTAAAGACTCCAATTAACATCACATTCAATCCTAAAACAAACGTATGAGTTGGTTTAAACGTGTCAAAGAGGGTATTACGACAAAGACAGCAGAAAAGAAAGAAACACCTGATGGTGTGTGGTATAAGTGCGACCATTGCAAAAAGACGATGGCAATGCGGCAGCACCGTGAGAATGTATATGTCTGTGAACATTGTGATTACCATGCCCGCATAGGTTCTAAAGAATATTTTAGCATATTATTCGACCATGAGCAGTATGAAACCTTATTTTCAGAGATTCAATCAACGGATTCTTTAGGCTTTACAGATAAGAAAAGCTATAAGCTAAGATTAAAGCAAACCAAGCGGAGTTCAGGTTTGGATGATGCAATCCAAGTAGCTGTTGGCAAATTAGATGGATACTCCTTAGTTGTTGCAGCGATGGACTTTACATTTATCGGCGGTTCGATGGGTTCAGTCGTAGGAGAGCGGATAGCTAAGGCGATTGATTACAGCGTTGAGAACAATATTCCTCTTTTGATTATCTCCAAATCGGGAGGCGCACGAATGATGGAATCGGCCCTTTCACTGATGCAAATGGCCAAAACTTCTGCAAGACTTACTCTTTTAGCTGAAGCCAAATTGCCCTATTTTTCGCTGATGACCGACCCTACAACGGGTGGCGTTTCTGCATCTTTTGCCATGTTGGGAGATTTAAACTTGGCAGAACCCAAGGCGTTGATTGGTTTTGCAGGGCCAAGAGTTATCAAAGAAACCATCAAAAAAGACCTGCCCGAAGGCTTTCAAACCTCTGAATTTCTGCTCGAACATGGATTTTTAGACCTCATTATTCACCGCAAAGATTTAAAAGCGAAGTTGGCGGAACTTTATGCGTACTTTCGGAATTGAGTCAAGACAAGTTGTTTGGATTTTCGTCTTTTACTTTCATTTCAATATAGGTCATTATGGAACAACTACTCTATTTTATTGTCTTCATCATTTATATCGTTTACAGTTTCTACCAAAGCGTTCAGAAAGAAAATAAGAGCAAAGAAGTGGTAGAAGATTGGGAAGGGCAGCCAGAGGCCGATGAAAAGAGTATTGAAGAAATATTGTCAAAATATTTGGAGCCCAAAAAGGAGGTCAAACCTGAACCTGTTGTCGAGCAAAAACCTGAACCAGAGCCTGTTTCTGCAAAAAGAGCAGACGATAAATCCTTGAAGGAGAGTAGGCGAGCTTTTGTGCAAGAACTGAGAGAGATTCCTCAAGCCAATACGTATCGAGACAAAGAACGCAGAAAAATAAGGATTGACGGGGAAGATCAGGATAGTAAGGGAAAAACCTTGTCGCCTACTGAAGAGTTGAATCAACGTCTGGAGAAAGAGCGAAAGGAAGGAAGAGAATTGTCGCCCAAAGAAGAATTCAATCAGCGTTTGGAGCAAGAACGAAAGGAACAACTCGCAAAAGGCAAAGAACTTTCAGCGGTCGAGGAATACAAAATATTGGCGGCTGAAAGGGCAAGAGAGCGTGATGATTTCTTATCCTCCGTTAATTTGCAGAGAGAGAAGGTCATCATCAAAGACCAGAAACAGCTGGATGATGTGAATAAAATCTATGGTGAAAAAGAAGTCACAGAAAAAAGACGCTTCAAATTCAATGCAAAAGATGCCATTATTTACCAAGTTATTATGGAGCGAAAATTTTAGTTTACCATCAATTTTTTGGTGATGCTCATCTTATTAGATTTCATTTGAAGTAAATAAAGTCCTTTGGCAAAACTACTTACATCTACAACCTGCTCATAAGTTCCTTGCGTATTTTCAAAAAACTGTTCGAACACTACTCTACCCGCATAATCCGATAATTGAAGTGAGTAAACATCGGATGTTTCTGCTTCAAATTCAATAAAAAGTTGGCGAGAAACAGGATTGGGATAAATTTGAAGAAAAGCTGAATGACCTGAAATCGCCTCTTCAATATCTGTAATGTTGCCTTTGATTTTGGCCACGAACAAATCACTACTTCCATTGGAGTTGAGGATATTTCCTCCAATATTGATGCTCCTTGAAAAACTTCCTGTCAAGTAACAATTGCTATTTTCATCTATCACAATCGCCGTTCCTTCATCGTAGCTACCGCCTGTTGTGTTGGTTGTCCATTGAAGCACACCTTCCGAATTGTATTGCAGCAAAAAGATGGCACCTGTGTTACTTGAATTGGCTTCAAGGGTATCTTCCTCTATAACAAACATTTCGCTGAAAACGCCTGTGATGTGACTATTGCCATTTGCATCGGCTGCAATTCCCAAGCCTATATCCGAATCATTTCCACCTCCTTGTCTAACCCAAGCAAATGTACCATCGGTATGGAGTTTGGCAACGTAAAAATCTGTGCTTCCAACAGATGTAATGGTTTCTTCTCCAAAATAAGCCGTATCTTCATAAGAACCTGTTATGTAGGCGTTTCCACTTGCATCTATATCCATAGCTACACCCAAATCGGTGTAAGCACCGCCAGCATTATTTGCCCATAAAACTGTACCACTTTCATCAAATTTTGCTGCAAATAAATCAAAATCACCATTAGACATCAAAGAATTCTCACCCAACTTTGTTGTGCCATTGAAGAAACCTGTTAGGTAATAGTGATTGTCATTGTCCAACACAATTGCCTGTGCGCTATCATAGTGATCGCCCCCGTATTGTCGAATCCACATTCTTTGTCCGTTGGTATCGTATTTGGCTACAAAAATATCGAAAGTTCCTTTGGAAATAAAGGTGAAAGGCATACCATTGTCACCAATAGGAGCGGTGAATCGTTCTGAAAAACGCCCAGTTACGTAAGCATTTCCAGCAGCATCTACTGCAATACCATAGCCAATATCACTACCTGTGCCACCCAGTTGTTTGACCCATGCCAAAGTGCCATCTGCTTCGTACTTAGCAATAAAAATATCATCATCAAAAAGGTCTGCGGCATATAATTTATTGCCTTCAAAATCAATAGTATCACGGAAATATCCAGTAATATAAACATTGCCATCACTATCGGTATCTACACCATAAGCTTCATCATTGGCTTTACTACCTGCCTGATTTGCCCACTGCAATACGCCCGTTGCATCATATTTGGCGATAAATAAATCCGTTCCACCAAGTGATGCCAATTCTACACCTTCTAATTGAAGTGTATCCGAAAAAATGCCTACTACAAGGCTATTGAAGTCTTTATCTATGCTAATATCCATACCAGAGTCGTATTTCGACCCTCCTGCTTGTGCCAACCATTCCACATCTTGTGCAAATACTGTTGTTGTCCAAGTAGCGAAAAAAATCAAACACACCCAAAATCTATTCATATTCATTCACTGTTTTTGAAAAAGAGGCTGCAAGATAATGAAAAGCCTTGTATTTAGGCAGATTAGTTTGCAGTCGTTGTGGAGAATCGACAAGATTCACGTCACCTACCCAAACGGTTTTGTGAATGGAAACGTTGTGTAGCAATGGGGAAAAGTAAAGCAAATTCAATTTCAAAACTCTTAGGTGAGTTCAAATAATTCCTTGTAAACAAGTACATTGAATTCAAGAATTGGCTCATTTAATATTTTAGTTTGCCGAAGAGTTTTGAAGAAATTGCGGGATGGTATGATAGTGCAATTGTGAAATAGAGGAATGGCAGAATTTAACCTTCAATGTAAAGCATAATTTTTTATCGAACAACAATTCTTCCAGAAGAAACACGTTTGTTGTTGTGAAGAATAAAGTAAAGGTAAAAGCCTGAATCTAAATTAGAAACATCAATTTGTGCTTCGTTTTTATATATTTTGGATTGATATTTTACCTTGTTGCCAATGAGGTCAAATACTTCAATTTGATGCTCTTTTTGATTGGGGTTTTGAAATTTGATAGTCGCATAGTCGTGTGCGGGGCTGGGGGAAACAGAAGAGGAAACAGTGACATCAGAAACGCTTTCTACCATTGCAGTTGGAGCAGAAGAAGACCGTGGACTTCCCAGAAGGTCATTTACAAACAGCAATGTCATAAAGAAAAAGAAGGTAAAAATTGGTTTCATGATGGGAATGTTTTTTGGGTAATAATTATTTACATAGTTTTCTTTTGATGAAAAGGCAAAATAAATGTTTTGTTAAGTTTGTAGTATATAAACCACTTTAACAACTACCAAGTTTATATTAGCTCTACTTTTCATAAGCAATTTTCTTACCATTTTTGAAGTATATACTCCTTAATGATGCACTTTGGATGTTATACCCCTATAAAAATGGCTTTATGACGAAAATATTACCAAAAAAGAAGGTGTAACTTTCTGCTTCTGCAATAATCTATATACAATGGTGTTGTTAATTTTGGTTTGAATGACAAAAATAAATAAAACAAATGATTTTTTTTCGGTTAATACTCTTCTGTTGTTCCTTTTTCTGGGCTGCTAATACATTTGCCCAAAATCTTGCCTACTATCACGACAAAAGAAATCAGTTTTGGGTATTCGACAATGGTGAATACCACAAGCTCGATCACATCCCTGCAAGAGATGTGTTGTTGGGAGGCGATTATTTAATCTATGTAAATGGTCGAAATGAAATGATTTTTTACAAAAATGGGCAAACGCAGATGATTGAGTTCAATGTGAACAATTCTTATATGCCGACCAATTATTTTTTGTTCAATCAGCAGACAGGTGGAGGGATTCAGATTATTCATGATGAAAAAAGGCATAAAGTTGCTTTAGGATTTGATATTGAATATGCACTAGGTGACAGTATTTTTGCCTACAAAGATTTCGATAGATACTTAAAAGCCTATTATCATGAAGAAGTAGCAGAAATTACGAATGAACCACTTATTAACTTCAAAGTGAGTGACAACAGTGTGGCGTATGCTACACAAAGTGAAATGTTGTATCTATTTTATGATGGAAAGATCGAAGCCATTGCAGATAGGATTCCCAATGACTACTATGTGGGCAACAATTTTTTGGTGTATCTCAATCCCTTCAATGATTTGGTGGCGTATGATGCAGGAGAAACCCACGAACTAAGCAGCTTTTACCCGCCCAAAAGTTACCGAGTCGGCAACAATATTGCAGCTTTTGTGACCGATGAAGGTTATTTCAAGGTCTATTGGCAAGGTGAAACGCAAGAATTGCTACCTTTTCCTCCCAAACAATACCAAATCGTGGACAATACGCTGATGTATGTGGACGATAGGGGCTACCTCCATGTTTTTTACAAAGGGAAGGATAAAACGCTGGAAGCATACGAACCACAATACATCAAAATGTTTGACGGAATAGTGGTTTATATGGATTTGGACGGTCGTTTGAAGGGTTTTTATGAGGGGAAAAAAGTGGAAATTTCGGATCGGATTGTGGAGAGTTTTGAGGTGATGGGAAGGGTTGTCTTGTATCAAGTACTGAATGGGGAAACGATGGTGTTTTTTGATGGGCGGAATTATTGAAGTAAATTTCCTATCAAAGGTTTTTTGTATTTGTCATCTGAATCTATGTTTTCTTTTCGCAATAAATTTATTGCAAAAGTTCTAACTTCAGAAAAAACTTTGGTGACTACGCATTTTCTCCTAAAAAGAGATATATATAGACTGTACAATAATGCGTGAAATTCACATGAATTGATTTTTTTTTTTTGGGGGGGTAGTCATGCCTTGAAAAATACTTCTAATCACTTGGGAAAAGCCAGTGATTAGAAGTATTCTAACCATTGAAATAAGCCAGAAGCGGAATTCGGGGAAATTCGATGGTTTATGAACTACTCAAGCTAAAACACTACCTTCAATTTCAGTTCTTTATCTCCTCTTTTTATTTTGATGGTTGTTTTATCTCCTACTTTGAACTGCGCCAAACCTTCCATATAGTCATAGATGTCATTCACTTTTTTGTCACCCATCTCGATAATTACATCACCATTTTGCATTCCCGCATTGGCAGCGGGCCGTCCTTCAATCACACTATCCACTTTCATACCTTCCACAGTTGACACATAATCGGGCATGACACCCAAGGTGACTTTGAAGTTAGATACCTTGCGTCCTTCACTATCATCTTTGGTTTTGGTGAACTCCAATCGACCTTTGTCATCCATATTTTCAATCAATTGCAACATGAAGTTGCCAATGCTATAAATTCCTTCATAATTCACCAAGTTGCTATCGTCCTCAGGTTTGTGGTAATCATTGTGTTGTCCTGTGAAAAAATGCAAAACAGGAATATCTTTTAAGTAAAAAGAGGTGTGGTCTGACGGGCCTACACCGCTATCACTCGATTTTATTTGAAGGCTATCCACGTCAATTTTAGCCAGTTCTTCCTTCCAAATTGGAGTTGTTCCCGCACCACTGATGGCCAATACCCTCTCTTCATTTAGCCTGCCAACCATGTCCATATTGAGCATATAATTCACCTTAGTCAAGTCAATTGTAGGTGAGTTGGTATAGTTTTTAGAACCAAACAAACCCATTTCTTCACCCGAAAAACCGATGAATAAGTAATTGTAGCTTTTTGCTTTTGAAGTCTTTAGGTGTTCTGCCAAATAAAGCATTGCAGCCACGCCGCTTGCATTGTCATCTGCACCATTGTGAATCATTTTTTCCTCACCCGTATATCGAGAGCCAAAATGCCCATAGCCCAAATGGTCGAAATGTGCGCCAATTATTATCCATTCTTCTGCGCCATTGTCGAGAGCCGCCACCACATTTTTACCAGTTCTCGGTTCTCCTTCCTTCAAATGAGGGTTGGAATTGAAGTTGAAGTCAAAGGTGTGAAACCATGTACTGTCCATTCCTTTGGGCTGCAATCCCATTTCTTCAAATCGCATGGCCAAATATTTTGCAGCCATGTCTTCTCCTTTTTTGCCTGTTTCCCGTCCTTCCAACAAATCGGAGGAAAGAAAAGCCACATCTATCTGAATAGCTTGCAATTTCTGTTCTTTGCTTGCGGTCTTTTGTGCTTGTATTGTAGTGCATTGAAGCATGATCCAACAAGAAACAAAGAGGATGAAATTTTTCATATATAAATATATTTTGAAATTCTGTAAATTTTGTTGCAAAGTTAAAGAACATTCACGTCAAATCAATTCGCCTTTTTGCGAACTCTCCTGTCAATCGCCCAATCAATATACCCAATATTGCTCCTGCAAAGATGTCTAACGGAAAATGAACTCCAACATATACTTGTCCATAAGCAATGCTTGCTGCCCACAATAAGCCTATCGGCAACAGCCTTTTATATTCTTTCCCGAAGAGCATGATAAAATAAACTACAATGGCAAAATGGTTGGTCGCATGAGAAGAGACAAAACTTTTGCCCCCTCCACAAGGCACTAAGATTCTGATGGTATCCATTAAACTGGGGTCATTGCAGGGACGTAACCTGTTGACCAAAGGTTTGATAAGCCCACTACTCAACTGGTCGCTCAATACGACTGTTATTACGGCAAACAATACAATCACCCAAAAGTTTGAGCGATAGTTGTAAGCTAAAAAAGTAAGTAGAAATAAATACAGTGGTGCCCAAAAATATTTTTCCCGCCAAAAAGGGATAATTGCATCCAATACAGCATTGTGTAATATCCCATTGAGGAGGTGAAAAACTTGGTAATCCAACTGCAATAACAAATCAATCATGCACTTAACCGATTGTAGTAGACAAATCTGAAATCTAAAAACTATCTTTGGTAAACAGGTAACTTGATTTTTTCACAAAAATAGTACAAACATGAGCTACGAACAAACAACCGTGAGCCCTTATTTGACTTTTAAAGCGAACCAATGTCTTTCTACAAAGAAGAAGCATTGAATGGAAAATTAAAACTAATGAACTTTGAAGGTGCGGCAGTACATGTAGCTGAAGAACATAAAAATAGAATCGTACATGCTACACTTAATTTTGGGAAATACTATATCATGGCTTCAATTATGCCTGACCAGCCTGTGAATTGCGACAATGGAAATAGTATTTCGATTGCTATCGCAAAAATTGAAGAAGGTGAACAATACTTCAATAATTTGTCGGGAGGCGGAATAATGATTATGCCTTATTATTATTTTTTTTTTGGAGCGCAAAATTTGAGATTAGATAGATGATAAAATGCTGTTTATAAAAGCATTAAGATATATAATTGTACTTTGGGAAATGAAAAAATAGGCACTAAATTTATAGTACCTATTTTTTTTTGAAAAAAAATATAAAAGTTGTTTACAAAAACTTATTCAATGCTATCAACATAAGTATCGTCCAATCGGTACAATCAATACCCTCAAAAATCTTTTTAGAAACCTCAAAAAAAACTAATTTCATAAAGTCACGACCCTCTTTTTAAGTGCTCTCTTTTTACTATTTTAATAGTTTCCCTTACGTACTCGGTCTAAAATAAACTCGTTTGGGAAACTTTTTTTTGTTTATCCCAACAACTCCAAATCCACAAAAGGCTGTGTCCTCATTCTTTTACCAGTAGCTTTGAAAACTGCATTTGCCAAAGCACCCGCAGCAGGTGGCAGTGTCGGTTCACCCAAACCCGTAGGCGATTCGCCATTATCCACAAAAAACATTTCTACCTTTGGTGCCTCACCCATACGAATCAAGCGGTAATTGTTGAAGTTGGTCTGCTGTGCTTCACCCTCTTTGATGGTCAACTTGCCATACATTGCATGACCAATTCCATCAATAATTCCCCCCTCTACTTGATTCTCAGCACCCGTAGGGTTCACCACAATACCGCAATCCACCGCACAATATACCTTTTCTAATTTGGGGCTGCCGTCTATCATTACCACCTCTGCTACTTCTGCCACATACGAATTATGAGAATAATAAGCACTCATACCCAAAAAGACATCATTTGCGCTGTTGTTCCAATTGGATTTTTCGGCAGCCAATTCCACAGTTTTTTTGAAGCGTTGTACATCGTAACCCACTTCTCCAACAGGTTCATTGATAGCTTTGTCAAACAATTGCAACCGAAAAGCCACAGGATCTTTTTCTGCTGCCAATGCTACTTCATCAATGAAACTTTGTTCTGCTGCTGCTAAAAAGTTGGCAACTGGTGCACGCCATGCAGCAGTAGTGACATTGGATTCAAGGTTGTGGGTTTCAGCCAAATAGTTTGGTACAGAAGCTGCGGGGAAATTGTTTTCACGAACCGTATTGTCCATATTGATTCCTGCGCCTCGAATGTGGTAGGCAGTCATATTGCCATTTTCGTCCAAAGCTGCACGAAACAGATATTTACAAGCAGGACGGTACATACCTGCACTCATATCATCCTCTCTTGTCCACTGCAATTTGATGGGGGCTTTGGCCAAACTCGAAATTTCAGCCGCTTCTTTCACAAAGTCAGGATACAATCGCCGTCCAAATCCACCTCCCATTCGTGTCATGTTTACGGTGATTTTGCTTTCGTCTATTTCCAGCATTTTGGCAACATCCCCTCTCGCCCATGAAGGAACTTGATTGGGACCTAACAATTCCACTCCATCTTCTCGGACATGGGCAAAATAGTTCATGGGTTCCAGTGTGTTGTGTGGAAGCAGTGGACATTCGTAAATCGCTTCTACGACTTTTGCCGCTTCTTTGAAGGCCTTGTCCACATTGCCATCCTTGCGTTTGGGTTCTTTTGCTGATTCTTTGAGCAAAGCAAGCATTGCAGCATCCTGACTTTCGCTGCTTTCTAACCCCTCAGCATTTTCCCATTCAACAACCAGAGCATCTCTTCCTTTTTTAACATTCCAAGTAGAATTTCCGACTACGGCAACTTTATCTCCAAAGGTAATCACCTCTTTTACCCCTTCAATTGCTTTTGCAGCCGTATCATCTACGGACTTCAATTTTTTGCCGAAAGGTGGGCGCACAGCCATGGCATATAACATTCCTTCTCGCTGAACGTCAATACCAAAAAGTGGTTTACCTGTCACAATTGCAGCATTGTCCACATTTGGATGCGAATGACCAATGATTTTGAAGTCTTTAGGGTCTTTCAAGGTCGCATCAGTAGGGGCTTCCATCACAGAAGCAGTTGCAGCCAATTCGCCATAACCGATGGATTTATTGGAGCTTGTATGGTGTACAGTTCCGTTTTCGGTAGTACATTCACTTGCAGGGACTTCCCATTGTTTTGCAGCTGTTTCTACGAGCATTTGACGAGCTGTTGCACCTGCTTTTCGGAGGGATTCCCAACCTTGTCGAATGGATTGACTGCCGCCTGCTACTTGACGTTCATACCAATCGGTGTTCAAAGGAGCTTGTTCTATCAATACTTTGAACCAGTCAGCATCCAATTCTTCAGCGACAATCATAGGCATGGAAGTTTTCACACCTTGCCCAATTTCGGGATTGGGTGACATAATCGTGATTGTACCATCTGTTGCGATTTTGATGAATGCATTGATGTCTGACCAATCTTCGGGGAAAAGTTCTTTTTTGGTGATAATAGCTGCCTTTGGATTGGTAGGAGAAGTACAAGCATTGAAGAGGTTGAAGCCTAAAATTAAGCCACTTCCTGCCAAAGTCGACGATTTGAGAAATGAACGGCGGTTGTATATTGTTTGCATTTTTTTGAAGATTATTTTTTTGTTTAAAACCAAGTGTAAAGCTCAAAGTACAACTTCACTGACTGTGAAATTCGATTTAATCGTGTTGAGAAATTAATAGCTATGCACTAAATGTTATTTAGCTGCCGTATGTATTGCCTTCCGTATCCGATTATAAGTGCTACAACGACAAATATTTCCCGCCATAGCTGCGTCAATGTCAGCGTCTGTTGGTTTTGGATTTTTCTTCAATAATGCTGCTGCACTCATTATTTGTCCAGCTTGACAATAGCCACATTGAGGTACATCTATTTCTTGCCAAGCCAATTGCAGAGGATGATCACCGTTTTCGGAAAGTCCTTCAATGGTGGTGACGGTTTTTCCTTCAATTGCAGAAATAGGCAATGAGCAAGAGCGAACAGGAACACCGTTGAGATGTACTGTACAAGCACCACATTGACCGATGCCGCAGCCATATTTAGTTCCCACCAATCCCACTGTATCACGCAGTACCCAAAGCAAGGGTGTGTCTGAACTTACTTCCACTTGGTATTTTTCACCGTTTACTTGAAGCGTAAAAGTTGCCATAAGATTTTGAATTGATTGTTGGTATAATTGATAAGATTAAGATATTTAGACTTTGGACGCAGGAGCAAAGATGCAAGAAGTAAGAGTTTAATTGGCTGACAATCAATCATTTATACTTAGTTGCATTAATTGATTAAGATTTTGATTATCAATTTTTATATCTCACATCTTGCTTCCTACTTCTTTCGTCCAAAGTCTAAAAGATATAGAATTTGTGGGAAAGGAGGAAATATTTAACAAAACTATGGGAATAAATTCCGTTCAAGCTCCAAATATTCCCTTCTTTAACTCCATTCGGGTTGTTTTGTTCTCAAAACTTGCTGTGAATTGAACACCAATAAAAAGAAAAAAGCGATTGAAGTAATGAAACTCCAATCGCTTTTATTTTATCATTCATCAGAAAACAAAAAATAATGCTTTTTTGCTTTCATCTTATACTTGAGGACTATCTAATCAATGTGATAGAACCTGCGAGTATTTCAACACTCTCTCTACCTCCTAAGCGGTATTCTACCACATAAGCATAGACTCCCAGTTCAGATGGTTCACCTTTGAACGTTCCGTCCCATCCTTCACCATCTACATTTGTTTCAAATACTTTCTCTCCCCAACGGCTGTAAATGCTGTAGTTGACCAACTCAAAGTTGAATCCAACAGGGAAAATCAAATCATTGAAATTGTCTCCGTTGGGAGAGAAGGAGTTCGGCATAACAATCGAGCCTGTAGGTTGGATGATTACCTCCACAAAATCCACATCCGAACAACTATCACTACTGGATAACTGATAAGTAGTCGTTTGAGTTGGCGTTACCAAAGGATTTTGCGAGTTAGCTTCTGTTGGGTCTAAGCCTGCTCTTTCTTCATCAAAACCTTCTGCTACTGTCCAAATATAACTGTCAGCAGTCAATCCACCACTACCTTCTAAACGAATACTTTCGCCTTCGGTGATGATAATATTTTGACCTGCATCCATATTGACATTTGGCATAACTGTAACGGTGATTTGCTCACTTGCTGAACCACACTCGTCGTCTGCACTCAAAGTAAGCGTAATTGTTCCTACTTCGGCTTCTGATGGACGATAGACGGTTTCTAAAGCACTATTGAGCGTGAAAGAACCCAAACCACCAGTCCAGTTGATATTGGCAATATCGCCAATACCAATGTTGGAGCCTGACAAAGATATGCTCTCACCAGGACAAACTGCATCTGGTTGTTCAATGAACAACTCGGCAGTAGATTGTTTCACATCCAAGTCGAAACTAGCAGATGGCGAACCACAACCTTCTACACTCATGGTAAGCGTTACTGTTCCTACATCACTTGGATCAGGTTGGTAAGCTGTCAGTAGGCTGGTTGGGTCGGTAAATGTACCATTACCAGAAGTCGTCCACATAATTCCCAAAGCATTCTCTGCTGTGGCAGTGCTGATATCAAACACAGCATTGGAGCAAGTTTCTCCCAATGCAGGAACAACAGCAGTAGCCAAAGGCTCTAAATCTACAAACACCTCAGCGGTAGATTCACAGCCATTTTCGTTGATAACCGTAACAGTGTAGGTAGTTGGTACAGTAGGTGTAGCCACAGGATTGGCAATGTTTGTATTGCTCAAAGTTCCTGTTGGGTCATCCCAAATATACTGAACACCTCCACTTGCAGCGAGAGAGAAATCATCTCCAATACAAATCAAACCAGGTTCACCTGCTGCTGCTTGTGGCAATTCATTCACTACAACAGTCACTTCTGTTTCGCCTGTACAACCTTGAGCATCTGTACCTACAATTGTATAAGTTGTGGTAACAGAAGGAGTAGCAATAACATTGTTTCCAGTCGTTGCACTCAAACTTGCGACATCACCTGTCCAAGTATAGTTTTGCGCACCAGCAACGGTCAACGTCGCACCCGCAGCATCACCAATACAAATCTCTTGGTCTGGAGCATCCAATAAAAGTTCTGTACTTACTGCAATGTTTACCTCAGCAGAAGCTGTACATCCATTGGCACTTGTACCGATAACCGTATAAGTCGTGCCTGCTGCTGGAGAAGCAGTAACTGTTCCTCCTGTAGTAGCACTTAGAGAGCCATCAGGATCAATCCATTCGTAGGTAGCAGCTCCTGTTGCAGTGATGTCCGTAGAACCATCTTGACAAATTTGTAGAAATTGAGGAACAATCACGTTTGGTTCTGCATATACTTCAATATCAATCGAAGCCGTTGCAGGGCAACCGTTGATATCGGTCGTAACGATATAGGTGTAAAGACCAGGGGTAAGAGGTTCAATGGTTACATTTGCACCTGTACCTGTTACACTTTCGCCTTCCCAAGTATAGTTGCCCGTACCTGTTGCAGTTAAAGTTGTATTTTCACCTGTACAGAAACCCAATTGTGCCGCATCTAATGACACCTGAGGCTCAGATACATTGATGGTGATTTGATCTTCAGCCGTACATCCATTCGCACTTGTTGCAATAACAGTGTAAGTAGTTGTTGCGGTTGGAGAAACGGTCAATAGTTCACCATCGCCTGTTACATCAGTTGTAGACCATTCAAAGCTCACCGCACCTGTTGCCATAATAGCTGTGTTTTCACCAAAACAAATGGTATCATCATTGGCCATCACACTCAATTGAATGGGTTCTTCCACTTCTACGGTTACTTGTGAAATATTGGTACAACCGTTGGCATCTGTACCAATTACATCGTAAGTAGTAGTAGTGGCAGGAGATACATTCAAGTTGTTTACAGGATTACCGTTCAAAGTCCATACATAGGTATCACCACCTATTGCAGAGAGTGTATGCGAATCTCCTACACAAAGTGTTGGCGCATCTACTGCTTCAATGGTTGGCAAATCGTTGATGACTACAGAGAAGGTAGTGCTACCAGAACAATCGTTGTTAGTACCTGTAAGCGTATAATTGTAAGTACCAGGTGTATTTACATCTACGACCACACTTCCGCCCGTTGTTGTACTCAAACCGGGGCCATCCCACTCAAATTGTGTAGCACCATTTGCATTTAGAGTAATGGTTTCTCCTACACATAGTGTTGGGTTGGCAGGATTTACAGAAATGTTCAAATCTGCTTGGATACTCAAAGTAGCTTGTGCTTGACCTGAACAACCTGCGGCTGTTGTACCTGTCACAGTGAAGTTTACAGGGTTACCATCTACTGGCGTAACTGTTACTTGGTCGCAAGAAGGCGAGTTGCAAGTAACAATATTGCTTGGATTCCATTGGTAAGTAGCTCCTACACCTGCTCCTGAAACAGACATATTGGTACTTCCTCCTGGACAAGCTGTTCCATCTTGCACTTGAAGTACAGGGTCTTGATTGAAGGAAACAGTAGCTACTGCTTCGTCCATACAGCCAAGAGGTGTTTCTACGGTTACAGAGTAGGTCATATCAATAGTAGGAGTGACGGTAGTTTGCCCTGTGTTGTTTTGTGCAATCTGATTGCCATTGCCATCATAGAAAGTGTAGGTGTTATTTGTATTTGTACCTGCTTGAAGTGTAACGGGAGTACCTGGACAAATAGCGTTAGGTGTTGCACTAAGTTGAGCTGTTGGCGGTTGAGCAACTTGAATAAAAACGCTTTCAAAAGCGGTACATCCATTGCTATCGGTAATCATTACGGTATAAACCGTTGTTTGATCTGGACTTGCATTCGGTGTTGCACTTGTTGCATCATCTAAGGTTTCAGCATTATCCCATTGATAAGTGGCACCTGCTCCACCGTCTGCAAACAAAGGCGTTTCTTCCCCTTCACAAATATCGGTATCCCCACTCGCATCAGTAATGGGTTGGTTTATTTGTAGTTCAGCAGTGGTTTCGGCTGTACAGCCATTTACATCTGTTCCTACAATATTGAAGGAAGCATTGGCATTTGCACTGATTTGAACTTGTCCGTTAGCGTTGCTGATAATTTGGAAAGCTCCTCCACTGATTTCTTCAAAGGTATAATTAGCTGCACCTACCAAGTTGTAAGTAGCTATCTCACCAGGACAAACAGAAGCCAATGGCGGATCAATGACAATGTTGATTTGAGGGAATACATTCACTGTCACGAATGCTTCATCTTCACAACCTTGTGCATTGACAATGTTTACAGAATAGGTAGTCGTAACCGCAGGGCTGGCAGTCACTGTACCCAATGTAGTAGAAGATAATCCTGTTGGTGGATCCCAAAGATAGGTTGCACCTGCACCACCGTCAACAGTTAATGTTGCAGGGTCGTCTGCTCCACAAGTAAACGGATCTGGTGGAAGTTGAACTTGAATAGTTGCTACTTCAACGGTAACACTTGAAGTAGCCGAACAATTACCGCTTGCATCATAACCCGTTACGATATAGGTAGTTGTTGCAGTTGGAGTAGCTGTTTGGTTGGCACCATTTGTTCCTTGAAGACCATTTGCTTGGGTCCATTCAAATGTAGCTATACCTTCGCCAGTTGCGTTTAACTGTACTTCATCTCCATCGCAAATTTGGGCAGCACTTGCATCTGCAGTTATATCTACTTCAATAACTTCAATGGTTGTTTGCAGTTCTACTGGACAATCCGTTCCAACTGTAAGTGTATAAGTAGTAGTAGCGGCAGGAGTAACAGTAAGAGATGTGCCATTTGATACAACTCCACCACTTCCATCTGTCCAAATCGTTGCAAAACCATCTCCTCCTTCAACTGTTACAGTCACTTCGTCGCCACTACAAGCGGCTACTTCTGGAACGAGATCTACTTCTGGGTATGGATTGACTTCAACGGTTACATCTTGCTGTACTTCACATCCTCCAATCACATCTCTTGCAATCAAAGTATATACAGTAGGCTCATCAATTGAAACCTCTGTGGTGCTGCTGTTAGGATTGGATAGACCTGTTGAAGGAATCCATTCGTATTCAAAATCACCACTACCTGCGCTTATGCTTGCAGTCAATGTTCCTGATTCTCCCGCACAAATGACAGGTGCTTCAATGGATAAATCAGGCTCTTGAATTACTTGTACAGTAAAGGTCGTTTCGCCTGTACAAATACCCGCTTCATCTGTACCAAATACAGTATAGGTGATTCCGTTGTTGACAGGATTTGGAATGAAAAGAGCTGAACTTGCTCCTGAATTAGCAATAAGAGATCCTCCTGATGGTGTCCAGGTGTATTTCGATGCACCAAAAGCATTGATAGTAAATGGGGTTAGATTAGCTAAATCAATACACAAAATTTCGGGAGCGTCAACTGTGAGTTCTAAATTTTCTCCAACTGCTACCGAGATAGTTTGCGGTGGAGTACAGCCTAATGGTGTTACTGCTGTCACTGTATAAGTAAATCCGTCACTTGGAGGAGTAGCAGTAACCACAGAACCATCGGCACTGTTCATTGTGAAAGCACCTGCTGGTTGCCAAGTAAATGTCACACCAGGAATTGGCTCAATTGCCAAATCAATTGAAGTGATATCACCACAGATAACAGGGTTTTCGGTAATGAATTCAATTTCACGAATAGGCTCTACGGGAGCCAATACGGAAATGGTATCAAAACAATTATTGGTTTGAGCAACTAGTTGGAAAGTAGTATTTGCGTCAATTACAGGGTTATAGGTTTGATTGGTACTCAATACATTGCCATCCATGTCTAACCATTGGAATTGTTGTCCACCTTGACCTACTAAGGTCGTTGTTTCACCTGCACAAACCGTTTGTACTGGATTGAAGGCAGCATCTACTTGATCTACTACTAAGGTGATTGTTTTGGGGTTAGGGCAGGCTACTCCCAATGCTGTTACGGTGTAGGTAGTCGTGACACTTGGGCTTACTTGAATGCTTGTGCCTGTTCCTGCGGACAAACCATTTGGACGTTTCCAGAGGAACGTAGTACCATCACCAGATGCAACAGATAATGTAGCAACATCGCCTGGGCATATTGGAGGATGTGGTTCTAGGTTCAATTCTGCTAAATCTACAGTTACTTCAACAGGGAAGGTTTCGGTACAGCCTGGTCCAGAGCTTATGATTACTTCATAGGTATAGGTTGCTCCATTGCTATTTGGCGGGGTAAATGTTGGACTAGCGCAATCTGTACAGCTTAAATTGTTTGCAACACCGCCACCGGGTGCTTGCCAATCATACGTAAGTCCGCCAGTAGCACTCAATTTTACGGTTTGATTGGCGCATATACTATATTCTGGAACTGCTGCAAAGTTGGCTGTATTTGGGTCGACATTGATGGTCGTAGATTCTTGATCTGTACAAATTGTACCCTCATAGCCAATAATAAAGGTATAAGTCGTTGTAGTATTAACAGTTGCAATAGGATCTAAACAGTCTGTACAACTTAATCCTGCGGCAGGTTCCCATCGAATAAAGAAACGATCTTGTTCCAAGTTGATACCATTGGATTCTTCTCCATGTAATTGTACTGGAGTACCTGGGTCGCAAATATCAATTGGTTCATTGACTACTGCTCTGATTTCATCATAAATCCAGAAGGTGTCCACTTGATAAGGGATAGGGCTACAAGAAGCGTAGAAAGCAAAGGTGATAAACTCATCGCCTTCGAGTGCGCCATCCACAATTGGGAAAATGTCTAACTGTGCTTCAGTTCCATTAGGTGGTATCATAACAGCACCTGCCGACAAGGTATAGTCACTAAAAAGTGTAGCTGTTCCTCCAAGAACTACGGCATCTGGATTATTAGGGTCTTGGTTTGTTACCAATTGAAGGGTGTAACCGTCTTCACTGGGGAAATCGGTGGAGAAAGTAACCGTACCCTTTCCACAGTTTTCTACTACAAAGTCCAATTCTTCGGTGGAAGAAATATTGGATACAGGAGGTTCTACGGCAAAGGCATTACTAATAAAACTTCCTTCTTCTAAGAATACACCTGAATCGAAAATCGGATCACTTACATCTGCAATAGCTAAAGTTAGGTGGTAGGTATTACAGGGAGTCACTTTGGCTTTTGCAGTCAATGTAGTGGTAAAACCATCGTATTGAATGAAACCATTACTCGGAATGCCAGGGGTGTTGGCAATGTAAAATTGACTATAAGCAGCAAAGTTTAGAAAGTTGATAGCTACAGGGATTTCAGGTGAGCCAGGAATAATGGCAATGTTTTTCTCAATGACCGATAAATCTTCGGGATATTCGGGAAGTCCTTCAATGAGGAAGGCAAATATATCATTGAATGAAGAACCCACATACTCAGGATATTCTTCTGAGCCGAATACGTAGTTGAATTTTATGCTATCTCCTTGTGGGACAAAATCAAATTCCAATACACAGGCATTGAATGTTCCATTGTAAGCTTGTGGAAATTCTTCAAGAGGCGCATATCCTGGGCCTCCATTTGATGATGATGCGCTACCAACAGTATTAGGACTTAGTGCTACGGCGGTTGAACCGCTTGTCAGTAGAATACCTGAATTCATAGAGAACCCAGCAGCAGTAGCTCCATAAAAATAACCTGATGCATTGTTTGGGCAAAGCATCTCTACATTGTCAATCTCCAAACCATAACCCACCAATCGCTGTGCAAGCGTATCGGGAAGGAGAGGAGGAGAATTGATTACCCCAATCTGTGCAAAAATTGGACTACACAACAAAAGGGAGAGTATTAGTGTATAAACTCTTTTCATAAGGAAAAATTTAGTGATATTAACAAATTTATAATATATTATCTTTTTTGATTAACGTTTAAATCATATTTATTTCTTGTTCTAAATCAATATTGAATTTTGATTTGACTGAACATTTAATATTTTTTGCCAAAGCTGCGATTTCTTTTCCTGTTGCATTGCCGTAGTTTACCAACACTAAGGCTTGATTTTTGTAAGATCCTGTTTGTCCTACTTTTTTGCCTTTCCAACCACATTGTTCAATCAGCCAGCCAGCAGGAATTTTTATAGAATGTGCATCTATTTGATAATAGGGCATTGAAGGATATTGATTCAATAACTTTTCAAAGAACGGAAGATAGACTATGGGATTCTTAAAAAAGCTGCCTGCGTTGCCTATTTTTTTTGGATTTGGTAGTTTTTCTTGCCGAATCATACAGATAGCGTCACTTACAGCTTTGATACTCAGTTCTGTAATTTCCATAGCCTCTAATTGCTGTCGTATAACCCCATAATCAAGTTTATATTGCGGTGTTTTGTGTAGTTTCAGCGTCACAGAAAAGACAAAATAGCAATCTTTCAGATCTCTCTTGAAAACACTATCTCGATAATCAAATTGACATTCTTCAGCTGTAAATCGGCGTATCTCGCCTGTTTTAAGGTCAAAAGCTTCTAATTCGCTAAAAACATCTTTTAGCTCTACACCATACGCACCAATGTTTTGAAGAGGAGCTGCGCCAACAGAGCCAGGAATTAAAGAAAGATTTTCGATGCCCGACCAATTTTGATTCACGCAGTAAGTTACGAATTCATGCCAATTTTCACCACCATAAGCCTTGACCCATACATGATCTTCGGTTTCTTTTACCATTTCGATGCCTTTGATGGCATTGTAGAGTAAAATTCCTTCAAAGTTTTGGGTGAACAAAACATTGCTTCCGCCTCCTAAAATTAGTTTAGGCGTTTTTGGATAAATAGGGTTGTTGAATAGGTTTTGAAGGTCAGAAAGTTCTGTGATACGGGTAAAATATTTTGTGGTCGCTGCAACTCCAAATGTATTGAGAGATTGTAGAGGTGCATTGTGTTCAATGGTCATAAGTGGTAATCAGCCAAGTTTAAACAATGATGTCAAACACAACAGTTTCTATAAAATTATCGTGTTTCCAGTTAATAGACTTGCAAATTACAAAATATGCTGCTTTTGGTGTGTATTTTTTACTGAATCTACCAAAATACTGCGCTATCCATGACATTTAGCAGTCACTTTGGTATAGCAGGAAGGTAAAATAAAAAGGCTTTCTTCGTGTTGGAAGAAAGCCTTTTGGTAAATATACTAATTGAAGTAATACTTGTTATTCAACTACTTCAACATCAGTAATGAAATAATTGGTATCACCTTGCCAAGAGAAAGCGTTCATTTTTTCTTTGTAATTTAAGCTAACTCTTTTTCCTTCAAACTCTTGTAGTTTTTTGTAAACTGCATCATCGTTTACCGAAAACTCCCAAATATCATTGCCTACAATGGCTGTCACATCACCTGCTGAGCCAACCCCGCCCAGATTTAACTGTCCTTCGTAGGTTTTGAAAATGAATCCTTTTTTGGAGATTTTGATAAGATATCCTGCTCGAGTGCCTTCGCTGTACGTCATGTTGGAAACACCTACAAAGGTGGCACTACCCAATAAAAGAATGAGTAAAAATACCCATCCCAATTTTTTAAAAAATGATTTCACTCCTCCTTTTTTTGCAGGAGAGGTAGCTTTGGTGTTGGTGGTGTTGCTATTATTTGCCGATGAACTCATTGATTGTCAATTTTTATTTTGAATAAAACACAAAGCAGCACTTTCTGCTTTATGTTTAGACGCTGTTTATCCATTTTGTAACGTAAAACTATTGCAAGTGTTCTGAAACCAACTATCATATAGTGATTTTCAATCTTTCCCCAGTTTCCAAATAATAATTGATGGATTCTTCCCAATCCTTCAACTTATATTGATACTTAGCATCCAATGCTTTTTGACCTCGTTTATTGCCTTTTTTGTTCAGTCCAATATATGTATAGGTCACCTCTGCTGCGGTTTTTGTTGGGTCAGTTTCCATGACTTTGCAGTGGACATGAATAGTCCAGACACGGTTTTTTGAAGAAACTGTATAAACTACTTGCTTGCTTTCAAGGTTCAAATAAGAAACTATCCAAAGAAAAGTCGTCTTCACATTTTTGAAGCTGTAGGTTTTGAAAACCATGTTTTCCTCCAAATCACCTGTTTCGCAATACACCATTTCTGGATTCCAGTTATGCGCCCATTTTTTTTCTTCAAATGGACCGAACAATGGAAATACGATATCTGGCAAGGCATGAAGGTAAATGGTTTCGGTTTGGGTGATGCGATTGGGGATAAAAAACTCTTTTTCTTTGCCCATAGTTAATGATTTATAGTATGTTGTGAAAAATTGTATTGATTTGATAATTAGGCAATATAGGCAGTTTTTCTGAAGAATACAAAAATAGAAAAACAAAAGATGGCTCAATAGCATTATCCCACTATGCAATGAATGAAAATTAGAAAAAGAATTGAAATGAAAAAAACGCTTCCCTATCAAACGGTTCGGAATTTTAAATCGGACTATGATTTTTGACCAGTACGCACAAAAAATAAATAGAGTTATTTCACCCTCCAACAAACATCTTCAATGACAACCCAAAAAGCAACTATTCCCATTTCTACCAAAAAATTGCCTGCACCAAAAAAGCACTGGCTTTGGAAAAATATGAAGGATTTTGCTCCAAATCCTTTGGCTTTTATTATGAAAAACGTTGCAGAATTGGGAGATACTTTTGAAGCTGAAATACCATCTCGCAAGTTTATCATGACTGCAAATGCCGATTTGATTAAGTACGTTTTGCAGGGAAACCACCGAAATTACCGCAAAACCAAATCTTATGATCAAATGAGGTTGCTTTTAGGCAATGGATTGGTGACGAGTAGGGGAGATTTTTGGCGAAAACAAAGGCGATTGGCGCAGCCTGCTTTCAACAAAAAGAACCTCGAAAATCTGTTTCAATCAATGGGTGCTGTGGTGACGGATTACATGAAAGAGTTGAACAACAAGCGTGGGCAAACCATAGATATTGCCCACGAAATGATGGCTATTACCGCCAAAATTGCGATTAAATCTTTGTTTAGCGCAGATTTGGACGGTGACTTATTGAAGGTTTATGACAGCATGACAGATATGCAGCGATATGTTGTTTTGCGGATTCACCAACCCATTTTTACACCTTTTTATCGCTTCAATGGTCGGCATAGTCGCTACGAAAAATCTTTTGAAGTGATGGACGGCATCATTCAAAATTTGATAAGAGAACGGCAAGAAAGTGGTGAATCAAAGGACGATTTGCTGCAAATGTTGATGGACGCAAGGTATGAGGATACGGGTGAAAAAATGGAGTACGAACAGCTTCGAGATGAACTACTGACCATCTTCAGTGCGGGACACGAAACTTCTGCCAATGCAATGGCGTGGACTTGGTATTTGCTCGTGCAGCATCCCGAAATTGTCGAAAAATTGAAGGAGGAAGCTCAAGCGATTTTGAATGGGCGATTGGCAACTTTTGAAGATTTGAAACAACTGACCTATACAAGACAGGTATTGGAGGAAGGGATGCGTTTGTATCCGCCTGCGTGGATTGTGGGCAGAGAAGCCATTGAAGCGGATGAATGGGAGGGTTTGGAGATAGAAAAAGACAAAAATATGCAGTGTTGTATTTATGCTTTACACCACAATGCTGCCTATTATCCTGATCCAGAAAAATTTGATCCCGAAAGGTTTACGCCCGAAAAGGTGAAGGCTCGCCCAAGTCATCACTATATGCCTTTTGGGGCTGGACCACGCTTTTGTATTGGCAATCATTTTGCGATGATGGAAATGCAGTTGATTTTGGCGGCAATGGTGCAAAATTTTGATTTTGAATTGATTGAAGGTCAAAAAATAGTTATGGAGCCTTTGATTACCTTGCGTCCTAAGTATGGAATTAAGTTGAAGGTGAAGTAGGTTTGACGAAAGGCAAAAGTTTACTCTACATACATGCTCTCTGGTGGGCCTAAGTAACTTTTGTTTGCTGTCTGATCAGTTGTTTCCAACACAATTTTTTGAAGCACAACACCTGCATCTACCATCCAAATTTTTAAGATATGATTGCCCGCAGTTTCAATTTGATGTTCTGAAACTGAATGGGTAATGGCATTTGCAACGGACTCTCCCCACCAACTTTTTGATACATCACTATGCATATTCACTATTTGTGGCGTTTCTCTATCAATGGAGACGGCATACTTCAAGCCATCGCTGATATTGCTGTGGTAATTCAAAGTAGGTGATAAAAAAGTCTTGACTTTGATTGTACCCGTTGAAGTTAGGTGAATATTATACTCCAAATGTGGAGTATCTTCCCCAATGTTTTGTGTCGGAGTAGTGACTGGAAAAGGAGTCATAGCAGAACCTGTTCTACCTAAATCGGGTATTTCGACCCAAGCAATATCAACTTTCTTTACATTGTTGGAAAAGCTGGAGGCTTCAATAGAAATATATCCATTGCTCTCCACAAAACCTCTGGCATCATTCGTGTTGGGATTGTGAGCGGTGAATAAAATTGGTACTTTTACCTTGTCCTCACTTTCCACATTTACAGCCGCTTGTATTGTTCCTTTTGGAGCTTTATCCCAATCAATGGAAACATAGTTTCGATGTTGGTCATCAACCTCACCCGCCTCTTGTTCGATTTTTATCCAATCTTCATTTGCCTTCATTTCGTAACTGAAAGCTGTTTTGCCTTTGTTGAAAACCTCAACATAGTATTTTTGACGGTGGTATTTGTCAAAATCTGGTAGCCTCAAATCTATGTCGAAAATGGGGTTGGGAAAATGAATAAGTGACCCTTCAACAGCTACGCCCATTTCACCTTTTTCAGGTAGTTCAATATCTGTCACTTTGGGCATATTATTATTGGGGGGTTGCTGCCAATAGGTGTATCCAATGTGGGTTTGGTCCATCATATGGTTCCACTTGCCATCTGCCATTATGTGGTTGTAATGGTGCGAAATCAAAGAGTCCTTCTCAAATAAATCTCTGACTCGCTGTGCTATATCATTGGTCAATGCACGACCTTGTAGAACGTACCACTTGTTTTTTGCAGCTGTTGTGTAGAGTTCGTTCAGATTGGCGCAGGCTTCAATAGGATGCAGCACCAATTGATAAAATGCGTCTTGGTACTCATTCGGCATTTTTTCGTTTAAGGCTTTCGCTCGTTCCGCCAGTTTGTTGTAGTCTGCCACCACAGTTTCTGCCTCATTGAAGTTCACCAAACTATAGGTTTGAGGCGATAACAGTTCGGGTTTTCTTCTAGCATTGTATTTGGTATATGTTGAAATCAAATCCGCAATCTCTGCAGTATGTTCTATTCCAAATTGGCGACCTACCCATGCTTCTGTATAGGCTTGTAGATCATCTTTGCCAATTGCTTCGGGATTCCACGCATAATCCAAGAAAAACTCAATCGGAAATTCCATTGGTTTGATGTCGCCCACATTGACGACCCAAAGACGGTCTGCCCCCATTTCGTAAGCCAAGTGCATTTGTTCCCAAGTTCGTGAAATAGGATTGGTGTTCACCCATTTATAGTTTCGAGGGCCGCCTACATAGTCAAAGTGGTAATAAATGCCATAACCTCCTTTCCGAGGCTTGGTATCTGGAGTAGGTAATTTTCGGATATTGCCCCAATTGTCGTCACACAAAAGCAAAGTCACATCGTCAGGTACACGCATTCCATTGTCGTAATAATCCATTACTTCCTTGTACAAAGCCCACATTTGCGGCGTTTGCTCGGTGGGTTTACCTGTTGCTTCTGCAATAATTTGGCGTTGGTCTTTCACGATGGTTTCTAAGAGTTCTATAGCCGTATTTTCGGTCATGGGTTCATCCCCATCGCCTCTCATACCAATGGATACAATGGTTTCTGTATCCCCCATTCGTTCCATGCCACCTTTCCAAAACTCCCGCAATCTATGTGGATTGGTAGCATAGTTCCAATCCCCTTCCCCAAATTCTTTCCATTCCGCATGGGCACGAGTCAATGGTTCGTGGTGTGAAGTTCCCATCACAATTCCGTATTCATTCGCCAATACTGGATTTTGAGGATCGTTAACATAAAACATTCTGCCCCACATGGAAGGCCACAAATAATTGCCTTTCATCCGTAAAATCAATTCAAAAACATGGTCGTAAAATTGGGCATTGAAGCCATCAAAATTTTCAAATGCCCAACCGGAAAGCGCAGGTGCCTCATCGTTGATAAAAATGCCCCGATACTTCACTTTGGGGGTTCCTTTGGTATGTGAACCACGGATGATATAGACGTTTTGTTTTTTCTTGACAGGAACATCTGCCCAAAAATACAAGGGTGAAACACCCATTTCATAGGAAATATCAAACATTCCGTAAATCGTTCCTCGTTTGTCACTTCCTACAATTACCAAAGCTTCTTCCACTCCTTCAATGGGGTTTTTGACTGTTTCAATCAAAAAGGTTTCCCATTTACCTTCAATGGAACTCACATCTATTTTTTTGTTGAAAATCAATTGGTCAATGATTGAACTTTTGCCAATCGTTCCCACTAAAACTGCTGTACCATTGGAAGGTAAAGTATGGGTAATTAAATCGGGTTTCACAGACGTAACTCGCTCAATATCTTCTTGAAACATTTTTACGACCCGTAATACTCCTTTGTGATCTTCGCTACTCACATAGATTGGGGTGGCGTTTTTGTCTACTAAAAGCGCAAAACCATTGTCGGTAGAAACTATTGAATTGGTTGAAAATGCCATTGAAGTGGGCAGGGACGAATTTTTGCAGGAAAAACCCACCATAAAAAAAAGTAATGCAAGTAATAAAAATCTATGGTTGATTTGCAAGGAGTTCATGTTGTAAAAGTTTATTTTTCAGTGGTGAAAGGCGAAGCAGGGAGACCGTTTTTGTTGTAGAAATTGGCGTATTGTGGGTTGTCTGCCCATGCATATCGGACTGCAATTGGATGAGTAACTTCTTCACTCGAAACAATTACTTTGTCTTTTTTAATCATTGCTTTCGCCCAAACGAATTTCCCATCTTCCCCTGCAATGGCAAACTCCTTCAATCCATTACCACCTTTCGCCATTAAGCCATTGCCAACATGGTCAAAAGACAAGATGACTTTGTTCTTTTTGATTTTCATAGAATGGTAACTTGGACCAGAATACACCACTTTTTTGTTACCGTACGCCACTTTTTGGGCGGCTAATGCCAATCGTTTGCCGACATCTTTTTTGTTCAAGGGGTGAATGTCGTTCCATTCGCCAATATCAATCGTGACGGCCATTGCAGTATTGGGTATTTCCAATGTTTGCAGTTGAGCATTCCTCAAAACCGCCCAATTACTTTCTGAAGGTTGGTCTTTTGCCTCCATAAAATTGGTAAGTTGCACCAGTAAAAAAGGAAAATTCCCTTGTTGCCAATTTTCTCGCCAATCGTGTATCAGTGTAGTAAGTAAGTCTTTGTATTCTGAAGGTTGGCTTGTATTGGATTCTCCTTGGTACCAAATCACCCCTTTGATTCGGTACTTCAATAAGGGATGTAGCATGGCATTGTATAAGCCCACAGGTTTCCATCGAATGAAAGTTTGTGGAGCTTTTGGAGGCATTTCTGCACCCAATCGGTAATTCCATTCTCCTTTCAAATCAACTGCTTGATCTTCAATTCGTATCTTGTACTCTTTGTCTAAAACAAAACCGCCATTTCCGCTTTCGTTGATGATCCGAACAGTCATGGTATTGATGCCTTCTTTCAAAATATCAGCGGGAATTTGGTAGCGTCTTGGTGGATATTGGTACCCTGTTGTTCCTACAAAAACACCATTCACATACACCGAATCCGCATCTACAATTCTGCCAAGTGTCAATTGTGCAGTTTTGCCGAGCATGGATTTGGGTACTTCAAAGTCTTTTCGGAACCAGACTACCCCGTTTTTACTGCCCAATTCGGTATCTTTCCAATAACCTGGCACTTCCATATTCGACCAGTTTTCTGTGTTTACTTCATTTGCGTACCACGGCAAATCAGGGTTTTGATAGCCTTTATCCGATTGGCGAAGTTGTGTGTGCCAATCTGACCAGTTTTTGTTGTCTTGATCTTGGATTTCTTTGATTAATTCATCACTTTTGAATTTTTGGACTTCTTCCCAATGGTGTGGAAATGCTTTGATGGCATCTTCACTGATCCATGCCTGAGCAGGAGAGCCACCTAAACTTGTGTTAATCAGGCCTATCGGAACATTGTATTCGTGGTATAAATGCTCGGCAAAGAAGTAAGCAACGGCCGAAAATTTCACTATATTTTTTCGATTTACTTCTATCCATTTGCCGCCATTTAGGTCTTTATGAGGCGTTTTGAAGTCGTAGGTTTTGGGAACTTCAAAGTAATGAATGTTGGGATTGTCAGCTTCTGCAATTTCTTTTTCGTAAAGTGGCCTTGCCCTTTCCATCGAAATTTCCATATTGGATTGTCCTGAGCACACCCAAACATCTCCAACCAATATATTTTTGACAATCAGGGTATTGCTGCCTTCAATTTTTATGTCATAAGGTCCTCCTGCCTGCAAATCTGACAAAATCACCTCCCATTCACCCGATTCATTTGCAGTTGTAGTATGTTCAGATTTGTCCCAAGTAAGAGTGATTTTTTCTCCAACATCTGCCCAACCCCAAATGCTGACTTTTGCATTTCGTTGCAATACCATTCCATCGCTTACCAATTGAGGCAAGGTAATATCTCCAAAAAGCGGTAGCGAAAACAGGATTAAAAATACAAAGTTATAAAATGATTTAGTTTTCATATATTTAATTCGTTATTTGTGAAAGAATTCATTTTTTTCTGAAATTCATTATTACACAGCCGAAGGATTTTTCTGCAATAACATTTTATCCTCTCAAATTCATTTTACATAATTGATTAGTGTACCGATTTGGTCAATCGAAATTTGGATTTCATCCGCACTTTTTAAGGTAAATTCACTGGTCGGTACAATACCTGTACCTGTCATCAATAGACTGCCATGCGGAAATGAACATTCTCTATAAAGATATTCCACGAGTTCTTGAGGTGTGCGTTTCATTTGTTGGATTTGAATATTTCCTTCAAAAATAATCTCTTCTATTCGCTTGATTTTCATTTTAATAGAAGTGTCATTAGGCAATGTTTGGTTGGTCACGTAAATACACGGCCCCAATGCTGCACAAGCATCATAGGTTTTGGCTTGTGGCAAATAAAGTGGATTTTCTCCTTCAATGCTTCGGGAACTCATATCGTTGCCGATGGTATATCCTACAATTTTGGCATTGGAGGTGATGACTAATGTGAGTTCAGGTTCTGGCACATTCCAAGTTGAATCTTTGCGGATGTGTACTTGGCCACCTGATGGAACTGTTCGGTGGGCGGTAGCTTTGAAGAACAATTCTGGTCTGTCCGCTTCATAAACTCGTGCGTAAAATGTTCCGCCTCCTGCTTCTTTGGCTTCTTCTTGTCGCCCCAATTTGCTGTTGAAGTAGGTTACGCCACTTGCCCACAATTCTTGACTTTGCATCGGAACTAGTAAATAGTTGTCAATGATTTCTTGGGCATTTTTGATTACAGGTGTTATTGCTATTCGTTGATGGATTTTTTGCAGTAAATCGTCATCGTTGATGAAATTATCCCAATTTTCATCAACCAAATAGAAGGAATGGGAGGATTCAATAATTATTCCTTTTTGAGTATTGTAAATCTTCATGGTACTTGTTCTCTTTTTGTTTAATGCAAGTCTCTCTCTACCTTAGAGCCTGAACCACCGACCAATATATCTAAATCTGCTCCTAGGTCTGCTTGTTCTACATGGTCTAAATAAATACGCACATAACCCCTTGTTGCTAAAGGTTCGGGAGCTATCCATGCGGCTTTTCTTTGAGCCAATTCTTCGTTGGAAATATTCAATTGTAGGAGGCGAGTGGGAACGTCTAAGGTGATGGAATCGCCATTTTGGACGACTGCCAATGTACCTCCAATGGAAGATTCAGGTGAAATGTGTAGGACAACTGTTCCGTAAGCTGTTCCACTCATTCTGCCATCCGAAATACGTACCATATCTTTGATACCCTTCAAAATCAGTTTTTCGGGTAAATCTACATTACCAACTTCGGGCATTCCTGGATAACCTTTCGGTCCGACTCCCTTCAATACGATTACACAAGTTTCGTCAATGTCCAACTCAGGCAGGTCAATTCGGGCATGGTAGTCTTCCATGCTTTCAAAAACAACGGCTCGACCTGTATGCTGCATCAATTTTGGAGAAGCTGCGGAGGGTTTTATCACTGCTCCATTTTCACACAAGTTTCCTTTGAGAACAGCAATTCCAGCATTTTTTTGAAAGGGATGGTCAATACTTGAAATGACTTCTTGGTTGTAACATGGGGCTTTGGTGTAATTTTCTCGGAGAGTTTTGCCATTAACAGTCAGAATGTTTTGGTGCAGTAAATCACCTAATTCTTTCATGACCACAGGCAATCCTCCTGCATAAAAAAAGTCTTCCATCAAGTATTTTCCAGAAGGCATCAGATTGACAAGCAAGGGAATACTGCTACCAATAGAATCAAAGTCCTCTAACTTCAACTCCACACCTATTCTTCTCGCAATGGCTATCAAATGGATGATTAAATTGGTAGAACCACCAACGGCTGCATTGGTGACGATGGCATTTTCAAATGCTTTTCTGGTCAATATTTTGGAGAGAATCAAATCTTCTTTGACCATTTCAACGATGCGGCGGCCTGATAGTTGTTGCATTACTTTTTTTCGGGAATCAGCTGCTGGAATAGACGAAAAACCTGGGAGTGTCAGCCCCAATGCTTCAGACATAGCGGCCATTGTTGAAGCCGTTCCCATGGTATTGCAGTGGCCAATGCTTCGTGCGGCACAGACTTCGGCTTCCAACAAATCCGCTTTATCAAAGTTCTCTGTTTTTTGTTTTTCTTTTATCATCCAATTAAATGAACCTGAGCCGATTGTTTCTCCTCGAAAGCGACCATTTAGCATCGGGCCACCTGGTACTACAATGGTGGGCAAATCCACACTGCAAGCCCCCATGATGGTTGAAGGAGTGGTTTTGTCGCATCCTGTTAGCAATACGATTCCATCTAAGGGGTTGGCTCTGATGGATTCTTCTACATCCATACTTGCTAAATTGCGAAACAACATGGTAGTGGGGCGCATAATGGTTTCGCCTAATGACATGACTGGGAATTCAAGTGGAAATCCGCCTGCTTCTACAATGCCTCTTTTGACGATTTCAGCCACATCTCTCAAATGACCATTGCAAGGGGTGAGTTCTGACCATGTATTGCAGATGCCAATGACAGGTTTTCCACGAAAGTAGTCGTCGGGGTAGCCTTGATTGCGTAACCAAGAACGGTGTACGAAGCCCATTTTATCGTTGCCGCCAAACCATTCTTGGCTGCGTAGTTTCTTTTCTTTGTTCATAGAGTTGTAGGAAGCTAAAATTAATGCAATCGATTGCGTGACTAAATGTAAATATATTCATTTTTGGGGAAGGGGCAAAAAAATAAATTAGAAAAGCCTTTGGTTTATTGGTTGAGGAACCAAAATAAGGAGGAGTTGTTTTCTTTAAAAGAGAAGGAAGATGCATAAATTTAGTGGTGGGATGTGGACTATAAAAAAGCAGATAATCACTCCAAATCAGGTACTTCAATACCAAATTCTGCAAGATGGAAATTTGATGTCTTTTGAAGAGGTAATTTATCATTGGGGGAATACGCCGATATTCCGAAGTTTTTACAATACCATTTTGGTAAATGCGCCTTTTGAAGCCTTTTTTTGGGAATTGCCGCCTATGACTGCCCACAAATTGAAGCAAGATTTTGAATTTGTATTGGTCAATAGCGGTACATTGAAGAATATTCGAGCAGATGAAAGGGCGTTTCAAGAATATTTTAAGAAACACTCTCGTAATGAGATTTTAACCTTCCCAAATCTAAGTGGTGATGCACAGCTGATAGTTCCTACTCCTCAAATAGCATTAGAAAATTATGCTCATTTGGCGAAAGTGGTGCGAAATGTGCCTGATAGCCAATTGGATGAGCTTTGGATGAGGATAGGGGAGGAGTACGAAAAGGCATTGAAGAAAAGCCCAAAGCCGAAGTGGTTGAGTACTGCGGGTTTGGGCGTTTCGTGGTTGCACATACGGATTGATTCCAGGCCTAAGTATTACCGATATAAACCTTACAAGGAATGGTCAAAGGATTAGGCTTGCTTTTTTGCTTCCAATATCGGCTGCATCAAATAAAGTGTTCCTAAAGTCATCAGCGACAAGGCCAAAATCAACAATCCCCATTCTGAAAGAGTAGGAACGCCTGTGACAGGACATCCTGTACTGCAAACGGATGGATTGAGAGGGGCAGCAGCAGGAACATCTCCATCGACAGGTGCATTTCCTGTAATTGCACTGCCTGTGAATGCGTAAGAAGACGGGCGAACTTGGCCGTTGTTGGCGAAAGTGCCGTCGTGAGTATTGTTACCTGTAAATGCTGTGGTGAGGACTCCATCGTTGGTAAGCGTACCCGAAGCAGCTATTTCGATTTGGTGTTGGCTGAAGATGTTGATGATTCCACAAGTGCTGTTGTTGAGTTCGCTGTCTATATATATAGCTTGGTCTGTACTCGCTATCGCAAGAGTTATATCTATCATGCTGTTGTTCTCAAAAACTCCATTTGGAATTCCAATACCCAATCCTACTTCTGTTAGAGTCAATGTACAGTTATTGGTGAACTTTCCACCTTTTTGGTCAATACCTATTGCCACATCATCAATAGTGAGGTTGCGGTCATTGGTGAAGCTAGCCCCAGATTGTAGATCCACGCCCGCATCCACCGCAGTGTTTACAGTGATAGAACCATTGTTTAAAAAATCACCGCTATCGTTGTCTATGTCCATGGCATCATCGCCTGTGTTTTCGATTAAAATGCTTGCACCGTTGTAATTCGTAAAACGGGTAGTGATTCCATCATCGTCCTCGTCCAAATGAATGCCATCGTTCAACACATTATTAATTTCAATGCTGTTGTAATTACTAAAAGTGGAGCCACTCAATACGATTCCATCATAGGCATCTTCGTCGGCAGACTCGTCTATTACGATTGTTCCTTGATTGCTAAAAGTAGAAGCAACGTCGTCCAATGAAATCATGCTGATTGCAGCATCATAAGTACCTTTAATGGTTATCATTCCCATATTGACCACTGCCGAACCTTCTAAGTCTATGCCATCATCTACCGAATCAGTGATGGTGACAATGCCTGCTGCTCCAACGGTCATTAGCGAATGAACCGTTAAATCAATGCCATCGTCAAAGGTATCCAAGATTTCCAATGTGCCGTTGATGGTCAAAGAAGCATTTTCCTTCAATTTAATGCCATCCAAACAAAAGCCATTGTCGATAGTCAGTGTTGCGCCATCGTCAATTGTCAAAGAGCTTCCCAATTCGAGAAACACCTCCAATGCTTCTTCACTTCCTCCATCAATCGTTACATCTGCATCAATCGGAATCACTACCCTATCTCCTGCAACGGGTTTGGTATCATCACTCCAATTGGCAGCATCACCCCAAGTAGTGCCGTCGCCATCGCCATCCCAAAGTTTCACAAACATCGAAGTGACTGTACCTGTGCCATCTGCATTTCCAAACACTATCTCGCCATCTTCCAATTCTGTCCAATAAAGTTTTCCACCTGCTGCATCCAAAGCCAAATGACGAGGGCCAAAAACACCATCATCATAATCAAATAAAACGGTGGGTGTAGCTGTTCCGTCCAAACTGCCAACAATGATTTCGTCATGAATTACATCTGTCCAATAAATCAAACCATTGGCAACATCAATGGCAATACCGTGGGGGAAAGTACCTGGCCCCAAATCGTAAATCGGTGTTGGTGAGCCTGTCCCGTCTATGTTCGCTTCAAAAATTCTTCCTGTGGGATTAGGAGGGCTAAAGTCTGCCCAATACATTTTTCCCCCTGCAATATCTATTTCAAGCCCTCGTGGTCCTTCTACCCCATCTCCATTCAAAAATAGAGGATTGAAAGTAGAAGCAGTATTATCGCCCTGCACAATGGCTTGATTGATAACTTCTCCCCAATAAAGTTCGCCAGTTGTGGGATTCACTTCAATGCCGTTTGGAGCAGTCAAACCATCAACAGTAGTGCTGTAAAGAGGATTTGGTGCGCCTGTTCCTGAACCTTGTATGGGGCCAATAAAAATGTAATCATCATCAAAAGGGAAATTGATTTCTGTCCAAAAAATATCGCCATTGACTACATCAATCGCCACATCTCTGGGTTCTCCTACGCCATCAAAGAAGTCAAATAAAATGGTGGGTGTGCCTGTGCCGTCCAGATTTCCACTCCGAATTTGTTGGTTTCCGATTTCTGACCAATAGATTAAATTATTGGTCACATCAATGGCAATTCCGCTGGGCGAATCAAAACACTGAGCTTGAAGCGGTGACAAGTGTAGGCTGCTCAGTACAGTGAAAACAAAAAGAATGGATTTGAAAGAGAGGTGTTTCATAAGATAAAAATTTTTAGAGATAAAAAGTAGGTCATGAGAATAGTCTAAAGAAAAGTAAATGGCTTGATAGCCTAAGTATCTCTACAAAAGGTGGGGGAAGAGAAGAAACCTCAAAAAGGTAAAATTACTTTTCACTATTTCTGCTATTCAAATATACGAAAAACTATTGGATTGGTTATGAATTAAAATAAATGTATAAATAAATATGTAAAAAACTTTGATAAACAAATGGCTATGAAAATATTTGTTCAGTAAGTAATTTTTTAAGCCAGATGGTTATGTGAATAGCTTTGAGTGTTAATAGCAGTTAGTAGGGATTTGTAACAGTTGTGAAGCCATTTTTTGTAGTATAAAAGCGAAAATCACATTATTTCAAGATTTGACCAATCGTTTCTTCATTTCCCCATAAATCCCCACAAAACTTCGATGGTTCAATGGAAACTCCAAAAAGACGTGCATCAAACTGATGAAAATCAAAAAATAAGTCCAGAAGATTCCTCTATCAAAGGAGGGGGATTATTAAGTAGATTGGTCGGTGAATGTCACCATTTCTCCAATTTTTATGGTGGTTTTATTGGCTGTAAAACTGGCAGTTAAATAGGATGGAATTATTCCTCCAAATAAAATATTGGAACTTCCGAAAAACAAAAAGAAAGAATAATGTAAGATAGATTTTTCATAGAATATTGATTTAATGTGATTTTTGAATCAAAAAATTAATCTTTGACTATGTTAGTAACAAACGTACAGATTTTCTATGAATATATACAGTGGGTGGACTATTATATTAGTATTAAAATTTTGAATTGTAGAACTTGAACTAATAAAAACAAAATCAAACAATCTTCTCCAAAAACTTCAAAAGAGATGTAAAATCATGTTCTTGTTGCAATTGCCGATTGTTGAAGTTTGGATTTTCGGTCACTTCAATATCCATCTACTCCAGTTTCTGAAAAGCCATTGTAGTCTCAATTGGCTAAAATTCAACCTCTTACAAAACCAAACCTTGCGGTTTTTCTTCAATTACATCCGCTTCAATCTGCAAATTTTGACTGTCGTTCTAAAGTTGGACAAAATAGGGTTGAAATTTGAATATTGAAAACATCAATATGAAGACTGAGTATTGAAAAAAGTAGTATTTTAGCCAAAAAAAGGACATGCTGAATAGCTGCATAAATGATATAACAAGACAGGAACATTTACCATACTTGTAAGTTTAGTGCAAAATCTGCATCTTACTTATTATAAATAATTTATGTTTAATATATTTTATGGCTTTTCGTTCATTCTAAGAAAATGTTATCACAAAAATTTCCTCCAATGAAATACTTATACCAACTTCTAGCTTTCTTACTCCTTTCGACTTCAATACTTTTCGCACAAGATACTTTTTCGATTGTAGCCGTTGATACTGAGACAGGTGAAGTTGGGAGTGCAGGAGCATCCTGTTTAGACGATATTCAGTTCCCAGGCTCAGGAGGAGTTTCGATTATTTGCAGAGTATATCCAGGGCGAGGAGCCATCAACACACAGGCTCTTTGGAACGCAGCCAACCAAGAAAATGCGGGACAGCAATTATTAGAAGGAAAATCACCTCAAGAAGTTATCACTTGGCTAACTGCCAATGATGTAGAAAACAACCGCCACCAAAGACAATATGGGATTATTGATTTTGACGAAAATGGTGTTCCCAGAACAGCAGGTTTCACAGGACAATTCACCACAGCCTATAAAGGTCATATCCTCGGTGAAAACTATGCCATTCAAGGAAACATACTTTTGGGCAAACAAATCTTGGACTCCATGGAGGTACGGTTTAATCGAGCAGAAGGTAGCTTAGCAGAAAAACTCATGGCAGCCCTTCAAGGTGCAAATGTACCTGGTGCTGATAAGCGTTGTTTAGAAGAAGGCGTATCTTCTTTGTCTGCCTACATTAAAGTCGCCAAGCCTACTGATTCAGAGTCAAACGTTTATTTAGACATTGTTGTACCCTTCACCGATTTTGGAGTCGAACCCATTGACGTGCTACAAGAAGCCTTCAACGAATGGCTAAACCCCACCGATGCCCCCGAACTGCAATTGCCCGAACCCACCATTGTCCGTATTCATCCAAACCCCATTAACAGCCAAACTGTTTTTGAAATAGAAAACCCCAATTCTATTGCACCTTATGTTGTCCAAATTTTTGATGCATCAGGTAAACAACTGCAAAAATTTTACTACAATCCATTAGATACCCAATTGACAGTAAAACAATTGGGCGGCAAAAGTGGTGTATATTTATACCATGTTTGGCAACAAGATAAATTGGTGGCAAAAGCGGAGTTTTTGATAGCAGATTAATTATCAAGCCTTTCTCCTATTGTCAGATAGGCATGTATCAAAATTTTCTCATTCTGGCATAAGATTCTTACAAAACAACCTATTTCAAACTGCAAGTATTTTTAAAAGAATAAATAAATTCTTTTAAATCAGAGTAGTAAGGAAAAAGTTTGTGTTATCACGCAATAAATGAATTTGAAGTTTCCTCAAAGGCGGTCATCATCATTCCCCAATTATTCCCTACCTTTGCAGGTATAATAAAATAGTATTATTTATGGCAACAATTAAGGCATTTAGAGGATATAGGCCTGCAAAAGAATTGGCGGTAAAAGTCGCATCACGTCCTTATGATGTACTCAACAGAGAAGAAGCAGTAGCAGAGTCCAATCCATATTCTTATTTACACATTACCCGTTCAGAAATAGATTTACCAGAAGTGGATAATCCTTACGATAAAATCGTATATAAAACGGCAAAAAAGAACTTTGAGCAGTTTGTAAAAGATGGAGTGTTGAAACAAGATGGAGTAAACTGTTTGTATGTCTATGCCCAAACAATGAATGGCAGACAGCAAATAGGTTTGATGACCTGTACGAGTATTGAAGATTACCAAAACGACATCATCAAAAAGCACGAATTTACCCGCCCTGTCAAAGAGCAAGACCGCATCAATCACATTGCAACTACTAGATTACATTCAGGCCCCGTATTGATGGCTTATCCACAAGTAAACGCTATAGATGCAGTCATGGAACAAGTGACCCGCAGACAAACACCTGAATACGACTTTACAGCGGAGGACGGGATACAGCACACCCTTTGGGTCATTGATGATGTGAGTATTATACAGACTTTGGTAGATTTATTTGATTCCGAAGTTGAAGCCATCTACATTGCAGATGGACACCACCGTGCCGCATCTTCTACCAAAGTAGGATTACAAATGAGAGAAGAAAATGAAAACCATACAGGAAAAGAAGGGTATAACTATTTTCTTTCTGTTTTATTTCCCGACAACCAGCTGCAAATCATAGACTACAATCGTGTGGTGAAAGATCTAAACGGTTTAAGCTCTGATGAATTTTTACAAGAAATCGCCAAAAAATTTGAAGTAACCGAAATGGGCATGGCGCAAGTAAAACCCAAACAACCCTACACTTTTGGAATGTATTTGGAAGGAGAGTGGTACGAATTGAAAGCAAGAAAAGGAACTTACAATACCACAGACCCTATCGAATCTTTGGACATTTCAGTACTTTCCAACAACCTTATTGCACCGATTTTGGGGATCAAAGACCAACGAACAGACGATAGAATTGACTTTGTAGGAGGGATTCGTGGTGTGAAAGAATTGGAAAAACGGGTAAATAGTGGGGAAATGCAAGTGGCTTTTTCGATTTATGCCGTAGGTATTCAACAATTAATTGATGTCGCAAACTCAGGAAATGTAATGCCTCCCAAGACTACTTGGTTTGAACCCAAGCTGAGAAGTGGATTGGTTACACATAAGTTTTAATTTATCTGAATTAAATATATAGTTTAGTATATTTTTTTATGTTTTTTTAATCTGTTAGATATTTTAATGTCTAACAGATTTTTTTTGCTTCAAAAATGTCATTCTTCTTACTATTTGCTTTCGTTTTAGATATTTACCTATATCAAAAGAGTTTTTTTTTTTCATAGGGCATAATCCAAAAATCCAAAAACCTCGTAGCTATCAATCAACGGCAAAACAAACTATTCAATTAATTTCTAAAATCCTTTTCCTATGAATCGAAATTTTATGTCTAAACTTTTATTAACGTCCCTTTTTATGCTTTTGGGGACCTATACGCTGTCCGCAGCATCCTTTGTGGTGACAAGCACAGCCGATAGCGGAGCAGGAACACTCCGACAAGCAGTTATTGACGCTTTAGCCAATGCAGATGTTACGGATGATATCACTTTCGATGCTGCTACAGATGGAGCAGCCATTGTGCTTACTTCAGGTGAAATCGCTATCTCCATACCTTCAACAGAGGATCTAACCATTACAGGTAACGGTCAATTGGTAACACTAATTGATGGAAATGCCAATGGTAGAATATTCAATATTAGTGGTGGGGGTATAGTCGTTCTTGAAAGTATGGATATCTTCAATGGGGCAGTTGCCGATAATGGTGGTGCTATTTTAGTGAGTGGAAGTACTACTAATCTAACTATTGACGATGTAGCTATCCTTGAAAGTACTGCGAGCGGTGCTGCCTCAACAAATGGAGGCGGTGGTATCTACAATGATGGAGCTACTGTAACTATACAGAATTTTTCTGGTGTTTTTGATAATGTGGCAGATGGAGCATCTGGCAGCGGAGGGGGAATTTTTAACGGAGGAACCTTAATCGTTACCACAAGTGACATTATTGGCAATGTTGCCAACCGTGCAGGGGGGGGGATTGAAGCTACAGCAGTATCGTCCACTACTTTAGATGATGTTTTCTTAAACGAAAACAACGCAGGAGTTGCGCCTGCCGTAGCCGCACCAGGAAATGGTGGCGGAATGCACATTACTGGTGCTGGTACTTTAACCATAACAGGAGGAACCGTTAATGACAACACTGCATCTTTAGAAGGTGGTGGATTGTGGAATGGTTCAGGAACAATGACCGTTGATGGCACAACGATTGACGGCAACACCGCAAGCGGTGGAGCAGCAGCCGATGACGGTGGTGGTGGAATCTTTAACAGTGGTGGAACATTGGATGTTGACAATGCAACCATTACCAACAACATAGCAGACGGCGCACTTGGTAGTGGAGGTGGAATCCTCAACTTTGGCGGTACACTAACCGTAGATGATAGCGAAATTTCAGGCAATACATCTGTAAGAGCAGGTGGTGGTATTGAAGCTACTGCTGGTACTACCAATGATTTAACCAACGTAACTTTAGATGGCAACTCAACAGCTATGTCACCAGGTAATGGTGGTGGAATGCACATCACAGGTGCAGGAGATGCAAACATTGTAAGTGGTACAGTAAGCGGAAATACTGCATCTGCCGAAGGTGGTGGATTGTGGAATGGCGCAGGAACAATGACCATTGACGGAACAACGATTGACGGAAACACTGCAAGTGGAGCAGGTTCTGATCAAGGTGGTGGAGGAATCTACAACCTTTCAGGTACTGTCGCAATCTCGAATGGCGCAATGATTACCAACAATATAGCTGATGGTGCTGCTGGTAGTGGTGGAGGAATCTTGAACGATGTTGGTGCAACATTGACGGTAAATGACAGCGAAATATCTGGTAACACATCTGTCAGAGCAGGTGGTGGAATTGAAGACAATTCTGGTGCAGGTTTGGGAGTAGAATTAACGAACGTAACTTTAGATGGCAACTCAACTGCAATGGCCCCAGGTAATGGTGGTGGATTACACATCACAGGCGCAGGAGATGCAACTATTGTAAGTGGAACTGTAAGTGGAAATACCGCATCTGCCGAAGGTGGTGGATTGTGGAATGGTTCAGGAACAATGACCGTTGACGGCACAACAATTGACGGCAACACCGCAAGTGGTGCTGGTGCCGATCAAGGTGGTGGTGGAATCTACAATCTCTCAGGCCTTGTCACAGTTTCAAATGCCATGATTACCAATAATGTAGCAGATGGTGCTGCTGGTAGCGGTGGAGGAATCTTGAACGATGTTGGTGGTGTTGTGGATGTAGATGGCTCAACAATTTCTGGCAACGCATCTGTCAGAGCAGGTGGTGGAATTGAAGACAATTCTGGTGCAGGTTTAGGAATTCTCTTGACCAATGTAAACTTAGATGACAACTCAACTGCAATGGCCCCAGGTAATGGTGGTGGATTACACATCACAGGCGCAGGAGATGCAACTATTGTAAGTGGAACCGTAAGTGGCAATACCGCATCTGCCGAAGGTGGTGGATTGTGGAATGGCGCAGGAACCATGACAATTGACGGAACAACGATTGACGGAAATACTGCAAGTGGTGCTGGTGCTGATCAAGGTGGTGGAGGAATCTACAATCTTTCAGGTACTGTCGCAATTTCGAATGATGCCATGATTACCAATAATGTAGCGGATGGTGCTGCTGGTAGTGGTGGAGGAATCTTGAACGATGTTGGTGCAACATTGACGGTAGATGACAGCGAAATATCTGGCAACACATCTGTCAGAGCAGGTGGTGGAATTGAAGACAATTCTGGTGCAGGTTTGGGAGTAGTATTGACCAACGTAACTTTAGATGGTAACTCAACTGCAATGGCCCCAGGAAATGGTGGCGGAATGCACATCACAGGTGCGGGTGACTCCAACGTAACAGGTGGTACAGTTAGTGGCAATACCGCATCTTTAGAAGGTGGTGGATTGTGGAATGGCGTAGGAACCATGACAGTTGATGGAACAACAATTGACGGAAATACTGCAAGCGGAGCAGCCCTTGACCAAGGCGGTGGCGGTATCTTCAATGCTGGTGGTATTGTAAGTGTTATAAATGCAACGATTAGTAACAATGTAGCGGATGGTGCTGCTGGTAGCGGTGGAGGAATCTTAAACGATGTAGGTGGAATATTGACGGTAGAGGACAGTGAAATTTCAGGCAACAGTTCTGTAAGAGCAGGTGGTGGAATTGAAGACAATTCTTCAGTAACGGCTGGTACTGTTACCCTCAACAATGTAAATTTACTCGGAAACAGTACAGGTTCTTCACCTGGTAATGGTGGTGGATTACACATGACAGGCCCTGGTACTTCAATGGTGACAGGCGGTACAGTAGATGGAAATACAGCTGCTGCCGAAGGTGGCGGACTGTGGAATGGTTCAGGAATGATGACCGTAGATGGCACAACTGTTACCAACAATATAGCAAGTGGTATGGCAGCCGATAATGGTGGTGGCGGTATCTTCAATGCTGGTGGTATGCTAAGTGTTTCGAATGCAACGATAACTGGAAATATGGCAGACATGGGTTCTGGCAGTGGTGGTGGTATCTTTAATGATGCTTCTGGTACATTGACCGTTTCAGATACGGAGATTTCTGGTAACAGTGCATTGCGTGCAGGAGGTGGCATTGAAGCTACAGATGGTACAATGACTTCCTTAACCGATGTTGTTTTGAATGGCAATATGGCAGGTTCTGCACCTGGTAATGGAGGTGGAATGCACATCACGAATGCAGGTAATTTGACGATACTAAGAGGAACTGTGAATGGCAATACTGCTGCAAGAGAAGGCGGTGGATTGTGGAATGGTTCTGGTACAATGACCCTTACGGATGTAACTGTGGATGGGAATACGGCAAGTGGCCCTTCTGGTGATGACGGTGGGGGAGGAATCTTCAACAACGGCGGAACATTGGAAGTTACTACTTCAACGATTTCTAACAACATAGCAGACGGTGCTGCTGGTAATGGTGGTGGTGTTCATGTCAATGGTGGAAGCGCAACGATTCAATACAGTACTATTTCAGGCAACTCTACGCTTGGAAACGGTGGAGGTACTTTTGCCGTAGGCACACTAAGTCTTAAGTCTGTAACAGTTACAAACAATACCGCTACTAACAATGGTGGTGGAGTTGCACAGTCTTCTGGCACAGCTACTTTGAGTAGTACCATTGTTGCAGCTAACACATCTTCAGATGTAGCAGGTATGGGTACATTCAATTCATTGGATTACAACCTTATTGGAGTAGATGGTTCAGGACTATTTACTGCCCAAGCAAATGATTTGGTCGGTACAAGTGGAAGTCCTATTGACCCATTCTTGAATGTATTGGCAGATTATGGTGGATTGACTTTCACCCATGAATTGTTGTGTGCAAGTCCAGCAATTGACGCAGGTGACCCTGCTGACAATTCGCCTGACCAACGTGGTATTGCTGTCACAAGCGGCCAAAGAGATATTGGTTCATTTGAACGAGATATTACACCTCAACCTAATTTGGCTGGTACAGGTCAAGTATCTAACAATAGCGGTACAGGTCAAAGTGTATATGTTGCAGAAGTTTGTGGAGGAGTGATGCCTTACAGTGTAGAATTGATTTTCTCTGGCGGTTTTGCTTCTGTTCAAAGTTATCCATCTGATGATGCAGGTTGTATCAATTACCAAGTTGTGTATGGACAAGGTGTAGAATTTACATTGACGGTGACAGATGCAGAAGGTTGTAGCAACAAAAACGTGGTCTTTACCAACGATGGTGTAGAAACTGATCCGTTGCCACAGATTTCGGACGTGACTACTGTTCCAGAGAATTGTTATCAAGTAGATGCTAGTTTTACGATTACCGTAGAAGGAGGGGACAATAGTTGTGGAATATATACGTACAACTATTCAGGGCCGACAAGTGGTAGTAGTGATTTTACTGCACCAGCTGATGACGCTTCTGCCGATTTTACTATCACAGGAATTCCATCCGGTACTTACGAAGTAATTGTTACAGATTGTGCAGGAACTACTGTAGTTAGAGAATTCTTCGTTGGCCGCAATACTGGCGGTGGCGGTAGAAGAGGTGGATGTAGAGGCAAGATTGCCAAAGCAGATATAGATGGTGAATTGTTTGAAGGAGTGAAAGTTTATCCAAATCCTTTTGCAGCATCAACGACCATCGAATTTAGTTTGGTAGAATCTACAAACATAGTGGCCGCTGTTTATACAATGGACGGACGTGAAGTAGCAAGGGTTTTTGACGGACAAGCCGAGGCGGGTCAAGTGTATCAATTGCCTTTCAGCTCAGAAAGTTTACCTACTGGAATGTATGTACTCCAAATCACAACGGATTCAGGAACGATACATCACGAAAAATTATACATTGCTAAGTAAAACGGCAATGACATAAATATGAGTTATACAGATTGAAGAAATCCTCAGTGGCCACAAGCTACTGGGGATTTTTTATTATCTCCTACGTTCAAGTTTTTTTTAGTGATTTGACAAAATATGTGAAATGAGACTTCGGTAGTTTATCCTTTGAAAAGATTACATCGGGATTTTATGGAGGATTAATTTTTTTTACGAAACCAAACTACCGAAGTCTTTATATACTCCATAAAATTGTTTAGACTTTGGACGAAGGAGCAAAGATGCAAGAAGTAAGAGCTTAATTGATTAATAACCAATTATTTACACTCAATTACGCCGATAGGTTAAGATTTTGATTATCAACTCTTTATATCTTACATCTTACTTCCTACTTCTTTCGTCCAAAGTCTAAAAAATTGTCTAATAATCGTTTTTTATTCCACCATCACCTTCCCACTCCCCAAAATCCTATTCTCATCCGTCAAAATCCGAAACAAATACACCCCACTCGCCAAATTCCCTCTCTCCAAATCCACGTTACCATTCTCCAAATCTAATTCCTTCAATTTTCTGCCGAGAATGTCCATTAGCTGCAATTGGTAATTGCCTTGTGGTAAACCCTCTACTTCAATGGTGGTGTGGGTAGAAAAAGGGTTGGGGAAAATCAATATCGAATATCCATTATCCAATACCTCAATATCCGTTTCGACCTGTTCAATCAAGGTGATTATTGCAGTATTGGTGATGATTGGAGGATTGAAGTCAAAAAAGATAGAAGCGGTATTGTCGACCTTCGTTTTGTCGCCCACATTTGCCAAAGAAGCAATGGCAAAGGTCACAAAACCATGACTTTCTACTTCGTTGGTGGTACTGTCGGGCAGCATAATATCGTCAAAATAGAAAGTCGCTAGGCCTGTTTGACGGTTCAGTACGGTTCGGTAGTCGTGGCTTGCAGTGATGGGACGGAAAGTTGTCCAATCCAGTTTTTTGTCCAATAGGTCTTCTATTCTGATATTGAAGGCGGTGTCGTTTCCTGTGTTTTGGAAGCGGACGGTGTAGTAAATCGTGTCTTTGATGTAGGCAAATTCGGACTGTCCTAATAGGTTGGAGCGAACGAGTTTGTCGTTGGGGTCGTAGGAGCAGAGGAGTTCGGAGTTGTATTCATCGGTGAGAGGGTAGTGACTGAGTTGGTCGTTAATGAAAAAATGTAGCGTTGTTTTGACATTGAGTATTTCTCCGATATGAGATTCGTCAGGTGTCTGAAAGTGAATTTCTATTCTGTCATTTTGACTTGGATAAAGATCTTCAAAATTCCAAATCCATTTACCTTCCTCTATTTCATCGGGTTCTGGATTGGAAGATACAAAAGCCAGCAATTCGTCGACTTCTAAGGAAATAGTTCCTTTGGCAATAGCTGTACCTGTATTTCGATAGTCCAGCCAATAAGAAACTTCGCTGTTGCAGCGAGTGGGATTGCCTAATAAGAATGGGCGTACTTCTGTCTTGTGTCGTTGGGGAGCAAAACCAAAAAGATAAGGATTGGCAGTTTCTTCTTGGAGTAAGTTGATTTCGTAGGATTCATCCGCACTGGTCAGTTTCCAGATTCCAATCGATTCGGTTTGCAGTACATATTCGTCAGGCGATACAATGTAGGTAAAATTGCCATTAGATTTGGAGAAGGTGAGGTTTTCATTGGGAGATAAAAGAATGGGGTGATTAACCAACGGAGGCTCATTGGATTCTCGAAGTCCATTTTCGTTCACATCAAAGTAAGTGAAACCGACAATAGGATGTTTATCTTGGTCTATTGTATTCTCATACCAAACAAGGGTTTTGATAAAATTCCCTGTACTCAATACATCCAAATCGCCATCTAAGTCCAAATCCACACTATGAGCATAATTACTCGTAATGTTGCTAATTTTCAATGGTGTATCAAATACTCCCAATTCTGTTTGAATAGTGATGTACAGGGCAGAGTTAATAGTTGTATTGTACAATATATCGAGAAGCTTATCGCCATTGATGTCGGTAAGACCTACAATCTTGGACGAAGAACCATTTTCAAAAACCGTAACAGGAGCAGACCAATTACCCATTCCATCGTTTTTTGCAACTCGAATTTCTTCAAGAAAACTGCTAGCAAATATTATATCCAAATCACCGTCTAAATCCATGTCAATTACAAAGTCAGTGGAAATAGCTCCAATATCTTCTGCAATGATACCTTTCGCTTCAAATACGCCTTCTCCATTGTTGGAAAACCATTCAATTCTGTCTTCCAAAGTGGTTGTTCCTGCAATGACATCCATCGTTCCATCTTGATTAATATCTGCAAGTTTGAGAGCTTCTATTTGTCTAAAATTCTCTGTTATCAAACGAGATTCTCCAAATGCAGCACCACCTTTATTGGGAAACCAAAGGATTTCATTATCTGTATCATTCACAACCACAATGTCTAAATCTCCATCTTTGTCCAAATCTGCAACGTCCAGACTTTCTACCCAATACAAATCCTCCACAATGATTATTTCTGGATCAAAACCTTGACTGTTTCCTGGAAACCATGAAAGTGTTTCGTAAGAAGATGTAATCAAATCTTCATAACCGTCCGAGTCTAAATCTTTGATGATAACATGAGAAACACTTGTATGATAAATAGGCTTCAATGCACCAAATTGCTTATTCCCTTTATTTTCATGCCAGCTCAAAGGACTGATGTTCAACACATCCAAATCTCCATCCTTGTCCACATCCATAGCAAAAGGTGTTTTGGGATAGGGGGTTTCGGTAGTAATTCTATTTTCTGTACCGAATGCATTGTTGCCATCACCAGCGTTCCATGCAATCGTACTGCTTGAAGCCGAACTCCAAAGAATATCCAGTATTTGATCTTGGTTGAGGTCTGCAGCTAAAAGCCCAGAAGAAAGAAAACTACTTGATGTAATAGGTTCATGCGTGGTAAATGTGCCATTTCCTTCGTTCAAAAAATAGTGAATATTATTTTCAGAATCAGGGCTTACAAATACATCTATATGCCCATCTCCATTCAAATCTGCGGTTGAAACGTATTTAGCCCAAGGTATAGAAGCATTAATAATTTGCTCATTTCCAAAGCTTCCATCACCTTGATTCGATAGCCAAGACACTTTAGTTGCAATAAAATCGGTGAAAACAATATCTGTCCAACCATCTCCATTCAAATCTGCCATAGATGATTTCCCTAAGAAAAAGCCTACATCTATTAATTCTTCGGCTTGAAAAACACTCGCTCCCATATTCTCATATTTTATGAGTTTGTTTTTGCTTAAATCCAACGTAATTACATCCGTGTCTCCATCCTTGTCAAAATCGGTAAGTGCAAAGTCACTCACTCCGCCACTACCACTGATTGTTTTGCGTACAAAACTTTCTGTACCATTGTTTTGGTGCCAGAAAATGCCGTCTCCAGCTATTACAATATCCAAGTCTCCATCACCTTCCATATCTGCCGACATGATTTTTGAAGGATCTTCAAAACTATCAGGAATGACGACCTCCTCTGTGAACACTCCATTGCCATTGTTGACATGCCAAACAATTTTATACCCACCAAGACCTCCAGCTATTACATCTATATCACCATCTTTATCAAAGTCAAGGGTAGTCAATATTCTTGGTTGGATTAAAGAAGATGGTATAACAATTTGAAAATCAAAGACTCCATTTCCTTCATTCGGATACCAAGCCAATTTGTTGTCTTTCGACGAAACAGACAAAACATCTAAGGCTCCATCACCATCTATGTCTCCTACATCAATTCCTTGAACAGTATTGGCACGAAGCGTTAACAAATGCTCTGTATATTGACCATATACCAAAGCTATGTTTAAGAAGAAGGATAGGTTGAAAAGTAAAATATTTTTCATTGAAAAGTTATTAAGGTTAAAAAAAGAGTATTTATTCAAAGGGGGGGAGGTTACTATAAAAGCTGCTATATTAAAGACGACTAAACGGCAAAAAGTAAACACCCATCACTCCACCAACACCTTCCCACTCCCCAAAATCCTATTCTCGTCCGTCAAAATCCGAAACAAATACACCCCACTCGCCAAATTCCCTCTCTCCAAATCCACCTTTCCATTCACCAAATCCAATTCCCGAAGTTTTCTGCCGAGAATGTCCATTAGCTGCAATTGGTAATTGCCTTGTGGAAGTTTGTTGACTTCAATGGTGGTATAGTCTGAAAAAGGATTGGGATAAATCAATATCGAATATTCATTATCCAATACTTCAATATCCGTTTCGACCTGTTCAATCAAGGTGATTATTGCAGTATTGGTGATGATTGGAGGATTGAAGTCAAAGAAATGATAGGATTTGTTGGCTACTTCTGAATTTTCCTCCACTGTTTCCAAGGATTTTACCCCATAAGTAATATACCCACTACCCTCACGTTTATCGGAGTTACTGGCATATAAGTTGATATCATCAAAATGAAAAATTAAAAAACCTGTTTCGGTGTCAAGTGTAGTCCTAAAATTGTGGCTCGCAGATATGATGTGAAAACTATCCCAATCTAAATGTGTATCAAGTGAATCTTCAATGCGAAGATTTGAAGCTAATTCCTCATTGATATTGTAAAATTGAATAGTATAGGAGAGTGCATCTCCAATATAAGCCATGCCTTTATCAGTTTCTAAGTTTGTTGTAACACTCTTAGAATTAGACTCAGTTGTTGAACACAATTCTATAGCCAACTCCGTAGCATCTGAATCAATTATTTGCTGATTTTCATCTAAGATATTTACTTCGCCTTCCATTATTAATGTATCTCCCAAATGTTCAAAGCCCGGAGATAATGTATTTACTTCAATCGTAAATTTTTGATTGGGAGCTAAGTCCGAATAATTCCAGACTAACTTATAATCTTCTGAGATAGTAGGTTCTGGGGCAATATCTAATACTTGTAGAGTTAAAGAATCTATCCGCATGGTCAAAGTACCATTAACCTCTGTAGTTCCTGCATTAAAGGCACTTAACCAGTATTTGACTAATCTATTGCATTGAAAATAAGAACTGCTCAAAGAAGCCACTATTTTATCTTGCGTTTTTTCAGGCTTGAATCCAAAAAAATATGTAGGGAGGTCTGTATCCTTATCCAATGTAATAGAAAAAATAGTAGAATTAGAAGTAAGTTCCCATAATGGATTGGGTTCATAGGTTAGTTCATAATCACCATATTTAGCGTGGAAAAAAGCATTACCAAGATTATCTGATACTGTTGAAGCGACACAGGAGGGACTCACTTTGAAAATTTGATTGGGCAGAGGTTTTTCCTGTAAATCATACACTCCATTTTCATTGTCATCAATAAATGCGAAGCAGTTGATGTATCCATGATTAGCAAGGTTTTCATACCAAACTATTTTTGTATCTCCTGAAGTGTTTGCTAAAATGTCTAAACTTCCATCATTGTCTAAATCAATAGCTTGGACAGAAAAGACTTGGTCGTTCCATTGAGTAATAATTTTTTGAATACTAAAATTTGCTACTCCATCATTTTCATACCAAGCTATTTTTGAATCTTCATACGAGGCGGAAACGATATCTATATACCCATCCTCGTTTAAGTCTCCGAAGGATAAACCAAAAACATCCTCTACTTCCTCTGAAATGACTATCGAGCCACTAAACTCTTCATTGCCCATGTTTTCATACCACTTGATGTCATAACGAGAACCAGAAATAATGTCCAAGTCCCCATCTTGATCAAGATCTTCAGTATAAATAGAGAATATGTTTTCTGTGTTAGACACTAAAAGTTTCTGCTCACTAAAAATTCCACTTCCATCATTTTCATTCCAAACAATTCTGTCATCAAAGGGTGAAGCAGAAATAATGTCTATGTCACCATCTTTATCCAAATCAGTAGATAAAAATGTGATTGGATTCATAGTTCCCAAAGGAAGTCTCATCTCAAGTCCAGTGAAATTTCCATTGCCGTTATTTTCATACCAAACAACATAACTTTGATTGGCCGCAGCTACTACATCTAAGTCTCCATCTTTGTCCACATCTTCTGCTGCTATTTTAGTGATATAGCCTTCTGTGTGTGCCAAAGTGATTCTGCCACTAAAAGTATTATCTCCTTTGTTTTTAAGCCAAACGATTTTTTCGTGATGATTAGAAATAGAAATTATATCAATCCAACCATCGTCATTCAAATCTGCTAAAATAGCATCGGGAATATCATCTAAAGGTGTATTGACAATTTTCTGTTCACCAAATATCCCTTTTCCCAGATTTTCATACCATGAAAGCTTGTAATCAATACTGCTGGCAGAAAAAACATCTAAATCTCCATCCTTGTCAAAATCAACTGCTTGAACAACTCCAGCAAAGGCGGACTTCTTCGAAATAACCTTTCTTAGACTAAATACATCTTGTGCAAACACTTCGTTAATTAACAATAAGAGACAAAGGGGTAAAAATAAATTAATTTTATTCATGTTTATATATAATTATTTTTTAGTTAACAATCATCTTCCCTCTCCCCGAAATCCTATTCTCATCCGTCAAAATCCGAAACAAATACACCCCACTCGTCAAAATCCCTCTCTCCAAATCCACTTTACCGTTCTCCAAATCTAATTCCTTCAATTTTCTGCCGAGAATGTCCATTAGTTGTAATGCTCTCATAACTTCAATATTTAAAAAGACGAATAAATCAAAATAAGCACATCCCTGCAAATGAGCATTTTTCAAAACAAATATATTACAATTTTAATTCATTGCCAAATAAAAAAGCCAACAACACGTTAAATGTTATCGGCTTTAAAAATAAATCAGTCTCAATCACCACCATACTACATCCTCCAAACACCATATCCCTCCGATCCTTTAATGGGCTGATTGTAAAGCACAGCAAGCGAAAAACCCAAATAATTTCTCGTTTCTCGTGGGTCAATAATGCCATCATCCCACAATTCAGAAGTAGAATACCAAGCCGAAGACTTCGATTCAGCCTCTGCAATCAACATTGCCTTAATCATAGCACCCTGTTTTTCATCGTATTCCTTCCCCAACGACTTAGCCGAAGCACGCTGCACAATCTCCATCACCCCCGCCAATTGTTCCGAACCCATCACCCCAATTTTGGAGTTTGGGTAAGCAAACAAAAATCGAGGATTGTAAGAGCGTCCATTCATCCCATAATTACCTGCGCCATAAGATGAGCCAATCATCAAGGTAATCGAAGGCACTTCACTATTCGACACCGCATTGATAAGTTTCGCCCCATTTTTGATAATACCACCCTCCTCATACTCCTTTCCGACCATATACCCTGTTGTGTTTTGCATAAAAATCAAGGGAATATTGTTCTTATTCGAGAGTTGAATAAACTGCGCTGCCTTATTAGCCGATTCCGAAAAAATCACCCCATTGTTGGCAACAATCCCCACTTTGTAGCCATGAATCTTTGCCCAGCCTGTCACCATCGTACTACCATACTCCGCCTTAAACTCCGAAAAACGAGAACCATCGACCACCCTAATAATCAACTCACGAACATCAAAAGGCGTTTTCACATTGTCAGGTACAACCCCCAATATTTCCTCTGCATCATAAAGCGGCTCTTCAATTGGAGCATTAGGAACAAAATGCGGTTTGCCCACATCCACAATCTCCATCAATTCCCTCGCAATCCGAATACCATCCAATTCATCTTCTGCCAAATAATCACTCACCCCCGATATACGACTGTGCATTTCTGCCCCCCCCAATTCTTCATCCGTTGCCACCTCATTCGTCGCCATTTTGACGAGTGGAGGCCCTGCCAAAAACACCTTTGCAGCCTGTTTCTGAAAAATTGCAAAATCCGACATGCCTGGTACATAAGCCCCTCCAGCAGTCGCATTGCCAAATACTACCGAAATAGTAGGAATCCCCATTTTGGAGCGGCGGCTAATTTCTCGAAAAGATTCACCCCCATAATTGAAGATTTTGGCTTGGTCGGGAAGGTTTGCGCCACCACTTTCCACCAAATTGATGGTAGGCAGCCTATTTTCTCTCGCAATTTCTCCCAAGCGGAGGCTCTTAAAAACCGTTGCAGCATCCACCGAACCGCCTTTTCGGGTGCCAACATTGGAGTTAATCATGCACAGTTTACCCGCTACCAATCCAATTCCTGAAACATTCGTTCCTCCCGCACCAAATCCGCCTTTTTGCTTCATTCCTGCAAGGGGCAACAGTTCCAAAAACGGACTATCCTTGTCCAATACCAATTCGAGCCGTTCTCTCGCCAAAAATTTACCTCGTTTTCTGGCTCGTTCAATGTGTTTTTCTTGACCTTGAAAACGGCTTTCTTCCAAGTGTTTTTCGAGTTGTTCGACCAATTGAGTCATGCCTGCAAAATTGGCTTTGAACTGCGAACTGTTGGGGTTGATGTTTGATTTCATAGTATGTATGAGGGGTTAGTAAATTCTAAAACAATAGGTTATTCACTTCAAAGGGTTCTCCCATGCTATTGTAAAAATCTTCTCCAAAAAAGGATTTGAACGATTCAATGCCTTTTAGGGTGAAATGAGGTAGAATCAAACTCCAAACAACCTTCATCACTTCGTCCCTTTTTTTCACCTTTCTGATGGTTTGTTGAGGCAACCCAAAGAGGGCCAATGTCCAGATAGATAGACTCAAATTGTAGTACGCTCCTGCAAATGGTTCGGGACGCATGTTGCCGAGCTTGATGGCAAAAGCAATGGCAGCATGGTTGTCTTTAATAGTAGTCAAACAAAATTCCCTAAATTTTTCCTCCAAGATAGGGTGCGTAATAACGTGTAAGTCATTGAAGATAAAAGCATATTCTTGTTGAAAAGAATAATACAATTTGGTTTCATTGTAAATGTTTTCAAAAGAAGGAAAATCACGCCTTTTTTGGCGTTCTACTTCAATTTTTTGCCACATTTCTGTAGAGATTACCTGCAATAACGCATCTTTGGTAGGAAAGTGATACGTCAAATTACCTCTGCTTATGCTTAGTTGTTGTGCTATTTCGTGAAGCGAAATAGCACCAAATCCTTGCTCATTGAATAGACGAATAGCCGTTTCAATAATTCTATTTTTGGTTTTCTTTTTCATTTCGACAACAAAGGTAAGTGAAATTAGGCGTTTTTGACTAAAAATATTTTTTGAACTTTGATGTTTTGGAGAAAGTTCATTTCGAATTTGTTTTTGTTTCAGAAAAAAAACTATCTTTGGCGAGTAATCTTACTGAAGTATGTAGCGCATGATTTTTTTCGGGTGATTTTCAGGTTCCCCCAAAAAACAATGAGTCCACAAAGAAAAGGTTACATCATTGTCAGTATTACATAAGTATGTTTAATTGTGAGTTAGGAAAAATTGATTTTGTAGAGGACTTCAATAAATAGCTACTATCATTTGATAAATATGAGTGAGAAACTATGGCGCACAGCAGCAATTGTATGGATGATAAGCATATTTATCTTGTCTGTGATGACCGCACCGTCACTACCCCATTCAGAATGGTTGGGTTTTGATAAAATTGCTCACTTTGGATGTTATTTATTGTTGACATGGTTAATATTGGGTGCTTGGCGGAATGATTTTTTTTCTATCCAAAAAAAATACATCATTGTAATTATTTGTGTATCAATGTATGGAGTGGGGATTGAATTTATTCAAGAATTTTTACCTGAAAGATATTTTGAAGTTCCCGATATTATTGCTAATATTATCGGCAGTTTCGCAGGAGTTATTTCTTACCCACTTGTTTCTTTAGTTGTAAAAAGATAAATGTATGTTAGAATTTTTCACCACTAGTCCTATTCTTTTCATGTTGTTCCCAATTGTGGGGACTATATTGGCGTACCTCCTATTCAGTCTAATGTTTAGGAAGTCTCCGGATGCTATAATGGCAGCCAACGAAGCCAATAAGCACAAATCTTATTTGAAGAAGTATCCTGAAGCAGATACCAACAAAATGTCTTCTACTTTTACGCTTGCAGGATTGGCGATTTCTATCATCTTTGTTTTGTATGGCTTTTCTTTGCACGAAAAAGCACAAGAAGTGATGGATTTGGGAGATGTATTTGTTCCCGATGAAATCGAACAATTGCCGCCTCCAAGTCAGCAGCAACCACCACCACCACCTCCTCCTCCGCCACCACCACAGTTAGAAGTTGTAGAAGATGAAGAGGTTTTGGAAGATGAGCCTGAAATCATGGAACAAGAAATCGAAGAAGACACTGAGGTCGAAAACATTCCTGATGAAGTTCCGATGCCTGTTGAAGAGGAAGAAGAAATAATTGTTGAACAGAAGGAAGAAAAACCAGAAGAACCTGAAATCTTTACAATTGTAGAAGACATGCCAGAATTCCCTGGAGGGCAGGCAGAACTCTTCAAATTTATTGGAAAAAATGTCAAGTATCCTCCAATGGCACGTGAAAACGGCATTGAAGGTACAGTATATGTGGGATTCGTAGTGATGGAGGATGGCTCTATCAAACAAGTACAAATCAAACGTGGTTTGGCAGGCGGTGGCGCAGGTTGCGATGCCGAAGCTATTAGAGTGGTGAATGAAATGCCTAAATGGAATCCTGGTAAACAAAGAGGTAAACCTGTACGTGTGGCATTTACTCTTCCAATCCGTTTCAAATTGGAGTAATTATTCAATCAAAATACAACAACTACAAACAATTATGCTTTATTCCAAGGGCTGTGCAGTTTCGCACAGCCCTTTTTTTGTGAACATCTTCAAAAAAACTTCTTAGGTTGCAAAGTATAGGGCTAAAAACAAAACAATCTTTGCTTTATTTACCTTATTGATGATGGTACTACTGTCAATCAATCGCAGAAACTATCTCGGAAAAATAAATAGATGATTCTGAAATCATTTTCGATAACCCAATTGACTACCTACTAACGTTATCCTAAATAACCATCAAAATATCTAACTGAGATAAACGTTGATAGAAAGAACAATATAGTTCCTTAGGCTTTTTAACCTTCATTAAGATAAAATCAGAAATATCATTGCTAAATTACTGCAATGAACAAATAAACGGACAAACTATATGAATCGCATTATTTTTATTGCCGTATGGATGTTGTTGAGCAGCGTTGGAGTATATGCCCAACAAAACAACCAAGATTTTCGATTGGCATTTGAGTACTACAAAAAGGGAGAGTATGATAAAGCTGTTGTGTTGTATGAAAAAATTTATAAAAATGGAGGAAGTGAGGGTGTTTACCGAAATTACTACAACTGTCTGCTGGCATTGAAGAATTTTGAAGAAGCAGAAAAGGTCATCAAAAAACGCCTCAAACGCTACAAAGACAATCCTGGATTGTATGTGGATTTAGGTTTGTTGTACAGGCATCAACAGTTGGAGGACCAAGCCAAACAAGAATTCGAAAAAGCAATTGATGTAGTGACTGTTCAAACAGTTGGGCAATTGTCCAACGTTTTTTCACAAGCAGATGAATATGATTACGCAATCGCTACCTTAAAGAAGGGGCAAAAACTACAAGGTGATGAGAAAGCCTATGCTGCAGTATTGGCGCAATTGTATGCCAAAAAAGGGGATTATGCAAAAGTCATAGACAGTTATTTGGACTATGCCGTATCGGAAGCTAGCAATATTCAAACTGTACAATCCTCACTGCAAAGAATTATCAAGCAGGATGCCTACATGGAAGAACTCCAAACCCAGTTGTATGGTCGAATCCAACAAGATGCCAACGAAGTGATTTATCCTGAATTGCTTACATGGACTTTTATTCAACAGAAAGACTTTGAATCGGCACTCATACAAGCCAAAGCACTGGATCGACGATTCGAAGAAGATGGCGACAGGATTATGGATTTGGCACGAATGGCAATCAAAGAGAAAGACTACAATGCAGCTATTGAAGGATATCAGTATGTGATTGACAAAGAAATCACCAGTCCTATGCAAACCTTGGCTAAAATCGAACTATTGAAAGCAAGAAAAAGCAAAGTGACTGAAACCAATAGCTATACACAAGATGATATTGAACATCTTCGACAAGACTACCACAATTTTTTGGATAAATACGGACGAAATGCTACCACCACACGCACCATGCGTGATTTGGCGCATTTGTATGCTTACTATGTCAATGATTTGGACGAAGCCATAAAAATAGCAGAGGAGATAGTGAATATGTCCGCTGCTGAAAAACGCTTGAAAGCAGAATCTAAATTGGACTTAGGTGATTATTACTTGATGCAAAACGATATATGGGAAGCTACACTGTATTATGCTCAAGTGGACAAGGATTATAAGGAGGATAATTTGGGGGAAGTTGCCCGCTTCAAAAATGCCAAATTGAGCTACTACAATGGTGATTTTCAATGGTCGCAATCTCAACTCAATGTATTGAAGGCTTCAACTTCAGAATTGATTGCCAACGATGCCTTGGAGTTATCCGTTTTCATTACCGACAATATGGGCTTGGACACTTCAACCGTAGCGATGGAAATGTTTGCGAGAGCGGATTTGCTGATTCTCCAAAACAAACAGCGACAGGCGTTTGTCACTTTGGATTCGATTGACCAAGTTTTCAGAGGTCATGCTTTGGCAGACGATGTATTGTTTGCGAGGGCGCGGGTACACATCAAAAAGCGGGAATATGAAGCTGCTGTAGGATATTTGGAAAAGGTATTGGAGGATTTTGGAACAGATATTTTAGCAGATAATGCCCTGTTTACTCTCGCCGACATCTACGAAAATCACCTCAACCAAAAAGAAAAAGCAATGGAATACTACCAAAAAATCTTATTGGAACAACCGGGGAGTCTGTTTATCGTTGAAGCCAGAAAACGGTTTAGAAAACTAAGAGGGGATATGATTAATTGATTTTAGGAATCCTCTAGGAACTATTTTGACCGAAATGTTGGTTATGATTCTAACTTCAAAAAAACTATCGAAAAAAACGCCTTCAATATTGCAAATAATAAAAAAGACCTTATCTTTGCGGTCGCCTAACGGATGGTGCGGTAGCTCAGTTGGTAGAGCAATGGACTGAAAATCCATGTGTCGGCGGTTCAAGCCCGCCCCACACCACAAAGAAAGACAATAACCTCTTACAAATCAATGTTTTGTAAGGGGTTTTTTCTTTTAGGGGTCGGCTTATATACCCCTAATACATCACTTGGTTTGATTACCGCCGATTCGATTGTCTGTTCTTCGTCTATTGATACGAACTATACCGTTTCAATTCCCCTTCATTAGTCAATGCATTTTTCTTCAATATTTGTACTTTCTCCACTATTCTAATCCCAAAGTGAAGGTAATAGTTTCAAAAATGCCAAGTCTGGTTCTTTTTATTTCATTGGAAAATCGCACCAATTTCTAAATTGAAATTTGTACTTTGCACCTGAATTTCAACTATATGACCTACTTCAAAAACAACCATTATTGGGCCATCATCTTAGGTGGCTCTAGCGGTATGGGCTTGGCAACTGCCCAAAAACTTGCTTCGCAAGGCATGAATATCTGCATTTTGCACCGAGACAGACGCAGTCAAATGAAAGCCGTTGAAGAAGCCTTTGCAGAAATAAAAGCAAAAGGGGTGAAACTGCAAAGCTACAATGTAGATGCCACTCGTTTGGATAAAATGGCAGAAACCATCCGAGACTTCAAAGCCCAATTGCAGCCCAACGAAAAAGTGCGTTTGTTGCTACATTCCATCGCAAAAGGCAATTTGAAGCTGATGGTTCCTATCAAAAAAACGGACTCTAATCCTTCAAAAAATACAGATTCTGAAACCGAAAAACTCCTACACCAACTCCAACAAAACATTGAAGCCTCGCATGAACATCATCCCGACGCTCTTTCTCGTCAAGATTTCAACCATACACTCGAAGCTATGGCATTGAGTGTATACGATTGGGTAAAGGTGGTTTGGGAACAAAATTTATTTGCAGAAGATGCCCGAATTATTGGTTTGACCAGCGAAGGAAATCAAAAAGCATGGCGAGCGTATGCCGCAGTTTCGGCTGCAAAAGTAGCCTTAGAGGCAATTTGTCGGTCAATCGCTTTGGAGTTTGCCCCCTATGGGCTTCGCTGCAATGTGGTGCAGGCAGGAGTCACCGATACGCCTTCTTTGCGGATGATTCCTGGGAGTGATGCGATGAAAGCACAATCCAAATTTCGGAATCCTTATGGGCGTTTGACCACCCCCGAAGATGTAGCCAATGTCATTTATTTGCTTTGTAGGAAGGAAGCTGCTTGGATAAATGGTGCGATTATTCCTGTGGATGGAGGAGAGAGGATTTGTTAATTGGAAGTTCAAATCAAAGTCAAAGCACAAATGCAAATGGGAACTGGCAACCCATCAATTCATTGTTGACACAGCACTATACAACGGAAGTTTTCAAAACCTCGGTCATCTTAAAAATCAAGACAAAATGAAATCGAAAATCTTTTTTTGGTGTTGTTTGCTAAGTATTTATGTGCTGTTTTTGGGTCGAAACAATGTCTATCTCGGCAGTGCCTTGTACTTTTTGGAGTATCCGTTGATTTTGGTGGGGGGATGGATGTTTTGGCGACAATGGAAAAGTGGCTGCCCAAAGAAAGGTTTGCAAATTGTTTTGTTACTGGGTGTATTGCTTTTGATGGGAGATGCGGTTTACCTGTTCTTCAATAAGAAAAGCCCTATGACTTCAAAAATACCTCCAACCGAAAAAGTAGTGGTCATCACCTACAACCTACTTTTTACCAATGCCAGTCCCCAAATTTCACTGCAATTACTTCAAAAACAACCTGTTGATGTTCTTGCTTTGCAGGAAATCACGCCCAAATGGGAACAGCTATTGAAGTCCAATTCTTTTATCCAAAAAACCTACCCTTACCAAAAAAACTATGCCGATGAACGGACGCATGGGTATGGCATTTTCTCCAAATACCCTCTCCAAAATGTGGAATACCTCAACAACGATTCAGGGCGACCAATTGCCCAATGTTTTGAAATCCTGCATCCGACCAAAGGAAAAATATATATCTGCAATGCTCATACAGCTTCTCCTGCCATTGCTTTTCACTCACCCGAATCCTTCCCGATTGCCTACTACAAGGTGGCAAATTTGCGAGCGAAACAATGGCAACAAATCACCCAACACATCGACCAAAAAGCGACCGACATTCCGAATCGTATGATTTTGGGCGACCTCAATACACCTGATTTTGAGCCTTTGGGTTATCGCCAAATACAGCAACAGTATGTAGATGTTTTTGCAGAAGTAGGCAGTGGTTTTGGCTTTACTTTTCCGAGAGGACGACTACCTTACCCTGTTTTTCGATTGGATTATATTTTGACACAGGGTTCATTGCAGCCCATTGAAGCGGAAGTTTTGGAGAAAACGGGTTCTGATCATTTTGGGGTGAAAGCAGTTATGGGGTTTTAGGTACTTGAGGTCAATTTTACCGAAGATGTATAGCCAATGTCATTTATTTGCTTTGCAGGGAGGGATAGCGATTAGTCAAATTTGAATTGATGGGTAGATTTTGCACGTTCAATTATCCTGACTTGCAGGTGATAAGGACAATTGAATAGGCGACCCATCAATTCAATGTTGACACAGCACTAGACAACAGAAGTTTTCAAAACTTCCGTTGTCTAATGAAATCTTCAAATTGCCCTCTATCGCTGCAATGATCACTTTTTGTTTTCTGATTTAGATAGTTCTACCGCTGCCAAGATTTTTTGGTAGGAGATGTAGAACACCCATTATCATGAATGATAGAGCCAACACAATCAGTCCCCATTCTCCAATAGTAGGAATAACCATCTCGCAAGGTTCATCAACATCAGCACCATTGTTGTTGCAGTTTCCTGTGTTTCCAGATATATTGGAAATCCCCCCTATTGTTCCTCCATTTAATACCTTAAATAAACCACAACACTCTGCCAATAAGCTATTGTCCTTAACCACCAAGTTATTCCCAACATTGGATAAATTGGATAAACCATCAATGTTTTGAAGCATAGTGTTATCTTTAATACTGAGATTATTACCAACGCTGTTCAAATTTACGAGACCATCGACATTTGTTAAACTTAAATTTTCTTCGATTGCCAACCTACCAGATACACTCACAATTCCATTCAAACCATCTATGTTTGGTAGAGAGGAATTGTCTTCCACAATTAAATTGTTGCCAATTGAAGTGACTCCAGATAGTGCCGTAATATCTATTAAATTTGCATTGTCATTAATGATGAGGTCATTCCCTACAGAATTTAGACCTGATAAGCCATTCAGGTTTGCCAGGTTGCTATTATCATCAATATTCAAGTCTCCTCCAATAGTAGTAAGGTTAGAAAGTCCCATAAGATTCCCCAGATTTGGATTGTCATTTACCAAAAAGGTTCCCGTAATATTTTGTAAACTTGATAATCCACTGACACTATTTAGATTTTGATTTTCTAAAATCTCAAAATTTCCTCCAATGTCAGTTATACTAGCCAAGCCATCCAGATTAACAATATTGTCTAATCCGTTGTCATCATCCTGAATAATTAAATTTCCAACTACATTATCACAAGGCCCATGAGTCGCTTGAAAGTTATCTATTTGATTTTGAGTAGTTAATGTAATGTCGTTTGGAGAGCAGTCTTGTGCGAAAATTGGATTGAAGGTGATAATTACTAATCCAATGAGCATAAGAGAGTGTAATTTTTTCATATTAAAATTATTTACATTGTTTTAAATGGACTAAAATTAGCTATTTTATTCCTTTTATGACGATTTTTCGCTAAAAATTATTTCCATTCGTAGCCCCTGAATGAATTCTATCTGTGCCTTTAAGTTTTTGACAAGTTCTTGGAGTATGAAACTTTCAAGGCTTTCAGCATGAAAGCCAACATATTAGACAAGTCGCAATCCTAATTACACTGGATATGGGGTTACTACTAGAATTAAAAGAGGAGCAGAACGATTCCCTAAGAGGTCGCAATCCTAATTACACTGGAAATGGGGTTACTACACACTATCTACACAGTTAGACAAAAATTCTCTGATGTCGCAATCCTAATTACACTGGAAATGGGGTTACTACGATTTTAAAATTATATACGATTCATTAAGAAAAGCGTCGCAATCCTAATTACACTGGAAATGGGGTTACTACAAGTTAAGTGCTACGTCTCAGAGAGAGGAACGTAGTCGCAATCCTAATTACACTGGAAATGGGGTTACTACTGGATGAATCATAAATCCAGAGGCATTGGCCGTGATAGTCGCAATCCTAATTACACTGGAAATGGGGTTACTACGAAAAACTTTCAAAGGTGGTGAGTCTTCCACAGGAAGTCGCAATCCTAATTACACTGGAAATGGGGTTACTACGTATAAACATAAATGGACATTCATCCTCATAATTATTGTCGCAATCCTAATTACACTGGAAATGGGGTTACTACATGATAACATATTCGTAAACCATGTCGAGTATGTTGTCGCAATCCTAATTACACTGGAAATGGGGTTACTACATGACAAATATGAAAGTATAGCAGTTGTTACCCAAGTAGTCGCAATCCTAATTACACTGGAAATGGGGTTACTACGAAAAGGCTTGAAAATCGAATTTATTTAAAATAAAATGGTCGCAATCCTAATTACACTGGAAATGGGGTTACTACAAGAAATACAAGAATTTTTTTTCAAAATCAAGGATTGTCGCAATCCTAATTACACTGGAAATGGGGTTACTACAACCAATTTAATTTAATAAGATGAAAAATTCAAAGGTCGCAATCCTAATTACACTGGAAATGGGGTTACTACAACCAAATATACGAAGCCGCCAAAAAAATAATAGACAAAAGTCGCAATCCTAATTACACTGGAAATGGGGTTACTACGAAAACGACGTACAAGGAATATGCAATCCAATAGAACGGTCGCAATCCTAATTACACTGGAAATGGGGTTACTACCTGCCCAATTCTTCCTCTCCATTTTCTTTATAAAAGTGTCGCAATCCTAATTACACTGGAAATGGGGTTACTACAAAGTTGAAGAAAGCCCGCTCTTTTATCGGGTTGTTGTCGCAATCCTAATTACACTGGAAATGGGGTTACTACCTGCCACAGAAGCGGGCACTGTAAATCACCTAATAAGCGTCGCAATCCTAATTACACTGGAAATGGGGTTACTACCTTTTTTGGAGGGCTTCGCTGTTTTACCGTTACCATGTCGCAATCCTAATTACACTGGAAATGGGGTTACTACGCATAGAACTTAATTTGGAGTACGAAGACTTCGAAGTCGCAATCCTAATTACACTGGAAATGGGGTTACTACTAGCATTAAGTTTTAATCTTTCTTTCGCTCAATTTGAGTCGCAATCCTAATTACACTGGAAATGGGGTTACTACTGTTTGAAATAATAACAAGGAAATTAGAAGATTGTAAAAAGTCGCAATCCTAATTACACTGGAAATGGGGTTACTACAAACTGCTTGTAAAGTCTTGTATGTGTAGTTAATGTCGCAATCCTAATTACACTGGAAATGGGGTTACTACGTCATTGGTGGATGGTGGAGGTACTAATGTCATTGGTCGCAATCCTAATTACACTGGAAATGGGGTTACTACGTTCCTGTAACCATTGCTGAAGAATTGGTTGAAAAGTGTCGCAATCCTAATTACACTGGAAATGGGGTTACTACTAGATATGTTGTTGGTAAAAGTGCAGTCTGAGATAGTCGCAATCCTAATTACACTGGAAATGGGGTTACTACACAGGAATAATTACACCAACTTTTGAAGCAAACCAAGTCGCAATCCTAATTACACTGGAAATGGGGTTACTACTCAAAGTGATTTTTCGTCATTTGGTAAGGTTTTTCAGTCGCAATCCTAATTACACTGGAAATGGGGTTACTACTGTTCGCAACCGGGGCCAAGACGTCCACTCATTCCAGCGTCGCAATCCTAATTACACTGGAAATGGGGTTACTACCTACTGAATTAAAACTGTGCCATTCCTCCACGAACTCGTCGCAATCCTAATTACACTGGAAATGGGGTTACTACACATTGGCTAAAACCCCTTGGTCAACAATAAAAGGGTCGCAATCCTAATTACACTGGAAATGGGGTTACTACTTATTATCAATAATAAAGCAATAACAAACGGCTTTAAGGTCGCAATCCTAATTACACTGGAAATGGGGTTACTACAAAGAATTAATCTTTAAAGACATTTCATCTCGCTATTTGTCGCAATCCTAATTACACTGGAAATGGGGTTACTACTTATTCCTAATCAAAATTATTTCTTTTTCGTAGTCGTCGCAATCCTAATTACACTGGAAATGGGGTTACTACCAATATTTATAAAGCCGCCAATTATCCACCATACATGTCGCAATCCTAATTACACTGGAAATGGGGTTACTACTGGAACTAATAGAGCAAAATATAAATTACTAATTCTGTCGCAATCCTAATTACACTGGAAATGGGGTTACTACCGTTTGTGACTGAAATAAAAAGCATATACGAAGATTAAGTCGCAATCCTAATTACACTGGAAATGGGGTTACTACAAAAACAGACATTGTTAACTACAGATAACTTACTTACAGTCGCAATCCTAATTACACTGGAAATGGGGTTACTACTTTTATAGCGTTTGGCTATCATTTCGTAATTTTGAGTCGCAATCCTAATTACACTGGAAATGGGGTTACTACATGGAGAAACTTTGTAATCAATACGATTCCAATTGCTTGTCGCAATCCTAATTACACTGGAAATGGGGTTACTACCCAATTATTCCTCCCCAGTAGAGCATAAACATTTGTCGCAATCCTAATTACACTGGAAATGGGGTTACTACATGATATTACCACCAAGTATCTTTCTTTCTTTTGTCGCAATCCTAATTACACTGGAAATGGGGTTACTACCCTGTTGCGATATAATATTTAATAAATTAACCCTTAGCGACTTATGAGAAATATGCAATAAATCACAATATGATGACATTAACTACATATTTCTATAAAATCTAATGATGTCAAAGAGCTATTCAAGCTTTGCAGCCCAACACCACAAATATACTCATTAAAACAATTTATTCAAAGGTTTCTCCAAACTTTTTTTCACACCCACATTCTCCCCCACCCAATGCAGCTTCCCCATGTATTTTTCCTCCACCGCCATACACAACACACTGTCCGTCTGCTCACCCACCCCCTTCATCACCTTCACAAGCGCATCCCTCAGCCGTTCAATCTCCTTAGGAGCAAAATCAGGTGCAAAAAAGACCGAATACTGAACCCTTTTGCACCCAAAACGCTCCAAAGTTTTGCTCACCTTCAGGCGCAGCTTATCCTTGCCAATATCATAGCTAATAAAATAATTCATATACTCCTCCCAAACTAACGGTTAAACACTAAAAAAAGCGATTGCCCTGCATGATTTTTTGAATCGTAAACACCGTCATCACACACACCACAAAAATGGTCATCAACTGATAAAACGTATCCAATCGCAGCAGCCCATTGTTATTCTTCAAGTTCTCCTTCCGTTCCTCATTCACCGCCGCCAAATAACTCATCTCCTCACTGTCCAGCGGGTCAGGATGATCCAAATGCCGCTGCGTAGCAATCCGCTCAATCGTTCCATCCTCCTTCTCATACAGCCAAAAACGCACTCCGCCATGCCCACTACACGCCCCACGACCACCTTCCTCCTGCATCGAATCATCCATACACATAGCCCCCACGCGTCGACCTACACCCTTGAAATTCTGATTCTTGCGTTGATACTGAGTCCCCTTTTCCCCCTTCCCCTCCGAAGTACGGCGCACATCATCCCAGCCATCACCATCCACATCCTCCTTTTTTTTCTCGTCCAGTCCATCATCCAACAAGTCGAAGTCATCAAAACCATGCTTCTCATCAGGAGTCTCAATAACCGTAGGCAAATTGCCATTGTCATCCGTAGTCACAGTAGCATCATTTTGTGCCTGAACCTCAAGAGAAGCCATCCATCCCAAAGCAAGCACCAATAGTAGTTGTAAAGAAAATCTCATAAGGATTAATTTTTTTAAGAAGGTTTAAAATTTTTAAGCAACAGTGCAAATCGCTGTGCATCCAAATCAATATGCGTAATACGTTTTCGCACCTGATTCTTATAACCAATCTTTTGCTGCATAAAGTTCAAAAAAAATGGAATAACAACACTTTTTCCAGCACTTTCCAACCAAACCCCCTTATCCTCCGATTCCGCAAACGCATCCTTCGACAATCTACCCTCCCTACACAAGTCCACCGCCACCTGTTCAGCCCAATGCCGATACACCTCAATCATATCAAACACCATCGTCGTTTTCTGATACTCATCCGCATGCAAAATCCCCATATACGGATCCACCCCCGCCTTCATCAGTGCCAATTCCACCATCGAATACAACATCCCATACAAATAATTCAACAAACTATTGAACGCATCAAAAGCAGGTCGTCGGCTTCGCTTCCGAAACTGATACACAGACGGAAGCGCACACGACAAACACTGAAAATAATGCCTCGAAGCAATTCCCTCCCAACCCCGAAAAGTCGCTGCAATCTTCTCCACCTCATACCCATGTTGCTCAGGATGCCACTCCTCCAAACCCTTCTGCACCTTCCCAAACACATTCGTAGCCGTATAAAAAGCCTTGTGAAACTCCAGCGAACCATTCAACTCCAAAGCCAACTGCTCCAAAAAAAGCTGCTGCTGCAAAATCTTCTGCAAAATATGCTGTTGAACCCACCTCCAACCTTCAATATGCGTTGTAAACAAAGCCTGCTGTTTGCGAATCGTAGCAATCGACCCAAACTGACCACTCCAAACCTGCCCCACCGATCGACCAATTCGGTCAATCAAAACCATCGGAATCTGATGCTCCAAAGCCAACATCATCGCATCCACACTCACACTCACGCCCTTCGTCAAAAAAACCGCATGAACATCCCTCACCGCAATCAGTTCCACCTCACCATGCTTAGGCTTCAACCAAAACATCTTGTTTTTCACCCCCAAAAACGCCCCAAAAGAATCCAAATAAAGCTGCATAAAAGTATCCTTGCATTTTGTTCAAACACCAAAACAAAATACAGATACAAAAAATTCACAAATCTCATTTAATTTCTGCAATTTCGCACCTCAAAACCTCAAAACCTCAAAACCTCAACACAAAAAAAACAATGACCAAACTTCGATACTTCTGCGTCACCTTCAATGCCCAAATCCAACCATGGGAAATCCCCCTATTTCGAGGAGCCATCATCCAAAAAGTAGGCATGGAACACGAATGGTACCACAATCACGACAACAATGCGCCCCAAAAACCCGCCTTTCACTACCGCTACCCCTTGATACAATACAAAACCAACCACAAAAAACAACCCATGATACTCTGCCTACACGAAAGCATCGAAGACATACACGCCTTCTTTCGGCAGCAAGATTGGAGCATCGAACTAAAAGGCAAGCCCATCAAAATGAGCATAGAAGAACTCAACCTCCAAGAATTTGACCTAAGAGTGAATCCCCAAAGCGACACCTATCAAATCCAAAATTGGATAGCCCTCAACCAAGACAACTTCCGAGAATACCACGCCATACGTTCCCTCACCCAAAAAATCCTCTATCTCGAATCCAAACTCACAGGACACATCCTCGCCTTCGCCACAGGCGTAGATTGGAAAATCGAAGACCGATTGCAAGTAGAAATCACCGAATTGCTGGGCATGAGAAACGCCAACTTCAAAGGTCAGCGCATGGAAACCTTCAGCCTCCGCTTCAACTGCAATGCCTTTCTACCCAACTACATCGGCTTAGGCAAAGGCAGCAGCATGGGCTTTGGGGTGGTGAAAAAGCGATACAAAGGAGTCAAAGAGAGTCGATATGAGTGAAAAGCAGTGTAGAATTACAATGAAATAAAGCACCCCGCCCATAAATGCTTAGCCAACTGCCATCATAAAAGAAACAACACTTACTCACCCAACCCCTACACTTACTCATTCATCCTTTTTTGCCCCTCCATCATAGCATATCTTTGGCTTAGAAACAAGAACCCAAAAGTTTTCAAAACTTTTTGGTTCTGTGACAATTTTTGTGGAAGCAATAAAGACTTCGGAAGTTTCATTTTATAAGAGGTTAATTTTTAGCGAAATAGTTTTTTGATTTTGTAAACGGCAAACTTCCGAAGTCTCAAATCACAGATTTTGTCAAAGAACCAACTTTTGTTTTCTGTGGCATTTCATCACCTCCAAAACATTCCATGCTATGACCTCCAAAAACACCTTATTCCAAACCATCATTACCCTGATTTTTTACTGCAATGCCTTTGCAGTCACCCAACCAAACAACACAGACCAAAGCCTTTCGCCCTATTTCCACATCGAAGGCGAGCGACCCAACACCGAAACTTTCCCGCTTCAATCCACACACGTAGAAGCCAACATTGCAGGAGTCATCGCAGATGTATGTGTGCGACAAACCTATAAAAATGAAGGAGAAACACCCATTGAAGCCATTTACGTTTTTCCCGCATCCACAAGAGCAGCTGTTCATGCGCTGACCATGAAAATAGGCGAGCGCACCATCACCGCCGAGATTCAAGAACGCAACAAAGCCCGCCAAAACTACGAAAAAGCCAAACGAGCAGGCAAACGAGCCACACTTTTGCAGCAAGAACGCCCCAATGTTTTTCAAATGCGAGTAGCCAATATTTTGCCCAACGATGTCATTGAAGTCGAGTTGTCTTATACCGAATTATTAATTCCCGAAGACGGAACGTATGAGTTTATCTATCCTACCGTAGTAGGGCCTCGATACAGTTCAGAACAAGCGGATTTATTGGCAAGTAGTAATCAGAATTGGGTGAGCAATCCACATTTGAAGGAAGGAGCAAAATCCGCTTCAGAGTTGTTCCTTCAAGTAAATCTTTCGACAGGCATCCCCCTTCAAAAAATACAATCAGATACCCACCAAGTCAGCATTGATTTTGAAGCCAAAGACAAAGCGAGTGTGGTGTTGAACGAGAGCGAAAAATTTGGAGGCAATCGGGATTTTGTTCTTCAATACCAACTGAAAGGCAAGCAGATAGAAACAGGTTTGATGCTGTATGAAGGGACAGAAGAAAACTATTTTTTGATGATGATGCAGCCGCCCAAACGCATCGAAGGGCAGCAAATTGCACCGAGAGAATATGTTTTTATTGTGGACGTTTCGGGTTCGATGTATGGTTTTCCATTGGATATTTCCAAAACCTTGATGCGGGATTTGTTGGGAAATTTGCAGCCTCAAGACCGTTTCAATGTTTTGTTATTTGCAGGGCGTTCAGCATTGTTTTCCAAGGAATCGGTTGCTGCCAATGCCAAAAATCTGGATACTGCCATTAAATGGATTGATGGACAACATGGCGGCGGCGGAACAGAGGTTTTGCAGGCTTTGCAGACGGCTTTCGACATTCCCAAAACGCAGGGCTATTCCCGTTCTTTTGTGATAGCTACGGATGGATATGTGAGCGTTGAACCAGAAGCATTTGACCTGATTCGCAGCCGTTTGTCGGATGCCAATGTTTTTCCTTTTGGAATCGGCAGCAGCGTCAATCGGCATTTGATTGAAGGAATGGCATATAGCGGACAGGGCGAACCTTTTGTGATTCAAGAAGCGGACAAAGCGGCTTCGCAAGCATCTAAATTTCGTCAATACATCAGTGAACCGCTTTTGACCAATATCCAATTGAAATTCAATGGTTTTGAAGCCTACGATGTATCCCAAAAAAGTTTTCCCGATTTGATGGCATCCCGTCCGATTGTCGTATTTGGCAAGTACAAAGGGGCGGCAAAAGGCACGATTGAAGTCACTGCAAATCGTGGCAACAAACAGTTTACTTACCAAATTGAAGCAAGTTCCAAAAATGTTCAATCCGAACACAAGGCCTTGCCTTACCTTTGGGCAAGAGACAAAATTCGCTTATTGGAAGACTTCAAAGTGTTCGGGTACAGCGATAAAATCGTGGAAGATGTCACCCAATTAGGTTTGAAATATCACCTTTTGACTCCCTATACTTCCTTTGTAGCGATTGACCAAGAAGTGGTGAACCCTTCAAAGGGTTTGCAGTCCATCCAACAGCCGCAGCCTTTGCCACAAGGCGTTTCGGAAAAGGCAATCGGTAGAAGAAATGACCACAAAAATTTCCCTTCTGCAAAATTAACTGTCCCGCCGCCACCGCCACCTTCTTCAATGCCCGAAGGTTTGGAAATCGTAGAGGATGAAGAAGTGTTGGAAGATGAAACAGAAATATTGGAGGTCGAAATGGAAATATTGAATTATGAAGAAATAGTAACGGAGGAAGAACCTGAAATTTATTCCATTGTGGAAGTGATGCCTGAGTTTGTGGGAGGGCAAAATGCGATGTTTGCTTTTATTGCCAAGCATCTCCAATATCCCAAAACAGCCAAAGGTAAGGGCATTGAAGGAACGGTTTACGTGGGTTTTGACATTGAAGCAGATGGTAGCATCACGAATATTCACATCAAACGTGGGATAGAAAACGGTGAAGATTTGGAGGTAGAAGCCATGAGAGTCATTGGATTGATGCCCAATTGGAAACCTGGGATGCAGCGAGGAAAGGCGGTGAAAGTGGCGTTTACCTTGCCGATTCGGTTTAGCTGCTTGCATTAGTTGCTTGCATTTTGGGATAAGTTTTCAATTTCGTTAATAGACTTCTGAAATTTAGCCTTTAAGAGTAGTTGATTGTATTGACTATCAATTTCTTTTCAAAACAAAAATTTCAGAAGTATTAGCTTATTTCGTAAAACTCTTATTTTATTTGTGGTGTTAAAGATAAAAATATAATTTAGCAAAATAGCTGTTATTCAACACCACAAATTCTTGAAATATGAGAACATTCCTACAATTCCTCGCTTCAACCTGTTTTTTCTTGACTTCAATGTGTGTATCTGCACAAGAGGAGTACGAATTGTTGGATTTTCCGCAGCCTGGGATGGTGCAAGTCGTCATGCGATATAACATAAATGAAGCAAAACCAACCAATCATACTTTTTTTTATGAAAAAGATACGCTATTGTGTGGTAAGACTTATCAGTGTTTTCGAGTAACAAATACTACTTCTTTTTACACAAGATATGAAGCGGGGAAAGTGTATCAAGTTTACACTTTTAATTGCAACCATGAATATTTGCAGTACGATTTTAGCGTAGAAAAAGGAGATAGTATTCCTGAACTCGGAATGTCGGTTGATAGTACAGCTATTATTACAATGTTGTATGGACAAAAAAGAAAATGGATAGAACTAACGAATTACGATTACTTTTTCCCTTATACTGTCTATTGGATTGACGGGATTGGAAATGCCGAACGGGGTTTTTTTGATGTCCATGATGACCAAGAATCCGATAGACTAATTTGCCACAAAGACAGTTCTGGCTTGGTGCATCAGGGTGACTTTCAACTAGATTATGATTGTGACTCATTGACTTGTCCTTACCCTTGGTCTGCCTTTTCTTATGAGGTAGAAGGTAGTGTTGTTAGTTTCACCAACAACTCACGAAACAGCAATCAGTACGAATGGAATTTTTCGGACGGTTCTGAATTACAAACAACCAAACATCCGATTCACGATTTTGAAGAAGGAGATTGTTATGAAGTTTGTTTGACAGTATTTAATGACTGCCCTCGATCAGAAACACATTGCAAATTGATAAGCGTAGATATGCCTGAGATTTGGCAAGCCATAGAGCATGATATAGAAATAGAGGAGCTTAGTTTTGTGGAGGGTCAATTTGTGACGGAAGATATAGGCTGGGTGATTACGTCACATGAGATATACAAAACAATGGATGGGGGGGAAACTTGGATTCAACAGACCTATCCTGAGCATGTTAGTGTATCCATTTTTCTTTCGATAGATTTTTTGAATGAACAGCAAGGAATAATCGGTGCTTTAACCTATCACAATTCGGGAGGTAAGAGTCTTTTGATTACCAAAAACGGGGGCGAAACTTGGGAGGATGCAGATATTACACAAGCACGTTTTCACGCTCTTTGGGTAAATGAACAAGTTGCTTACTCAACAGGAACTTATGGCAATTTATTGAAGTCAGAAAATGGGGGAAATAGTTGGAAAAATCAAAAGGTAGAAGCAAGCGCATTTTCTGGTCATCAAATATTTGCACTCAATGAAGATACTGTTTTCATGGCAGGGCTTCACAATCTTTACCTTACAGGTGAAGTAGTTGCTACCTACAATGGTGGAGAGTTGTGGGAGGTTAAATTGGAATCCCCTGAAATTTTTCGAGCCGTCTTTGCCCGCAAAAATCATATTTGGGCAGCGACAGAATTGGGTTCTATATTTAAAAGCTCAGACATGGCTGCAACATGGGATTCGATTGGCAATGTGGGGGAAGTAGTAATTGAGTTGTATTTTTTAGACGATTTCAATGGTTGGGCAGTAGGCAGTAAAGGGATTATCTATCAAACCAATGATGGAGGTGAAACTTGGCAGGCGGAACGGTGTGTGGGGGAAACCGTAGCAAGCATTAGTTTTCCTTCTAAATCAATAGCCTATGCAGTTACCTCTGACGGACTTATACTCACCAACTCTACCATCACTTCAATAAAAAATCAAACCTTCAACCAACAGTCTATCCATGCTTTTCCCAATCCCTTCACCGACCATACTTCCCTTCAATGGAATACCAGACACTCCAAAATCACTTGCCAAGTGTTTGATGCCTATGGGCGATTGGTCAAAACAATTGAAGGCGAAAATGTGGAATCCTTGAAGGTGGATAGAGCAGGCTTGGCAGATGGACTGTATTTTTACAAAGTATTCGGAGGTAAGGAATTATTGGGGAGTGGGAAGTTGGTGCTTGCTCAGTAATACTCGAAGTAAAAGAAAGCGTTTTAAAATTTGCTGGATATTCCGTATTTTCGTATTTTACAAAGATGCTTCAAACAAATGATATAGAAAGACTCTCCAACCAAATTCGCAAGGCTCTTACGAATACTACTTTTAATACCTTCACTATGTCTGATTTACCCTCTTTAGATAACCTCTATCAAAATATTTATCAAATCATCGAACAAGCCCAAGAAGATGCCTATCAAAGCATCAATGTGGTGATGCTGCAAACGTATTGGAGTATTGGTAAATTGATTGCCGAAGCAGAACAAAAAAACGATAAAGACAAAGAAAACTTCACAAATACATTGATACCGAGCCTATCTATAAAATTGTCTGAAAAATTGGGAAAAGGATTTAGCGAGACTAATTTGAGAGATATGCGACAATTTTATATTGTTTTTCCAAAGTTGGAAGACTTGCACCATCAGCTAACTTGGACACATTATAGGCTACTAATGCGAATTGAAGACGAATCGGCAAGAATATTTTACATCAAAGAAGCAGTAAAAGGGCATTGGAATGTCAAACAACTGAACCGACAAGTTAACTCCATGTATTTTGAGCGTTTGTTGATTAGCAAAGACAGAAAAATGCTCTTAGAATCAGCCCAAATAGAGGACAGTGAATTGACTTTCAAAGACTTTTTCAAAGACCCACACGTAATGGAATTTTTGGAAATAGACCGCAATGCAAACTACAGCGAAAAAGATTTGGAAACTGCTATTACAGATAAAATTCAGGACTTCTTGTTGGAGTTGGGCAGAGGATTTTCTTTTGTCAGTCGACAACAACACATCAAAACCGAAACAAAAGATTTTTTCATTGACTTGGTTTTTTACAACTATATCCTCAAGTGTTTTGTATTGATTGATTTGAAAATAGGAGAATTGAGCCACCAAGATATTGGACAAATGGACATGTATGTGCGCCTATATGAAGACAAAATGCGTCAAGAAAGTGACAACCCCACTATTGGTATTATTCTCTGCAACCGCAAAGACGACACAGTTGTTAAGTATTCCATGCTCAAAGACAGCGAGCATCTTTTTGCTTCTAAGTACCAACTATATATCCCTTCAAAAGAAGAATTGGCACAAGAAATGGAAAGAGAAATTGAGCAGTACGATATACGAAAGCGATTGAAATAATCCTTATCTTTACCTTCCCAAAAATAAACGCATTTCACTAAAAAATGTGTTTTCCTATTCACATACTTTTCAGTATTATTGACTGTAAACTAAAATGAGTTTTTCATTTTAATTTGCATTATAATTTTAATTCCTATGCAAGACAAACGCTTATTCCTACTCGATGCTTTCGCCCTCATTTACAGAGCCTATTTCTCTTTCATTCGCAATCCCTTGACGAATTCCAAAGGACAAGACGTATCCGCCATCACAGGCTATGTCAATATTCTCTACGATTTATTGTCCAATCAAGGAGCAACACACTTAGCAGTCGTATTCGACCCACCAGGCGGTACGTTTCGGGACAAGGAATTTCCGTTTTACAAAGCCAATCGAGAAGAAATGCCCGAGGGAATCCGCAGCGCATTGCCCTACATCAAAGACATCACCAAAGCCTTCAATGTGCCGATGCTCGAAGTGATGGGATTTGAAGCAGATGATGTAATCGGTACGATTGCCAAAAAAGCTGCAAAAGATGGATTCACAGTCTATATGGTCACACCCGACAAAGACTATGGGCAGTTGGTCGAAGAAAACATCAAAATGTACAAACCCGCACACTTAGGGCGACCTACTGCAATCTTAGGCGTTAAAGAAATTTGTGATTTGTGGGGAATTGAACGCACCGAGCAAGTAATTGACATCTTGGGATTAATGGGAGATTCTTCGGATAATATTCCTGGAGTAAAAGGCATTGGAGCAAAAACGGCTGCAAAACTGCTACAAGAATACGATACAATAGAAAACCTAATAGCCAATGTGGACAAATTGAAGGGAGCAAACAAGAAAAAGATTGAAACAGACAAAGAAAATGCACTGATTTCTAAGCGATTGGCAACCATTGTATTGGATGTGCCAATAGATTATCACCCCGACAGCTACAACATTGATCCGCCCAACAAAGAAGCCTTGACGGATTTGTTTGTAGAATTGGAGTTCCGCAATTTGGGAAAGCGCATTTTAGGTGATGATTACCAAGTCAATCAAGCATTATCTTCTTCGAGTAGCCCTGCAAAAGCGACTCCAAAAACAGGACAATTGGATTTGTTCGCCAACGAAATACACCAAGATTTGCTGCCTGATGAAACAGTCGAGGTAGGACAAAATGTAGAAAGCATCAAAAAACACTACCACAGCTGCGAAACACCCAAAAAGCGGGCAGATTTGATGGTAGATTTATTGAAGCAAAAAAAGGTGGCTTTTGATACCGAAACGACAGGCCTGGATGCCAATCAAGCCGAATTGGTAGGGATGTCTTTTTCTTGGAAAGCAGATGAAGGCTACTATGTACCTGTTCCTGCCGACCAAAAAGAGGCACAAGCCATTGTCGAAGAGTTTAGACCCTTCTTTGAAAGCGAAAAAATTGAGAAGATTGGACAAAACATCAAATACGATATGTTGCTATTGAAGTGGTACGATATTGACGTGAAAGGAAAACTGCACGACACCATGTTGGCGCACTACCTCATCGAACCCGATATGCGCCACAACATGACCATTCTCACCGAAACCTACCTCAATTATTCACCTGTTCCGATTGAAGATTTGATTGGCAAAAAAGGCAAAGGGCAGGGAAATATGCGGGATGTAGAATTGGAAAAAATCACACAATACGCTGCCGAAGATGCCGATTTGACTTGGCAATTGAACGAAAAATTTGAACCAACCATAGCTGAAGCGACTTTCAGCAAATTGTATGAAGAAGTAGAAATGCCGCTTGTACCTGTATTGACAGAATTGGAGTACAATGGGGTAAATTTGGATTCAAAGTTCTTGGAGCAGTACTCCAAAGAATTGGGCATTGAAGTGGACGAAATGCAAAAAGACATTTTCAAAGCAGCGGGTGTAGAGTTCAACATTGACTCGCCTACACAATTGGGAAAAATCCTGTTCGACCGCATGAAAATTCCCTACAAAGGCAAAAAAACCAAAACGGGCAAATATTCGACCAACGAACAAACACTCACAGACTTAGAAGGCGATCACCCAATAATCGCAAATATATTGAACTACAGAGAATTGGTAAAGCTGAAAAGCACCTATATTGATGCGCTGCCGCAATTGGTGAACCCCAAAACAGGGCGCATCCACAGCAGCTTCAATCAAGCGGTTGCTGCAACAGGTCGTCTAAGTTCCGCCAATCCCAACCTGCAAAACATCCCGATTCGCACCGAAAGAGGGCGACAAATCAGAAAAGCATTTATTCCTCGAACCGATGATTTTTTGCTGTTAGCAGCCGATTATTCTCAAATCGAACTGCGCTTGATGGCTGCAATGAGTCAAGACAAAGTTATGTTGGAGGCTTTTAAAGAAGGATTGGATATTCACTCAGCAACGGCTGCAAGGGTGTTTGGCGTGAGTTTGGAAGAAGTGGATCAAGAAATGCGACGCAAGGCGAAGATGGTGAATTTTGGTTTGATATACGGCATCAGTATCTTTGGTTTGGGCCAGCGTTTGGGGATTCCTCGAAGCGAAGCCAAGGAGATTTTTGATGAATATTGGAAGCAGTTTGAGGGTATCAAACAGTACATGGAAGATGCGGTGAAAAAAGCACAAGATGCAGGCTATGCCGAAACGATTTTGGGCCGTCGCCGCTACCTCAAAGACATTCACTCCAAAAACCACACCGTCCGCAAATTTGCAGAACGAAACGCCATCAACAGTCCCATTCAAGGTTCGGCTGCCGACCTTATCAAAGTGGCAATGATTGACGTTCATGCCGAAATGAAAAAACGAGAATTGAAGTCCAAGATGATTTTGCAGGTACATGACGAATTGGTCTTTGATGTCTATCATTCGGAAGTCGAGGAATTGACCGCTTTGGTGAAAGACAAAATGATCCATGCCATCAAATTGGATGTGCCTTTGTCGGTAGATGTTGGAATTGGTAAGGATTGGTTGGAGGCGCATTGATGATTGATTTTCTGTAAAAAAAATACAAATCTGTGATAGATACGATTCAAAAAATAGCCATCATTGGCGCAGGCACGATGGGAGCAGGTATTGCACAATTGGCTGCAATGGCAGGATATAAGACTATTTTGTTTGACATCAACGAAGATGCCTTGGTGAAAGGAATACAAACGATTGCCAAAAACATGGACGGTGCCATCAAAAGGGGGAAAATGAGCATTGAAGCAAAGGAAGCAACGCTGCAAAACCTCCACACAAGCACCAATTTTCAAGACTTGAAAGCCGATTTTATCCTTGAAGCCATAGTCGAAAAATTGGAGGTCAAGGTCAAGGTTTTCCAAGATTTGGCAGCCATCAATTCACCCCAAACCATTTTTGCAAGCAATACTTCTTCGATTCCTATTACCCGCATTGCCGCTCAAATTCCACATCCTGAGCGAGTTGTTGGAATGCACTTTTTCAATCCTCCCCACATCATGAAGCTCGTTGAAGTGATTTTAGGTGCAGCAACCCAGCCCGACATTGCAGAAACGGTCAAGGCTTTGGCGGAGAAAATGGGTAAAAAGGCGGTAATCGCCAAAGATGCGCCAGGATTTATTGTCAATCGAGTTGCCCGTTCTTTTTACCTCGAAAGTCTCAAAATTTTGGAGGAACAAGTGGCTGACATCGAAACGATTGACGCACTGTTAGAGTCGTCTGGTTTTCGGATGGGACCTTTTAAGTTGATGGATTTGATTGGAATAGACGTGAATCATGCCGTTTCAGAATCCATGTATGCGTCTTTTTACAACGAACCCCGTTTTCGTCCGAGTCGAATCCAACGGCAGAAAGTGGAGGCGGGGCATCATGGCAAGAAGTCGGGAAAGGGGTTCTACGATTGATGGTGGACGATTGACGAGTGGGCAGAATTATGAGATTTTTCCACGGATAAGGTTGGTATCTTTGGAAAAATCGCACCTTTTAACCCTACATTTTTCCACAGATATTGTATTTATCTTTGGAAAAATCGTATCTTCATTTCCATTAAAAATCCCCAATATGGAAAACTTGTTTATTGGAAGAAAAGAGGAAACAGCTATTTTAGTTGAAGCACTTCAATCTTATGAATCTGAATTGGTAGCAGTTATTGGGCGAAGGCGTGTTGGTAAAACCTATTTGATTGACTCTGTTTACAAAAAAAATATTGCTTTTGAAGTAACAGGCATACAAAATGCCTCGAAAAAAGACCAATTGGAGAATTTTATGCTTCAATTGGCAGCAGCCTATGGAAATGTCCCACCTTTGAAAACTCCTACAAGTTGGCTGCAAGCATTTGCGTTGTTGATTGCCTATTTGAAACAAGTGAAGACAACGGAGAAAAAAGTGGTTTTCTTAGATGAACTTCCGTGGTTGGCGACACATAAATCGGGCTTTCTAAATGGCTTGAGTTATTTCTGGAACAGCTGGGCAGTCAAACAGTCTATTGTAGTAGTTATTTGTGGTTCGGCTGCTTCATGGATGATACAAAAAGTGGTAAATGATAAAGGAGGTTTACACAACCGAATTACCAAACAAATTCACTTGTATCCCTTTACCTTATTGGAAACAGAAGAGTATTTGAAGGCAAGAAAAATTCAACTTGATAGGTATCAAATTGCTCAAATATATATGGCATTGGGTGGGATTCCCCACTATCTAAAAGAAGTCAAGAATGGAAAGAGTGCAGCTCAAAACATCAATCAAATTTGTTTTGTCAAGAATGCTCGGTTGAAGCATGAATTTTTGAGGCTTTACCCCGCTTTGTTTGCCAATGCGGAAAAGCATATCGCTGTGATACGGGCTTTGGCAACCAAATGGCAGGGTTTGAACCGCAAGGAAATCAGTCAATTATCAGGTATTGCAGAAGGAGGAAATTTGTCAAGAGTGTTAGATGAACTAAATCATTCGGGTTTTATTTCGTCTTACCGTCCTTTTGGTAAAAAGAAAAAACAGAAGTCCTACCGATTGACAGATGAATATTCTTTGTTTTATTTGAAATTTATTGAAGGTCAAGAATATGAAGGGCAGCATATTTGGCATCACCTGAGCCAGACGCAGTTGTATAAAATTTGGAGTGGGTATGCTTTTGAAAATGTGTGTCTTAAACATATTCCACAAATCAAAAAATCCTTAGATATTGCAGGCATATACTCCCTTTCTTCATCTTTTCATTACAAAGGAACGGCGGAAGAGAAAGGCACTCAAATAGATTTACTGATTGATAGAAAAGACGAGGTAATCAATCTCATCGAAATCAAATTCTACAATGAGCCTTATGCTATCAGCAAAACGTATGCGGAAAATCTAAGAAACAAACGCCGTATTTTTAAATCTGTTACTAAAACCCACAAGCAACTGTCTATCGTAATGCTCACAACTTTTGGCTTGACTATCAATGAATACAGCATGGAATTGATTGGTCAAGAGTTGAGGTTGGACGATTTGTTTAGGATTTAGAAACCTACCAATACGAATAAAAAAAGGCTGCAAAACATCAAAAGTTAATTACCTTCAATATCTTGCAGCCCATACTATTTTTTAATTAATGCCTAACCAAACTCAAGCAGTTGCTTCTTCCAATACGCCATTTGTTGCGAAAGCACTGTAATCTACGGACTTCAATGTTTCGATGATACGACCGCTTACTTTATAAGGATCAGCGTTTGATGCAGGGCGGCGATCTTCCAAATAACCTTTCCAGTCATTGGCTGGCAATCCCATAGGAATACGGATAGATGCCCCCCTATCACTCACACCGTAGCTAAATTGGTGAATGCTTTGTGTTTCGTGTTTACCGGTTAACCGTTGTTCGTTGCTCGATCCATATACTGCAATGTGTTCTTTGATGACAGGACGGAACGCTTCACAAACTGCTTCAATCATTGCCTTTCCACCTACTGAACGAATGGCTTCATTAGAGAAATTGCAGTGCATACCTGAACCATTCCAATCACCTTTCACAGGTTTTGGATGCAATTCTACGGTCAAACCGTATTCTTCCGAAATTCTATACAGCAAGTACCGAGCGCAAATCACATCATCAGATGCTTTCTTGGCTCCTTTGCCAAAACATTGAAATTCCCATTGCCCCAACAATACCTCAGCATTGATACCTGTGATGCCCAAGCCTGCTTCCAAACAAGCATCCAAATGTTCTTCAACCATCTGACGAGCAGCCACATTGCCATTACCTACGGCACAATAGTAGGGACCTTGTGGGCCAGGATAACCATCTTCTGGAAATCCAACAGGTTTGTTGCCATCCAACAAGACATATTCTTGCTCAAAACCAAACCAGTACTCATCCTCGTCACTCAATGCTGCACGAGCGTTAGAAGGGTGAACAGTGCCATCTGGATTATAAACTTCTGCAATCACCAAATAGGCATTTTTGCGCTGTGGATCTGGATAAACTGCCACAGGTTTTAACAAACAGTCAGAAAAATGTCCTTCTGCTTGTAGTGTAGAACTACCATCAAAACCCCATTCGGGTAGTACATCTACTGAACCATCGTATGAATCAAGGTTCAAAATTTTTGTTTTACTTCTAAGATTTGCTTCTGGCTCGTAACCATCTTGCCAAATGTACTCAAACTTGAAAGCTGTCATGAATTTATTATTATGTTGAAATAAAATTTTTCATTTTTTTTGCCAATAAATCAATAAAAACGTGTTTTGTTGATTTAATTTATCGCAAAATTAAGATAATTTTTGTTTTTCATCAAAAAAATACGCAAATTTTTCTGAAAAATATTTTCTAAAGACTTTTCCTATAGATGGCGAACGACTACAAAGCGATTTTTTATTTTTCATCGTCTTTTTAATTTTCATTCCTATGGATGGTTTACCTTTGTACTTATATTCTACAAACAAACAATATTCTGAAATGCGATTTGAAGCCGTAAAACAAGCATTTAACCGACCTGCAATGAAGGTCGCTTTGCCTTCCGAAAAAATTTCTGATTATTTTGCTAGCAATGTATTCACCATTGAAGTAATGCGAAAGTACTTATCCGCAGCTACTTTTGACCATATTTTAGAATCAGTCGAAGAAGGAGGAAAAATAAGCAGAGAAATTGCAGACCAAGTAGCATTGGCGATGAAAACATGGGCAATCGAGAAGGGATCTACTTCTTATTGTCATTGGTTTCAGCCACTTACAGGCAATACTGCTGAAAAACACGATGCTTTTTTCTCTCCAATTGAAGCCCACCGAGGTATTGAAACCTTTAGCGGCAAGGAATTGGTACAGCAAGGACCTGATGGGGCAAATTTCCCTTCTGGTGGTTTGCGGGCTACTTTTGAAGCAAGAGGATACACCGCTTGGGATCCTTCCTCTCCTGCTTTTATTATGACCGTTGGGAGTGGTAAAACCTTGTGTATTCCAACGATTTTTGTGTCATATACAGGTGAATCATTGGACTACAAAGCTCCTTTATTGAAATCTTTAGCATTTTTGGAGCAAGCAGCGATAGATGTCTGTCATTTATTCAATAAAAGTGTGAAAAAGGTCAGTACTTTTTTGGGTTGGGAGCAGGAGTATTTTTTAGTCGACTCAGATCTTTACAATGCTCGTCCCGATTTGATGGCTACTGGTCGAACACTTTTGGGGCGACGTTCACCGAGAGACAAGGAGCGAAGCAATCATTATTTTGGCGCAATTGCAGATAGAGTATATGCTTACATGATTGATTTTGAAGCTGAGGCGTATAAGGTAGGGATTCCGATTAATACCCGACACAATGAAGCTGCTCCTTCACAGTTTGAGTGTGCCACTAGTTTCACCCACGCCAATGTGGCAGTAGATCACAATCAGCTTTTGATGGATATCATGGCAAGGGTTGCTCGGCGGCATCATTTGCAGGTTTTATTTCATGAAAAACCTTATGAAGATATGAATGGATCGGGTAAACACCTCAACTGGTCTTTGCATACAGATACGGGTTTGAATCTTTTTTCTCCTGCAAAAACGCCCAAAACCAATCTGCAATTTTTAACATTTTTCATCAATGTCATCAAAGTGGTCAATGACTATCCCGACTTGTTGCGGGCTGCAATTGCTACTGCGGGTAATGAAGATCGATTGGGTTTACACGAAGCTCCTCCTGCCATTATCTCTTTGTTTATTGGTGAAACGCTTCAAAAAATATTGGATGATTTTGAAAAGAAAGTGAAAATCGGGGGCTTGGATGAATATGCCAAAGAAGATTTGAAGGTTGAGATTCACAAACAAATTCCCGACTTGTTGATTGACAATACGGATCAAAACCGTACTGCTCCTTTTGCTTATACGGGCAATAAGTTTGAACTGAGGGTGGTGGGTTCTTCTGCCAATTGCGCCCGTCCTACTACGATACTGAATACTTTGCTGGGGTATCAACTCCGAACTTTTTTGAAGGATGTGAATGGCTTGGTGCAAAAAGACAAGGAGAAAAGAGATGGGGCTATTTTACGGGTATTGCGGCGGTATGTGAGTCAATCGAAAAGAATTTTATTTGAAGGGGATACGTATAGTAAAGAATGGGAAATAGAAGCAGCTAAAAGAGGATTGTCTAATGTGAAAAAAACGCCTTATGCTTTTGATTTTTTTAAGACGGAGGATGCACAGAAAGTTCTGGTAGCCAATGGTATTTATACCCAGCGTGAATTGCAAGCACGCTATGAGGTATGGCAGGGGATTTACAAAAACAAACTGTATGTAGAATCTCGTACGATTAGTGAAATGATTCAAAATCAGGTGATTCCTGTGGCAGTGAAATACCAAAATGTATTGCTGCAAAATGTGAAGTTGGGTATGGATGTGGGTCTGCCAAAGGCACATTTTGAAGAGAGCTTGCGGGTTATTGAAGAGATTTCGAAGCACATTGCAGCATTGGCTGCTGCTCAGCAATCACTCGTCAAAAGTTATCAAGAGGCGGATGCCAAAGAGGATATTGCAGAGAGCGCAAAGGTTTATTGTGATGAGGTGAAACCTCATTTTGATACCATGCGAAAGTCTGCTGCAAAATTAGAACTCTTGGTAGCAGATGAATACTGGACGCTTCCTAAGTATCGTGAATTGCTGTTTATGAGGTAGATTTAGACGGTGGACGACTGACGATGGACGGGAGTTTGCTTCTTTCGTGCATAGTTCAATATATTTCAATTGGATTTTGGGAAAAAAAATAATTGTTTGTTTATGAATTAATTTAATTTTAAATATATTTGCAATTAAATTTGGAGATGTCAATCATTTAAAGTCCTTCGTCTTATGTCTTTCATCTTTCATCTAAAATCTAATATTTCAAATACCCTGATTATGAGGATGGTTTTTAATTTTAATTGCTATTTTAATTTTCCTGATTATAACGGATTGCTGTGATTTCGATATCCTCCTAACGAAGCCGCGATTAACAAATTCTGTAACCAGTCATGATGATAGACAAATCCGTTGAGTCTTGCCGCAGGACTGATTAAGACAGCTGATTCATCCCAAGCCTGTAAACAAGAGGGTGAAAAATTATGAAGAAGGGCAAAAGCTCTGAAATTATGAGTAGTGCTAAGTATATCTCCATGAAACATTTGGGAGTTGTTGGCATGTCTATTCATTGCCCTCATGGATCTATCTATCATGTTGGAGGTTTTGTGTGCTTTGGGAAAGTCAAAATGTGCTAACCACTTGTTTTTCTTTTTACAGAGTTTAAGAATATTATCTTTCATGGGGCAGGAAGGCACATTCTTAGCTGTCCATTCCCGAAGCCTTCTTATATGTTGTGCGAATTGTCTTTTTGAAGTAGTTCGATAAGCCTTCCACACCTTATCTGCTGCTGTATTGAAATAGTCTTGAATCTTTTTTGTAGCTCTGTCTCTAATTTTTAGAAAGGCGTGTAAGAAACATTCAATGACTTGAATATTTGGATAGAGTTTTTGCCATGCGTTCTGTGTAGCTGTCCACCCATCTGTATTTACTGTATTAGGTTGGTAGTCAGATGACACATCCTCTGCTTCTTGTTTGAATACACCATAAGCTTCTTCCAAAGAATCCGCATCTGCGCCAGAAGAAACTTCCATACCTAAAAAACAGTTTTGTCCCACAGTTGTAGCCACATAAGCTTTTTTACCTTGTATTTTTACATGGTGTTCATCTGCTAAAATATCGGAAGGTAATTTTTCTGGGTCATGGATGGTTGTGCCTACAATGCTATAATCACTAAAACAATTATAGAGGCGGTACCACCACATCGCATTGTATCCAAAAGCAAATGCCAATGCCCAGAAAGGAACACCGAACCGCTTTAAGAACAAGCCTTTAGAAGCTATATACGTCTTCGCTCTGCAATAAGGCAGAATGAAACTTGGGCGTATTTGATAATTTTGTCCCGCTACTTTTATTTTTCGCATTTGGATATTCATTTTTTTCGACGGCCGAGTTTTGCCGTTAAGCACATAACCTTTAGTCATTTGTGCAGGAAATAACTCGGGGCTTGTTGCCCATATTTCGCTAATTATTTGGCGAGCTATTTTTGGGTCGTTTAAAAATGAATCGTATTTATTTTCCAAAATCGGTAATACAATCGTACAATTTTTGTTAATTTGAGATGCCATTGAATTTGCACTTGTTTGGTTCGTACTTTAAACATAAGCTTTTTCAGTGGCTTTTTTATTATCACAGCAAAACGTTACAATCAGATTTTCATTCCTTAGCTTTACTTCTATTTCTTATTCAAACACCGTCGCACAAACATGTCCAAGATATTTCGATCAAACCATAAAAAACGAGAAGAACTGTACCACATCATCTTTGGGACAGATACTCCTGCGGGTAAGGCCTTTGATGTTGTTTTGTTGGTATTGATTGTGTTGAGTATTATTTTGGTAATGTTAGAAAGTGTGGAGGATCTGAACCAAAAGTATCATCATATTTTTGTGGTGATAGAGTGGTTTTTGACCATTATTTTTACTGTTGAATACTTGGTACGATTGTATGTTGTTCGCCGCCCGCTTCAATACATGACTAGTTTTTTTGGAATTGTGGATTTTATGGCGATTCTGCCGAGTTATTTGAGTTTGATTTTAGTAGGAGCGCATTATTTTTTGGTGGTTCGAGCGTTGCGATTGTTGCGAATATTCAGGGTGTTTAAGTTGGGGCGGTATTTGGGTGAGTCGCAAATATTGATTCGTGCCTTGCAGGCCAGTCGGGTGAAGATTACTGTTTTTTTGATTGCCGTATTGACAGCGGTAACAGTTATTGGGGCCATTATGTACTTGGTAGAAAGTAGGGCAAATAGTGGTTTTGACAGTATTCCGAGAAGCGTTTATTGGGCAATTGTGACGATTACAACAGTGGGATACGGTGATATTGCACCTGCAACTACTTTGGGACAGTTTTTGGCAGCTGTTTTGATGATTTTGGGTTATGCCATCATTGCTGTTCCAACGGGAATTGTATCGGTTGAATTGGCTCAAGCACAAGAAGATGTGAGAACGGAGTTAAAAGATGAAATTCACGAAATTACCCATACACTTGAGGAGCTAACGATTACAAAATCTACCAACCCTAAAAGCGAATTGCGGTGCGGAAATTGTGAACGTTCGGGGCATGATGTAGATGCCGAGTATTGTAAGTATTGTGGAGAGGTGCTTTGATGTTGTGAGTGTGAATATTTTATATGCTTAATAAGATTTTTTAATTTTTTTTGTTTTTCCCCAAAAAATCATTTACTTTAGCCTAAGTAATAAGCATTTTAATGTTTTATATTAAGCTACAAATTTAAGTGAAATCTCCACGAGATTGTTTGTTTTTGATAGGAGGACATGATTTAGAAATGTTGGAAATTATCCAAATTCTGGAAAGAAATGAACTTCCTTACATTGATAAAAAGCTGACGTGGGGGGCTAAATTAAGCGCATACAAAGAGCTTTTTGATTCTTCTAAAATATTGGTGGGCATAGAATTACAGGAAGATATACCCTGTCCAAATAACTACATTTCTATTGATCACCACAATGAGCGAGCCAATGAGTTGGCTTCTATTGAACAGATAGCCGAACTACTCGGCATTCAACTTTCCTATTACCAGCAGTTAGTAGCAGCCAATGACAAGGGCTATATCCCTGCAATGCGGGCATTGGGCGCAAGTGAATCAGATATTATATTTATTCGCCAGAAAGACAGGGCAGCACAAGGTGTCACCGAACAGGATGAACTTTGGGGAAAAGAAGCTGTGTCTAACCTTCAATGGCAGAAAGGTATAGCAATTGCTTATACCCAAAGTGAGCGTTTTTCACCTGTGACAGACCGTTTGGAAGTGGTGAAATTGATTGTTTACAATGACTATAGTTTGACTTATTATGGAGTGAATGTTGATAAATTGATTGCCCACTATTCCCATTTAATCAAAACGGGTAAGGCGTACAATGGTGGTGGAGATGCAGGCTTTTTTGGATTTGCCAACGGAATGTTCGACAAATCAGAATTGAAGAAGAAAATACAGGAAATAAGCGAGTTGGTATAATTCACCTTTTTTTATTGAAAATCTTAAAAACCAAATACTTAGCATGAAAAACATATCTGATAATGACGAAATTATAAATACTGAAAAACAAGAAAATACAGGTGCGAAGAAGAACAACAAACAGTCCGTTCCTCATTCTGATTGGGTAAGCTACCATATTTTTTTGTTTCCCTTCAAATGGGAACTGCTCAAATCTTCCGAAAAAGGAGATTATTTTTCGGTAAAGACGGATGTAGCTGAATTTGATGCTTTATTGAATCAAAATTGGGAACGAAAACCTTATGAGAAGTTTGCAGAAGTTGAAGACTTCAATGAGTTTCATTATTTCTATCCCTTTGTGCAAGATGTATTGTACGACTATGAGGGCAATGAGAATGTTATTCGGCATTTTCAATTCAAAAACTTAGACTTCAAAAATGATACCTTCAATATTAAGGTTCAACTAGATTGGGAAGCAAACAATCAAAAGGAAAATGAGCCAAAAACCTATACCCTTCACATCAAAGAACTCCTACTAAATGTCTATACAACGGGTATTGGCATTTTGTCTTTTCATTTGGTCAATACCGATAAGAATTCTACCAAAGAGGACATTTTGTGTATCAATCAATTTGGGAGAAGACTTTATCCGCCATTTTTGGATGCAAAGAATATTTTGGAAGGTGTTCAAAGAAGTGAATTGGCAGCAGCGATTGAAGTAAACATCAATGGGGAGACTTATTCCGATGAATTTTCAAAACACTATAGAAGTTTAGAAGCTATCAATGAGGCAAATAAGCCTCCTAAAAGCATACAACTACCTGCGTATATTTCCAATATTTTGGCACTTGACCCAGCAAAGATTCACTATAAACCTATCTTGGACGATAGGATGTTTGTGGTCGGATGGTATGGGAATGATACCATGTCAAAAGCATTAAGCGCCTATCCCAAAGATTTCTTCAACCGTACAGAACAAACCTTGCTGAGTAAATTTGGAAAGATTTATCCTATTCCTACAAAAGCATTTGGCTACATCAGTGATAAAGATGCAAGTGATTTTTGGTACAAATATGTTTTTGTGGATGGAAAAGGTAAGGGATTGAGCAATAGGTTGATGCAAGAAGATTTTTTATTGAATCAAACGTATGACAGATGGATTGAAAATTATACTTTATATGGTTTTTCTAGGTACTCTTTGATGTCCTTAACGGGAACTTTGGAGACTCTAAATCATGAACAAAATCAAGCTGCTTTTCTGGTCACACATCTGCGGACGATTTACTACAAAATTGCAGAGTTGTGTTTGGTGCAACGGGTTTCTATTTTGAATTTTTCGGATGAAGCATCACACATCTCCACACTTCCGATTGAAGACAATACAGTAGGGGCAAAAATCAAAGACCTGTACAAAAACTACCTTCAGTTTATCAATAAAATATATTTTCGAGAGATAACTGCTCAAGAACAAGGCATAGAAATGTATGCACATCTGCAAAACATTATGAATGTAGGGCGAGATGCCCAAAATTTAGATCGTGAAATAGCGGAGCTTCACAATTATGCTGATTTGATTGAAAGCCAAAAAAGGCAATCAGAACAAGAAAAACAAAACAAAGCCATCAACCGACTGACCATTTTAGGAGCAGCTTTGTTGTTGCCTACTTTTATTGCAGGCTACTATGGAATGAATATTTTTGATGGGCAAGTCATGGAATTTGACAAATTCCGTTTGTGGGTTGCGACCGCAGCTTTTATCGCAACTCCTATTTTGCTTCTCATTATTTTTGTCATGAATGGAAAAACTCCTTTTAGAGAACGGCTATCCAAAGCCAAAAACTGGTTTGAGGATGTAGAAGGGAATTTTCTATGGGCAAGAATTATCGCTTCTTTATTACTGTTTGTGATTACAATGGCATTTTTGATATACCCTCTTTTGAAGCCAATAACAGCAGACGAGAGAAATCCCGAATCAGATACGGCTAAAGTAGAAGTGGTCAAAGATGTAAATTCGGAAGAAATAAAGCTATTGAAGAACAAACTGCAATCTACTGAATCAGAAGTTGATTCTTTGAAGTCAGCTACAAAAGTATTGAAGTTCCGAGTAGATTCCCTCCAAAACAACAAATAACCAAAAAATCAACATACTATGTCAAATTTCACCAAAACGTTTAAACTCAAACAACACACGCCCCTCATTCACTTTCAACACGAACAAGTCGGGGCGGGAATTCGAGCGACAGAATTGAAACCCAAACTCGACCGCTTTTTAATAAAAGAGGTTTTCAACAATCAGTTTGACCGCTACAAACACCTATTGGTCGGCTTCAATGGTACACAATCCCAAAAGGATTTTGATGGAAAGGAGGCGTTTGATTATAAGGTGAAAATCAATTGCCAATCAAAAAAAGTAGAAGAAATCGAGAAACAATCGACAGATAAATGGGGAAATACTAAGTGGAATCAACATCCTCTATTTTTTGGCAATATGGGTGTAGAAGGAACAGAAGAACGGAAGTGTTTTGTGTGGTGTGAAGGCGTAGAAATTGAGTTTTTTAGTTTGAAAAAAGAATTATTAGAAACGTTGTCCGAACGCTTTGCTTATTTTATTGCAACGCACAATTTTGGAACTCGGCAAACGAAGGGTTTTGGAAGTTTTTATATAGACCCAAAAGACAAAGAAAATCACAAGCCTTTTTTGAATGTGCTTAGAGAAGATACGAATGCTTTTGTATTTTTTCAGAGAGATATGGAAAAACAGCAATCGGTTTATAGTGATATTGATATGATATATAAATTGATGAAAGGCGGAATTAATTTTGATTTTAAAAACTCCTCTAATTTCATCTACCACAAAGGGTTCATATTCAAATATTTTTTGAATAAAAAGATTGGTAACGAAAAACGATTGATTAAAGAAAAGCTTTTCCCTAGAGCACTCAAAGTACCTCAAAATGATAGATTAGAAAAAAAATATGTTCGAGCAGTTTTAGGAATTAACGAATCTGTTGAATTCAAGGATAAAGAAAATAACAGAAACGGTATCGTAAAATACACTCATAAAGAGGTAGAAAGATTCGCTTCTCCCATTTTTTTTAAAATAGTGGGCAAGTACGTAGTGATTATTCCCAAATCGGCAAATGCAATACTAAATATTGATTCAGATTTTAAGTTAAGTGTAGGCAATCTTTCAGAAGATATAAAAACACCTGATGCTACGGATTTTAATACAGAAGATTTCCTTTTTGAATTTGCTACCTATTTTAATGAATTAGCTTCCAAATATTTTGGAGAAGACTCCAATTATAAAGAATATACCATTGAAGATATTGATGAAAATTTGATGGATGATTACGATAGCAATAAACTTAGAGTTACTGTTATGAAACAATTTGTACATTCCCTAGAATGTAGTCTGACAAAATTCAAAAAACAATAAATATGACCAACACAAAAAAATACATAGGCATCACCATTGGGCCCATCATCCGAACCATCAGTATGGCACGCAGTACCAAAGAGTTGTGGGCAGCGAGTTATTTGTTTTCCTATATCATGCGGAGTTTGATAGAAGAAATTGGGGTAGGCGACCACGAAAGATTCATTACCCCCTATATTGGAGCGCAAGAAGCGGCTGATATTCAATCGGGTGCCTTCAATGTTCATTATGGGGCGGGGGTATTTCCCGATAGAATGGTGGTGGATGTTACAGGCACACAATATGAAAAATTTGGAGAAGTGGAGGCGATGATTGAGCGGGTAAAAGAGAAGATTATCCAAGAAATTGTTGCCCATTTCATCCTCATTGTGACTAAAAAATTATTGACGGAGAAGCGGATAAAATTGTATTTGGAGGGTTTTTCGGGTTACGAAGATTTTCTGAAGCGGCACTTCCAAATATATGCGGTTCAGGTGGAGATGGACATTGAACAAGACAGTGCGGTGGCTGCAAAGGTATTCCCGCTATTGGAGGCAATCGAAAACCAAACTTCTATTATCAGCCATGAAAAAACGGTTCGCTTTGATGAAGGTAAAAAAACGCTTCCCAATTTCTTGGAGTATTATCTAAGCAATATCCATATTGGAGCGGATAAGAAGGCAGACGAAAAAAATCCGAAGCACCAGACATTGTACCAAAAGGTTTTTGAAGAAGGAAAAGGAGCGTATGCCCACCTGCAAATTGACCCAAGTTCGACTTGGGATGAATCGAAAGAAGGTTTTCCGAGTATTCGAGACATTGCTACGATAGGACTACGAGAGCAATCTAAAAAGGAATATGAGGCTGCTTTGACGGCTGCAACGGAGGCGGAAAAGAAAGAGGAAAAGGAGGCAAAAAAGAAAAACAAAGGTCGAAAAACCAGTACAAGCGATCACCTCTATTCAGCCCTTCAAAAAACCTTCAATCAAGGCAAAACGGCTAAGGAAAAACAATTGAAACAGCACCACAAATACATTTGCATTGTTCATGCGGATGGCGATAGTGTGGGGGCAGCTATTAGAAAAATTGGAGGAGATTTGGCGAAATACCGCCTGTTTTCCAGTGCCTTGTCTGATTTTTCCAAAAGAGCGGCAGCTATTATCAATGATTTTTCGGGCAAACCGATTTATGTGGGAGGAGATGATTTGTTGTTTTTTGCACCGATTCGAGCCGAAAGAGGGAATATTTTTGAATTGGTGGAGGTTTTGGATGAATGTTTTGATGGGTTTATTCGGGATTTTATGCAGCAAAACCAAATGACCTTTGATGTCACTCCAACGCTTTCTTTTGGAGTGTCGATGACCTACCACAAGTTTCCCCTATTTGAAGCAGAGAAATTGGCGAGGGAAGTTTTGTTGAAGAAATTGGCAAAGGGTTTTGAAGGGAGAAAGGGAAAGAAAAATGCGCTGGCTTTTCGGGTGTCGAAACACAGTACGAGCTATTTTGAAGCGGTACTGTACAAGGACAAAACGAAGGAACGGCAAGATGAAGACAAGCCCAAAACGTCTTATGAGTTTTTCATGCAAATGGTAACGCAAAAACAAATTGAGATTGACCAACTGAGTTCACTCTCTTACAAATTGAGGGACAACAAAGCCTTGCTCTACGAGATTGCAGACAAACCAGAGCGTGTGGATTCTTTTTTCACGAACTTCTTCAATGAGGCGGTACACAAGGCATCGGGTGGGCAATCGTATATCGGGTGGGTGAAGGGTTTGTTGAAGGTTTTGTTTGCCGAAAATCTACCCGTCAAACCCGCTTATGTAAACGAATTGCAGTACGAAAAAGAGTGGACAGACCTTGTAGACTCTTGTATCAAAACCCTTTACGGCATTCTGCGAATGATTCATTTCTTAAACCAAAACGCAAGCAACGAAGATGAATAAACAAAGCTATTTTATACGATTGACTCCGCTGGACAAGTATTTTTTTGGTGGAGAAGTTACTTTTGGAGCAGATGGAGCGGGTAGCAATTATTTGGTACACTCCAATCGCTACCCTCAACAGACAAGCATTTTGGGGGTGTTGCGGAAGGAATTGTTAATTCAAAATGGATTGTTGGAAGACCGATTCAAAAGCCAATTATTAGAAGACCAATTCAAAGATCAGTTATTGACCGATAAACCGACTAAAGCTGACATCACCGCATTGATTGGAGAGAAGGGTTTTCGATTGGAGTCTAAATCCAGAGCGAATTTTGGGGTCATTGAAGCTATTTCTCCTGTTTTTTTACACTCCAAAGAGGGCATTTACCTGCAAATTCCTGCAGACCAAGGTTGGCATTTTTCTTTATTGAAGGGTCATTCTTTGATGAAGGAAAGCAAGGGACAGATTCCTTGTTTGAAGCAAAAAGAAGGAGATAAATGGTTGAATTTTTCGGAAAAGAAGGGATTGAAGGATTTTCTGCAATGTGTGGACAAGGAAATACAGCAAGAACCCAATAAGAAAATGTTTGTCGAAAAATCCCAAATCGGCATCAAAAAGAACCTGTCGGGCAATACGGAAAAAAATGCTTTTTACAAACAGACTTTCTACACTTTGAAGGATTCCTTTGCTTTTGGCTGCTATGTGACCTTGAGCGATGGGGAAAAACTTAAAGATGGTTTGGATACGATTGTGGAAATGGGGGCGGAACGTTCGGGTTTTCGGATGGAGGTAAAGAAGGTGACAGATACAACATTGGCGTTTGACCCAAAAGTTTTGACGGGTGAACTGAGCAATAGCAGTGCGCCTACTACTCAAAGGATTGTGCTGTTGAGTGATGCCTATATTGGTGAGAAGGATATTTTTAAACACTGTCATTTTGCGCTGACCGACACTACGCCTTTTCGGTATATCCAAACTTCGGTCGACAAGACGAGTAAATACTACAATTTACGAGATTGGGATATTGATGAGGAGGAAATTCCACAGTTGAGTGAAAAGTACAATTTGTTGAAGCGAGGGAGTGTGTTGTATGTCGACAAAAGTGAACTGCATGAGGTGGAGAAGGTATTGAAGGGTTTTGAGCAGTTTCGGCAGATTGGGTACAATCAGTATCAGGTGTTGGATGCTTGATTGAACACAGAGGAACGGAGGCACAGAGGTTGAGAGATTTTAGAGTGACATGTGTTTTTGGCAACATCTAACCCTTGCCCAATTTCGGTATGTATAGCCACAAAATTCTTCCAAAATGACAAGAGAGGAGAGTTGAGGTAGATTTTGATTTGATTAAAAAACAATTTAAAACATAAAAAACAAAACGATATGCAATTATCATCAGATTACAAAACAGATACGTATTTGATTACTGCCATTAGCAATTTGCACGCAGGCAGTGGGGACGCTGAATATGGTATCATTGACAAACGGGTGCAAAAGGATGTGGTCAGTAAATTGCCGACCATTAATTCGTCGAGTTTGAAAGGGGCTTTGCGGGAGTTGTTTGGGCATGTTTTGGGCGACAAAAACCACAAGCACATCAACGATATTTTTGGGAGTGACAAAGTAGAGGATGCGGAAGGGAATGAATCGAACAGTGCGGGGCAGTACAATTTCTTTAGTGCTTCTTTATTGGTCTTACCTGTTCGGAGTGATGTAGCACCGTTTTTTAGGGCGACTTCTCCTACTATTTTGAAGCAGTTCTTGGAAGATTTGCAGCGCTATCGGGCGACTGATTTGTATGACAAATACAAGGCGGCGGTGAAGTATCTTGCGGATTATAAGGTGGAGAAGGGCAAACCTGTTTTTTTTGAAGCACATAACGGCAAGGCGGTATTGGAGGATTTGGAGGCGAAAGAGGTACAATACACAGGGGAAGGGTATGATTTAATTCAGGAGTTGTTGGGGGATAATTTGGCTTTGTTTCACTACGATGATTTCAAGGACTTGTGTGAGGATTTACCTGTCATTGCTCGAAACAATTTGGAGAATGGAGTGAGTACCAATTTGTGGTATGAGGAGATTGTGCCGCGTGAGAGCCGCTTTTATTTCTTTTTGTACAAACCTGCTGCACATACGGCTTTTGAGGAAACTTTGGAGAAGAAGGAGGGCTATGCTCAGATTGGGGGAAATGCGAGTGTGGGCTATGGGTATTGTCAGTTGAAGAAGCTTTGAAGGGAATGAAAATTTTCAAAAGGGCGTTAGCCTTGTTCCTATTTGTAGAACAATACAGAAAATTAACCTAACAGGAGCGTAGCTTTGGCACAACTAAATGATTGGAGCCGAGGTTACGCCCCTTGAAAAAGAAGTTGAATTGTATTTCTACAAATAGAGCCGCAGCGATGCTGCTAAATTTATAAAGAAACAAAAAATCATCATACAATGAAAAAAAAATTAGAAAAACTCATTCCGCAGGCGGTGAAAGCGGTGGACGATGTTTTGGAGAAAGACGGCAGTGTGCCTAAGGCTTACAATGGCTACATTTCTTCGATGGGGGCAAGTATTATTCAAATGGGTTTGTTGCCGACTTTGGCTTTTTACAGCTATGGTTCGGACGATAACAAACGCACGAAGGAGAGCCGCCCTAAATTGTTGAAGGCGATTTTGCAGGTGATTGCGCCTACGGTGGCGGCAGAGGGCAAGGTGAAATTGTTGGATTATGCGATAGCGTGGGATGCGGATGTGAATAAGGATTTGAGGCAATTGCAGAAGCAAATCACTCTTGCGGCGATTGCGATTAAATTGGCGATTCGGACTTTTGATTTGAAGGATTTGTAGATTGATTTTCCTCAGATGGTGTAGAGTGTTTTTGCCTGTTCTTTTTTCTTGATAAAAAAGAACCAAAAAATCAAGCCTGAATTTCTTGCTTAACGCTCCAAAAGTGTCAAAATCCTAAACAAAATAAACTCGCTTCGCTCAAACAAAATTTTGTTCTTAACGGATTTTGGCACTTTTTCCACTACAAGAAATAAGGGCAGTTGAAAAGACAAAACCCTCCTACTCTAATAGAATGGAATCGCTTACCGAACCAATATTGCCAAAGATTGATAAATTTCAGTGTTTACTGACTTAAAAAAATAATAGTATGAACAAATACAATTCAAATATAGGTTGGCTGTTTTACAAGGCTTATTACAAGGGCGTTGATTTCAAGGCGGGTGATAAGGACGAAGGGAATGAACGGCACTTTCAGAAAATGAACGAAAAACTGTTTCGGCAGCAATTGCCGACGCAGTCTTTGTATCGGTATGGGAAGGATTTGCAGGTGGTGGAACTGAAAACGACTTACCCCGGTCTGTTGATTGGCAGTGGCTACAATCACGGAACGAACAAATTGGGAGAGGTGAAGATTGGTTTTTACTTTGACCATACGACGGGACTGCCTTTGATTCCTGGGTCGTCGGTGAAGGGGCTGTTGCGGTCGGCTTTTCCTGCTACTTTTTATGCGAAGGTGGAGGAACTGAGAGGGAAGCCGAACCCGAAGGCGGAGGATTTGTTGAAGGCGGCACAGTTTGAGAAGATTGGGGGTGAAAAACTGGCATATATTCAGGAATTGCTGGGTGAAAGGGGGCTGACTTTTGATAAAGAACAGGTGGTACAGTTGGAGTATGCGATTTTTGAAGGGAAGGAGGCAAGGGACAGTGAGGAGGGAAAAGCAGGCTATGCAGAGATTTCGATGGGGAATCGGGATGTGTTTCACGATGCGATTGTGGTGAAAAGTGAACATCCTGCTCGTCCTGACAAAAGGGTTCCTGCGGGCTGTTTGATGGGGGAGGATTTTGTGACTCCGCACAAAAATAGGTCGGGTGATGGGCTGCCTGATGCGCTAAAAAATCCGATTCCGATTTCGTTTATCAAGGTTTTGCCTGAGGTGCATTTTCGGTTTCAGTTTGACCTCAAAGATAGTGGGGGCTTGGACAAAGCAAGTAAATTGGCTTTGTTTGAAAACATCTTGCGGCATTTTGGCGCAGGGTCTAAAACGAATGTGGGTTATGGACAATTCGCTTAAATACATGTCGTTGGGTTTTGATGTGCCTCTGATGCACAAGGAGATAGGGCAGTTTCGGGGGGCGGTGGTGTCGCTGATTGGGAGGGAGTATGAGGAATTTCACAATCACAACAATCAGGAGGACGGCAAGGGGGGATTTTATTACCGCTACCCTGTGATTCAATATCGGGTAAGGCAGGGCAAGGCGAGCATCTATGCGGTGGGTGAAGGGCTGCACTTTCTTCAACCGCTGCTGCTGAATATGGGCAAGGAGGTGCAAATCGGGGATCGAAGGGTGAAGTTGGCGATTGATGACCTGTATGCGAATGAATGGGACTTGAGGCTGACAAAAGAACGGGAAACGTATCGGCTGAATAGGTGGTTGGCACTGAATCAAGAGAATTATCTGCGCTACAAGCGGATGGGTGGCATGGTGGAACGTGCCGAAACGCTGGAACGGGTGCTGGTGAACCACATTGTGAGTTTTGCGAAGTCGGTGGCTTGGCAGTGGGAGGATAGGCTGGAGGTGCGGCTGCGGAAGATTCATGGGGTGCGGAAGGTGGATTACCACCGTTCTCACTTGATGGCTTTTGATGTGGAGTGGGATGGGAATGTGTCGCTGCCGAGTGGTTTGGGGCTGGGCAAATCGGTTAGTCATGGGTTTGGGGTGCTGCATCGGGTGAGGGAGCAGAGAGGGAAAAAATAAGTTTGGGGTATGCCTCCCCCACCTCCTCCACACGGAGGGGAGGTATTATTTGAATTTTTGTTGATTTATTTATTTTGGTGATGGAGTGATTTTTTGTGAATTTACTCTTCCCATGCGTAGCCAACGAATTAATTCGAGGTGTGCCTTTAAAAATAAATACTATTTCTTGTATTGGTGTAGGTACTTTTGCCTGTTCTTTTTCTTGATAAAAAGAACCAAAAATCAAGACCTGACTTGATTGCTTCACGCAAAAAAAGAAAAAAGAGGCTAAACAGATTGAAACTTGATTCCGCTTCGCTCCATCTTCAAACAGCAATCTGTTCTTAACTCCTCTTTCCCCTTTTTTTTACTATAGGTCTTCACATTAAAAAGGAATAAATCGCAACCCACCCCTGCCCCTCCAAGGAGGGGAATACTTGTACCAAGTGGGAAATTCCCCTCTTGGGAGGGGTAAGGGGTGGGTTTAAGTAATATAAACAATCAATGCGGAAACCAATACAATCAAGAAGGGTCAAATCCCTGTTTCATGCTCCAAGAACTTGTCAAAAACTTAAAGGCACAGATAGAATTAATTCGAGGGCTATGTATGGGGTTTATAATCAAGTAATTTATCCATTTCGGTGAGGATGTTTTTTTTCTCGTTAACGCAAAAATTGGATAGACTATGCTGAAATTTTGGAGTAAAAAACAGCTCGCCAAAAGGAGCGAAATTATTCAGGGGCTTCGCACGATGTCGCAGTTGGAAGTATTGTTGGGTGTTGAGGCGCATCAATTGCAGTTGATGGCGGGGCAGCCTGAATACCGTGTATTTACCATCCCCAAAAAAGATGGTTCTGAGCGTTGGATTGAAGACCCTGCACCGCCTCTCAAAGCAGTGCAGCGCACCCTCAATGTTTTTCTACAAGCGGTCTATTACTATGCCAAAACGCCTGCTGCTTATGGTTTTATGGTGAACCAAAAACACGACCCTGCCCCCCGAAACATCATCACAAATGCCGAGCGACACTTGGGACACGACTGTTTGCTGAATGTGGATATGAAGGACTTTTTCCATCATGTCAAGATTGCAGATGTGTATAGGGTGTTTGATCAGCCTCCTTTTCGGTGTGAGGATGCGGTGGTTGAATTGATGGCGCAGTTGTGTACGCATCAGGGGAGATTGCCGATGGGTGCACCGACTTCACCTGTGTTGTCCAATTTTGCGACGGTGGCTTTGGATGGTGAGTTGTGGCAGTTTGCGCTTCGACATAGACTGACCTATACCCGCTATGCGGATGATATGAGTTTTTCGGGCAATGTGCCGATTGTAGAGCAACACCGAAGGGAGATTGACGACATTGTTCGTAGTCATGGGTTTATGCTCAATGAGAACAAGCTGAAACAGTTTGGGCCGAAGGATGTGAAGGAGGTGACGGGATTGAAGTTGGGGCAGAAAGTGGAGGTGCCTGATGAGATGTTGGACAACATAGAGAAGGATTTGGAACGGCTGCAAATCGTGATGGAAAGCCAAAACCGCTTTGCAGAAAGTGGCTCGAAATGGGTGGTTCGTTTTCAACAACAGGTTCAGGGGAAGATTGCTTTTGTGGGTTATGTGTTGGGCGACCGTTCTGAGCGGTTTTTGAAGCTGCGGAACCGCTATGAAAATGCAATCGACCCGCCTGATGTGTATGACAGTTTTAGTTGGAAGGAGTTTCCTTATTTTGCTTGACAAAAAAAAAATGAGAACCTATGCAGTTGGTTTTAGACACTTATGGACTTTTTTTGAAGAAGTCGAGGGGGAGTTTTCAAGTGGTGAGCAAGGACAAAAAAGTGCGGTTTAGTCCGCATCGGGTAAGCAGTATTTTGATTACCCGACCTTGCTCTATTAGTTCGGATGCGCTGTTGCTTTCGGCTGAGTTTCAGATTCCTGTGTTTATTGCAGGGAGTGATGGCAAAATTATGCTGCGAACCCAAAGCCGCTACTTTGAGCAGTCGGCAAGGATTAGGCGACAACAGGTAGTGATGGCTTCTGAAACAATGGGTACACAATGGATTATTGAGCTATTTGGTGCCAAAGCGAAGCACCAAATAGCCAACTTGAAGTATCTATTGGACAGTACACTTTTGGAAGCAGATTTATTGGAGGAGGTGATTGCCTATATTGAAGAAAAAACCGATAAGCTATCGGAATGGAACGGGCATGTTCTTGCTGAATGTCGCTTTCAATTGATGGGGCAGGAAGGGGCTATGGCGCATCAATATTGGCGAATCGTTTCTGCTTGTCTGCCTGAAGAATATCAATTTGCGAAACGAAGCAGAAGACCTGCTTTGGACTACTTCAATTCGGTACTGAACTACCTGTATGGGATGCTCTATACGGTGGTCGAGGGTGCCATTTTTGCAGCGGGTTTGGATGCTCATTTTGGAGTGCTGCACGCTGATGCGATTGGGAAACCGACTTTTGTGTATGACATGATTGAGCCTTTTCGTCCGTGGATTGATGCCTTGTTGATCGAATACTGTCTAAAGAATCCATTGATGAAAACACATTTTGAAGAAAAGGATGGAGGGATTTTTCTGGCTAAGGCTGGAAAGGCGGTATGGATTCCCTTGTTCAACAAAGCGATGAAGAAGAACTTGAAGGACTTCAATGGCAAAGAATTGAGCATCAAAAATCACATTCACCGATTTGCAGGGGAGTTTGCAAAGAGATTATTGGATAAAAGTCAAGAAGGTGGAGAAAATCAAGTGGAGGAGGAAGATTTTTTTGAGGATGAATCAATCTAAAAACATACGGTAATGGCGCATTTGATATGCTATGATATAGAAGAGGATGGTCTGCGAAAAAAAATAGCTGACAAATTAATTGAAAATGGTTTGCTTCGTGTGCAATATTCTGTATTTTTGGGTACGATGCACGAGTATCAAGTACAAACGCTCTTGGAGTGGCTCAATCATAAGGTGAGTACTTCTCAAAATCCCAAAAACCAGATTTTGGTTTTGGAGGTGGGCAAAAAGCAGCTTCAAAAAATGTTGGTTATGGGCGGAAAACCCAATGACAAAGATGCTCTTTTGGGAGAGTTGGATACAGTTATCATTTAATGCGTAAAAGGGGGTAAATTTTGAAGATTGTCAATTTGGGCATTTTTGCGGGAAAAACAAATGACGCAATTAATTGATATTTAATGAGAAACATATAATTGAGGGTTCGGACTATTATCCATTTTGGTGAGGATTAAAACCTTTCTGTAAGAGTGCCCCCCCCGTCATGCTTCAAGTTCGGACTATTATCCATTTTGGTGAGGATTAAAACCCCATCATTAAAGTACAGAGTGACGGTTTCTAGAAGGCGTTCGGACTATTATCCATTTTGGTGAGGATTAAAACTTCTGGGCCGAAACGCCAGCACAGCAGAGAAGCAAAGTTCGGACTATTATCCATTTTGGTGAGGATTAAAACAGTTTTGCCAAACAAGCCCTGTGACTTGTATTTGGCGTTCGGACTATTATCCATTTTGGTGAGGATTAAAACACTGCCTCAAGGCAGCTTATTATTGCCACCATTTCCAGTTCGGACTATTATCCATTTTGGTGAGGATTAAAACAATCCTCCTTAGAAGGAGGCGTATCGGATGTTAGCAGTTCGGACTATTATCCATTTTGGTGAGGATTAAAACATCACAACCCACATTCCAATGCATCCTCCGATGCAGTTCGGACTATTATCCATTTTGGTGAGGATTAAAACCAATACTCATTCCGTAGATCATCGATATTGATGACTGTTCGGACTATTATCCATTTTGGTGAGGATTAAAACTCTGCATAAAAAGGGGAGTTGTCTATTTCCTCTTGAAGTTCGGACTATTATCCATTTTGGTGAGGATTAAAACTGCAAAGTCTTTCACTTTGATAAGTGATTTACTACCTGTTCGGACTATTATCCATTTTGGTGAGGATTAAAACTACCCACTCGTTTCCGGCCCATAAATTGGCGCGGTGTTCGGACTATTATCCATTTTGGTGAGGATTAAAACTAGCGTTTTTTCACTGTAACCATACCTTTTTCGGACAGTTCGGACTATTATCCATTTTGGTGAGGATTAAAACCCTGTAGTAGGCTACGTTGTAGAGTCCGACCGAAGCGGTTCGGACTATTATCCATTTTGGTGAGGATTAAAACCACGTCTCCAGTTGTACCTACTTGTTTAATTAAGCAGTTCGGACTATTATCCATTTTGGTGAGGATATACCTCCCCCACCCTCCAAACGGAGGGGAGATATTATTTGAATTATTGTTGATTTATCCATTTTGGTGAGGATGATTTTTTATGAATTTACTCCTCCCATACGTAGCCCACGAATTAATTCGTGGGCTACGTATGGGGTTTCGGAGGAATTTTCTTACGGAGTTGGTGGGAGTTTGGTGAAGGTGAATGAGGTTTGGAAAATTGGCTTGAATGGGTTATTTTTGAAGCAAGAATATGTGACTTGGATACAATTATCATTTAATGCGTAAAAGAGGGTAAATTTTGAAGATTGTCAATTTGGGCATTTTTGCGGAGAAAACAAATGACGCAATTAATTGATATTTAATGAGAAACATATAATTGAGGGTTCGGACTATTATCCATTTTGGTGAGGATTAAAACTACTCATCGTACACAGCGTATGGGAGTACCAGTACAGTTCGGACTATTATCCATTTTGGTGAGGATTAAAACTGTCACTATTGAATAGCGCAGTTTGAGCGGTGAGGGTGTTCGGACTATTATCCATTTTGGTGAGGATTAAAACCATGGTCGTTTTCTGATCACGGAACCATTGGGTGGTTCGGACTATTATCCATTTTGGTGAGGATTAAAACTACTTCCGCCTCTTCCCCTAGTTCAAGAGAAAAGGCGTTCGGACTATTATCCATTTTGGTGAGGATTAAAACGATAATGGCAGGAGCTGCGGGCTCCGTGTAGGACGGAGTTCGGACTATTATCCATTTTGGTGAGGATTAAAACTGCATGTTGCGCAGAGAGTCCGATAATTGACGATCCGTTCGGACTATTATCCATTTTGGTGAGGATTAAAACGAATTTTTGTGCGCTATAGTAGAAATCACTGTCGCTGTTCGGACTATTATCCATTTTGGTGAGGATTAAAACGATGGATCCTTGTGTCGAAAACTGACGAGCTTGCAAGGTTCGGACTATTATCCATTTTGGTGAGGATTAAAACTTCTTTTTCGCACTACGTTGAGAAAATATTGTGCCTGTTCGGACTATTATCCATTTTGGTGAGGATTAAAACCTCAATCTCCATCGTTAAGACAGAATTTTCGAGAGAAGTTCGGACTATTATCCATTTTGGTGAGGATATACCTCCCCCACCGCCTCCAAACGGAGGGGAGATATTATTTGAATTATTGTTGATTTATCCATTTTGGTGAGGATGATTTTTTATGAATTTACTCCTCCCATACGTAGCCCACGAATTAATTCGTGGGCTACGTATGGGGTTTATAATCAAGTAATTTACCCATTTTGGTGAGGATGCGGCTATGGAAGACGTTTTGGTAAAACGTCTCTACGCTGTTTGTTTGTTGTTAAGATGAGGAGAAAATGTAGGAGAAATTCGCCTATGGAACATTCCAATTTGTCGGAACACCTTTAGGGTTCGGCGACATTTATCCGATGACGCTTCACTTGTTGGGGAATCTGTTAGATGTTGCCGAAATTCTCGCTATTGTTGGCTTGTTTGTTTTGGGGGAATATAAACCAAACCCATCTTCCAACAATATTACAAAGTATTGTTGGAATTTTTAATTTGCCTTAGACTTTTGTAGTTTCATTTAAAAATGTATCAAAAGGAAGAAAATCAACTTTCTATCAACAGAAAACTACAAAAGTCGTACATCGCTCCAAGAGGAAAAAGTACAAAAGTTGTAATAAAAATAATATATTGATTAAAATTAAGAACGAGGGTAAACTGATTCAAAAGTAGTCCTTAGAGACCGTATTAGACGTTAGCCCTCGTTCTTTATATCCCATAAAAATCGGACAGTTCAGTAGGCATAAAGCCTGAGTCACGACGCAGATTTCATAGGATATATTTCATCATTATTAGTTTAACATTCAATTTATTACTTTATGAATTCTCTAATTATCGGTATAGATGTAAGTAACAAGACTTTAGACATTGCTTATCAAGAAGATAACCACTGGGTTGATTATCAAATCGAAAATACAATGAAATCCATAGAGGTATTCTTACAAGGTTTTGATGAACAACATATTACTTTTGTTTTAGAACCTACTGGCACTTACAGTGATAAGTTGCTTCATTCTTTAGACAAATCCAACTGCTCTATTAAATTGATTAATCCACAAAAAAGCAGTGCTTTTATGAAAGTCTTAGGCATTACTGCAAAAGATGATAAGCAAGCAGCAAGAGCTTTAGCAATAGCTGGAAAGACACTTGATTTGCCTGATTTTCAAATGCCTAATGAGGATATTCAAAAGAGAAAAAAAATGCAAATGGCTCTTAATGCCTTTGAAAAGCAGGAACGACAGACTAAAAATCAAATTCATAGCCTTATGCAGTGTCTTTACACACCAGATGTTGTCTTAGAAGCTTTTCAAGACGTATTGAATACGATACAAGACAATATTCGAAAAATCAAACAAGAATTGGATGCCTTGACTGACATTGGTTTCGATAAATTCAAAGAACTTGCCTGTTCTGTTAAGGGTATTGGCGAAAAATCAGCCCAATTACTATACACATATACTAATGGCTTTGAATTATTTACAAATTCTAAACAATTGGTTAAGTTTGTAGGCCTTAGTGCCTTTGACTCATCAATCGGGTTCTTCTGTGTATCGAAAAGGACGCATTTCAAAAGCTGGTCCAGCTCAAATTAGGACAGTTCTTTTCAATGCTACAAGAGCAGCTATACGATTCAATAAAGAATGTAAAGAACTTTTCAATAGACTCCGATCAAAAGGAAAGCCATACAAGGTAGCTAAAGTTGCTGTTATCAACAAGCTGCTTAGGCAAACTTTTGCCGTCGTTAAATCAGGTGTCAAATTTCAAGATGATTATCACAATAAATTCAAAGAACATATTGAATAAAATAACCAATTTAAAAAATAATCCGATTTTTGCTTGCTTTTTAATACAGTTCGTCTTCGTATCGATTTAATATGCGCTCACCCCAACTATTGCCAAAGTTTGCGTTGTGGGTTATCTTTACCCAAGATGTTCCGAAACCGCTGCAAAAAACTCCGCTTCAATTGCCCGACTACTTGCCACGATTTCACGCCCAAACAAGTAGTCTTTTCCGCCTTTGAAGTCCGTCACTACACCACCCGCTTCCTGCACAATCAAACTCCCCGCAGCCACATCCCACGGACTCAAACTGTGTTCCCAAAAACCATCAAATCGCCCACACGCCACATAACACAAATCAACGGCTGCTGCTCCCAAACGTCTGATACCCCGTGTTTCACGGATAAAATATTGCAGCACCTTGAGGTAACTTTCTACAATGCTAAAATCGTAGTAGGGAAAACCTGTGGCGAAAAGTCCGTTTTTCAAAAGAGGATTTTGAGATACCTGAATCGGCTGACCATTGAGGTATGCTCCTCCATTTTTCCAAGCCGAAAAACATTCCATTCGGTTGATTTCCAAGACCACACCCAATACGATTTCTTCCTTGTGCATCAATCCAATGCTGATGGCAAAAGATGGAATGTGGTGCAAAAAATTGGTCGTACCGTCCAAAGGGTCAATGATCCATTGCCATTCTTTGTTGCGGTTTTGGGCCACTGTGTTTTCTTCTGCAATAAAGCCTGATTCGGGGAGAATTTTCTGCAAAGCTGCAATGAGGCGTTTTTCGGAAGTTGTGTCGACATAACTCACCAACTGATTGAGATCTTTTACTTCAATTTGGTCGGTTTGAACCTTGTCGAGTTCTGCCGCAATGAACTGAGCGACTTCTTGGGCGATGTTGCAGGTTTCTTTGCAGAGAATAGAAAGAGGTTTCATAGCTTAAAATTTTATTTTTTTAGAATGACAATGTAGTCAATATTTCATATCGAACTTCCAAAATTTTAGTATTTTAGCAAATAGGATTTGCGTTTTTACCTGCCCAAACTTAATAAAATGTTTACAATAAAAACTTTTTCAAATTTACCTACACCACACAACATATTAATTTTCAACAAATTATTTCTGTTGTTAATGATAGGGATTTTCTTTATTTCTCCCCTGTATTTACAGGCTCAGTGTGTCGTACAACCTACGACTCTCTTAGGTTCTACCTCTTTTGATGGAGATGATTTTATTGGTCAAACTTTTACGAGTTGTGCAAATGGAGAAATTGTGAGGGTTCGTCTTACAGGAGGAGGATTTTCATGTTGTTTGTCACAAGCAGGAACTTACGAACTTTATATTGCCGAAGAACCTGGAGAAGGGAATTCTATTCCGACCAATGCGGTTGCTACTCTCGTTTTTCCTGTTGAACTAACTTCTGGACAACAAATAGAATTTGACTTAAGTATTCCATTTCCTGTAAAAAATGATGGAACGATTTACCGTTTTGTAGTCGACAACTTAGATGGAGATACCAATGCAATGGGAGCTACCTCAAGTTCCCTCTCCAATTATCCAGGAGGCAACTTTGTTTCATCAACACATAGTTACAATTCCAATGGAGATTTAGATTTTACTGTTACAGTCCAACCTTATCCTCCAACAGTACCGACTCTTTCACAATGGGGATTGATTGTTTTGTGTCTGTTTTTTATGATTTGTGGTGTTTTGGCATTGATTCAAAAAGAATCAGTTTTGAAGAAGGAAAACTGATTACATCCAAATTTACTTCTGTTTTTTGATGCAAAAAAAAAACCCCTTTACATTATTTTTGTAAAGAGGGTTGAATATCATTTTAGAGTAGTTTTACCACATTGGCTTTGCAGGTTTATTACCCAAAATATCGTCAATTTTAATCATTACCTCATCGGTCAATTGATTCACATAATCCAGTGTTTTCAGGTTTTCTTCTAGGTGACTTACCTTTGACGCACCCAAAATAACCGTGCTGACATTAGGATTTTTGACGCACCAAGCCAAAGCCAAGTTCGGCATAGAAATTCCCAAAGTGTCGGCATAAGCAGACAAATTTCTAACCTTTTGGAGGTTTTTTTCGACCAATGTACCGTCTTTGAGCCATTCCATGCCTTCCATCGTTAGGCGGGTTTTTTCGTCGGGAATACCCTCATTATATTTTCCAGTCAAAATACCAGAAGCCAATGGAGACCAAATCGTTGTACCCATTCCGAAGTTTTTGTAGAGCTGTCCATATTCTATTTCAAAACGCTCACGGTGCAACATATTGTATTGTGGCTGCTCCATCGTAGGGCCAATCAAACTGTATCGAGCGGCGGCTGCATGGGCTTCGGTGATTTCCTGTGCGCTCCACTCAGATGTTCCCCAATACAAGATTTTACCTTGTTGAATCAGGTGATTCATCGCCCAAACGGTTTCTTCAATCGGCGTATTTTTATCGGGACGGTGGCAGAAAAATAGGTCGAGGTAATCCACCTGCAATCTTTTCAAGGCTGCCTCACAAGCTTCCATGATGTGTTTGCGGCTCAACCCCGTTTGGTTGGGTTTTCGACCGCCATCTCCAAAATAGACTTTGCTCGACACCAAGAAACTGGAACGATCCCATTGCATTTTGTTGAAGATACGCCCCATTACCCGCTCTGCTTCTCCTGCGGCATAGGCCTCTGCATTGTCAAAAAAGTTGATGCCGCCATCATAAGCGGTTTTCATCAAATCTGTGGCTACATCTTCAGCAATTTGTTTGCCAAAGGTGATCCATGCACCAAATGATAATGTACTGACTTGTAAGCCAGATTTTCCGAGTCGTCTGTATTGCATATTTTTTTGTTTTTTATGTGTTAGTGTTTTGATGTGTTAAAGTCTTAATTTTTTGGTGTGTTAATGTTTTGATGTTGTTTTTTTGTAAATTTAGTAATTCAACCATTCAACCATTCAACCATTCAACCATTCAACCATTCAACCATTTATACCATTTCCACTGCTGTTGCCCTATCTTCAATCACCCTTCCTCCCTTCAATTGAATAATCCGTTGCGTTTTGCCAGCCAATTCGAGGTCGTGTGTGACAATAATCAAAGTTGTACCAGCCTCTTTGTTGAGGTCAAAAAGCAATTCTTCGACTTTCTCACTCGTTTCTTCATCGAGATTGCCTGTAGGTTCATCTGCAAAAAGAATTTCTGGTCGGTTGGAGAAGGCACGGGCCAAGGCGACTCTTTGCTGTTCACCACCCGAAAGTTGAGAAGGATAATGGTGGTGTCGATCTGCGAGTCCCACACGTTCCAAGAGTTCCATTGACTGTTTATAGATATTTTTTTCGCCTCTCAACTCTAAAGGAACCATCACATTTTCGAGAGCAGTAAGGGTTGGGAGTAGCTGAAAATTTTGGAAGATAAAGCCAATATGTTTGTTGCGGATAGCCGCTCTTTCGTCCTCCGAAAGTTGGTCAATGCGTTGACCTTTGATTTCGACACTGCCAGAAGTTGCTCGGTCTAAACCTGCACACAAGCCGAGTAGGGTTGTTTTTCCACTTCCCGAAGGGCCTACAATCGCTACGGCATCGCCTTTGTAAATACTAAAACTGACATCTTCTAATACGGTCAAAACTTTGCCACCACTGCGAAAGGATTTGGTGAGTTGGTGGACTTTGAGCATTTCATTCATACGGTTGTTTCGATTCATTTATCGCTTCAATAACCGAAAAGCCTTGTAATTGGTTTAGAAAAAAAACGTTAAATGTCGTTATTCTACTTTTGCATCCGAAACCTCTCCTTCAATCGTCAATTCAATCTTATCACTTTCATCGACATTCACTTCAATCTGAACTGATTCATCTACATTGATTTGCGCCACACCACCCGAAATAATCAGCTTCATGGCTTGGGAAGATGTGAGATTTTTGATAGGAATGATGTTTTCACGAGGAACGATGAATAGATTGCCCGAAAAATTATAAGAGTGTGGAAAATAGACTGCTACCTCTCCATTCAAGCCCAAACTACTCATATCGTCATTGGTCACAAAACCCAATCGTTTGATATTGGATTCTCGGTTGACAATCACAAAAACAGGACTTTCCAGCTTTCGTTCTTCACTCAAAAAAGCAACAAACAAGTCCTTGACCGATGAAAAAATGATTTTGACCAAAGGCATTTTTGCCATAAAATTCTCCAATTCTCTCAATACAGGTTTGACCAAATAATTTCTGCTCAGGTATCCTACAAAGGTGATGATGCTGATGAGAAGGAACAAACCCAAGCCTGGGATACTAACGGGGATGATGTCATCTAAAAAAGATAAGAGCCAGTAAATCAAATAGATGGTGATGGCGATTGGTGCGACAATCAGCAATCCTTGGAAGAAATTACTGGCAAACATTTTCCATAGAATTTTTTCGGGATCAGGTGAAGAATTTTGTGAAAGTTTATTTGGCATTTTATGGGTTGTGTTTAAGTTTATGTAGGAAAGAATGTAGCAGATTGAAGACAAGTTTCTACCCATTATTGAACAATTTGTTTCAACTAAAGTTGACCTGTTCATTTGTTGCCTCAGTGAATGTCAACAAATCGCTACTACATTTCCCTTCTTCCGCCCTGTATCAATGTATTTATGTGCTTCAGCAACTTGCTCCAAATTGTACTTTTTATCTATCAGCATTGATAATTTATTTGCTTCAAGTAGCTCTTTTAGTTTTCGAAGCATGATGCTGAGTTCAGGGATAGGTAACAAACCCGTAGCCGAAAATAGAGCTTTTTTGCGGCTCATCTTTGAAGTCCACAACATTTGAAAGAGAAGCGATATACTTAAAACAGGTGAAATGTATAACCCATTTTCGCTCAATGATTTTTTGCAGTAGGAGAATGAACTTTTACCTATGGTATCGAAAACCACATCGTAGGTTTTTCCATTTTTTGTAAAATCTGTTTTTGTATGATCAATTACCTCATCTGCTCCCAATGCTTTCACCATCTCCACATTAGAACTACTACACACTCCTGTTACTATTACCCCAAATTGTTTGGCGAGTTGTACTGCGGATGTTCCCAAACTTCCAGATGCGCCATTGATTAATATAGATTGTCCACGCTGAATTTTGGCAATATTTTGAAGAAAATTTAAAGAAGTCAAAGCACCGTCACAAACAGTAGCTGCTTCTTCAAAGGTAATGTTTGAAGGCTTTTTAGTAAGCAATCCATCTTCTGCAATGCAGACATACTCAGCATTTGTGCCAAACCCCAAAGTTGTTTCTCCAAAAACTTCATCTCCTTCTTTGAACAATGTGACTGCTTTTCCCACGGATTCTATTACACCCGCAAAACCTGTTCCTGTAATCGGGTGTTTGGGTTTGGTTAATCCAATAAATAACCTGCCATACAAAGGTGTTCCTCTTCGCATCATGGTATCTGCTGTTGTAATAGAGGAAGCAGATATTTTTATCAAAATTTCATTTTCTTTTGGAGTTGGTTTATCTACTTCTTGTACTTGTAAAACATCTGTTGAGCCGTATTGCGTACATACTATGGCTTTCATTTTATTGGAATTCATTTACTAAGAGTTAAGTTAAAAAAAATACATGAAATAGTATCTTCTACTTTTCATACTGCAAAGGTAAATGAAGCCTCTGTGTAAATAGTTCTGATTTAGAAACCCGAACCAATTTACCATCATTTATCTCACAACTTCCTTCCAATAGGCACTTGGTGTTTTACCTATCATTTTTTTGAAGAAAGTATTGAAGACTGTCTTTGAATTGAAGCCACTTTCAAAAGCCAGACCAAGGATAGTTAAGTGTTGATAAGAAGGGTCTGCAGCTTTGAGTTTGAAGTCCTCCACTCGGTAGGTATTGATATATTCTGAGAAATTCTTGTTCATTTCTTCGTTCATTAATTGAGATAGTTGATTGGGAGGCATATTCATCATTTGAGCAAGGCTACGAAGGCTTAGATGAGGGTCGAGAAAAGGTTTTTCTTCCTTCATTAGTTTGTCCAATCTTTGTTTGTACTCCGCCATTAATTCTTGGTCTATCAATGACTTTTTATATTTACTTGTGGACACATCAAAACTGCTTCCTTCACCCAACACCTGATACATCAAAGATTGAAAATGAGGAAGTGAGCGAAGTGGTTTGAGCGTTGGCTCAACGTTCATATACACCACCATTGGTAAACGGTACTCTATTCCTTGACTGACCAATTGAAGTGCCTCAGTAAGATTTCCCAAAAAAGTATGACAAGTGATAAGAAAATTGATGGCCCTTTCCATAAACTCTGATTGAAGAGCCATCTCCAATTTTGCAATTCCTTTTTTTGCCTTTGTTTTATCTCCCAATGCAGCATAGGCAAGTGTCGTACCTCCAAGCTTCATCACATCTCTGGATTCATCTGAAGGAAGACTCTGAAAGAACGACAATCCTTCTTCCAGACGATTCATCAACAAAAGCGATTGACCCCAATATAAATTTGAAATGACAAAGTTGGTTTTCAATTCTACACTCTTTTGAAACCATTCAATGGCTTGGTCATATTTTTCTTGGGTATAGAAAATAAACCCCTTCAAGTGGTAATTGATGGCGGAAAAAGGATCGAGTTGTAAAGCGGTGTCTATATAATGAAAAGCGGCCGCAGTTTTTCCCTCGGCAACCAATAAGGAAGCCATACTTTGGTAATACTCAACCGTTGGACGAATTGTAAACGCTTTCTGCAAATGTTTATAAGCGGATGTCAAATCCCATTTTTGAAGGAAATAAATGTAGGAAAGTTGAAGTTGACATTCATGTAAATTCTCATCTATCTCAATGGCTTTGTCTAAATAAATTTGCCCTTCTCCAAAAGCATCTTTAGCAGGCATCAAACCAATTGTACCCAATAGGGTATATCCTAAATGTATTCCCAAATAAGCAAGTGCAAATTTGGGTTGTTCTTTGATGATGGCTTCTAAAATTTGCATGCCTTTTTCAAGGTCAGGCTTGGTCATTTTCAATAAATAATACCTGCTTTTCAAGTAGCGCTTGTAAACGTCAACATTTACCTCCGGCGCATCTACCAAGTGATCTTCAATGTCGAAATGTCCTAAATGTTCTCTGAGTTTATCTGCAATCAATAGACTGATTTCATCCTGTACTTCAAAAATATCTTCCAGCGAACGGTCAAAAGTTTCAGACCAAAAATGAAAATCATCAGTCACATCAATCAACTGTGCAGTGATTCGCACCTTATTTTTTGCCAAACGAATACTTCCTTCTAAAATGATTGCCACATTCAGTTCCTCCCCGATTTGTCGAATAGGTATCTTTTTGTTTTTAAAGAAAAAAGACGAAGTACGAGAGGTTACTTTTAAGCTATTTATTTTTGATAAGGCATTGATGATTTCTTCTGTCACCCCATCACTGAAATATTCGTTTTCTTTATCAGAACTCATATTCACAAAAGGAAGAACAGCAATGGTTTTAAGTATCTTTTTTTGTTTCCCTTTTAATTCAAATCTTGCAGGAACGTTAATACCTTCATTGGTCACAGAAAAAACCTCAACCGGCTTTTTTATATTCTTCAATTCAAAATAGCCCAAAGACGAAGTTGAAATTTGGGGATGATTTTTGAGATCATCGTTTAGTTTTCCAGATAGCAATATTCCACCTCCAATCCCCATGCCCTCTATTCGAGAAGCCAAATTGACCCCATCACCATATACTTCTGTTCCATCAAAAACAATATCTCCCACATGCAAGCCAATACGAAGTGGAATTGCAATTTCTTGATTCAAAGATTTTTGTAATGAAATAGCGCATTCTACTGCTTCAACGCAACTCTGAAAAACACTCAATGTGCCATCACCAAAGTACTGCAATATTTCACCATTGTAGAGTTGGTGACAACGTTCAAACTCTTTTCTATGGATCATTCTTACCTTTGCAGCAGTACCTTCGTCCTGTTGCATCAACGCAGTGTAACCCACAATGTCGGTAAACATGATGGCAGCAAGTCGGCGAGTTTTATTTTGTTTCATGGAATCAAAAAATCATTGAAAAACTAAAAATAAAAATTTTTGACCATTTAATCAAACTTTTTGCCATATTCCAGAAGCTCGTCCTTCCTCACTAACCACTCCGCAAACAACAAGTTGGGAATCCAAGCCAACCAAGCAACGATTAAATAAGCATTGATAAAGGTCATTCCCAAAACCCCTTGCAGGAAAGGTAGCCAAATTCTAAGTGTGACTGCTCCGAATGTCAAGGCATAACTCCGAATCATCCATTGTTGGTGAGCAGTTATTTGTTTTTGTTGTATAGCAGTATATGCTTTGAAGGTTGTGAAAAGCCACAATACGGCAAGGGTAGCAAAGCCGAGAATTGTAATGATTCCACCTGTTGCATACAAAGCGATGTAAAGTCCTGCAATGCCACTCAACAAAACTGAAATGACATAGATTTTGCCCAGATTACGGTGTAAATTCAATCTTTTCTTCCGCAATTTTTCACTGAATTGAGACCAACCTGTGAGCAAGGCAATTCCTCCCAAAGCGATGTGGGTATAGAATAAAAAATGCCAGAGGTGATTTTGAAAAAGTTGGGGTGGTTTTCCACCAAGTAAACCTTCATTTGACATGTCGACTACAAAATAGAGTAGGGGATAAATGCCTATCATTGAAGCGAGAAGGGCGAGGAGGAAGAAGTGTAGTTTTTTCAAGGGTTTGGGATTTCAATTGGAAGAATCAGGGTTTGGAAACCATTTTTAAAGCTAAAGGTAAATAAAAAAAGGCTGTCTTACTCCAAAAGTAAAACAGCCTTTTTCATTTATTGCAGCCAAACGACCTTGTTTTGTAAAAAACGTCAGTCGTATTTACTCAAAAGAATATTCTCCCGTATTCACATTGAAAGTAACATTGTAAGTACCAGCCGAAACAGGAATATTTGAACCATCAAGCGTACCTACACCAGAAGGGAAATCACCTGCACCCCAGTTGATGGGCCAGTCATTGTTGGCTCTAAATTTGGCTTCACCATCCACCAAGTCAAACGTACCTCTCAAGATAGCAGGATTGTCTGCATCAACCGTCATATCGGTATCTTCGCCCCATCCACCAGGAGTTGCGTCACCAATAATACCCACTGTTGCAGGGCCAAAGCTGTAATCACCCGTTAAGGCGTTGATACTGATCATGTAAAGCCCTTTGCTGACAGGAATATTTGAACCGTCTTGTGTACCCAAACCAACAGGAAAATCGCCAGAACCCCAGTTGATAGGCCAGTCATTGTTCCCTCTAAATTTGGCTTCGCCATCATTCAGACCAAGCACCATTCGATAGATCCCGCCGCCAACGTGCTTCATCCTGGTTTCTGCATCCCATCCACCAGGGGTTGCTGAGCCAATCACACCTAAAGTAGCCACTTCAAAACTGTACTCTAACGTATTGGAATTGAAGGTGATGTTGTAAAAACCAGGTTCCACAACGATGTTGCCACCTCCTTGAACACCTACACCACTTGGAAAGTCGGCACCTCCCCAATCAAGACCAGCCCATTCGTTATTGGCTCTAAACTTAATTTCCCCCTCCATCAGAGCAGCCGTAAGTGTATAGATACCATCCCCATCCTCATCGCTCATATCAGTATCGGGGTCATTCCAACCATTTGGAGTAGCCGAGCCGATGATTGCCAGTGTTTCGATTTTTGGCACATCTCGCACATATTCAAAACTGTATGCCAAAGTTTTGTCATTGAAAGTCACTTTGTAGTAGGCTTCATCCATGCCAAAAACGATGTTTGGACCAAATTCTGCTGCAATACCATCCTCTTCAGAAGCTCCATAGAGTTTACCCATAGAAAAAGGCTGTTCCGAAAAACGGAAACGGTCGCCAGGAACCAATGCGATTTCGTTCAAAACCCAAGTATTGTCTTCAGTTTGGTTGAAAGTATATTGATTGCCTTCAAAATCATTGAAATTGCCATGTAGATACAAACTTTGAAGGTTTCCTTCAAGGCTGACAGTAGGAGTGAGTGTATAAGCCAAAGTTGCATCATTGAAGCGGAAATTGACTTCGCCTGTATATCCACAATTTGTGTCAGGACCGCCACCAGTTGTCAATTCAACAACTCCGTTGCAGTCGCTATCTCCCCAATCGTCCATACACCAACTGACACAGTTTTTCAATTTCCATGCACCTCCTTCTAAGTTCACTCCTTTCAGCTCCCATGTATTGTCAGCTACCAATTCAAAAGCATCTGCTCCCCATCCATTGTAGCCACCTGCCAAGTATAGTTCGTCTAATACGGCTGCATATAAAGAAGCAGTAATTTCAAAATTGATAGTACGATCCAATGATTGACCTTTTGAATCGGTCACATTGACGGTGATTTGATAGGAACCTACCTCCAAAGAATCTGCATTGAAGCTATCACCTGCAATGACCAATGAATCAGCAGTACCAGATAGAGATTTTGTGGCGGAAGTCAACTCCGTACCCGCAGCATCCGAAAGTTTAACAGTTGCACTCGCCAAAGGAGAAACAGAGCCATCTACAAAATGGACTACTATATCGAAGCCTCCCAAAACCACTTTCGATGCATCCGCTGGACTAACGCTCAATATGCCAGGGGGGAAATCAGTGAGTGCTGCTCGGTCAATTTCGTCTTTTTCACAACCGAAAAAGACCAACACTCCGATGAAAAGTGTTAAAATTAATTTGATATTTTTCATTTTATAATTTGATTGTTTGAATTAAAAATTGAAGTATCGGATACCTTCAAGGTATCCGATACTTATAAATTAATATCCCGTATTTTGACTCAATTTTTTATTTGCCAACAATTCAGCAAAAGGAATCGGTAAAACATTTCGGAAGCTTTCAGTAGTTCTTCCTTCTGCAACACCGCCTTTCCAAGGCCATACGCCGTTCTCTGTAAACAAATTGAAGCGAATCAAGTCTGTTCGGCGGTGCGCTTCCCAGTACATTTCTCTACCTCTTTCGTCCAAGATGAAATCCAAAGTCATATCACCTGCTGCAATATTGCCACTGTTGTCATTATAGGCACGTTCTCTCAATTGGTTGATGTAGCCAACAGCAGTTGCCATATCTCCACCAGAACCATTTCTCAAAACCGCTTCTGCATACATCAAGTAAACATCTGCTAAGCGGAACATAGGATAATCTATATCAATGTGGGTCAAATCAGAACCCAATTCTCCTTCCGAAGTCACATTCACATATTTAGGGATTGCATAGCCATCGTTGAAGCTACCAATATCATTGATTTCTTTGTTCTGCCCATCTGTATAGAAAATAGCTCTTTCGTCTATATCACCTGTTTCATCTGGGAACAAATTAACCAATGCACTGGTCGTTCTAAGACCACCCCATCCACCATTCACACCAAATTGCTCAGGATTGTCGTCCATGCTACCACCAATAGGTGCATGGGTGAGGTAGGTCATACCGCCCCAAGTTTGGGTTTTAAGACCATCAAAAGGAATGGCAAAAATGATTTCATTTGATTTGTTGTTGTCTGCCATGAAAAGCTCATGATAGGTTTCATCAAGACTATATACACCACTATCAATGATTTTCTTACAGGCTGTTATACAGTCGGTATTGCGGTCAGTTCCTGTATAGACACCTGCATTCAAGTACAATTTAGCCTGCAAAGCCCACAATGCAGCACGGTCTGCTCTGCCATATTCTTGTGCGCCAGCTGGTACCATATCGGCTTCAATGGCACTCAATTCACTATCGATAAAGTTGAAAACTGTTGTGCGGTCTGCTTGTGCAGGAGCATCCGAACCAATACTTGATTCTTCGGTATAGAAAGGAATCGCACCAAATAGGTCAATTCCATGCCAAAGACTCAATGCACGTAGGAATCGAGCTTCTGCACGGTATTCTTTTACATCTGCTTGTACGGCAGCACTTACGTCTCTGCTGCTTAGTTTGGCATCTGTACTTTCTCTCAAAAACTCGTTTGCCATAGACACTTGAAAAAAGATACGGTAATACATCGCTCTTACAAATTGATTCGCAGAAGTCCAAGTGTGATTGTGCAAATCGGGCAGACCTTCGTCTCCCCATCCAATGACAGCTTCTTCAGTAGTCAATTCTTGTAACTGCCAGTATTGGCGAAGGTAATTGGAGAAACCTTCATCTAAACTTGAAATGTCTGCTTCACCAGCAGGCCCATCTTGCCCTGTTACTGCAAGTCCTGCATATACTTTGGCAATGAAAGCACGGTAAGCACTTTCGTCTTCAAAAAAGACATCGGGAGTTGTACTATCAGTTGGTACTAAATCCAGATCAGTACAAGATGCCAACATAATAAATAGGGACATCAAGGAGTAAATAAATATTTTTTTCATCTTTTTATATATTGTTTATTTTCTTTAGGAAATACTATCTACAAAATAACAAAATTGACGGTGATTTGTAAATAGTTGTTGTGTCATAGCCCTTACGAAAAGTTAATTTTGAAGGGATAAGACCTATATATACCTCATAGGTTTTTAAAACCTATGAGGTATATTAAAATAGACTTACAATCCTAAGTTCAAACCAAAAATAAAGGTTCTGGCTCTTGGATAAGGATTGTTGTCAATACCTGGATCTGAAATACCTCCTGAACTAACTTCTGGGTCTGTACCTGTGTATTCGGTTAGCGTAAACAAGTTTTGACCAGTCGCATAGAGTCTCAAGTTGATGCCATTTGGCAAGTTAGGAATAGTGTATCCCAATGTCAAGTTTTCCATGCGAAGGAAAGAAGCGTCTTGAATATAGTAGTCTGAGAAATATTGTGGTCTATTGAAGTTGGTAACTAAGACCGATTCATGGACATTGTTTACGATATCATTGCCTAGTTCATTAATTCTGTCAAGATATCCTCTATTTGACGCATTGTTGTTGTAAACAAAGTTTCCAACATTGGCACGTAGCGTAAAACCTAAGTCTATGCCTTTGTAATTAACGCTGGAAGTTAAACCAAAAATCCAATCAGGAGCAGGTTTTTCATAAATGCGTTTGTCCAAATCGTTTACCATACCGTCGTTGTTCAAATCTTCGTAGATGTCAGCATTGTTGGCAATTCCGTCTTCGTTGTGGTCCACACCGTCTCTAAGAGGGTTACCACTTGCGTCCAGTTTGTGTTGGAATACATAGAACGAACGAACAGGTGAGCCTACTTGGTTGATTTGGATATTGTTACCCACACCACCAGAAATATTACCTGTCAAAAGACCTTGACCATCCACACGGTCAATCGCCAATACTTCATTGGAATTTCTTGCAGCATTCACGCCTACGTTCCAAGACAAATCAGCTGTATTGATGACATAAGCATCCAAAGCCACTTCAATTCCTCTGTTTTCGACTTTACCGATGTTGGTCAATACTCGGTCAGTAAGGTTGGTACCTGCGGGTACAGTTACAGTGAATAGTAAGTCGTCTGTTGTTTTTTTGTAGTATTCAATTGAACCACTGATTCGACCATTCGCAACTCCAAAATCTACACCTACATTGAGGGTTGTAGTTTCTTCCCATTTCAAACCAGGATCGTAACCGTCAGGTCGAGCAGTAGAGATAAAATCATCTCCAAATTGATAGGTCGCATCTGACTGACTCAAGCGGTATTTGGCCAAGTATGCAAAGTTTGGAATTTCTTGATTACCAATTGTTCCATATCCTACTCTCAATTTCAAATCAGAAAAAGTATTGGCCAATCCTGATGCAAAATCTTCCTGCATAATGCGCCAAGCGAAGGCATAAGAAGGGAAATTACCCCATCTGTTGTCTGGTCCAAATCGGGTAGAACCGTCTCGGCGGAAGTTTACGGTGAACAAGTAACGATCCATAACCGTGTAGTTCAAGCGTCCGAAGAAAGAAATCAATTTGTTCTCTAAGTTGGTGTCACCCACATCCAAAAATCGGGTAGCTGCTCTCGCATTCTTGATGCCAAAGACATCAGTGGTCAAATCTACACCTCTAAAGAAAGCATACTCCTCAGCCCATTCTTGGTAAGAGTATCCTCCTGTCAAATCAATGGTGTGATTATCTCCCAAATTGGTTTTGTAGTTGAGGTAAGTTTCCAATAAACCACTGGTTCGAGTGGCATTTTCAGAACGGAACTCTCCATCTATATCTGAAACACTTTGGTTTACATAAGTCGTAGGTTGGAATTTTTTTCTTTCAATATTTGCGATGTCGTAAGCCAAATTTAATTTGGCACTCAGGCCGTTGATTAAATCGTCAAATTTATAGTTCAATAGACTTGTTCGGCTCGATAATCAGTGAATAATAAATTATTGAAAATATTTAATGATTTATTATTTTATGCTTAAAACACTCATAAACAAATGTTTTGAAAAAGAGTCCTATATTTTGATTATAACAAATGTTTTTCAAGAGGAAAATAATTGCACACAACAAATCACTTTTCACATAACTCTATCATAATCAAATCCGTACAAGTCTAATGCCAAACTACCAATATTTCTGAAAGTTTTACCAGAAGTTTTCACCTGCTCGATTCCAGATATAGGATTTCTTGGCGCATTGATGTTGCCATACTCAAAATATCCACCAAATTCAGTATTTGTTGGATCTAAAACAGGTTGAGTGGGATCAAAACTCAAAGCACTTCCCACTACTCCAACATCGTATAGATCTTTGGTAAAAGAACCCTTCAAACTGGTATTTACATCCAATTTATTGTTGAACAATGATTGGTTAATGTTGGCAGAATAACTGGTTCTTTGTGTTTCAGAACCTCTCACGATTCCTTCAATATTTTGATAACTTCCTGATAAGCGGTAACCCAGATTTTCTGCTCCTCCTGTGAAACTCAAAGAATGATTTTGTCCTTTGCCATCTTGAAGCGTTTGACTATACCAATCAGTATTGCTGCTTCCAAGAGCTTCAAGTGCTTGTGGTTTGGCAAATGTTACTACATTGCGAAATTCATCAGCAGTGAGCATACCTGTTTTGTCATTCGATAATTTAGAAGTGCTAACATAAGCGTGGTAATCTACTTTACCTTTCTGACCTGCTTTGCCTTTTTTGGTCGTAATCATGATGACACCATTTGCCCCTCTCGAACCATAAATGGCAGCAGCAGAAGCGTCTTTCAACACGGTGAAGGTTTCGATATCGTCTGGATTCAAGAAGTTCAAGGGGTTTCTACCTTTAGCAAAACCTCCTGGATCGTGTGCTTTGTTGTCTATCGGAATACCATCAATCACAATCAAAGGTTCATTGCCTGCATTGATAGAAGTACCTCCTCTAATTCGAATTGCTGTCTGTCCACCAGGTTCTCCATTGTTGCCAATAATCTGAACACCAGCAATCTTACCTGTCAATAATTGTTCGGGCGAAACAATGGCTCCCGAATTGAAGTCTTCGCTCGAAACCGTGCTAACGACACCTGTTACGTCTTCTTTCTTAACAGAACCATAACCCACGACCACGACTTCTGCCAGATCTTTACCAGGCCTTAAGGTAATGTCAATAGAATTTTTTCCTTCAATGTCAATGATTTGAGATTGGTAGCCAATGAAAGAAAACTGTAATTGGCTTGTACCTTCTGGTACAGTGAGTGAATACTGTCCGTCAAGATCTGTAATCGTACCTGTGGTGGTAGTAGGTATCACAATGTTGGCACCAATTAAGGGTTCATTGGTATCGCCGTCCGTTACCGTGCCACTGATGGTACTTTGTGCATAGGCAAACTGGCCAAAAACCAGCAATATCAGCACTAGTAATAAGTTTGTAAGTAATTTAAGCTTCATAATTTCTACTCTGTATTTAGTAAAGTTTATAAAAATGTTTATTTTATTTGTTTGCTATGCATTGCGTATGCTACTGCAACCGAGGTTGGGCATAGGCACTCATTTTTTTGACAACTAGAATTTATATGGTCGTTTTAGGTAGGAGTTTAGAGCAACCAAAAAATGGAAAATAGACGCTTTATTCCAAGAATGAAAAAAATGGATAAGGGTTGTATCGCTACCTAACAAAGTTATCAATAAAAAATTAACTTTTCAGATGCAAGTTGCTAGTCTGCAAATTTAACAAGCATTGAAGCGAAATGAAACTTTATTAAAAGTAGGGTAGAAAAAAGTGGATGTTTATTTGTTAGAAAAATAGTTATGCTACTGATTTATAGCTCACTAAAGGATTAGTGGGATAAATATAAAAGTGGATGCGCAAAAAGTGAAAAGGAGAGATTTTAGTAGCGTTATTTCATAAAATTCACTATTTTGGCTTAAAACTGAAATAAATGCCGTTTGATAAATACGGTAAGATACAAATGAGTCGATTATGCTAAAAAAGCTTACCATATTGTGTGTATTTCTTTACTTCAATAACCTCTATCTTTGGAGTCAAACCAACATTGATTCACTACTGATTAAACTCGACCAAACCATTCAACAACGAGATACTTATATTGCAGCCAAACAACTACGAATCAATGGGCTGAAAAAACAACTGGAAAACCCGCAGAATTCATCTATCGAAATCTACCAATTGAATGACGAGTTGTATGAAGAATACAAAAAATACAACTTCGATTCTGCCTTGCATTATATCTATGCCAATCTGAATTTAGCCCCTTCCTTCAATGGTGTAGAACGGATGATTGAAGCAAAGTTAGATTTGTCCGCTATCCTTACCACAACAGGGATGCCACATGAATCTATTGAAACTATGCAAACGATTCAGAAAAATCAATTAAAAGAGGATTGGTTATACTATTATTATTACACATATAAACAAGCCTATCAAAAACTGTATGAATATACACTGAATGAAAAATATGCTCCTGATTATCATACCAAAACAAAACTTTACCAAGATTCGCTGCTGCAATCCGTTCCATTCGATTCGGATTCTTACTTATTGGAGGCAGGTTTCTTGGCATTTGAAGAGGGCAGGCTTCAAGAAGCAGAGCGGATATACGTGGATTTGTGTGAACACCGATTGACCTTTGGAACAGCTTTTTATGCGAGGGCTGCGGGTACGTTGGCAAGTATTTATGAGCGCAAAGGTGAATCCTCTTTTCAAAAGAAATACTTAATTTTATCTGCCATCTCGGATATACAAGCAGTTGTGAAAGAAAACGCCTCCTTGACCAGTCTCGCCATTTTGTTGTACCAAGAAGGGCAAATCAATCGTGCCAACAAATACATAGAATATGCCTTAGAGGATGCCAATTTTTACAATGCTCGACTGCGTAAAATTGAAATATCGAAGGTCTATCCCATTATCAAAAATGCATATGAACTGCAAATTAAAAAGCAAAAGAATGAATTGAGTTTTGCGCTTGCTGTCATTACTGCCATTTCTATCTTACTCATTATTGCTTTGGCATACATTTATCTGCAAATGAGAAAACTGGCCTATGCACGTAAAAACCTGTATTCACTCAACCAAGAACTCGAACAAGCAAATGGGCAATTGAGTGAGCTGAATCATGCGCTGCAATTGACCAATCACCAATTGAATGAATCCAATCAACAACTCAACGAATCGAATAGGCGATCCAATGAACTGAACCAAGAATTGCAGCAATCGAATGTTCGCCTAAATGAAGTCAATAATCAGCTCCAAGAAGCCAATTATATCAAGGAAGAATACATTGGGCATTTTTTGAATCAATGTGCTGCCTATATTGACAAGTTGGAAAATTACCGCAAAATAGTTCGCAACAAGATGCTGACCAAACAATACAGCGATTTGGTGAAACTGACTGAACCAAATGCATTTATAAAGTCAGAATTGAGGGATTTTTACACCAATTTTGACAATGCTTTTCTGCGTTTGTATCCAGATTTTGTGGAAAAGTTCAATGCGCTTTTGGAAGAAGATAAAAAGATTCCACTTAAAAAAGGAGAACTACTCAACACAGAATTGCGGATATTTGCACTAATTCGCTTGGGAATCAGTGACAGCAATAAGATTGCAAACTTTCTGCGTTATTCAGTCAATACGATTTACAACTACCGAGCAAAAATCAAAAACAAATCGGCTGTGGAACGAGAACGCTTTGAAGAGTATGTGATGGAGATTGGGGCTTTGTGATTTTGTTTTGGGGTTTTGTAGAGTTGAATAAATAATTTTGCTTGCCATTCAAAAATTGAAGATTGAAGGGGAACTTTTGGAGTGGCAATAGATGTTAGTAGGCTAAAGCAGCTACTATAATGCCACATAGTACCTTAAAAAAAGTTAATTTTTTGAAAAAAGATGCTTTTCCGTGGAACTTTTTGAATGAACTATTGGTTCTACAAAATAAATACAGTACCTTGTATTGCATAGTACCTTGAAATCATTATAAACAAATGACATGAATCAAAAAATCATAGAAAAACTGGATCATGCAAAGGCACAAATGCGAAGGGGAATCCTGGAGTTTTGTATTTTATCCTTATTGAGCGAGAAAGAAATGTACGCAAAAACGATCATTGACGCATTGGAAGAAAATGATATGATTGTTGTACATGGTACACTGTATCCGCTTCTTACTCGTTTAAAAAAGATAGGTTTGATTACTTATCGTTGGGTAGAATCTGGCGAAGGTCCTCCGCGCAAATATTATAGCCTAACCCAAGATGGCACAGCCTTTAAAAATGAACTAAAGATTACTTGGAATCAGCTGGTTAGCACCGTTCATTCAACAACAACAATCATAACTACTCAAAATATTCCAAATCATGAACAAAACAGTTAGCATCAATTTAGGCGGTATATTTTTCCACATAGAAGAAGATGCTTTCACCAGATTGGAAGGCTATCTTAACTCTATTAACCGACATTTCTCCAATGAGGAAGGAGCAGACGAAATTCTCGAAGACATTGAAGCCCGTGTTGCGGAGATGTTTCAAGAGGCACTCTCGACAAGTAGGCGGCAGGTAATATTGCCTTCTGATGTAGCACACGTTATCAACATTATGGGCTTACCAGATCAGTTTGATGAGCCAGAGGCGGGTCATGCACAGGCACATGTCTATGAAACTGCGGGTGTCGATGGCGATGGTAGCAATTCGACAACAGATGTGCCAAAGGGCGAACGGGCAAATAACCGCAAAAAAAGTCGCCGCTTGTACCGAAATCCTGATGAAGCCTTTATGGGGGGTGTGTGTGCAGGTTTGAGCGATTATTTTGGCATTGAAGATCCGATATGGATTCGCATTGCATTTGCTGTTTCTTTCTTTACAGGTGGTTGGGGTGTTTTACCTTACATTCTGTTGTGGGCGATAGTGCCAGAAGCCAAAACGCCTGCTCAAAAACTTGCTATGCGTGGCGAACCCATCAATGTTTCTAATATCGAAAAGACGGTGAAAGAGGGATTGGACAATCTCAAAAACACGCTCGAAGATTTTAGCAAAAGCGAGAACGGACAAAAAACGAAGTTTTTTTTTAAACAGGCGACAAAAGAAGTAAAAACAGCCGCCCCAAAGGTGTTTAAAGCGGGCGGCTCTGTATTGAAGGCATTTCTGATTTTTCTCGGTGTCATCATGCTCATTTCTTTGGGTACTGCGCTGATAGCTATTATTGGTAGCCTATTCGCCTTTTCTAAGTTTTTTGTCACATTTGTATTTTCTTCTTCTCTACCGCTAACCCTCGTATCTATTAGTACGGCCTTTTTAATCGGTATTCCCATACTTTTTATCAGCTATGCAGTTTTGCGTCGTTCCTTCAATGTGCGTTTGCAGTCAGCAAGTTGGGCAAGAGGATTGGGGTTTTTGTGGGTGTTGAGTTTGGTGAGTCTAATTGCAGTTGGCGGTACTACTTACGACAACAATTTTTCTTCTCGAAGTCAAATAGTTATTCCTGCTGAACCTTTGGATGTTCATGCTCAAGTTTTACATTTGAATGTATTGGAAGATGGCTATTATACCAACTTGAAAAATGAGGAAAATGCTCATGGACATCAACACGGGGGAACACCTTTGGAGCTTGATTTGCCGGATATGCGTTTTGGAGATGTGATTTTCGACAGTGGTTCAGGAGCTATTTATGTAGAAAAAGTCCAACTCGATGTTGAAAAGAGTGAAACAGATAATTTTGAAATTGTCAAAAAAGTTTCTGCAAGAGGAGGAAGCACTTCAACAGCACAAAAAATTGCAGAGAACATTGTCCATCAAACAGAGTTGGATGGCGAAACACTGTATGTCAGTCCTTACTACAAAATTGATAAATCCGATAAATGGCGTTTTCAAAGGTATCACATCACCCTAAAAGTACCTGTTGGCAAAGCGGTTTACTTCGATGAATCCATGTATGGAGATAGGTATGAGGTGATTTACGATGTGAAAAATGTAACTGATACCTATGATGGTGATATGGTCGGCAAAACATGGCTAATGACCGAAGAAGGGTTGAAGGAGTGGAAAGCGGACAGCATAGACGATTACGAATTTGAAGCAGATGAAACACAAGAAAATACTGCAATGAATTATCCAAGTGTATCGGCTAAATCGTTAGGTGATGATGCTTTTTTGATTCCAAATATTTCAGCAAGTGACCATACCAAAACCTATGATTTTGCTGATTTTACTGAATTGGACATTTCTGGTAGCTTCAATGTGTATGTACAGCAAGGCGAAAATTTTGAGGTTACTTTGGTGAGCCATGAAAGCGACGAAAATTTGGAAAAAGTAAACATAGATAAAGGTGGAAAAACCCTAGAGGTGTCTATGAATAGCAAATGGTCGTTTTTCTCCAAGTCGCATAATAACGGCAAATTAGACCTACACTTGACAATGCCTAACCTGTCTGAATTAGAATTGACTGGCACAAGTCACGCCATAGTTAAAGATTTCAGTGCAGAAACGCTTTCCTTCGATATTTCGGGCGCAAGTGACTGCAATGCTTCGGTAAATTCGGAGAAATTGGTGGTCGATATGTCTGGCGCAAGTAGTTTGAATTTGGTGGGTAGTAGCCAAAAAATGTTTTTGGAGCTTTCTGGTGCATCTACCATGAATGCCTACGATTTTGAAGCAACGGATGTGGAGGCAGAATTGTCGGGCGCAAGCAATGCACATCTAAGAGTAGAGAATAGTTTGGATGCAGACTTATCGGGTGCAAGCCAAATGCTGTATGTAGGTTCACCTAGCGAAGTTCGCAGCGAAACCAATGGTGCAGCACACCTTACAAAGGTAAATATTGAATAGTTGAGTAATTATTTTTGTTCATGTTTGGAACAACAAAGCCTTGGCCGATAGGATGCTATCAGTCAAGGCTTTGTTGGTTTTATGAGGCATCCTATTGTCTTAAAAATGAGTCTGTTCATATCTTATGTTTTTTTGTAACCCAATTTTAGTTTTGATTATCAATCATTTATGTAACGAAATGTCAATCAAGAATAAGAAAGGAATGAGCAAGTTTTTGTAATACTAATGTAATTTTTTGTGTAAGATTTTTTTGGAGTAAAGTATTGACTTTCAGTGTAAAACGTCTAATATTGGCATTTCTCATATGGCTTTGGGTGAATATTCCAAAGAATTTTGGTAAGTTTTTTGTCTTTAATATTACCAACAGAATTAACCCCACCTTTTATTTTTGGACTCTAAAAGCCCCAGCTCATGAAAAATGTTTACTTTTTACTTTTCTGTTTAATCCACACTTTATTCATCAATGCCCAAGAAATTAAGGTAGAGAATTCTAATCCTAATTTAGCTATCCATGATTTTTTGAGTGGCGTAAATGTTGCCATCTTAGAACTTTCGGATGAGCTTCAGCAAAAAGTAGATGAAGGTAATAATGCCATTGTAGCCCAGTTGGTGTATTATATTCAACAATTGGGTATCAAGAGTGTGGCAATTACTTCTTCTCAAAGAGAGCAGGTATTCAACTCCGTAGCCTCTTTCTGCGATATTGTACGGGTAAAAGTTGAAATGCAACCTACCGAACAATCCTTTACCAATCATTCTCTTCGTTTCACTTCTTGCTTGGGAGATACTTTCACATTCCATGCGCCTGCTGCAATAGTTTCTAAAGGAAGTACAAGCCTACAAGAATTTTATAGTCTATGGACTAAAATGTACAGTCAACCTGTCACGTATCAAGAATACCAGAGCTTGAGATTGCCAAAAGCAAGCATGACTCCTTACAATGAGGCTGGTTTGGGACACCGATTTGAAAACACAACCGACCCAGTAGAAGGGAAATACGAAAAAAAGTTGGGCAAACATGCCAATAAAAGTGCATATAGGATTGGTGTAGTCAAAAATAAGATGGGTAGTTATGATGTAGTCTATCTAAGTGGTGCTACGAACTACAAAGATTGGGAAGAGGGTGAACTAATGGGACAAATAAATCCTAAGGGCGAGAATGCTTATCATACGGCAAGCTGGAGATTACCCCATAAAGTAATCAATACCAATGCGTTTGTGAGTATAGACAAAAACAAGATGTTGATTTTGAGCTTTAAGGACAATAACAATACTTACGAATATTTTAGAGTACGAAGCAATGAAGTCCGCACAAGTGATTTGATATCTGCTTCTGGTACTGCCTTTGCCGTATCACGTTCGGGATACTTGCTTACTAGCCATCACCTCATCAAAGAATCAACAAGAGTAGAGGCGGAGCTAAATGGCAATGTTTACAATGCTGTTGTGGTCAAGGAGGATGCTGCAAATGATTTAGCGATTATTAAAATTGAAGATCCGTATTTTCACGGATTGGAAGAAATTCCTTATTTTTTGAAAACAGAAACATCAGAAGTAGGAGAATTTGTCTTTACATTGGGATATCCCCTAAGCAGTACGATGGGGAAGGAAGTTAAATTAGCGGATGGCATTATCAGCTCGTTGAGTGGCTATAAAGGCAATTTGGCAACCTATCAAATAGGAATGTCTATCTACGGTGGCAACAGTGGTGGACCTTTATTTGACAAAGATGGCGCATTGATTGGTATTATCAAAGCACGTCACAACGATACTGAAAGTGCTTCTTATGCTATCAAGGTACGCAATGCCATGAATTTGATCGACATATTGGGAACACAATCCAACTTATCCAAGACAAATCGGTTGGCGAGCTTGCCGCTTACTGAACAAGCCAAAATTATTAAAAAGTTTGTTTTTCAAGTAAATGTGTATAAATAAGAAAAGGTATCTTTCTGTTTTTCTTTTCTTTGTGTGAAAGGCCTTGGTTAGCAGTCTGCTAATCAAGGCTTTTTTGTTTTGCAAATGGGATGAACTTTTCAAAATTGGAGAAAACGGAATAGTAGCTGTTCCGTTAACAAGGAAAGGTAGTATAGGAAATTCACCCGATTTTCGTTGGGCAAAGATTTAGATTTATTGAAGACCTTAGTGGAATGAGACTTTTGGAGTTTATTCTTGAAGACGTGAATTATTTGAAAATCAGTATACTACCAACAACTAACCCAACAAAAAAGGTAAGATGAAAAAATATGTTTCAATCATTCTGACACTACTAATTGTAACATTTTCTTGTAAAGAGAAAATGGAAAGCAAGAAAAACAATGTGGTCTCAGCAGAAGATTTGAAGGGAACTGTACAAAAATTGAATCAATCATTGATTGAAGCTGCGAAAGACAAAGATTTTAGTAAAATTATTGATTTATATATGGATGAAGCCATTGTATTGGCCGAATACAATCCTCTAATTGATGGGAAAAAACAGATAGAAAATTACTATACAGAGGTTTTTAAAAAACAGAATATAGAAGCATATCAAAAAGAGACGGAAGAATTATTTGATTTTGGTGAAACGGTACTTGAAATTGGGAATTTTAAGAAAAAGTTTAGCGATAAAAAATACTATGAAGGCAAATATTTTAATGTTTGGAAGTACAAAAATGATGGAAATCTACTTCTGAAAGCAGAGGCTTTTGGCTATTATCACCCAATAGATACGCCTGCAAACTTAAGGGTACTTTCGATTGAAGAAGAATCACTTGGATTAATGCCAAGAAAGGGAAAGAAAATTCCTTTGGAATTGGATGCCTATGATGCCTTGAATGAAAATTGTGTAAGAGACAGAGATACCAAAAAGCTGATTGAAACATATACTGAGGATGCTACTTATTATCCTTTTGCAAATACAAAAAAAGATGGAATTGAAAACTTAAAGAAGCATTTTATAGATTATCATAAAAATCCTGTCAAAATAGATTCGATTCAAGTTTGGACTTACGATTATGAAAAGGTGAGCGATGGAATTATTCAATATTCGAAGTTCTATGTTCAGTGGACGGTTCCTGGTTTTACGGGTAACACTCAAGGAACGGGGCTAATTTTTTATAAAAGACGAGAGGACAATTCTTTAAAAATTCACAGACAGATTGGGTTGCATATATATAATGAATGAAAAACATGGCAACTGGTTAGTGATCAATTAATTTTGTCTTTCAAATAAATAAGCAAAATCTAAATTTATGGAGTCATGTCGTTTAGTTTTTGCAGCAATTCACCTGCCTTTTTAGCATAATCTCCTTCTGGTTCATTGGATATTTCCTTCAATATTTTTTTGCTTTCTAGCGTATTTCCATTTTTGTAGTAGGCCAATGCCAAAAACCAACTAGCTTTTTGGTGAAAATCGTTGTCCGTTTCTAAGACTTGTTGCAGGTGGGCAATGGCGGGTGAAAAATCAGTTTGATTGGGTAGATATAGATGAGACAATCCTAAGTAGAGGTGGTCGAGAAAAGTTGGGTTGGGGGTGTTGACAAGTTGGGTAAACAGGTGGATACTTTCTGCAAATTCTTTTGAATTGTAGTGTTTTTGTGCAACTGTCCTGAGGGAGTCAGTGGAGGATGTAGCTGTTCTGGAATCGGACGATATGGTGGCGGGTTCTGAAAGATACTGTGCAACCAGTGTTTCGGTGGAAGGAGTATGGGTATTGGTGACAAAGTACAAATATCCGATTGACAGTGAGATGAGTATCATCGCTGCTGCTAGATAAAGGTATTTTTTGGAGGCCAAAGGAACAATCTTGTTAGAAGCGTTTGTTTCTTGTGCTATTGAAATGGGTTCACCTATTTGCGCCCACCAAGTATTTATTTCCTGCTTCAATTTCACTTTTTCCGAGGCACGTAAGGCTGCAATGGCATCCAATTGTAAATTTAATTCTGTCGTAAATGTTTCATCTGTTTGTAATTGTTCTTCAAACAATTGTCTGTCTTCTGGGGTAAGTAGATTGTCTATATATTCTTCTACCCATTCTCTAGGTGTTCTTTCCATTTTTCCATTTTATTGAAGGTTAGTCAGGTGAATCGTCAGCTCGTTTGTTGTTGGTCTATGGCATTGAGCCATTTTAAATAACACCGTCGTTTGGCGGTTTTGGCAACATTGGCATTGCTTAGTCCTACCAATTCAGCAATTTTGGTCATACTAAGGTGCTGGACATAAAATAGTTTTATAATTTTCTGGCATTTTTGGTCGATTGATTTCAGTGCGGTCAGTATTTGCTTCAATCGTTGTTGTTTTTTTTCTTGCAGTTCTTCCTTCATTTCTTGGTCAATCAAATGGTCGAATGTTTCCTTATTAGCATTGCGTTCTTCATAAAAATACACCTGTAAGTCCGATTGGTTTTCCTTTTCTCTTTTTCGGTTGTGGTAATTTTTTCTCCACTGATTGACAGAGGTAGAGGCCAAGTAGCCCTTTACATTGGTCAGTTCAGTGATTTTGCCTTTCAATAGATTGTCTCTCAATATCAATAAGGCTTCCATAAAAACGTCTTTGGCATCAGTGGTATCACAATTTGTTTTTGACCTTACTTGCTTGACACAGTACATAGCGTGTGCTTCAAAAAACTGTTTAAGTGGTGAGTTATCACCATCTTGTAGTGCTTGAATGATTTTTTGGAGTTCGTCGTTGCTCATGCTTTCGTAGAGTTATACTTTTGAAGTCATAAAGGTAAACAATTGAAGGGAAATGAAATATAGGATATTGAAGCCAGTGAAAAAAAAATAATTTTATTTTATAAATTTGATTATCAGTGAATTGGAAAATAATTTTAAGCACTAATTCTTTTTTTATGTTTACCTTTTTAAAATAAAAAGTATAGAAGGTTGAAAGGCAATTATTCAACTATTTATTCACACATCATATGCGAACCAACCGACTCAAATTTAATAATAACCAAGATACAGTGTTTTTAAGTGACAATAGATTCGCCCAGAATCCACCATAATTGCTCTTCAAACCTAAAGCCACCTTAATACGGGGACATGTTCATACTTCTTCCCCAAAGTGCGAACTTAGTTCCCGTATTACATTTCACTTTAATCTAATTAACATACACACACATTTATTTTTCACACTAATCAATTGACCACCCAAATCACAGGTTTTTATTCTACGGGATTGTTTATCAATGCTTAATGATTGGTAAACAAATTCCGTAGAAAAGCCTGCTTGGGCAGTTATTTATAGTTTATTCATGTATTTGTTTTGTTTTTTATAAAGAACCTTGACTATTTAAAAAGAAAATGCTATATTTAATTGTTTTATAGCACATTCTAATAAAACTTTTTGAGAGAACCCTATTGCATAATTTTTTAGCCTAACCACTTATTTATTTAACCATAATATGCAATCTGTTATGAATTTAGTCCAGAAGATGTTTTTTGTTGGTGTTTTGTTGTGTGTTTTCTTAGTTGAAGGGTTTGGACAAGAAGATCCTACAAGAGGAGAATTATTATTTTATCCCATACCACCAGTAGGGAACTCCTCTAACTCTTTTGGAGTCCAGTTTCAACCTAAAGTGAAATATTTCTATGAAAGTAGTCCCCCACAAATAAAAGATTTTAGCGATGAAGTTGAGTTACTTTGGTTATTTAGCGATGGTAATTACATTACTGAAATGAGTAATAATAATCAATTTATGCGTAGTATTAATGATATTTATATATCTTTACATTCTAATGCTCGCTATAAACCTACTGACCCTATCAGATATAACATTTTACCTATTCATGATTCGGGTAGCGCACTTAGAGTTTTGGACAGTGGACATGACATCAATATTATTAAAAGCTGGGATCCCGTTAGTGATGACACAGATACGGAAGATTATGTTTACTATATAATTACAATAGAGAATGGAAATTTCCAATGCGAGGGTAGTCCAATAAATGGCATAGTAAGGATTGATTATCCACCAGAAGCAGTTACAATTACTAACGAAAATGTTATTATTCATGAAAGTGAATTTGAATTTCTTGAAATAGGAGAAAGATATATATCGTATATGTTTTATAATCTTAATTCTGAAAGACAAGAGCAACGAAATTTAGTAATTAAAGCATTAGTTAAAGATAATCTTCCACAGAATAATATGCCTTTCTTAGTAGAAGCAACTATGACGGCAGGTATTGGTATGAAACCCAATGAATTTAAACCAGAAGGTGAAAATAGTACTATTAATTGTTCTGATTGTAACGTTTTGCTGTGATAATAAAAAAGCCACTGAAAAAGCTTATGTTTAAAGTACGAACCAAACAAGTGCAAATTCAATGGCATCTCAAATTAACAAAAATTGTACGATTGTATTACCGATTTTGGAAAATAAATACGATTCATTTTTAAACGACCCAAAAATAGCTCGCCAAATAATTAGCGAAATATGGGCAACAAGCCCCGAGTTATTTCCTGCACAAATGACTAAAGGTTATGTGCTTAACGGCAAAACTCGGCCGTCGAAAAAAATGAATATCCAAATGCGAAAAATAAAAGTAGCGGGACAAAATTATCAAATACGCCCAAGTTTCATTCTGCCTTATTGCAGAGCGAAGACGTATATAGCTTCTAAAGGCTTGTTCTTAAAGCGGTTCGGTGTTCCTTTCTGGGCATTGGCATTTGCTTTTGGATACAATGCGATGTGGTGGTACCGCCTCTATAATTGTTTTAGTGATTATAGCATTGTAGGCACAACCATCCATGACCCAGAAAAATTACCTTCCGATATTTTAGCAGATGAACACCATGTAAAAATACAAGGTAAAAAAGCTTATGTGGCTACAACTGTGGGACAAAACTGTTTTTTAGGTATGGAAGTTTCTTCTGGCGCAGATGCGGATTCTTTGGAAGAAGCTTATGGTGTATTCAAACAAGAAGCAGAGGATGTGTCATCTGACTACCAACCTAATACAGTAAATACAGATGGGTGGACAGCTACACAGAACGCATGGCAAAAACTCTATCCAAATATTCAAGTCATTGAATGTTTCTTACACGCCTTTCTAAAAATTAGAGACAGAGCTACAAAAAAGATTCAAGACTATTTCAATACAGCAGCAGATAAGGTGTGGAAGGCTTATCGAACTACTTCAAAAAGACAATTCGCACAACATATAAGAAGGCTTCGGGAATGGACAGCTAAGAATGTGCCTTCCTGCCCCATGAAAGATAATATTCTTAAACTCTGTAAAAAGAAAAACAAGTGGTTAGCACATTTTGACTTTCCCAAAGCACACAAAACCTCCAACATGATAGATAGATCCATGAGGGCAATGAATAGACATGCCAACAACTCCCAAATGTTTCATGGAGATATACTTAGCACTACTCATAATTTCAGAGCTTTTGCCCTTCTTCATAATTTTTCACCCTCTTGTTTACAGGCTTGGGATGAATCAGCTGTCTTAATCAGTCCTGCGGCAAGACTCAACGGATTTGTCTATCATCATGACTGGTTACAGAATTTGTTAATCGCGGCTTCGTTAGGAGGATATCGAAATCACAGCAATCCGTTATAATCAGTAATTGTTTATATACAGACACTGATTATATTCGTAATGAAGTGAAAAAGCCCCCTAAAGATCCTAATTATAAAACAGTTTCACATGATATAGTTTATATTGACGAAGAAAGGCATGATTTAATTTATTATATTGATTTTCAGAATATTGAAGGGGATGATGTAAGTAATATTATTATTGAAGATTTTTTTGATTTTGAGTACTTAGAAAAAAATAATGTTAAAATTATTTCATCTTCACATCCGTGTGAAAAAAAATGGGTAGAAGATAAATTATTATTCATATTTGATGACATTAAACTCCCCTCTGCAAAAACTTTAGAAGGTAATTCTAATGTTGACGAGAGCAAAGGTTTTGTAACGTATAGTGCCTCTATAAAGGAACCATATATAGCTGAGACTATTATAAGTAACAAGGCAAATATTAAATTTTATCATCACCTTAAAGGAGATATACCAATTGAAGTTATTCCTACTAATAAAGTGACAACAAAGATAAAATATTATAAATGTATATATAGTGAAAAAATAATTAATAAAATTACTTTAATTTTATCCGTCATAATATTGTTATTAATTATTTGTATAATTAAATTAAGAATGACCTAATATTTTATTTTTTAATGTTTCGAAATTGATTTTCTCCAAATCCAAATTTTATAGGAATTTACTACTTGTATTGTTGATGTTCATTATTGACAATACGATAATTTATGCTGTTAATTTATCTGATAGCACTGCAAAAAAATATATAGCTAAGGCAGATTTTTTTTATGGACTACAAGACCCTCAATACGACTCTTGTTATTATCATGCTAAAAAAGCAAAACCATTTTTCCTTCAATCTTGTAATTGGGAAAAATGGTATGAATCCAATTGGCTTATTGTGCTTTCTCTTGCCAAACAACAAAAACTACTTCAAGCATTTGAAGAACTAAGGGAGGCACTGGATACATCCTTATCAGCCAATATGGACTCTCGTACCATTGGTAAACTCTATAACCTCTTTGGATACTTGTATTTCACAGACGGTCAGTTCGATAAAGCTTTTCATGCCTACTTACTTAGCCTCCAATGGATAGAAAAGAGTAGAGATTTAAAAGGAGTAGAATCTATATACAACAATATCGGTTGGATTTCAATAGTACGTGGTGAAAATGAACAGGCACTGAACTATCTAAAACAAGCACTTTCAATTTACCTAAAAAAGGAATCTCACTATATGTCAGGAGGGGTTTCATACAATATCGGAGCAGCTTTTACTGCAACGGGTAATCTCGATAGTGCATTGGTTTATTACAATAAGGCTTTGGACTTCTATGGTTATCAAGATGTCTTAAGTTATCTCCGTATTTCTGAAACCCAGTTAGCGAAACAAAATATTGATGAAGCGAAAAAATGGGCGTATAAAGCGATTGAAGTTGCCGAAGTAGAAGAAGACTCTTCTTCAATAGTTTTTGGATATTATCAAATAGGACAAACTTTTTCGGAGGAAGGCAGACTTCAACTTGCTATGAAAAATTATGAAGTTGCGAAAAAATACAGTTTGGAGGTATATGGCTTTCATCACCGAGAAACTGCCAAAATTTTAGTAAGTATAGGTGATTTATATCAAAAACAAGAAAAATCTCATTTGGCATATGAGCAGTATGAACAAGCCTTAGAAGCATTATTGCCGCCTAATTTTTGTTTAGTAGAAAACCAGCCATTCATTCACTTCTTCCAAACCAATGCGATACAGCCAGATACTTGGGTGACAATAGCATTAGAACGAATGGGGGACGCACTCACCGCACAAAAAAACTCTCAATCTGACCTAACTCAACTAAAAAAAATCCTCCATCACTACGAAGATGCCTTAGATATTCTCAGCAATATTAGAACCGCTTACATAGACCAATCCGATAAATTATTCTGGGGTAGTGATCTAAAAACTATATACGAAAAAGCCATCTACACCGCCCACCAACTAAGCCAAAACTCCCCCTCCCACACCTCCCAAGCATTCTCTCTCATCGAACGCAGCAAAGCCGCCGTTCTACTCGAATCCATACAAGAACAAGAAGCCCTGCAATTTACAGAGATTCCTGATTCCCTTTCACAGCACCTTGCAACTCTAAAAAATACAATTGCAAGTTTGGCGTACCAAAAAAGCCACAGCACTGGAAAAACCTATCAAAACCTTCAAGATTCTATTTTCAATACCAAACGAGCACTCGAACGCACACTGAAAAAAACGGCTGAGACATATCCCAACTACAAAGACTACCAACAAGACCTCGAACCCATTTTGTTAGCTGAAGTACAGCAAGATTTGGTTGCGCCCAATGCTTTATTGTTGGAGTTTTTTATGGGGGAAGAGAAAGGTTATGTGGCGAGTGTGAGGAAGGGGAGGAGTCGGATAATTGAAATAGCGGATATGGGCTTGGTGCAATTACATATTGAAGCTTTGCATCGTTCGCTGTCTGACAAAAAAGCGGTGGTGGAAACGCCTCAACAGGCATATCGACAGTTTGCAGAAAGTGCTTCTTGGCTGTATGAAAATTTATTGGCGGAGTCGCTGCAAGGGTTTGAAGGAGAAGAGTTGGTGGTGATTCCCGATGGGCTTTTGGGGTATGTGCCTTTTGAAGTTTTGCTGACCGCCATGCCCGATACGACCAAGCGACAGTACAAACAATTGCCTTATTTGCTGAAAAAATACCGAGTGAGTTATGCCTATTCTGCCACGCTTTTGAAGAAAAGCCAAGAGAAAAAACTGGCTTCAAAGGAGTTTTCAATCACCGCTTTTGCGCCTTTTGCAGTGGGAGAAAATGCTTTGGCGGAGCGAGGCATTGCAGATAGTATTTTGCAAAACCTACCTGCCTTGATCCACTCCAAATTTGAACTCGATGTGCTTTCCCAAATGTTTGAAGGGCATTTTTATTATGGATCTGATGCCAACGAAAGTGCTGTAAAACAGGCGTGTAGCAAGGCTTCCATTTTGCACTTTTCAACCCATACGCTGATTGACGATGCAGACCCGATGTACTCGGTCATGTTGTTTGCGAATACGGAGGAACAGGATAATGAAGGACGTTTGTATGCCTATGAGTTGTACAATAGGAAGATTGATGCAGAAATGGCTGTGTTGAGTGCTTGCGAAACGGGCTATGGGAAGCTGAGTCGGGGAGAGGGAATTTTGAGTTTGAGTCGGGCATTTGTCCATTCGGGTTGTCCAAGTACGGTCATGTCGCTTTGGCAAATAGACGATGCGGCAAGTGCAAAGGTGATGCTGCATTTTTACCAACACCTCCAAAATGGCTCGACCAAAGACGAGGCACTTCGACAAGCCAAAATTGATTATCTACAAGAAACAGAATCGGCGTATGCACATCCTTATTATTGGGCGGCATTAGTGAGCCAGGGCAATCAACGACCCTTGGATTTTGGGTGGACTTATACGGGGCTATTGGGTTGGAGTGTTTTAGGAGGATTGGTCTTAGTATGCTTCTCAGGGGGATTGTTTTTGAAGGTAAGCCAGTACAACAAAAATCAAATAAGTGGCGACTTAATTTTTACACAAAAAATTGATAATTAATAGTTTTGAAAACTAATAACCAGTCACTATTTTCTAATCACTTTTATTCCGATTCTGCTCTTCAATATCTTTGGCAACCCTCTCGCTAAATCCCTGTTTTTGAAGAATATCTACAATAAACGCCGTTTTCCCTTCAATGTAAGAATCAATGCCGTAGGGATACTTTGTAGCCAATTGTTTTTTCAGTTCACCATATTCGATGACCGATTCGGGATGTGTTCGCAGATAATCTCGGAGGAGGAGGTGATTTTGAAGACTTGGAATTCCTTTTTTGCAGACATACAGATGGTGGTCTTGCCACGTTTGGTTGAAATTGCAGAACGGAACGCTGTCGGATTGCCGCTTAAAAGCGTGTCTTCCTTCAATGCCCAAATCCCCTCGATGTATATAACCCATTTCTGCCAACTTACCAATCATCTGCTGTAATACTTCGCCTTCTTCTGCAATGATGATGTCCATGTCAATAATGGGCTTTGCCGCCAAACCTTCAACGGAAGTGCTGCCAACGTGTTCAATAGCAAGGAACAAACCTTTCATCGGTCTTGCGATGCAGGCTTTTAGAGCTTCAAATTGCAGCTTCCAATCGGGGTTGTATTCTTCAATGGTTATTTTTTTCATTTTTTAGTTTTTCGTTTGGAAGATTGCGCCAATGGATTGAAGTCCAAGCACAATTGTATCCAATATTCCAAATCTTCATCCATATCTGTTGCCTCATCTTCGAGAAATACGTAACCTTTCATACTTCTACCTGTGAAGGTCATCTCTTTGCAGCCTTCTTTGGCGAGGGCTTCTTCGTAGGCATCAGAGCCAATTCTTGCCATGAGTTCGTTTCTGACGATGCCGCACAACATTTTGTCGTCCACCATAAAACACAAGCCTCCCATCATTTTTTTGGTGATGTAGGTAATATCTTTGTCGTCTAAAATTTGTTTGATTCGGTCTGCAAAAAGTTCGCTGTATGCCATAGGTTTGTCTGGTTTGTTATGTTGATTTGATGCTTGTTGGCAAGTCATTTAAAATATAATTTTGTGAAAATTCCAGATACTATTCCTGCGACCAACCACATGTTTAAAAAAGAAATCATCTCAAGGTTTCCTGATAGGTAGGTTTTTAGAACTTCATATCCCCACATAAAAAAGCAGAATATTGCAAAATTCAGTGCATACTTCTGTTTGAAAGGTTCTGTTTCGTTCATCTGTCTGATATTTTTAATTTACTTCCGATTCCTCAACCACTTATCCAAAGGTTCAAAAATGGAATTGACCAAAACCACAATTACCGTAGTGACAAGTGTTTCTACATAAAATCCTGCTCCTGCCAAGCAGCCAATAGCAGAACTGCACCAAATCGTGGCTGCAGAGGTCAACCCATGCACGCTGATTCCTTCTCGAAAGATGATACCTGCTCCCAAAAAACCAACGCCTGTCACGACTTGCCCAATAATTCGGGTCACATCCCCACTTTTTTCGGTCAAAGCAAAGGACAACAACACATAAATGCACGCACCAATCGAAACCAAAGTATTGGTTCTCAGTCCCGTTTCTTTGTGATGCCATTGCCGTTCAAAGCCAATCAAAATACCTGCAATGGCGGCAATGAGTACTCGTATGCCAAATTCTGCTAAAGTCATTTTTTCTCGGTCAATTCGTTCATCATTTCGACTTGCATTTGTTGTATTTCCAACATTCGTTCCCATTGCTGCAATAGGAGGTGATCGAGTTTTTCATGCAAAGCCCTGATTTCCAATTCTGCTTTTAGGTTGATGCGGTAATCTTGCTCGGCTCTTAGGCGGTCTTTGGTTTCTTGTCGGTTTTGACTCATCATAATGACGGGGGCCTGAATCGCCGCCAAACAAGATAACACCAAATTGAGCAAAATAAAAGGAAATGGGTCAAAAGGTTTGGTTAGCAAATAGGCATTGACCAGAATCCAACAAAACAACACCGCTCCAAAAGACAAAATGAATCGCCAACTCCCTCCAAATTTGGCTATGTTGTCGGCTATTCGATTGCCGAAAGTGATGTGTTCGTCGAAGTGTTCGTTGAGGTTTGTGGCGGCGAGTTCTTGGTTTTTGATGCTTTGAACTACTTGTTGGTCAAGGACTGAGAGTTCTCCTTTTTCTTCTTGCAGTACTTGTTCGATCAGCAAAGCTCGGTAATGATTGAGGTCTGTTTGACAGATATAACCCTGTTCTTTCCAGTTAGGAAAGTCTTTTTGAATCAATTCAGCAACGGATAGACGCACCAAATTTGCAGGAACGAAAGCAGTAGCTGGCTTTTGTTTTTGACAAATGGGGCAGGTTTTGGAGGAATGATGGTGTTGGGTCATGTTTTAGTATTCAAAATTTTATATAATTCAGTTCTTGGTCATCTGACTTGCTTTCAATTCTAAGTTGTTGTAATTCTTCAATTCCACTACTTCTCCTGGCAGATAGAAACCTGCCTTGTCGAGAGCAGTCAAGCACTGTTTGATAGAGTTGGTGCGGATGTCAAGGGCAGAAAATTGAGAATCAAATGTATCTCGCCAATACTGAACCGTGATGTCGAGTGTGCTGGTGTTGAGGTCTTTGATGAAAACACTTGGTGCTCTGCTTTCAGTCAAAACACCTTCTATTCTCACGATTGTATTTCTAAGAATGTCAATAGCTTTGTCGAAGTCCGAACCATAATCTAAACCGATGGTAAACTCGTCTCGAATGAATCCATCAATAGTGTAATTGACCACAGGGTTTTTGATGACATTCGCATTGGGAATATAAATATCCTTGCCATCAAAGGATTTGATTTGGGTATTTCGCATATTGAGGGAGACCACTTTACCTTTCATGTTGTTCAACTCAACGATGTCGCCTACTCTAAAAGGACGATTGAAAGCCAATATGATTCCAGCCAGAAAATTTTCGCCTATGTCTTTGAAGGCAAAACCTATGATAATGGCACTCACACTTGCACCCGTAAAAAATCCCGCTGCAATGCCGCCCAAGCCAATGATATTGAGCACCACCATAACAGCGAACAAGATGAGTGAAATTTTTACGACACGAGCCAAAAATTGCGCCAATAGTGGGTCGTCCATTCGGCGGGTGAGATTGCTTCTAACCAATCCAGAACTGCGATTGGCAAGAAAAAAGAGTATCGAAAAGGCGAAAGTAGCCATGATTAATTTGGGAAATACAGCCACAAAACCATCATAATATTCTTGAAGTTGTATCCATAAGTCGCTGATAAACTGATTCATTTTTTAAGTTTTTGCTAAATGTATTTTAAATTTAAAGTTTCGCATGGTGTTTGTTTTCTTCCATAACCGCATAAATCACCAATGTCAACAATATTATAAACAGCACTGCCGAAGAACCAATCGTCCCCAAGTTCAGGCCACCTTTTTCGAGAGGCTTGGTCAGCAAATCTCCAAAGGTAGCTCCAAAAGGTCGGGTCAATACAAAGGCTATCCAAAACAAGGCAATGTTGGAGATTTTGGTGAAATACCTTGCCAAAACGACCAAGAAAATCAAGCTACCTATCAACAATGCTCCTCCTCCAAAACCAAGCCCCGAATCGTCTGCCAAATAATCGCCCAATGCTGTGCCAAGTGTATTGGAAATCAGAATGGTTATCCAATAAAATAGCTCAGGTCGGAACGATTTGATGTCTGAAACAGACAGTGATTTTTCGCTTTTCCACCAAATCAGCAACATCGAAACCAACAAAAATACCAAAATCATGGAACCTTTTGCATAACCCAAACCGAGTGTTCTGTCCATATAGTCGGACATCGTAGTACCTGCTGTACTTGTGGAAAGAATGACCGACCAATACAAAATAGGATGGTAGCGTTTTGCCATCAACTGAGCTATCAGCGAAACCACAAAAAAGCCAATCAATATGACCGAACTCAGGCCGTAGCCAATATTGAAGGTCATCGAAAGCATATCGCCCGCCGTTTCACCAAGCGTAGTAGCACATATTTTCATAATCCAGAAAACAAGCGTTATTTCGGCAACTTTTCTTAAATGTCCATTGACTTCTTCTTTCATTCAATTGAAATTTGTGGTTGGTATGGAGTGAAAGGCTTTTGAAGTTTAGTGCTAAAAAACTGAAAAAGAGTGAAATAAGTTCTTGTTTTTAGAAAAAAACTTCAAAAGTCTACAGCCAGCCTTTTTAAAGATAACCAAATTTGTATGGTGAAAATATGTGTATTATCCTCTTGCCAGATACAAAAATGCAATGCCCGAAAAATATCCAATTAGTGCCAACCAACTGATGTTCTTCAAATACCACATAAAATCAATTCTCAGCAAGCCCATAATCGCTACTCCTGCTGCCGAACCAATAATTAAGGCACTTCCACCTGTTCCAGCACAATAGGCTAATAGTTCCCAAAAAGTATTGTCAGGAGCATAGGTTTCCAACGAATACATTCCCATTGCCCCTGCTACCAAAGGCACATTGTCTACTACGGCAGATAGCAATCCTATGAAGGTATTGATGATATAAATACTTGAAAATTGGTTGCTTAATATAGTTGCTAAATCCCGCAAATGACCTGCTGTTTGAAGGCTCGCTACTGCCAATAAGATGCCCAAAAAGAACAAAATACTGGGAGTATCAATGCGCCGAATAACACCTGAAACGGACAAACCTTTTTTGGACTCGTTTGCTTTGTGGCGGTGAATAAGTTCAGTCAATACCCACAAGGCACCCAAACTCAACAACATGCCCATAAAAGGGGGAAGGTGGGTTACACTTTTGAAAACAGGTACAAACAACAATCCGCCTACGCCAAACCAAAACACAAATTTCTGTTCAAAATTTGATACATCTTGTTCCACATGACCAGATGAATGTTTTGACAATTTAGGACGTTCTATATTTCCTTTCACTCTTGCTGTCACTACCAATAAAGGCAATAACAAACACAATACACTGGGTATGAAAAGAGTAATAATAATGTTCATTGCTGTAATTTGTCCTCCAATCCACAGCATGATTGTAGTCACATCTCCAATCGGCGACCATGCACCTCCTGCATTGGCTGCAATGACCACCATTCCTCCAAAAAACCACAAGTCTTCTTTTTTGTGAATCAGTTTTTTGAGTAGTGCTGCCATTACAATTGCAGTCGTCAAGTTGTCAAGCACAGCAGAGAAGAAAAAGGTAAGCGTGCAAATAATCCAAAGTAGTTTAATGCGACTTGTTGTAGTGATTTTGTCAGTTACTACTTGAAAACCTTTGTGGGCATCAATCATCTCAACTATGGTCATAGCAGCCAACAGAAAAAACAAGATTTCGGCAATCTCACCTACGTGTTCGAGCAGTGCTTCGTCTATAAAATGAGTAGTTTCCTCTAAATGGCCGGCTAATTCGGGATGCGCTCCCAATAAACTGCCGCTACCAAAAACTAAAATTGTCCAACACAATACGCCTGTCAAAATAGCAGACGCTGCTTTGTCTACGTGAATGGAATGTTCGAGGGCAATAAACAAATAACCCAATACGAAAACCAATATTAGGAACCAGTACATAAAACATGTTTTAGGATATAATTAAATTTTTCTTCCTTGGTCGATTGCAGTAAAAACATTGCTGCAATGGCTAATTGAAGGGTAATTTAATTCTTTTTATAGGAAAAGAAAGAAAATGATTTCATGTGAACACAAAAAAATGATGAGAGGTTGTTCTTTAATTGATAGAGGGAACTACAATTGTTTATTTTTGAAGTGAGAACGAAAAACAGCTAGCAATAAGGTGATAAAACCCACAACTGCTATTCCAATAACAATTGTTATAAATTTTTGCTGAATAAAAGGGATATGCCCCAAATAGTAGGTTACCAAAGTAAGACTTAGTACCCAAAAAATCATGCTCAGCACATTACCCTTCATAAAATCGCTGTAATTCATCTGAGCAATTCCTGCTACAAAAGGCATCAAAACCCGCACCATTGGCACAAATCTGGAAAGCACAAAAGCTATACTGCCATGTTGTTCGTAAAATTGATGGGCTTCATCGTAGTGTTTTTGATTGAGCCAAGAAATGCGCCCAAAAATAGACGGCCCGAAATATTGTCCCAATCTGTACGCCATCATATTGCCGAGTATGCCACCCAATATCAATGCAGGGATAGCCAATTGAAGGTTGACGATTCCTCTGGCAGCCAATGCTCCAACTACTATCAACAATCCATGCCCTGGGAGGATAGGAGTGAGAGGAATGAAAGCCGTTTCGAAGAAGACGATTGCGAAAAATAAAAAGTAAGATAAGAAAGGATAGAGATTCACTATCTGATATAGAAAGCTGTCCAGATGGAAGAGAAAATCATGGATGGTTGTTATCATTTGATTTTAAATCACTGATTTATTGGTTAATCCTCAATAACTGTAAATATAATAAACAAATGGCTGCAATCTTTTAATTTGTTCAGTAAGTGGCTGATTCTCTATAATATTTGAAGTATTTGTTAAATTGGTGATGTCGAATAAGTTGGTTTCCTTCAAAAATTGAAGGATAGAAGATGATTTGAGGGAATAAGAAACTTTGACCGCATCGACATGTTTGGTTTTTATTATTCCTATGAGCCTGCCATGATAGTCAAACAAAGGGCTGCCACTATTTCCTGCATACACTTGTACGGTGGTTTGGTAAGTAGATATAGTATTTTGAGAACTATTCACTGAACTGATCGATCCAGTTGCCAACTTAGGGTGCATACCCATAGAAGCGACCAAAGGATACCCCAAGGCAAACACTTTTTCACCTATATCACATTCTTGATGATGAAGCGAATAAGGGATTGGAGGACAAAATGGAATATTTTCGTCACTGATTTTCAACAAGGCTAAATCAAGATAAGGATTTGAAGCTATCAGTTTTGCCGACCATATGTCTTGCGTTTCTTCATCTGTTTTGGGAAGAACAACGTTGATTGTTTTGGCATTTTCTACCACATTGTAACTGGTGATTATATAACCTTCTTTATCTACCAAAATACCGCTTCCTGATACACCTTTACCCTCAAGGGTCACGGTATTGGTAATGGAAGTAGTATTTCCCAATCTTTGGTAGGTATAGGTATCATAGTGGTTTTTGAATTGCAGTGAAAAGGTATTTTTGTCTTGTAAAGAAATAAAGCTATTGATTTGGAGTATTTTATCAGGAGTTGTCCACTTCACTTCTTCAAATTTGCCTTCCTTTGAAGTAGGTGTGATTTCTCCCATCCATTCGCCTTCTTGCCAATCCAAATAATTGCTGGCACCTTGTAAGTAAATAATATCGTAATTGCCTTTTGTATTTTTGATAATTGCAACGGTATGTTTTTTCTTGTAAAAATCATAGTAAGGAATTTTCTCAAATATACCTTCAACGTTATCTATTGAAAGAGCATTTTCTTTGAGGTAAGTTAAGGCGGCTTCTTTGGTGGTGACAATAGGATTTGAAGATAACTTCAAACGGTTTTGAGGATTATATGGAATTTGTTTGTTATAAAAAAGTAAAAAAATGGCATACAGGTTTTGCAAGAAATTTTCATTCTGATAAAATTTTTCTTTGTAAGTGAATGTAACATAATCATTTCGACATGTTTGAAGCCTTAATTGAATGTTTTCATAATAATCTTCCTTTGGGGTCATATTGAAACGCACCCGAATCAAATCACAGAAAGTGGGTACGCTCAACAACAGCCTTGTTTTATCATTCGTTTTGTAGGCTATTTCTTTGAATCCCATTTCTTGAAAATACGCAGCTAATTGGTCAATAATTGGATACTCATCCATATCTGCTTTTTGCTGTTCCTGAGTAGTCAAGTCTATTATTACGTATTTGATACCTGACAATAGATGGATGATGGAATCTTTGTTGGTATCTGTAACCACATGGTTAGGAAAGGTATAAGTAGAAGGTTGTTCCACTTGATTATTCAATAATATCGGTGATAGGTGATTTTGAAGTGCATCTACTTGCGTCCATAAAAGCATATTGCTTATCATTAAGCCAAATACTAAATAGCATACTGGTTTAAATAAGTACATAAAGCGATTTATATATTTTTTTCACAAAACACAATATGGGCGGGTGGTAAAAGGATTAATGTATTGTGTTATAATAGAAAAGGATTATGAAATTATGAAAAAAACTATTGCATAGGTTGTTGTATTTATTGAGATAAAATAGTTTGTAACATCAATTTGTTGAAATTATTCAATCTTCAAAATCTCTCGGTTTTGTTCCATCACTCCTTTTAAACAGGAAAGGAGCTCATTATCAATAAATTACTCTTTGGAATTATTTTTTTTAGGAACATCTTTTTCCTTTCCTTTTTTCATTTTATCCAAATCTACATCATTTTCAAAAGTAGGAAGTTGGTCTTGAGTTAAGATTTGCTTTTCTTCGTCTATCATTTTCTTTGGCTCAGTTAATTCATTTTGCATGGATTTATCGTTATTCATACTATTTTGATGTTCAACTCCTTTTGTTTCTTCTTTGACCATTGGTTTACCTGCTGGCATTTGTTCTTCTACATTTTCCTGCTGCGCCTCCATTTCTTCATTCAGTATTGACTCCTCTTTGACCATTGGCTTATCTGCTGGCATTTGTTCTTCTATATTTTCCTGCTTTTCTTCCATTTCTTCATCCAACATTAGCTCATCAATAGGCTTTTGCCCCCCTTCCTTTACTTGCTCTAAGTCCATTTCTTCATCTAAGATTATAGCATTATCTTTAATCATTGGCCTATCAATAGATTTTTCCTTATCGTCCATCTTTTCTTCCTCCTTCATCATTGATTGTTCAATCAATGATGTATCAATCACACCTTCAATAATTTTGCTATGGTCTATTATTTCTCCAGTTTTTTCAACCAAAGTTTTCTCCGTTTTGACATGCGCTTTCAGTTTTTTATGTATACTTTCTTTTTCTTCAACGATTGATAAGTCTAATTCAGTGCTATCTATTTCTACATCTTCTGGTGTATTAAAGTTATTGACCTTTAATACATTTCCTTCATCTTCTATTATCTGTTTATCTTTGACAACAACCTGACCACAAGGTGGACACTCCATATAAATAGCCATATCTTCTTCAAAGTCATGTATGGTCATTGCTGCAGTACAATTTTGCATAGGAAAAACAACGATTTCCTCCGATTTGCGAAAACGGGTGATGAAATAACCCATTTCCTGCAATTCTGCTATACACTCTTTGAAGGGAAATTCCTCTATATTTTCTCTTCTTTCCACAAAAACTTTCACGGTTTTATCAATGTGCTTAGATTGACAAGCAAGTACCTCATTTTTTCCCAAGAAGTAATCCACAATCAACTGTGCGTCCTGACTGGTAAAATCAAGAATACGCCAATTCTTCATTTTTCTGAACATAAAATCTCCCTTAGTAATGTACTTTACTACACCCAATTTACTGTTATCAACTGCAGAAGTTTTAATTTTTACATCACAGTGAACTTCATTTTGGGCTTGACAAAGAACACTAAAGAATAAACTGAATAATACCAAAATTGGACTTATGAGACGTATGGTCATTTGTATTGTATTTGAAATAGGAAAAGAGGTGGAGTATAGCAGCATAAAAATACATCATTTGATTCAAAAAAGAGAATGTTTTTCATTTTTTAAATAAATACATACTATTTTTTTATCAATCAATCTATTTCAAAGTAACAAATTCTTTCCCAAGCCATAAATCCATTTTACCTATTTTTGTGTTTAAGTAAAAAAATTAACAACCATTATTTAATATGAAAGAAGTTTTTATTGTCTCAATGGCGAGAACGCCTCTTGGGAGTTTCGGAGGTGCATTGAGTTCCTTATCTGTTGTAGAAATTGGCGCACACGTAATCAAGTCCGCAATTGAACGAGCTGGTATTGAAGCAAATACAGTGGGAGAAGTATATATGGGAAATGTCTTGCAGGCCAATGTTGGGCAAGCTCCTGCACGTCAAGCTGCATTGAAAGCAGGACTCCCCAATTCTGTTCCTTGCACTACTGTCAATAAGGTTTGTGCTTCGGGTATGAAAGCGGTTATGTTTGCTACCCAAGCCATTAGACTGGGCGATCAAGACATTGTAGTAGCGGGCGGTATGGAAAGTATGTCGAATACGCCTTACTATACCACCAATGGCAGATGGGGTTCTAAATACGGAAACCAAACGCTTGTAGATGGTATCGTAAGAGATGGATTGCAAGACCCTTATGACGGCTCGATGATGGGGACTTGTGGAGATGTTTGTGCAGACGGCTACAACTTTAGTCGTGAAGACCAAGATAACTACGCCATTGCTTCTTACAAACGAGCTGCCGAAGCTACTGAAAAGGGTTATTTTGTAGACGAAATCGCCCCTGTTCACATCCCTCAACGAAGAGGCGAACCTGTCGTGGTTTCGGAAGACGAGGATTTCAGAAAAGTGGACTACGCCAAAATTCCCACCCTTCGTCCTGCCTTCAATAAGGATGGTACTGTCACCGCTGCCAATGCTTCCAACCTCAATGACGGTGCAGCAGCTTTGGTGCTGATGAGTGGCGAAAAAATGAAGGAATTGGGATTGAAGCCCTTGGCAAAAGTGTTGAGTTATGCCGATGCTGCCCAAGAGCCTGTTTGGTTTACTACAAGTCCTTCAAAGGCACTTCCAAAAGCAATCAAAAAGGCAAATTTGGAGTTAACGGATGTCGACTATTTTGAAATCAACGAAGCATTTTCAGTTGTAGCACTTGCCAATATGAAGGAGATGAATCTGTCGCATGACCAAGTAAATGTTTTTGGAGGAGGAGTTTCTATTGGTCATCCCATTGGTTGTTCGGGAGCCAGAATTTTGTGTACCTTGATTTCGGTATTGACCCACAAAGAAGGCAAAATCGGCGCAGCAGGTATTTGCAATGGTGGTGGAGGTGCTTCGGCGATGGTGATTGAAAAAATATAAGAACCATAATCGGTTGGTTAATAAATGCTGGCGGTGTTGCTCTTGGGTGGCACCGCTTTTTTTTATTTCCTTCAATAATTGAAGTATTTTGAGAGTTCTTAAGAAAAAAAGCACCTATTTAGCTTGCTGTAAGCTGAATAGGTGCTGTAAAATAATTTATGAGATTGGATTTATTTAGTTCAAATCAACCAATATTCCTGCTCCAAACAGCAACTGAGAAGCATCCCCTATCGAAAACTTCAACTCTGCAATACCTGATATCTTATCAGAAATACCTACCTGGCCACCTGCCCCAACGTTCAGCCCAGGTTCAGTATTGGATATGGTTTCTCCTAAAAAAGTAAACGAAGCTCCAAAAAGATTAAGTCCAGCCAACGCATACAATTTCGCTTGATCAGTAGAGGTTAGAAAGTAGTGTGCATTGACATTGAATTCCCATATAGAAAAATCCTTAACGCCATCTAAATAATACACAAAATCTGCCCCTCCTCCCCAAGTATCATTAAACTGATGCACACCTCGAAGTTGAATACCCAATTCTGAAACGTCAAAACCATATGCAATACCTCCGCCTAATTTGGTTTGAGCTTGAAGTGAAAAAGAAGTTGCTACAACAAAAAGTAAGGTTAATAAGATTTTTTTCATAATAAAAAATTTGAATTTAAGATTGAAAATAATATAAATACACTATTTATTGGAGTGTATAAAGAATGTCTCTATAACGACATTCCGAAATAAATAGTTCCACAAAAACGCTTATTATTTCTTCAATTTACCTCACTTTTATCTTTATCGAATCAAAGTAACAAATCCTTGATTGACAATCACCTCATCTCTACACATCGCTTCAATATAATACGGATAGATTCCATTGGGTTGTGGCTCAAAATCCACCATACCGTCCCATTTTTGGGTAGAATCGGAGGTTCTAAATACAGGCTTTCCCCAGCGGTTATAAATCGTAAAATCTACTAAATCTTCAACAGGAATCGCAATCCCAAATTCATCATTGATTGAATCTCCATTGGGGGAAAAAGCAGAAGGCATGTGGATGTCACCACAGTTGAAAATCAGCAAAATAGATTGAGTTGTGCTACACCCATTTGCACTATATGCCGTTGCTTCAATCGTAGCCAAAGCCTCCACCAGCACTTCAATAGATGTACTCGTTTCACCCGTTTCCCATTCCACAGAATCAAAATCTCCTATTGCAGTAACCGTCACCAAACTGCCATTAGGCGTTAAAGTTGGACTGTTGGTCATCAGCGTCAAAGTAGGTTCATTTTCAACGGTTATCATTATTTCATCCCCCGTTTCACAGCCATTTTCACACGTAGCCATTGCAGTATAAATCGTTGTTTCAGTAGGCGATACAGTAGGACATTCTTCGCAGGTTTCGGTTGAAGTAGAAGAGGCTCGTTGCTTCAAAAACACCACTTCACAATCCACACTTGCATCCGAAAAAAACAAATCCAACTCCGCTGTTTCGCCTTCGCATATCACCAAATCGTTGCTCACAAAATGTACTTTAAAATCGGTGATATATTCAATCTGCAACTGTTCGCTGTCTCCCTCTGCATTGCTGATGGTATAAGTGTCAAAATCAAGATTTGGAACAATCCCTGTAATTTTCCCGTCTTCTTCAATGATTTCGGTGGGCATAGGTTCAAAACTAAACGGTCCACAGCCCTCCAAATCAATCGCTAAAACTCCCAAAGGGTCAGTCGCACAGTAGCTGTAGATCGTAGTATTCAGTGAAATATTCTGCGTCACATGTATTTGATACGTTTGGGTAAGTTGTGAATAAGTAGGGCAAGCATCGTCTTCAATGTAGAAAAGAATATTGTGGAATCCCAAATCTGCTACCGTTGGAGTCCATTCAAAAGTAGCCGTTAGTGGGCTACTTCCCGTAGTATTCGTCAGCGTTGCACCTGAAAATTGGTTGAGCATTGTAGTACTGATTTCCAGCAAATCATCGGCATCTTCATCCAAAATCACAATATCAAAACGTGCTGTTTCATTCGGACACACTTCAATACTTTTATCCGCACCTTCCTCCACTTTCACCTGACGATTGGAGCAGTCAATTACTATAAATTGCAGTTCACGCATCACCGACCCGATGCTCAAACCCGTTATCAAATCTCGTTCTTCAATGACCACACTAATGACCGCATTTTGAGGCTCATCTGCAGTAAAAATGATTTGCCCTGTTCCCAACGCAAAATCAAAATCGGTATTAGCCATCGGATTGCCTTGACTCAAGCCAGTCACATAAGGAATGGGAACACCACCAGTACCCATAGGTTGCACCAACCGAAATGCTAAACCGTTGCCATCGGGTTCGAGAATACCTTGGTCAAAAACCGCCTCCAAACCAATACAGTAATAAGGTACAGATAAGGGCGAAGTTACGGGAATCATGTAAGGAACAGATTGTGGCCCAAAAGCGGGAGAATTATTACAACGTCCGCCCTGATTGTTGACGGTAGCTTCAATATAAAGCGAATGGTCTTCGGGGTTTTGGAGGTTGGTAATTGTTTCGTTTCGAGCTACATTTGTTAAACTAATTGTCCAATCACTTGCTTCACAGGGCAGAGTCAAAAAGCCAACAGAACTTTCGATATTGGTATATTGAAACTGCACGACTCCAGGAAAACGGTTATTGTGGCAAGTGCTACTGTCCGTCCATGCTTCACAAAGTGGTGTTACTTCAATGCCACCCAAGTTCTTGAGAGGCAATGGAAATGTAAAACTTTCGCCGCACATATTGGATTCCACCGACAATTGCAGTTCTACCCCAGGGGTGGGAGGATCTTCTGGTTTGCAGATATAGTACAGATTGACAATAAATTCATATTGGCTATTGTTGTTCACATCCTTTCCCACACAGTTATAGCTTATATCTGCACCCATCGTTGACACATTGGCGTGAATAGACAAGGTGAATAATAAGCACAGAATGAAGAAAAAAGAGTTTGTATGTTGTTTCATATTGCGTATAATTGAAGGTGTAAAGAAACAGCAAAAAATAAATTATTTTCGTATAATCGCAAAACAATTGAAGTAATACATCAATTTAACAATAAAGCAACCAAACCATTTAAAAATAACCTATTCAATCATGACAAAACAACTCTACGCTCTCTTAGTTGGTATCAATGACTACAATCACCCCAAAGTTTCCAACCTCAAAGGATGTGTCAATGATGTCGAGAATGTAAAAAATTATTTAGAAAATCGTTTTGACCATGCAAATATCGAAATGCTGCTAAACGATAAGGCGACTTACCAAAATATTATCCAAACCTTTAGAAGTCACCTCACTGCAAATGCTTCAAAAGACGATGTAGTACTATTTCACTACAGCGGACATGGTGCAAGAGAAGTTGCAGCAAGCGAATTTAAACCCTTTTTTCCAGAAGGCAAGGAAGAAACCTTGGTTTGTTGGGACAGCCGCCGAGAAGGAGGGCATGATTTGGCAGACAAAGAGTTAGCGGTATTGATTGAAGAAGTGGCAAAAACAGGAGCGCATGTTGTTGTTTTGTTGGATTGTTGTCATTCTGGTTCAGGAACCCGCCAATCAGATGATTTTCATTTGGGAGCAACTCGAAAAACGTACGACCGCCGAGACAAGCGACCTTTGGAGACCTATTTGGAAGGCTATTACCAACAACAACTGGACAAAACAGGTGGGGTAAGCATTCCCAAATCCAAACACATCTTGCTCGCTGCTTGCGACCGCACCCAATATGCAAGAGAAACCAAAATGCACACAGGCGTATTCACCACGACCTTGTTGAATACTCTTGCCAAAGAAGGCAACGACATCAGCTATGCCGATTTGTATTTGAAGTGTAGAATCGAAATACTCAGAGATTCAGACACACAAATGCCTCAATTTGAAACTTCCAATCGCTTCAATGCCTACGGTAAGTTTTTGGACGGGCGAGATATGGCAGATTTGGATAGGAGGGAGGTTTATCGAGAAGATGGCGAATGGGTCATCAACTATGGCGCAATTAACGGTTTGGAAACAGGTGGAGATTGCACCCCTCAATTTGAGCTATACTCCAAACAAGACGAAACACAGTTTTTGGGCTTTGCAGAAGTAGGCGCAGTTTTTCCCGAACGAGCCTATTTGAATTTGGAGTTTACCACCCGTAATATGTCGGGGTATTATGCCAAACCCATCAGCCTGCCAGCCCCCAAAACGCTGGTGTATGTGCATGGAGATGCAGAAAGCGTTCAACGCTTCAAAGACAAAGAAAAAGACTTCCTCAATGTGGCGTTTACCGATTCCCTCAGAGGCACGAAATACAACATTGAAGTCAAAGAAACGGGCATTTACACCTACTTCAACCACACCAATCAACTGATTCAAGGCTACGAAAACGACAACTTCGACCAAAATGTGAAATTCACGATAGAACTGCTCTCGAAAATTGCCCGATGGGAAAATGGCATCGAACTGCAAAATCGAAACAGCAAATTATCAGAAGACGATATAAGTTTTGTATTGACGGATGGTAAAGGTAATACGTTAGAAACCGATGCGGAAGCTGCAAAGGAGTATAAAAACGAATTGAAGGCAGAAGGAAAGGAAGTACCTCATTCGCAAGACGAGGTAATCAATCCTGCAAATGAAGACTTTATCACACTGTATTCGGATAAGAATGTCAATGGAGGAAGGGTCAAAATCGTATTGAAAGCGCAAAACAATGCACGACAAAAACTACATTTTGCCTTGCTTTATTTTTCGGAAGAATTTGGAATTGAGGTATATCGCAATGAACCCATTGACAAAGGAGGAAATGAAATCACGCTTTGGGGAGATGGCGCAGACTATTTTTTGTTTTTGGAAGACGAAGAAGAATATCACGATGTATTCAAATTGATTGTAAGCACCGAACCCATCAAAGATTTTTTGCTACAACAAATGCCTGTGGATTTGGGAAGGATTCAAAAAAATCCTCGAAAATCAAGCAGTACGCACAGTTACAGACTGATTACCAACGATTGGCTCACCAAAACGATTCACGTTCGACTATTGCAACGCAAACACGAAGTGACTGAAAAACCCGTTGAAGTAGGCAATAAAAACCAACTCGTAATTGGAGGACATTCTAGCTTCAAAGCCAAAGTAGGTTTGTCCGCAGCCCAAACAAACAGCCGAAGCGTAGATGATTTTGAAACCCTTGCAGCTGTGTTTTCCCGTCAAGAAGGAGAATTGTTGTCTTTTGGTGCGGAGCATGGAAATGCTGGAAATGTGCTGACTTTGAACGAGATTGAAGGCGATGCGGCACTCAAAGAAAATCCTTTGAAGATTGAAGTGAAAGTGCCGACCTCAGAGGAGGAAGTCATCTTGTCTTTCACCTACGACAACGGTATGATTGTGCCTGTGGGTGAAGCGATTGCAGCAGCAGACGGAAGCAGTACGGAGATTGTGATTGATGAAATTCCAAATGTCAGCTATCCCGACCAACAAAAAAGGAGCTTTGGCAAGGCATTGAAGTTGTTGTTTTTTAAGTTCATGAAACGAGAGGACAAAACTCAGCAATTGCGAAGGGTAGAATATCCTGCTGGTGAAACGGCGAAGCGTATGAGGGAAGGAGTGAAAGAGGCGGTGCAAAAAGCCAATTCTATTATGCTGTTGGTACATGGAATCATTGGTGATACGGAGCAGATGGCGGAAGCGTTTAGGGTGGCAGTAGATACAAAAAAATACGATTTGGTGCTGACCTTTGATTACGAAAATCTAAATACACCGATTATAGAAACGGCTGATTTACTATACAATAAGCTGACGAAAGAGGTTGATTTGCTGCAATATCCCGACAAAAAACTGGACATCGTGGCGCATTCAATGGGCGGTTTGGTGTCACGCTATATGATTGAAAAATTGGGAGGCGACAAGATGGTGCGGCACTTGTATATGTGTGGAACGCCCAACAATGGCTCGGCGATTTCGGAAGTACCTGCTTACCGCAACATCTTGATTACCATGCTCACATTTGCCATAAATGTTGGTGTGACGGTTCCTGTGGTGGCGAGCATTGTGGGCGCATTGGACCGAACCAAAAAGCTGACGGTGACATTGGAGGAGATGCGAACAGAAGGAACTTTTATTCCAAAATTGGCGGCAACTCAACAACCTTCAACGACTTACAGCATCATTGCAGGGAATTTGGAGGAGTACCGTGAAAAATCGGATGATTATACAAAGGGTATTGCGAACAAGTTATTGAAGTCAGTGAGTAAGGTTTTTTATGGCGATGATCCTAATGATATTGCAGTGAGTGTAAAAAGCATACAGGGCATCACTCATTTTGATCAACCCGAACCCCATAAATTGTCGGCAGCTTGTCACCACATGAATTATTTCACAGAAGAAGGTGGTTTTGAAGTGGTTAGGAAAGAGATAGGTTGTTGAAACCTGACACTCATTTGACATGAAGATTTTAAATATACTAAAAAAAAGGACAAAAATTTCGGAAATAAGGAAAGACTTACGAAGTTTAAGTGTTCATTCACTTTTAATTATTACAAAACCTAAATCATAATGAGGCATTATATTTTACTGTTTGGTATTTTATTGTTGACATTGAGTTCCTGTTCTAAAAAGAAAATGGCGGCACTGCAATCAGAACTCAATACCTATAAAGCAGATTGTATCAACAAGGTGAACAAACTGGAGGAAGAAAAAAAGGCATTGCGTGACAATATTCAAATCGTTCAGAGGGACTTAGACCTGTGTAGAGAAGGACTGAAAAACGAACAGAGCAAAAACAAGGGTTTGGGAGAGCAGTTGGAATACATGAAAACCACCAATGCGAATCTCTTAGATAGGATGTCGGATTTGTCCATTATCAGCAAAACAGGTGCAGAGAGCATCAAGAAATCACTGGAAGCGATTGACCAGCAAAGTGAATATATCAAAGATCTCAACAAAAACATTAACCGTAAGGATTCAACCAATTTGGCTTTGGTGATGAACCTCAAACGTTCGCTTGGTGGCATCAATGATGAGGATGTGACCATTGAAGTGAAAAAAGGAGTGGTGTATGTCTCTTTGTCTGACAAAATGCTCTTCAATTCAGGGAGTTCCAATGTGTTGCCTAGAGCACACGAGGTATTGTCAAAAATTGCAAAAGTGGTGAACGATCACCGTCAATTGGACATTTTGGTGGAAGGTCACACCGACAATGTGCCTATTTCCAATAGCTGTGTGACGGATAACTGGGATTTGAGTGTGAAACGTGCTACGGCAGTGGTGCGAATCCTTCAAAACCAATACAATGTTGCTCCAAGTAGAATGACGGCAGGCGGTCGCTCCGAATATTCTCCCAAAACCAGCAATGATTCGGCTTCGAGTCGTTCAATCAATCGCCGAACCGAAATCATTATCTTGCCAAAGTTGGATGAATTTTTTGAGTTGAATACTTTACCAGAAGGAGGAGGTAGGTAAGTCAAGAATGAAAAATCAAGAAATACACTTTTTTTTTATCTTTGTACGTTCAACACTACAAATTTATTCATGGAGCAAACAGAAGACAAACAATTGGCAGAAACACCCCCAAAACGCAGCTTAGCAGAGCGTAATCGTATCTTTCAACAAGAGTTTATGCTTCATGCAGAAGCACTCTACAACTTTGGTTATCACCTCACTTATAATGAAGATGATGCAAAAGATTTGGTTCAGGAAACTTTTTTGAAAGCATATCGGTTTATAGATTCGTACATTGAAGGCACAAATGCGAAAGCATGGCTTTTCAAAATCATGAAAAACGCCTTTATCAATGATTACCGCAAAAAATCGAAGCAACCAACAAAGGTGGATTATGAAGAAGTAGTCACCTATCAAAATTCTGATAGCGGTAGTTATGTGCAGTACATTGACTTACGACACGAAATTTTTCAAGGCATGTTGGGAGATGAAGTAGCTCATGCACTCAATACATTGCCCGTTGATTTCAAAACAGTCGTTTTGCTTTGTGATATTGAAGGGTTTACCTACGAAGAAATGTCTAAAATTATTGACATTCCGATAGGAACTGTCCGTTCTCGTTTGCACAGAGCCAGAAACATGCTCAAAGATGCACTGAAAGAATATGCCAAGCAAATGGGCTACAAAGAGGAATTAGATGATGAAAATTAAAAAATAACTTTCTTTGACAAGTATTGTGAAATTTTGAAAAGATTAGATAGGCATTTTATTGAAGATTAATTTTTTAAGAAACTACCGAAGTCTTTATAGAATCCACAAAAGTTGTCAAAGACCCAAAAATAACTTTTTACCTCTTTCTTTTGTTGTATTTAATAGTAAAAGCAATGGAATTGAAATATTCCATATAAAATGTTACCTTCCATTGCTTTTATAGTCAAAAGAGAAAAGCTGAAAAATAGAAGTTACAACTGCTTCAAACAGTTTTAACTTCAAAATCAAAATTTGTTAATTACCAAAAAAAACAGTGTAACATGAACAATCGAACACATAAAAACAGCCTCGGCAAAGCAGACAACAATAACTTCCCAAATAGCAAAATGCCCCATCAACAAAACGGCAACCGCTTTTTCAAAGAGGTCAGGGATGAAAGCGATAACTCCAAAAATCAGATAACCTTGAGTTCTTTCTTACACAACAAACTCCCCCGTAAACCTATTTCAGCAGACCTCCTAAGTTCTATCCAAAACATCATCAAGACTGCCGAAGAATAAGCAAAATTCATAAAACTTTCTCATTGTAATGAATAAGGCTGCAACCCAATTATTGTCCAAGCTCTCCTCCAACAATTACCGAGCTTTGGCAAGAGCCATTTCTATTGTCGAAAATGAAGCCGAGGGCTATCAAGATATACTCACTGCCTTGCGGTTCGACAAACAAGTGCCGGTTGTAGGTATCACAGGCCCTCCAGGTGCAGGAAAAAGCACTTTGGTCAATGCCTTAATCCATCATTACCTTCAAAAAAACTTCAAAATTGCCATTATTGCGGTAGATCCCACTTCGCCCTTCAATTATGGTGCATTGTTAGGGGATCGAATAAGGCTAAATACGCACTACAATAATTCAGATGTGTACATTCGCTCATTGGCTTCAAGAGGCTCATTGGGTGGACTTTCGCACAAAATCATAGAAATTGTGGATGTGGTGAAAGCGGCCAATTTTGACATCATTTTTGTAGAAACAGTAGGAGTAGGACAGTCTGAAGTAGAGATTGCAGGTTTGGCAGATACAACCGTAGTGACACTCGTACCAGAAGCGGGCGACGAAATTCAGACCATGAAAGCAGGTCTAATGGAAATTGCCGATATTTTTGTGGTCAACAAAGCAGACCGACCCCAAGCAAATCAGTTCTCCAAAAACCTTCAAAAACTTGTCCATAACAAACCTCAAAGTGAGTGGCAAACTCCCATCATCAAAACCATTGCCACCAAAGAGGAAGGTATTGAAGAACTGGCTGAACAAATCAATGCCCACCACCAAATCAACTACACCAACACTAAAAAGGCTTTCCTTCTTACCCAAAAAGCCCTTCAAATCATACAGCATAGACGTATGAAAGATATTGACCAAAGGGTACTTCATCAACAGATTGTGGCTGCAATAGCTGAAAACCCGAACTTCAATTTGTATGCTTTTTTGCAGGATGTGATGTAGCAAAGTACATTTTTAAGGATATAACTCCATATAAGCTGACGGCAATTCAAATTCATGCAATACTCCACTGAAAGCCAATAAAATAACAATCGAACAAATTGTGCCTACTATAATTGCAGCATAAACAAATCGATACGCCATCTTCAATCCCTTGTTTTTTACCAGGTACTTGCTCAATCCACAAGCGATGTGTGTAAAAAAAGAGGTGATAGCCAGAAAATAATAAGGCAAAAAGAAAAAGACATAAGGTACACGCTTCAATGTTACAGCTCCAAAGTAAAAATTGGTGTCAATCTGAAAGAACCAATTGCCGCCAATCGTTGCAGTCGTATGTGCTAACAGGAAAAAAGCCAGATACAAACCTGAATAAGCCTGCAATTTGCTGATGCGAGAATGGAGATATTTGTAGTTTTTACGAAAAAGAAAAATGCCTGTAAAAGCCTGAACAATAACGGATATTATCAACAATACTTCAATGAAGGGTTGGTAATAGACCAAGCGCAAAGCGTTCATTACTTCAATGTGTAAGGCAATACTTTTTGTGGCTAACAGGTGATTGAAAATGTGTGCGGTGATGAAAATACCTAAGCCAATTGCACTGACTCGGTGAATTTTTTGAAGAGTTGTTTTGTTGTTTTGCATTTTGTGTCGGTTTTGGGCATAAGACAAATGCCGATGGGATTTTGTGACAAAATGCTGGAAAAAATGTATTTTTTTATTGAATTATTTGACTATCAAAAGTTTATCGGGATTGCGAAGTACATACATATTTTGGATGAAAGCATCTTCCCACTCAAAAACAAACACCGAAATCACCTCATCTGTAACAGCATCTCGAATGATTCCGCCCACTGACTGGTTAATGAGGACAGGTTCGATAGAATAATCCTCTCCAAATTTTTGGATGATACCCACCAAAAATTTGGCGACAATATTTTTCCCAAATAAAGGCTTGGTTGCAGCAGGTACTTTACCTCCACCATCACTGTAAAATCCAATATCATCTTTCAAAAATTGAAGTAAACCGTCGAAATCACCTTCTTGAGCAGCTTTGGCAAACAATTGTAGCAAATGCTGTTGTTGCTGAGGATTCACTGCAAAGCGTTTTTTGTCTGATTGAAGTTTTTGTTGTGCTCGGTGATACAGTTGGCGGCAATGGTCTGGGCGTTTGTCAAACATTTCGGATAGTTCTGAATAGTCAAAATCAAAACTTTCTTTGCAGAGGTAAATAGCCCGTTCCAATGGATTCAGGGTTTCTAAAAGCCGCATAATTCCATAAGAAATATCTATGTTTTGGTCGAGATGTTGTAGGCTGGGATGTGCTATCAGAGGCTCAGGTAGCCAAGTTCCTTTGTAGCTTTCTCTGTGTCTTTTTTGTTGGTTGAGGTAATTGATACAGCGATTGCTGACCGATTTGCAAAGATAGGCCTTGGGGTTTGTGATTTGAGGTGAATCAAGTTGGAGCCATTTCTCAAAAACATCTTGAAGTATGTCTTCACTATCCGCTACATTTCCTGTCATTCGGTAAGCGATAGAGAAAAGTAGAGGGCGAAATTCATTGAAGGCAATGGCAAAGGACATAAGTAGCAATGAAAACAAAAATGGTAATTAAAAGGGAAATGTATTGATAAACAAATGATTGAAAAAATCGTTGAATTTGATTTTTTTCACTAAAACCCCTCTTTGGAAGGTGTTCCCAATCCAGCAGGTTGATTGTCTGCATCAGAGGGAAGATAATCGCCATGTGCTTTGAAATCGTCTAAAATATTTCGGATGCGTTGGTCATAACTGCCATCATAAATCTCAGCAGTATTGCTAATAATATCTTGCAGGTGATTTCTCAACTCCCTAGTATTCTCAACAACCGAACCCGCTACTTCTCGCTCGATGGTACTTTTGTACTTGAAAATATGGTACATGATAGGTAGTTTTCCTACTTCCATTTTTTCAGAGAGTGACATTTCAGGGTAGTATTCTTTGTAGAGTTTTGCCGAGAATTTTTGAAAATCTTTATCTGCCTCTGTCCATGCGTCTACACTATAGGTCAAATAGTTTTTAGAAACATTGTTTACAAAAGCCTCATAAGCATGAATATAGTCTTTTTTGGTGCTGGTATCGGAAGTTAAAAACTGGTAGCCTCCAAAGTAGAGCATGGAAGCTAGTAGCACGACTACGACTGTCAAGCCTACTACCAAAACGATAGGAGATTTTCCTTTAGAAGATTTTCCTTCTGGATCTACTCCTCCAAACATGGCGTTGTTGCCTTTGTTTCCTCCTCCTCCAAAGCGACTTGCGCCGCTATTACCGCTACTTTTACCTCCGAGCTTACTACCGCCCAGTTTATCAAAAAGACCCATTGTTTTCTAAAATTGATGAATCAAAAGTTAGTGAATAACTTATAAAAGAAAAAACAAAATTAGCAAAAAAGCTAACCTATTTTACATAGGTAAACGCAATTTTAATAGTTTAAGTTTTGTATTTAACATCTCTTATCATAGCCTCTTTTTTTACATTTCTGTTTTCTCCTGATTATCTGCTGCTTGCTGCAAAGTTGCCCATTCGGGTACAGACTTTCCAAACAACAAAACAATGAGCAATAAAATTCCTGAACCTGCGCCGAAACCGACTAGGGTAGGTAGCTGCATATACATACTCAAAGTAATCATTAGTGCGCTGACCGTTCCTACAACAAAGGCGTAAGGCATCTGCGTACGAACGTGGTCAATGTGGTTGCACTGAGAAGCCAATGAACTCAATATAGTTGTGTCAGATATAGGCGAGCAGTGATCGCCCAATACAGAACCTGCTAAAACGCTGGATGTAACAGCATAAAATATTTGCATTGTTAAATCCGTCGGATTACCTGCTGCTTGACTCACCGCCCAAGTTAGGGGCAAAGCAATCGGATATAAAATAGCCATAGTACTCCAACTCGAACCTGTTGAAAAAGCAATCAGTCCTGCTAACAAGAATATCAACACAGGTAAAAATATTGGATTCAAATTTCCTACCAACATATCACTAAGAAAGTCTGCAGTATGCAGATCTTTGGTTACTTGTGCCAAAGACCAAGCCAAAATCAAAACAATAATGGCTCCCATCATGGCTTTGATGCCTACCATCATGGTTTCCATTGTGGCCCGAAGACTCATAATTCCTTGAAATAGGGTCAATAATACGGCAGTTGTGACTGCTAAAGTGGAACTCCAAATCAGGGCAGCATAAGAATTGGAGTTACCGATAATGATGGGGAGTTTTGCCAGTAAAGTAAGGTCTTCTGGCCCTTTTGCATTCAATTGAAGTTTGGCTATTTCCGAAGCCCAATTGGTTGCTGCCAAGCCTGTGTACCAAAGTCCTACCAAAGTTCCGACAATAATCACCAATACAGGAAGAATAGCGTTCATGGCTCGATATGGTGCATTTTTTATGGGATTCAAATCTTCTATTTCGATGTCTTCTCCGTCACCTAAACCCATGTCAAATACTTTTCCTGTGGTTCTTGCCCGCATTTCGGCGGTGTACATCGGGCCAAAATCACGGTTGGTGAGGGCAATGAACAGAACAAAAATCAAGGTGAAAAGTGGGTAAAAAGAATATTGCAGTGAATTGACGAAAATGCTGTACGGACTTTCTGCAATTCCCAAAGTGCCAGTCACATCTCCAATATAACTCAATTCTGCGCCTATCCAAGTGGTAATCAATGCAATTGCAGCAACAGGTGCAGCAGTACTGTCCACAATGTAGGCCAGTTTTTCCCTCGACACACGATATTTGTCTGTCAGCGAACGCATGGTATTTCCAACGACCAAAGTATTGGCATAATCATCAAAAAAGATGGCAATACCCATCAACCATGTCACCAACTGCGAACTGCGTGCAGAACTTGACAACTTGGACAAACCATTGACCACGCCTGCCATCCCTCCGTTTCGTGAAATAATTGCGACCATGCCGCCAATCAAGAGTGAAAATACGATAATTGCAATGTGGTCACTATCCCTGAAGGTTGCAAGAATGTATTCATCAACAGTATGTAAAAAACTCCAAAAGAAGGCACTGACATCAAAACCATACAACATCCACACACCAATCCAAATTCCGATGAACAGCGAGGTAATGACCTCTTTGAAGACCAAAGCCAATAAAATCGCAATTAAAGGCGGCAAAACGGATACCCATGTAGGAATTTCCCATTTACTGACTGTCCCATTTTTTTCTTTCTTGAATTGAAGAAAACGCACCAAATCATGGTCGCTACCTTCGGGTCTGTGTTTTAGATAGATGCTATTGGGCATTTCATCTAAAGTAGTGCTGGCTTTTCCAGCAGTGAAGTTGAGGCTTTTGTCTTCTCCGTCAATGGTGAAATTGTAAATACCTGTCACCGATTCATTTACCAGTTGGTATTTGGTGTCCAAGGCACTTACTTCCAACAAGTAGGCATCTCCTTGTGCTTCAATATTTGCATCAAAAAGCGCAATTTGGTGTTTAACAGGAATCACTACATCTGTCGTTAATCCCAAACTATCTCCCGAAATTGTCATTACGCTGTCCAACTCGGCAGCACTCAGTTTTGTTGGGTTTGTTGTATCTTGGGCGGTAAGTTGTAGGCAACAGAATAAGCACAATAGGCTGATTGTGAAAAGCTCAAAAGCACTATTCAAACGATTTCTGATGGGCGAATACGTATTTTTAGGTTTATATTGGTTCATGGAAGTTTTGTTTTTACTATCTCAAAATAATCCAAAATAAAATAGAATGTTAAAAGGTATGAAAAAAAATGGAATCTACTTTACTTCAAAGATAAATTATGTTTTTCACTTGTTTATTTTTTTGTTAGCCTCTATGATTTTGCTGCAAAATGTAGCGGCACAAACGCTTGATTTTTTTCGCCAGAATGACGTGTCTGTTGAAGTAGCAGGCAAAACATTGCAGTATCCGTGGATTGGAGGACTCAACAATCCACAATTTTCGGAGGTAGATTTGAACAATGACGGTATTTTGGATTTGTTCGTTTTTGATAGAGCAGCAGACATACCAATGACTTTTATTCATACAGGTTTGGGCGGCAAAGATGGTTATGAATACGCACCTGAATTGGAGGAAAACTTCCCTACAATGAAAAACTGGGCTTTGATGGTGGACTACAATTGTGACAATATTGCGGATATTTTTACCTCCAATCAAAACGGCATCCGCATTTACAAAGGCTATTACAATGACGACTCCAAAATTGGGTTTCAATTTGTGGTGGACAAACTCACATACAATGTGGTAAATGAAATATTTGTATCAGAGTTCGATATTCCCGCCATTACAGATGTAAACAACGATGGCGACATAGACATTTTGACCTTCAATGTGTCGGGTGGATTCATCGAATACTTTGAAAATCTATCGGTTGAAAACAACTTTGCCTGTGGCGACCTCAGCGACTACCGAATATTGTCCGATTGTTGGGGGAGTTTTTATGAGGATTTTTTTGACCCCATTTTGATTTTAGATACTTGCGGGATAGGTAAAATTTCAGCAGACAAATCAGGCGGAAAGCATCCAGGTTCTACACTCTTGGCAGTTGATTTGGATGGAGATACGGACAAAGAAATTATTTTAGGCGATATTTCCTTCAATAGCATGATTATGGCAACGAATGGAGGAACACCCAATTTTGCGAACATGACAAGCCAAGATACCCATTTCCCTTCCAATTCTACCCCCATTGATATGACCACTTTCCCCGCTGCCTTTTCAATCGACGTAAATAGAGATGGCATAAAAGACTTATTGGTTTCTCCCAATGCCGATGCACAATCCAATCATTTTGAGTGTGTATGGTATTATCGAAATACTGGAACGAATGTCACCCCCAATTTTACTCTTCAAACAGATACTCTGATGGTCGAAAATACCATAGATGTAAGTGCCTTTTCTCGTCCCACTTTTTTTGATCACAATGGCGATGGTTTGCTGGATTTGGTTGTTGGCAATGAGGGCTATGAAATTCGAGTCAATGAATTTTCGAGCTATCTAAAACCCGCTTTGGCTCTTTACGAAAACATTGGAACTGCCCATCAGCCTGCCTTCCAATTGGTGAGCCGAGACTATATGCAGATTGGTAAACAATTGTTTACCACCCAATTCGACCCAGCTGTAGAGAGTGCCGTGTTGTACCATCCGACCTTTGGCGATTTGGACAATGATGGAGATGAAGACATGTTGATTGGTGATGGAATGGGCTATGTTCATTATTTTGAGAACAAACCAACCATGGAAGGCATAGCCAAATTTGTGAAAAAAGCAGAACGCATGAACGATGATACAGGGGCGGCTCTGGATGTCAAAAAACGTGCTGCTCCTCAATTGGTGGATGTGAATGGTGACGATTTGCTGGATTTGATTGTGGGAAACAATGACGGGAAGGTTTACTACTACCAAAACATCGGTTCTTTAGAAAGTCCCCTTTTCAAGCTGCAAAATACGCAATGGGGAGCCGTTTCGGTGCGGGAAACGACCATTGCAGCAGGTAATGCGATTCCATATATGTTCAAACTAAACGATGGTAGTTTTCGTTTGGTGGTCGGTAATGATATTGGACACATTTACCTGTTCACCGACATTGAATCACATATCAATGGAGGACCTTTCACCCTTGTCACCCAGCAAATCGTTTCCCCCGCAGGTCTTACAGAAGCGAGTCCGACAACAGCAGATGTGGACAATGATGGACGGTTGGACATGTTGGTGGGTAATCTTAGAGGTGGAATCGTCTGGTATGAAACGGAATCTATCGTTGATATTGAAGAGAATATACTTCAAAATAATCCTTTCACCTTCTATCCCAATCCTGCAAAAAACACGCTTTATTTTGATTGGAAAAATAGTGCAACTTCCTTCAATGCACCCATTGAAGTACAGATTTACAATACTTTAGGGCAGTTGGTCTTGACTTCAATGGTGGAACACAAACAACCTGAATTGTCCATTGAAGGTTTGGCAAGTGGCTTGTATTTGGTGGAAATGCGTGTAGATGGAGTAAGGATTGGAGGAGAGAAGTTGGTGATGGAATGATGAAAATTACCCCAGTTCCCCACTGACTTTTCTATCCACCAACCCCAAAAACTTCTCTACTTCTTGCTCTATATACAACGCTTGCTGAGGCGTGTCCAAGCCCTTTAGGACTTTTACTTCCTGACTATCTTTGGTAATGAGGTAAACAGCATAGGCATAAACAGGTACATTGTTTTGAGTAGCAGCCACATATTCTTTACAGTAAAGTTGGTCTATTTCAGAAACTTCTACATCTTTTGCCCCATAAAACGGAACAGGGAAAGGTCGGTGTTCGGTAGTAAGATAACGGCGGGTCACTCGAAAGGTGGTTTTGTTGAAGTATTTGCAGAGGAGGTAATAAGCAAGTCCTACTCCAATAGAAAGGTGAATACTGATAGCTGCAAGCATGACCCATTGACCTGTCAATAAGCCAACTATCACGAAAATCCCAACAATCGAATTCCAAAATAGCGTAAAAAAGATGAGAAAATAAGGTTTTTTGCTATTGCTCCACCAATCGAAGGTAATGTCTAATTCGTTTTGAAGACGCAGCATTTCCACATTGTCGGGCATGGTGACTTCTCTGCGATTTTTAGGAGCATTGTCCATCTGTTTTTTGAAGTCAAAAACAGTGTGGCAGTTGTGACATTTGGCAATGTAGTGATCCAGATTGATATCTTCTGCATGGATAGCAGTATTGCACTCTATACAGTTGATTTGCAAAGATTTTGACATAATACTATGTTTTTGAGTTTGAAGCGATAAGGCTAAAATACAAAAAAGCATCAAAATTTAGATGAATGATGACATAATATAGTTAAATACGCCATTCATTAAGATTGGTAGTACCTGCGAATATCAACAACCATTTCTAAGTCTGCTCCTTCTTCAAGATGGGCTGCAAAATGATGTGCAAAATAAGGACTCAATGAAACACCTTTTGTGCCTAATCCATTGAATATGCCTATATTGGGATATTCAGGATGCAAGCCAATAAAAGGTCGGCGGTCTTTGGCAGAAGGACGGATACCTGCTTGATGTGCAGTAATTTTGTAAGAGGATTTAAGAGTGTTTCCTAATTGGTCAATGAGGCTTTCTCGGTGTTTTTGCGTGGGAATTTCGTCTATTACATCCCAAGAATAAGTCGAACCTACCCAATATCGATTATCCCCCAAAGGAACGATGGTAATGTTGTTTTTGGCGATTTGATTTTTGGCTTCTAAGTCCAAGCCATCGGCTTCAATCAGTAGAAACTCCCCCTTTGCAGGAACAAATGGCAGCCAATTGAAGTAGGGGTTGAAGCGGGTTTGATGCCCTTCACAGAAAATAATTTTTTGTGCTTCAATGTCTTTCCATTTTACACTTTTTTCGCTGACAATTAAATCATTGTAATCAAATTTCGCTTCAATTAGGAAATCGTTTATTTGAAGAAATTGGCGATAAGCGTCAATAAAATGGGCCGTGTTCACAAACAAAACACCACTGATTTCGCCAAAACCATTCTCGTTTTTGAAGGCAGGGTGAAAGGCTTGATTTTGAATATTTTTGAAGTATTTTTCATACCCCACTTCACCACTTTTCGCCCAAAAATTGTTGAGTTCTTGTGGATTTGACAGTAACCATACCATTGTTCGGTCATAGCAAAAACGGCTTTGCAGCAGTTCCTCCAATTGGCAGTAATGTGTTCGAGCAAAAGGAAATAGTGTTTCTGCCATCCAACTTTTGACCAATTTTCTACCTGTGATGGGGTTCATCAAACCCGAAGAAACCCGTGAAGCTGCCCAGGGGTGGGCATCGTCTATGAACATCATCGTTTTGTTTTTTTGCAGCAGAAAATGACTGAGCCAAGTACCTGCCAATCCTTGCCCTATTATGAGGTAATCTATCATGGTTCTTATGTTTTATCTATCGGATAGACCACCCCACATTGCGATCTGATGGCATCCATTGTTTGAATCAAACGTTTACTAAATTCAAGAGGCAACAAATCGCTTTCTGTTTTGTCAGCCTCCAAATAGTTCATCACCGCTTTGGCTTCAAAAGTGTAGCCATTGCCGGGCGTATGCTGAAAATGAAAATCTTGGGGTTCTTCATTGTGAAGTTGCAAGCTAAAATGTGTGGCTTGATGGAAATGAGGACTGATGCGAATAATCCCTTTTGTACCGTGAATTTCGGCAATGTTTTGGGTATTTGCTTGAATCGACGAAAACAAACTGGCAATCTGTCCTTTTTCATACTTCAATTGCATGGCACAATGTTGGTCAATCTGTGTTTCACTCATTTGTGCTATGGCTTGAATCGTGGTCGGAAAACCCAAAAGTAGGCTTGCTAAAAAAAGTGGGTAAATACCTATATCTAAGAGTGATCCGCCTGCTAATTCGGGATTAAAAAGGCGAGAGTCAGGATCGAAGGGGCGGTAAAATCCAAAATCAGCACGTACGAGGTGAATGTCACCAATGACATCCGCTTCAATGAGTTCCATCATTTTTTGACAAAAAGGTAAGTAACGTGTCCAAATAGCTTCCATCAAAAAAGTTTGTTGTTCGTGTGCTTTTTGTATCATTTGAGCTGCCTCTACAGCATTGATCGCCAATGGTTTTTCGCACAATACTGCCTTTTTCGCATCCAAACACAGCAATGTATTGGTGCAATGCAGGTTGTGAGGAGTAGCGATATATACTACATCTACATCCGGGTCGCTTGCCAATGCTTCGTAGGTATTGTAAGCCTTTGTTGCTCCGTATTGTTGGGCAAATTCATCAGCCTTGTCTTGACTGCGAGAGGCAACGGCATAGAGTTTTGCATTGGAAAGTACAGACAAGCCTTGTGCGAATTGATGGGCGATTCTTCCCAAACCAATGATGCCCCAATTGTAGGTTTTTGACATGGTTTTATTGTTTTATAAGTGATTCAATTTGATTGCGTAGAGTTTCTAACTGCTTCCATTCTAATGGTTTGTTTTTCTGGACAGCATTTGTCTTCCATTGAAGTCTCCATTTTTCCAAAGGTTCTTGTATCCACAATGCTATGTTTCCACTGATAATCAAACTAATCAAATACAATCCTGCACTTGCAGCACTTTGGGTGAAAATACCGATTAAAAGTATTTGCAGAAAATAGAAAATTAGGATGAAAAGCAATCCAAATCCCAATTTCATCGAAGCATAAAAGCTGGGATCTTTGAACATTTTGTAGGTCAAATATTGGGTGATTTTGCAGGGAAGAAAATGGTTGATATAGCCATAGATGCCAATTGGAGCAAGTAGGGTTGTTTTTACTTTTTCTGCAAAAGTTGGTTCGGTATTTTCGGCAAAGGTTTCGGGTTTTAATTGGAGTTGTTGCAAAAGTTGGCGGTAGGAAGTCACTTTTTCTGCCAATATCTGCATTTCATTGGTTCGCTGTTCGGCAAAGTTTGTGAGTTGTTGAAGTGCATTTTTTTGAAGTAGGAAAAGTTTTGCGAGTGAGGTATTTTCGTTTGTGATAGAGTCTTGTTTCTCAAGAGTATTTGTAGCGAAAGAATCGGCAAAATGGGTGCTGATAAATTCGAAGGTATCGTAAAAAGTAATGTTGTTGATGTGAACAACCTCTTGTTCCAGATGTTCTTGTAGTTGTTTACGGAGTTGGGTCATGGCTTGTTGTGGCTGTTCTCTATAGATTTCTTTCAAATCTTTGATTGTCAATGGTGTACCATATCGGAGGTACAAATCGCCTCGAAATTGGGTGACTTGACTGTAATTGATGCCCACGGGAATGATTTGCAGCCCTAAGTCAAAGTCTTTGCTTTCTTCGGCTCTGAAAACAATGCGGCTGAATCCTTTGCTCAAAGGGCGGACTCTTTTGACAACGTTCTGACTACCTTCTGGAAAAATCAGTACGGTTTGTTGGTGCTGCAAGAGTTCAACACAATGGTCGAAAGTCGCTTCATTTTTAGCGAGATTCTGAATACCGTTGCGGATGCGATAAATGGGCATCATGTTGAGTTTTTGGAGTAGCCATGCCACAGAAGGTGACTGAAATACACCCGCTCTGGTCACAGAATGAACAGGTTGCGAGATGGTGCAGGCTACTACAATGGCATCCATAAAAGCACTTTGGTGGTTGGGAGTGAAGAGTATAGGCGTATTTTGAGGGACGTTTTCCAAGCCATCTACTTCTATGCGGCGAAAGAAAATCCTTAAGCACAAATGGATGAAGGGCTTCAAAATACGGTAAAGTGAGGAGGAATATTTCATTATCTTTGATTGAAACTTTATCTTAAACAAATATACAAATCCTATCGAACTATGAAATACAATCTTTTGGGGAAAACAGGTTTATTGGTTTCCGAACTTTGCTTCGGTACTATGAGTTTTGGTGGACAGGGTTTTTGGGAAGTGGTTGGTAAACAGTCACAAACAGAAGCCAATGAACTAATAAAAACCTCTTTTGATGCGGGAATCAATTTTTTTGACACTGCTAATGTGTACTCTTTTGGGATGTCGGAACAAATGCTGGGTGAAGCCATTCGCAATTTGGGCTTGAATCGTCAGGAATTGGTCGTGGCTACCAAAGTACGGGGCAGAATGGCACAGGGAGTGAATCAAGTGGGACTGTCTCGCTACCATATTATGAATGCTGCGGAAGATAGTTTGCGCCGACTCGGAACGGATTACATTGATTTGTACTACATTCATGGGGTGGACAAACATACACCGATGGACGAAACTCTTAGGGCTTTGGAGGACTTGGTGCGAAGTGGGAAAGTGCGTTATTTGGGGGTGAGTAACCATGCTGCTTGGCAGATTATGAAGGCTTTGGCGATTTCAGACAAAAATGGTTGGTCACGTTTTGAAGCAAGCCAAAGTTATTATTCGATTGGCGGTAGGTATATTGAGCGCGAAATTATTCCAGTATTGCAGGATCAACAGATGGCTCTGATTCCTTGGAGTCCTTTGGCGGGCGGTTTTTTATCGGGCAAATACACACGGGAAAAGGACAAGGTGGAAGGTAGCCGTCGAGATAGTTTTGATTTTCCTCCTATCAACAAAGAAAAGGCTTTTGACATCATTGATGTGATGTTGGAAGTGGGTGAAAATCACGGTGTTTCGGCTGCAAGAGTTGCTTTGGCTTGGATGTTGAGCAAAAAAGCAGTGACGAGTATTATCATTGGTGCCAAACGTATTTCTCAATTGAAGGACAACCTTGCAGCGACTGAACTGCAATTGAGTGTGGAAGATTTGGAACGTTTGGATGAGGTAAGTGCGCTTTCACCAGAATATCCCGCTTGGATGATAGAGATGCAAAATCAAGGAAGATTGCCAGAGTTGAAGTAAATTACTTTGCTGCTCCTGGAGTTGCTTCGTCTATATTGGGGCGAGCTTGGTCAGATTGCGGCACAAGGTGTTTATAAATTTTATGGAGATGTTGAAAAAAATCCTTCTCTTCAATTTTTGCATAGAGGAGGTTTTTTCTCAAAAATCGGAACTGATTGCGAATCAAAAGAATGATGTCTCTTTTTTCCTTCTCCGTTTGATTGTCCGAAAAGAGGATTTCGTCGTGTGCATTGTTTTTCTGAATCAAATCCAAGTATTTACTTAGACTTTGTTGTGTTTCGTCCAGTTCCATGCCGCCATTGTGAATGAGTTCCAAACACAAGCCTTCAGGAGAGTTATAGACTTCAAACTGAGGCGATTGCTTTTTGACCAAACGCATGTACTCACCAAAATAAACCAGATATTGCTTCAATGGCAAACGGTAATGTTCGGGCAGCGATAAGGATATATTGAAGATACGCTGTTCAGGTACTACGATTCCCTTCAAAAAATACAACATAATGGCATAAATCCCTTTTTGAGTGAGTTCCAACAATGGTTCTTCTAAGGGATTTTCGTCTAATTCCAAATCCTTCAAATGATACAGCAATACGATTTCAGAAGGAAGTGTTTTTAACTGATTATTAGCAATGTCAATGTTTGTGATGGCAGTAAGTTGTCCAATTTCTTTGGGCAGTTTTTCGATTTTGTTTTCCCGCAAGTAAAAAGAAGTCAGGTTGGTCAATAAACCAATTTGCTCGGGTAGGTGGGTGATTTCATTGTTGGATAAATCAAATTGAAGGAGTTGTTCTAAGCGACACAAGGCAAGCGGAAATTTTTGCAGACTATTGTAACTCACATTGATGTGCCGCAACATAGAAAGGTTGGCAATGGAAGAGGGTAAGGTTTCCAGATCATTGTCGTACAAATTGAGATCGGTCAGTTTTTTCAGATTTCCGATATTCGGGCTTAGTTGGGTAAGCTTGTTTTCGGATAAATCTAAATAGTGAAGGTGTTGAAGTTGGCGTATTTCATCTGCAATGACATTGATTTCGTTTGCTCTAAGGATTAATTTTCTAAGATTTTTCAGTTCTCCAATTGAAGCAGGAATGTATGTCAATTTATTCTTACTGAGGTCTAAATCCTTCAATTCTACCAACTCTTCGATATGGAGTGGAAACTCAGTAAAAGCATTGTAATCTAAATGTAAGATTTTTAGGTTTTTCAGTTGTGCTATTTCAGGAGGAAGAACAGACAATTTGTTTTCAGATAAATCAAGTTCCTCTAAGTCGGTCAATAGTCCTATTTCGGACGGAACTTCCTCAATGCCTCTATTGTATAGGGATAGATGGGTAAGTTTTTTATCCTTTGTTTCCTGAATTAACTCTACTAATTCCTGCTGTGTCATAACTTACAATTTAGAATTTGAGATACAATATTCTAATTGGAGGAACTATTCTTCATTGTGCAATAACATGGCTTTAATGAATGCATCTAAATCACCATCCATTACTGCCTGAACGTTGCCCGTTTCTAAATTTGTGCGAAGATCCTTCACCAGTTTATAGGGGTGCATCACATAGTTTCTGACTTGCGAACCCCATTCAATTTTTTGTTTACCACCTTCAATTTTTGCCCTTTCTTCATTCTGTTTTTCAAGTTCGGCTTGGTAGAGGCGGGATTTGAGCATTTGCATTGCCTTCTCACGATTTTTTTGCTGAGATCGTTGTTCTTGACACTCAACTACAATACCCGAAGGAAGGTGTCGCAAACGAACTGCTGATTCAACCTTGTTTACATGCTGCCCGCCTGCTCCACTCGACCGAAAGGTATCCCACTCAATGTCAGCAGGATTCACTTCAATTTCGATGGTATCATCCACCATTGGATACACAAAAACGGAGGCGAAAGAAGTGTGTCGGCGACCGCTCGAATCGAAGGGGGAGATACGCACCAGACGATGCACACCATTTTCACCTTTCATCAATCCATAGGCAAATTCTCCATTAAATTCTATTTCAACAGATTTCACTCCAGCCACATCTCCGTCTTTAATGTCCAGTATGTGTGGATTGAAGCCCTTTTTGTCACCCCACATCTGATACATTCTCATCAACATTGATACCCAATCACAGCTTTCGGTTCCACCTGCTCCCGCATTGATGGTCATGACTGCTCCGAGTTGGTCTTCGGGGGAATTGAGCGTAGATTTGAATTCTACATCATCAATCATTTCCAATGTTTTGTCAAACTGTTTCTCAACATCAGCATCGGTTCCTTCACCCATTTCTGCAAACTCTTGAAGCACTTCAAAATCCTCAAAAGCATTGACAGAGTTTTGGTAAAGATTTACCCAATATTTGTTGGAATTTATTTTTTTGAGAAGTTTAGCGGCACTTTGTGGGTCGTTCCAAAAATCAGGTGCAAGTGTTTGCCCTTGATCCTCTTCAATTTCGGAGATTCGTCTATCTACGTCAAAGATACCTCCTTAAGGCGTGGAGGCGACGCTTGGTTTGTTCTATTTGTTCATTTGTTATCATGAACACAAAGGTAAGAAATCCGATGAAATGTGGGGTAAAAAAATCGTGTAAAGGCAAGTCTTGGTAATGTCAATAAAATGATATTCTGACCTTCTATCACCCTTTTGGAAGGGAGTGGAGAAGGTCAGCAGACAAATCGAGAAGTTATTTTATTGGCAATCCTTATTGCTGTTCAGTCAATGTGTTTTTCAATAATCCAAAACCAAGTGCATAATTCCTGATTCCTCTTTGCCAAAAGTAGATATTTTTTTGGTATTCACGATATTGTTCGCATGGTCTATAAGTTGCACCAAATATTCCTTGTCTATTTCTAAGGGGAATTGAAAAAAACCATCGGTTAGCGTTGTAACACAAATATGTTCGGATGAAGCAATTACTTCAATACAAACATCCATATTTTCAAGTGGGTGGAAGTTTTCTTTTTGCACTACAATTCCCATAAGCATCCATTTTATATCTGCTTTTATATTGGAAGTATTAATAAGTAGGAACAGACTCATTAGTAAACGAAGAGTTAATCGCATGGTAGATTTTATTTCATTTAGAGGTTGAATATTGGCTTAAGGTTGGGTTTATGGTTTAGAATGAAGTGAATCAAAGAAAAAAGAGGTATCAAGAAAATAATTAGTGGTTGTAGTGACTAAGGAACATTACTAAATTAACTTCTTCAAATTCATCCAATGAAAAGGAAAAAATCAACTTGTAGACTCATTTTTGAGGTGTTCCGAAAGATCAAACTTAATTACTTTTACTACAATTGTTCCGATTTGTTTCGCTAGTCTTATTATTTTTAATAACTACAATCAAATATTTGACATTGGTTTATACAATGGTTTTTTGCGTATGTTTTTTTATGTAGTTATGGGGAGTAGACTTTGTATAGTTCAATTCTAAGGAATAAAAAATAGCTAATTAATATCATTGAAAAAAAATACTCATTGTAGTAAGCCCTTTACATCGATATTAGAACTAGGTGACAATTAAAATAAAAAAAAAGGAACTTCAATAGACAAATATTCTATAATTTGTCTATTGAAGTTCCTTTTATCAAAGTAATTGAAGGCTTTCTAACGAGCAAAAGTCACTGCCCTTGTTTCTCGAATAACGGTCACTTTTATTTGACCAGGATATTGCATCTCATCTTGAATCTTTTTAGAAATTTTGAAGGAAATCTCCTCCGCTACTTCATCAGGCACTTTTTCACTTTCTACAATAACTCGAAGTTCACGACCCGCTTGAATTGCATAGGCTTTTTCAACACCATCAAAGTCCATCGCCAAGTTTTCGAGGTCTTTGATGCGTTTGAGGTAAGACTCCAAAATCTCTCGTCTTGCGCCAGGTCTTGCGCCCGAAATCGCATCACACGCCTGTACAATCGGCGAAATGATGTATTGCATTTCAATTTCATCGTGGTGAGCACCTACCGCATTGCAGACTGCGGCGTGTTCTTTGTACTTATGCGTCCATTCCATCCCAAGCAGCGCATGAGAAAGTTCACTTTCCTCTTGTGGCACTTTTCCAATGTCGTGAAGCAGTCCCGCACGTTTGGCAAGTTTGATAGTATTAGACCCCAAACCCAACTCCGCAGCCATAACCGCACACAAACGAGCCGTTTCAATCGAGTGTTCAAGCAGGTTTTGACCGTAAGAAGAACGAAAGCGCATACGCCCCACAATTTTAATCAATTGAGGGTGCATACCATGAATATTGAGGTCAATAATTGTTCGCTCTCCAATCTCATTGATTTGTTGTTCGAGCTGTTTGCGGGTTTTCGCCACTACTTCTTCAATCCTTGCGGGGTGAATCCGTCCGTCCGTTACCAAACGTTGCAGCGAAAGGCGGGCAATTTCTCGGCGAACAGGGTCGTAGCCCGAAATCACAATCGCCTCAGGCGTATCGTCCACAATGATTTCGATACCCGTTGCAGCCTCCAATGCCCGAATATTGCGACCTTCACGACCAATGATTTGCCCTTTGATGTCGTCGCTTTCGAGGTTGAACACCGAAACCGTATTTTCGATAGTGTGTTCAGCAGCAGTACGTTGGATCGTTTGGATGATAATTTTTTTGGCTTCTCGATTCGCCTTCAATTTGGCTTCATCCATGATGTCCTTCACATACGCCATTGCCTCAGATTTTGCTTCCTCAATTGTACTTTGAATCAATTGTTGTTTGGCCTCTTCAACCGTCAGATTTGCCACTTTTTCTAATTCTCTCTGATACTCATGATTCAATTTCTCCTTCTGCTTTTCGACCTCTCTAATCCGTTTTTTCAAATTTTGGCGGGTTTCTGTAAGCTCCTCCTTTTTTTGGCGTGTAGCTTCCAACTCTTCCTCCAAAGCTGTCCGATTGGCCTTCAAATCTCGCTCCCTCTGTTCCAAATTGTCTGACTTCTGCTTGAGTACATTGGTTTCCTGCTTCAACTGATTCTCCTTCTTCCAATGTTCTCGCTTGTCGGTATCCAATTTTTTGTACTGCTGCTTCACCTTCACATCAGCAGCCGCAATCGTCTTCTGTGCAGCTTTTTCAGCCTGCAGCTCTTTATCTTTAATTGCTACCTCACCCTTCTGTTCGGCTTCAGCAATCAATCTTTTAGCCTCATTATCAGCATTCTCTATTTTAGTTGCAGCCAATTTATCTGTAATAAACTTACCTACAAAAAATCCTAACACAATGCCGATAAATAAGCCCATTATGGTAAAAAGTCCTATATCCATACCGGGAATTTATACTTTTGTGATGAAAAATATGGCTTATTCTTTTTCTTTTAAAAAATCGGACAAAATAGTGTCCAATTGAAGTAGTTTTTCTTCCAACTGTTTATTTTCCAGAGTTTGCTGTTTTTCCTGCTTCAACAAATCTACACAAATCAACAGGCAAACCATTGCCAAATAATCTTGCTTTTCACTTGATAAGTATTCTCCTTTTAGTTCCTTCATCTTCTGCTTGATGGAGTGAGCGGCTTTGCGTACAAATGCCTCATCTTCAGGAGTTACTTGAAGTCGATAAAGCTTATCTGCAATTTCTACTTTTATATTTAATGATTGTTTACTCATTCATTATTCAACATGGATAAACATTTGTCTATCTGACCAATAAAATCATTCAATAAAACTTTGACCTCCTCACTATCTCCTTTGGTCAAATTCGTCCCTTTCACCAACTTCAATAGTTGTGACTGTTCCCTTAGCAATTCTATATCAGCTTTTTGCTCTATTAGTTGCCGCTTCAATATATTCCTTTCTTCTACAACTTGCAAGTATTGTTGTTCTAATTCGATATAATCACCCAAAATAGTATTCATCTTGGTGATAATGCTGTCCAACTGTTTCATTTTTCCTTAAAAATTAGCATAAGACACAAAAGTACGTAAAAATGTGGATTGTGGGGATGTGTATGTAAGGGTTTATTGAAGGGAGGAATAATTCCAGTTCAATCGAAATATTTCCATTGTACCTAAAAAAGTATTATCTTATCTTTGCTATATACAACTTATTATTTTTTTAATTGTATTGATAATTTTTAATATTTTGTTTTATGTTGATAAGAAAATATTTTTTACTTTTTTGGTTTTTTGTTTGTTTTTATTCTTTTGAAAACATCTCTGCTCAAAAAAACTATGTTGAAGTTCTTCTGACAACTTCTAATGGGACATTGTTGGAAGGATGGGTAGATTATCGAAACTGGCAAGAGAATCCGCAAGAAATTCAATTCAGAGAAACCCCAAATAGCAAAACAACTACTTTTACTCCCAAAGATATAATAGAAATTAGGCTTTCAGAAGCACGGTATAGAAGTGCGACAGTTGAAATTGAACAAAGTTCTCGAAATCTTGATTATAGGTCTTCACATTAAAAAGGAATAAATCGCAACCCACCCCTGCCCCTCCAAGGAGGGGAATACTTGTACCAAGTGGGAAATTCCCCTCTTGGGAGGGGTAAGGGGTGGGTTTAAGTAATATAAACAATCAATGCGGAAACCAATATATAGACAGTAAAAAAGAGTTAAACACAGTACGCAGAAATGTTTTTCTGGAAATCTTGATTGACGGGGAAGCTAAATTGTATATGTATGATGACAATAAAGTTGCTCCAAATTTTTATATCAACCAAAATGGAGAATATGTATTACTTCAATACAAAAAATATGTAGGAGCAAAGGATACAGGAGTAAAAGAATTCAACGGTTATGTCTATCAATTACTTAACTACTTAGGGGCTTGTCCTGAAATTCAAACCAAACTAAAAGATATTCATTATCAAAAAGGAAGCTTGAAAAAACTATTTAAAAAATACTACCAATGTGTTGATAGTGAAATAGTTTTTGAAAAGGAGAATACTAAAATACCTATTTCTATTGGAATTTTAGGTGGAAGCAGTAGAACTGATATGGATTTGCAGACTCCAAAAGTAAAGTACAAAGCCTTAGATACTCTTGAATTTTCCCCGTCTTATAACATAACTTTTGGACTTTTCTTCGAAGCTTTTTTACCTATGAATCGTGGAAAATGGTCTTTTTACACTGACTTGGTTTTGTCAAATTATTCATTTGGAGGCACTTATGAAGACAAGACTAAAAATGAATACCAACCTCTTTTCCATAGAGTAGGAGAAGTAAGTGTCGCACAGAGTCAATTACGAATTAACAATTTATTAAAATACAGAATTGGAAATACTCCAGTTTTTATTGGTGTAGGAATGGTTAATGCACTGACAATTAAAACATCTGAGGATAAATATTTGGTACAAGACATAGTATATAACCCTCCTGCAATACTGCGTGATACAGATTTTTTACGCAATGCGAACAAGCGTGAGACAGGTTATATTTTTTCGTTGGGCATATCAGGTTTGAAGCGTTTTGGCTTGGAGGTAAGATATGAAAGAAGTGATGGTGTTTCTAACTTTCTTGGTGCAAGGACTCCCACCAAACGTTTTTACTTTCTTGGCAAGTTTGTCTTCAATTAAATGATTTAGTACTCATTTTTATCTTTTACACCTCCAAACCCCTTCAAATCCAACTCACCAACATCGAAGGGCGAGTAGTTTTGAAGGAATGGATAGAAGATGGAACACGCTTGGACATTGCAGACTTGGCAGCAGGGATTTACATCGCTACTTGGCTGCAAAATGGACAGGCGTTGAAGCGGGAGAAGGTGGTGGTTTTGGAGTAGAGTTTTTGAACAGGAACTGATAGATGGAAAGGAACATTCATTATTGTTAAATATTGAGATTATCTACCAATTTTATTTGTTTTTTTGAAGTAAATAGCTTAAACTTGTAGTAGATATAATTTTTGTTTTTACACCTTAATTGACTTTTCTGCTATTTTATTCATTTTTATATAAAAATATTTGAATGAATATTTTTACTTATTTTATTTTTTAACCACTAAATTTTTATTCAAAATGAGAAATTTTAAACAAATTCCCGCATCCCGCATCCCGCATCCCGCATCCCGCATCCCGCATCCCGCATCCCGCATCCCGCATCCCGCATCCCGCATCCCGCATCCCGCATCCCGCATCCGCATCCCGCATCCCGCATCCCGCATCCCGCATCCCGCATCCCGCATCACCTAAATAAGGTAATAATTATTTTACTTTTATTGGCTTCATCGCTTACAGTATATCCTCAATATGATTTTTGTCTCACTAAAAATGAACCTGATTATATTCAATATTTGGAAAATAGTGGAGTAGCTGTTACTAAATCTCAATCAATTGATTATATTAGAATATACTTTCACGTAATTAGAAAAAGTGATGGTACAGGAGGACGTACAATTGAAGATGTATACCAAATGTTAGAAATTCTTCGCCAAGATTTTGCGCCTCATAATATAGCATTTCAACTAGAATGTATGGATTATATAGATAATGATATTTTTTATTCTTTTGAAAATGTTAATAAATTTGGCGCACAAGTTTTTAGCATTATTGGCACAAATTACCATCAAGATGGGATTGATATATATGTTTATTCTGGTGAAGATAGTGTAAACGATGAAACTTATGAAGGAGGGCTTGCAGATACACCAAGTGAATACAATGATGGCAATCCTAGGGAAGCCCCTTTCTTTTCATTTATTGCAATAGGAGGCATTAGTGATAATTGTGATTTTGACACCAATTGTAAACCGTATTGGCCTCCAGGTATTGATATAGCATTGAGTGGTGCATTAACGCATGAGATGGGTCACTGTTTAGGCTTACACCATACTTTCAGAGGAGCATGTGGATATGACCCTTATTCCTGTCAGAATTGGTTGATGGAAGTAATGCTGCATATTGTGGAGACTTTGTATCAGATACTCCTGCCGATCCAGGTATATCTTTTTATACTGATTTCCAAACCTGTGTTTGGGATGGAGGAACAAGCCTTAATACACTGATTCTGGATGAGAATGGACAACCTGCTACCCAAATTGCGGAAATCCACAAGATTTATGTACATTCTCGATGAGTTTAAAAAAGAAGAAACCTTGTTTTGAGAACTATGCTGACCCAGTAAATGAACTATTTCCATTGGATGCAAATGGAAATCAGTTTACTCCTCCAACAAACAACTATATGGGCTATACTATTCCCAGTTGTATGTCTGAATTTACCAATGGGCAGGCAGATAAGATGAAAAAGACGATAAAAATGCACGGTGGATTAGCACTTATGAAAGTACAAAATCCAGTTGCCCCAGTAAACTGGTTTGACGATATACAAATTCCAATAGGCACTACTACATGGAATGAAAACCGTCATGTATTTGGAACTGTAACAGTTCCCGCTAATGCTACTCTCTCGAAATTACAGGAACTTCTACAAGATGTTATTATTTCATTTGTAGGTCATGATGCAGGAATCATAGTGGAAGAAGGAGGTCGATTGATTATCAACAATGCTCTTTTGAACAACAGTTGTTTGGAAGATGATTACTGGTGGGGCATAAAAGTTGAAGGAGATGCCACCAAAGACCATCCATCTGATTTTACTAACAACGGAAGTTCGTATCATGGTGTGGTTACAATAGCCAATAGCCAAATAGAAAGTTCACACAACGGTATTCATGCTATTGGAGGAATAATAGCGACACTCGGAGATAACCGTTTTATCAACAATAGAATAAGCATTAGTTTAACATATCAATTTGGCACTCAATTAAGTTATATTCAAGATAGTCATTTTGTTATTAATAGACCTGTACCCCACCCTCTTTATAATGATTATCGGCAAGTCGTAGGGTATCAATGTGGAAATCTAACCGTATCTAATAATAACTTCATTGTAGATGATAGTAGTGGAGAAGATTTAGGAATCACAAAGGCTATTTTAGTAATGAATACGCCCGCTTACATTGGCTTTACAGGCGTACCCAATACTTTTACCAATTTTTCTTCTGGTATCGAAATCTTCAATTTCTTGGTCACACTCCCAACTTTTATACAAAGCAATACCTTCACGGATGTCCAACACGGAATCGTATTAAATACGACTGCTATGCCAAGTGTTATTGATAATGTTTTTAATATACCCAATGGAACGGCAACAAGTGATGCCTATGGTCTTTTGACCTATTTTTCAGATGGTATTAATGTTAGAGACAATACATTTAATACCTCTTTTAGCAATGAAACAAAGGGAGCAGTATTTGTACAAAATGAATTTTTAGAAGGAACAACAGATGCAAGCGGCTGGGTATCTGATAATGATTTTGATGGTCCTTTTGCAGCAGCAACTGAGTTTGAAAGAAATAATTGGGGGTTGATTTTGCAATGCAATGATTATGTAGGAGCTTCCATTGACTGGTATTTAGCCAATACTCCATCTATTGATAGATTGAGGCAGCAAGGCACTTGTATTTCTGACATAGTTATTGAATTCCCAATGAAAAATATGGTTTTTGGGGAACATGGAGTACTGGAGCAAATGTAGTTGACAACATTATTAATGATTCTGATGAGGCGTTTTTTTACATAGAGTACGATCCTATTGGCTATACTCTTGCTCAAGCAGACGCTGCAACTGTTAAGCAGTTTTCATGTGATGAAAATGATTCTAATAGCGAATCGGGATGTAACAAAACTGGAGGTAAAAGCTCTGGAAGTGTAAAACCCATTGACCCAATTATTACAGATATACAATCTTCCTTAGCAAACAATGATTTACATGGAGCGAATACAAAATTAGAGGCAGTCAATGAGGTTTGGGCAGACAAATTATTGGTAGGCAATTATTGGTATTTGCAAGATTTGACGAATGCGACTCAAAAACTTCAACAAATTCCAATTACAACTGTTGCCAATCTCGCTTTTGTGGATGTTTATACCATTGTCCTGAATACTCCTATTGGACAACAACCTACAACTACAGAAGAACAAACAATTCGCAATTACGCTGCACACAGTGATGTCGCTATAGCTACAATGGCAGAAAGCGTACTCGCATATTATTATGATGACGAGTATATTCGTTATTCTACGCCAATTCCTTCCAGTCATACCTCCAAACGAGCAATAGAAGAATTGTCAGCCATCTTCCAGATAATCCCCAATCCAAGTGACAATTACGTAAAGATTGTATTGCAAACAGATTTCTTTATTACTAAAGCGAGTAAACAAGTGGTGCTAATGGATATTACAGGCCAAGTAATCATTGAAAAAAACATACAAGAAGCGTCTATCCAATTGGATGTCCGCAATTTAGAAGAAGGCATGTATTTGGTCGCAGTAAAAGAAAATAATGCGATAACGTACATTGATAAATTGATGATTACGAAGTAAATCTATTTTATAGTTTTTTCAAGAATCATAGATGAAAGGCATTTACTCTTCATCTATGATTTTTTGTCTTTTTATAAGCAAACACAAAAGTATCTTTCCATGAAAAAAATATATTTATTCTTTGTTTATTTATTTTTCATTTCCCATTTCTCCATCGCCCAAGAAGTACATTATTTCAACAAAGCCATAACAGACCCCAACAGCTTTAATTTTTCCTTGACGAGTTTTGAGGTAGATGATGGTTTTGTGGTTTTGAACTATGAGGACTTACTTTTTGGAGGTATAAATTTGAATTTATTAAAACTAGATGAATTGGGTAATCAAGAATGGCAAAAGAAATTAGGGAGGTAGCCTTTTTACCACCTGTCAATACGATGATTCAAGATAAGCAAAATCCTAATCACTTTTTGGCTACTTACATGGAAAAAACAGATACAAGTGAAAACTCTGTGATTTCTCTACTAAAATTTACAAAGGAGGGAAATATCTTGTGGAAAAAAGGTTATGCAAGTACATCAGTGAAGATTTTTTCTTCTCGTTTAATTCAAACCAGTAACGATGGTTATTTGATAGCTGGTCGAGACGGCTATGTAAATACAGGTCTTAATGTTGGCAATCAAGGTAGATAATCGAGGTAATCAAGAATGGTTTCATACTTATCCCATGCACAACGTCTCGCAAGCTTATTTTGTCAGTCAAACTTTGGATGGAGGCTATATATTATCAGGACGAGCGAGTACCTCTACCAATGCGGACATCTATTTGGTGAAAATTCATGAAGATGGTGCGATACAATGGCAAAAAACAATAGATATTTATGATGGAGACTCAAGTCCACAAGCAGTACAACTGTCCAATGGGAATTATTTAGTATTTGCTGTTACTAATCATGGTTTAGAAGCCATTAATTATACTGCTATTCTGGATGCAGAAGGGGCAATACTTCAAGAAAATAGTCAAATCATTCCTTGTTTGCATACGATTCAAACTCCTTTATTGCCTTTGGGAAATGATGAGTTTTTAGGAGGAGCTATGCTTTGCAATCCCGAAATACACAACTTTTTCACTCCTTATTTGATGCACTTTAACAGCGAGGGAGATACACTTTGGACCAAACAGTTTACACCAAGCAATATCATTGCCGACAATGTCTATCCTCGGGGCTCAAAAAAACAAGTGATGGAGGCTATTTGATGACAGGGCATGCTGATTTTCGCATAGGAGAGAATGCAATTCCCTACGGTTGGATTGTCAAAATGGACTCTTTGGGGAATACTTGTTGGGAGTTGGGTTGTGATTCAACGGTGATTATATCCAATATTGAGGAAATAAAAGTTGTTGAAGGTTTGCAGTTGAGTCCGAATCCTGCTAAAGATTTTTTGAAATTCCAGATTCCTTCAACTCTTGCTTCTCCTCCAATTCCAACTCACCAACATTGAAGGTCGAGTCGTTTTGAAAGAGTGGGTTGAAGATGGAACTCAGGTTGATATTGCAGACTTGGCAGCAGGGATTTACATCGCTACATGGCTTCAAGAGGGACAGGCATTGAAGCGAGAGAAGGTGGTGGTTTTGGAGTAGCAGTTTTTTTGAACAGGAACTGGTAGATAGGAAAGGAACTTTTATTACTGGACTTTTCTCATGCACGAAAAAAAGTATCGACTCATTTAGATGTTCGCAATTTAAGTATAGGCATTTATTTAGTCGCTATCAAGGAAAATGATGCGGTGAAGCACACTCAGAAGCTGATAATCACCAAATAATTGTTTACTTTTTTTATGACAAAATCTTAGATGGAAAGAAATTATCTTTTCGTCTAAGATTTTTTAGTACCTAAAAATATATGCATATGAAAAATGTCATCTTAATAATATTTTTATTTTTTCTATCATCCTTCTCTTTTGCTCAAGAAATTCACTACTTCAATAAACCTATTATTAATACAAATAGCTTTAATTATTCTCTTTCGGGTTTTGAAGTCGATGATGGATTTATTGTATTAAACTATAATCATATTCCAAATGGGGAGGTATTTATTTGAATTTATTGAAGTTAGATGAAGTGGGGATATTCAATGGGAGAAGAAACTGGGAGATGTTGCTTTTCTGCCGCCTGTAAATACAATGATTCAAAGTAAACAAAATACCAAACATTATTTAGTTTCTTATTTAGAAGAAATCGATACAAGTGAACATTATGCCATTTCTCTACTGAAGTTTACGGAAGATGGAGAAGTATTATGGAAAAAAGTTACATTAGTACAGAGATAATAGTGTTCTCTTCTCGTTTAATTCAAACCAATGATGGCGGTTATTTGATAGTTGGTCGTGATGGCTATCCTAGTACAGGTTCTATGTTGGCAATTAAGGTCGATAGTATAGGTGATCAAGAATGGTTTCATACTTATCCCATGCACAGTGTATCCCATGCCTATTTTACAAGTCAAACCTTAGATGGAGGATATATTCTCTCTGGACGGGCGAGTACTTCTACGAATGCGGATATTTATGTAGTAAAAATAACTAAAGATGGTGATATACAATGGCAAAAAACAATTGATGTATATAATGGAGATTCAAGTCCACAAGCAATACAGTTATCCAATGGCAATTTCTTAGTATTTGCTGTCACTAATCATGGTTTAGAAGCTATCAACTATACTGCTATTTTGAACACAGAGGGAGAAATTATTGAAGATAATGAACTTATTATCCCTTGCTTGCATAGCATTCAAACTCCTTTATTGCCTTTGGGAAATGATGAATTTTTGGCAGGGGCAATGCGATGTGACTCTAATATAGACAACTATTTTAGCCCCTATTTGATGCGTTTCAATAGCATGGGAGATACACTTTGGACCAAACAATTGACCCCAAGCAATATCATTGCCGACAATGTATATCCACGAGACATCAAAAAAACAAGTGATGGAGGTTATTTGATGACAGGACATGCAGACCATAATATCGGTCCTAATGCTATTCCTTATGGCTGGATTGTGAAAATGGACTCTTTGGGGAATACCTGTTGGGAATTGGGTTGTGATTCAACGGTGATTATATCCAATATTGAGGAAATAAAAGTTGTTGAAGGTTTGCAGTTGAGTCCCAACCCCACCAAATCCCACCTTCAAATCCAAATCCCCACTCACTTCACCTCCAAACCTCTTCAACTCCAACTGACCAACATCGAAGGTCGAGTCGTTTTGAAAGAGTGGGTTGAAGATGGAACTCAGGTTGATATTGCAGACTTGGCAGCAGGGATTTACATCGCTACTTGGCTGCAAGATGGACAGGCATTGAAGCGGGAGAAGGTAGTGGTTTTGGAGTGAGCAATGGAAGAAAACCGAAATTTCTAAAATTTCGGTTTTCTATATTACCCATTTCCAACCCCTACCTCAAACTTGCCCCCAATTGACGCTCATACTGTTGAATCAACTTTTGCATGATTTTTTCAACATCCTTGTCCGTTAACGTCTTTTGTTCATCTTGAAACACAAAGCTCACCGCATACGATTTTTTGCCTACACCCAATTTGGCTTCATCCGCATAGATGTCGAACAAACCGACAGAACTCAATAGGTTCTTACCTGTTTTCAAGGCAATCTGCTCAATTTGACCAAATTGCACCTCTTTGTCAATCAACAAAGCCAAATCACGGCGACTGCTCGGATATTTTGGTAGGTTTTTGATGTAGAGTTTATTTCCTTTCAGGGCTTCAAAAACGTTGTTCCAATTGAAGTCCGCATAAAACACTTCTCCTTTCACCCCTAGTTTCTTAGCAGTCTTAGGATGCACCATTCCAAAATCCACCAAGTCCCGTTTGCCCTGTTTGTATTGAAGTCCATACCCCATAGAGTCCGACTCAATGTATTGTGTTTGGAAACGGGTAATGCCCAATCGAGCCAAAAGATTGTTGACCAATCCTTTTAAATCGAAAAAAGAGCTTTTTGTTTTGGCCGTTCGCCAATTTTCTTCAATCGTTTCACCCGTGATGAAAATCGTCAAATGGTCTCCTTCAAGGTAGTGATTCTGGTCGTCTCTTGAATAGGTACAATAGGTTTTTCCGAACTCAAACAATCGGAGGTGTTCGTTTTGATAGTTTTGGTTGTTGCGAATGGCTTCTAAGCCCGAAAACAACATATTTTTTCGCATCACATCCATGCTCGCATTGAGGCTGTTCATCAAGCGCACCATGCCCTTCTCTTCCGAATCGTAATAGTTGGAATCGGTAATCGAAGTCCCCATCATTTCATTGAAGCCCGCACTCGCCAAATAATCCGACACTAAATTGCGGATTTCATCAGGTCTAATCCCTTCACTGAATATCAAACTGTAATTCAAAGTCGCAGGAATCGGCACATTGTTGAAGCCATAAATGCGTAATACTTCTTCAATAACATCCGCTTCCCGCAAAACATCTGCTCGATTTGTTCCCACTTTCACAGTCAAGGCTTCGTCCGTTTCTGCAACCACTTCAATCTCCAATGCCGCCAATATCTGCTTCACCGTAGGTCGGGGAATTTCCATGCCCACCAATCGGTTCAAATTGCGGTAGGTCAACACAATTTCCGCAAGTTTCACTTTTGTAGGGTAAATATCCACAATTTCAGAAGCAATTTCGCCCCCTGCCAATTCCTTGATTAACAATGCCGCTCGCTTTAAAGCATAGACCGTATTGTTGGGATCCACGCCTTTCTCAAAACGCTGTGCGGCATCTGTCCGCAAATTGTGACGAGTTGCTGTTCGGCGGGTGCGAATCGGATGAAAGCAAGCACTTTCCAAGAAAATATTGGTCGTTTTGTCGCTTACGCCTGAGTGAATTCCTCCAAAAACCCCTGCAATACACATTCCCTCAGAATTAGCGTTACAAATCATCAAATCCTCTTCATGCAGCTTGCGTTCCTGCTCATCCAAGCTCACAAAAAGGCTGTCTTGCGGCAAGGTTTTGACCACCACTTTTCCGCCTTTGATTTCATCCGCATCAAAAGCGTGTAGAGGTTGCCCCAATTCGTGCAAGACAAAATTGGTAATGTCGACAATATTGCTAATCGGACGCAATCCAATGGCTTTCAGTCGGTTTTGCAGCCATTCGGGAGACTCTTTGATGGTCACACCTTTGATACTCACACCCGAATAGCGAGGACAAGCTTCTGTGTCTTCAACCGTCACTGGAATTTGCAAATCGTGGTTATCAACCGAAAAAGCACTCACATCTGGAACGCTTACTTCTCCTTCAAAACCGTGATGCACCTTCAATGCTGCCGCTAAATCTTTGGCTACTCCAACATGACTAATCGCATCTGAACGGTTGGGAGTCAAGCCGATTTCAATCATATAATCGTCCTCCATGTCATAGACTTCCTTGACCGCTTTGCCGATAGGTGTATCTTCCGCTAAAACCACAATGCCATCATGGTCTGTTCCAATACCGATTTCGTCTTCCGCACAAATCATCCCCATAGACACCTCCCCCCGAATCTTACCTTTTTTGATGGTAAAAGGTTCGCCATTGGTTGGGTACAAGGTAGTTCCAACAGTCGCCACAATCACTTTTTGTCCTGCTGCTACGTTCGGCGCACCACAAACGATATGCAATTCTTCGCCATTGCCTATATCTACCCTTGTAACTTTGAGCTTGTCCGCATCGGGATGCTTTTCAGCAGTTTTGACCAAACCTACGACCAATCCTTCCAATCCACCTTCAATGGATTGTATTTTTTCGATTCCTTCGACCTCTAAGCCTGTGTCTGTCAATATTTCGCCCACTTTTTCAACGGGCATATCTATATCTAAATAATCCTTTATCCAGTTGTAAGAGACTTTCATTTCTGTTCTTCTACTTTGTTGATTCTATACAGAAAATGCCATAGTGAATGGCATAAGACGCAAAATTAAACAAAAATGTGGATTATGGGAATGTATGTGAAAAGGCTGTTGTTGGTAGGGGTGAATTATTCCTTGGTGAATAAGAAAGGAAGGATTCGTATTAAAATGGGCTTCAAGGGTATAATAAAAATAATGTCATGAAATAGTAATCAATGTTTTCTTATTGTTAAATATAATGATGAATTTTCAATCTTATTTGTTTTTTTGAAGTAAATAGCTTAAACTTGTAGTAGGTATAAATATATTTCGTGTTTTTTAATTAAAAACTGAACTAACAAATATTTTTTTAGCACAAAATATTCTTGATAATAGTGCTATTTATTTTATTTTCTAACCACTAATTTTTTACTGTAATAAGAAATTTTAAACAAGTTCACGCATCACGCATCACGCATCACGCATCACGCATCACCTAAATAAGGTAATAATTATTTTACTTTTATTGGCTTCATCGCTTACAGTATATCCTCAATATGATTTTTGTCTCACTAAAAATGAACCTGATTATATTCAATATTTGGAAAATAGTGGAGTAGCTGTTACTAAATCTCAATCAATTGATTATATTAGAATATACTTTCACGTAATTAGAAAAAGTGATGGTACAGGAGGACGTACAATTGAAGATGTATACCAAATGTTAGAAATTCTTCGCCAAGATTTTGCGCCTCATAATATAGCATTTCAACTAGAATGTATGGATTATATAGATAATGATATTTTTTATTCTTTTGAAAATGTTAATAAATTTGGCGCACAAGTTTTTAGCATTATTGGCACAAATTACCATCAAGATGGGATTGATATATATGTTTATTCTGGTGAAGATAGTGTAAACGATGAAACTTATGAAGGAGGGCTTGCAGATACACCAAGTGAATACAATGATGGCAATCCTGGGGAAGCCCCTTTCTTTTCATTTATTGCAATAGGAGGCATTAGTGATAATTGTGATTTTGACACCAATTGTAAACCGTATTGGCCTCCAGGTATTGATATAGCATTGAGTGGTGCATTAACGCATGAGATGGGTCACTGTTTAGGCTTACACCATACTTTCAGAGGAGCATGTGGATATGACCCTTATTCCTGTCCAGAATTGGTTGATGGAAGTAATGCTGCATATTGTGGAGACTTTGTATCAGATACTCCTGCCGATCCAGGTATATCTTTTTATACTGATTTCCAAACCTGTGTTTGGGATGGAGGAACAAGCCTTAATACACTGATTCTGGATGAGAATGGACAACCTAGCTACCCAAATTGCGGAAATCCACAAGATTTATGTACATTCTCGATGAGTTTAAAAAAGAAGAAACCTTGTTTTGAGAACTATGCTGACCCAGTAAATGAACTATTTCCATTGGATGCAAATGGAAATCAGTTTACTCCTCCAACAAACAACTATATGGGCTATACTATTCCCAGTTGTATGTCTGAATTTACCAATGGGCAGGCAGATAAGATGAAAAAGACGATAAAAATGCACGGTGGATTAGCACTTATGAAAGTACAAAATCCAGTTGCCCCAGTAAACTGGTTTGACGATATACAAATTCCAATAGGCACTACTACATGGAATGAAAACCGTCATGTATTTGGAACTGTAACAGTTCCCGCTAATGCTACTCTCGAAATTACAGGAACTTCTACAGAAGATGTTATTATTTCATTTGTAGGTCATGATGCAGGAATCATAGTGGAAGAAGGAGGTCGATTGATTATCAACAATGCTCTTTTGAACAACAGTTGTTTGGAAGATGATTACTGGTGGGGCATAAAAGTTGAAGGAGATGCCACCAAAGACCATCCATCTGATTTTACTAACAACGGAAGTTCGTATCATGGTGTGGTTACAATAGCCAATAGCCAAATAGAAAGTTCACACAACGGTATTCATGCTATTGGAGGAATAATAGCGACACTCGGAGATAACCGTTTTATCAACAATAGAATAAGCATTAGTTTAACATATCAATTTGGCACTCAATTAAGTTATATTCAAGATAGTCATTTTGTTATTAATAGACCTGTACCCCACCCTCTTTATAATGATTATCGGCAAGTCGTAGGGTATCAATGTGGAAATCTAACCGTATCTAATAATAACTTCATTGTAGATGATAGTAGTGGAGAAGATTTAGGAATCACAAAGGCTATTTTAGTAATGAATACGCCCGCTTACATTGGCTTTACAGGCGTACCCAATACTTTTACCAATTTTTCTTCTGGTATCGAAATCTTCAATTTCTTGGTCACACTCCCAACTTTTATACAAAGCAATACCTTCACGGATGTCCAACACGGAATCGTATTAAATACGACTGCTATGCCAAGTGTTATTGATAATGTTTTTAATATACCCAATGGAACGGCAACAAGTGATGCCTATGGTCTTTTGACCTATTTTTCAGATGGTATTAATGTTAGAGACAATACATTTAATACCTCTTTTAGCAATGAAACAAAGGGAGCAGTATTTGTACAAAATGAATTTTTAGAAGGAACAACAGATGCAAGCGGCTGGGTATCTGATAATGATTTTGATGGTCCTTTTGCAGCAGCAACTGAGTTTGAAAGAAATAATTGGGGGTTGATTTTGCAATGCAATGATTATGTAGGAGCTTCCATTGACTGGTATTTAGCCAATACTCCATCTATTGATAGATTGAGGCAGCAAGGCACTTGTATTTCTGACATAGTTATTGGAATTCCCAATGAAAAATATGGTTTTTGGGGAACATGGAGTACTGGAGCAAATGTAGTTGACAACATTATTAATGATTCTGATGAGGCGTTTTTTTACATAGAGTACGATCCTATTGGCTATACTCTTGCTCAAGCAGACGCTGCAGCTGTTAAGCAGTTTTCATGTGATGAAAATGATTCTAATAGCGAATCGGGATGTAACAAAACTGGAGGTAAAAGCTCTGGAAGTGTAAAACCCATTGACCCAATTATTACAGATATACAATCTTCCTTAGCAAACAATGATTTACATGGAGCGAATACAAAATTAGAGGCAGTCAATGAGGTTTGGGCAGACAAATTATTGGTAGGCAATTATTGGTATTTGCAAGATTTGACGAATGCGACTCAAAAACTTCAACAAATTCCAATTACAACTGTTGCCAATCTCGCTTTTGTGGATGTTTATACCATTGTCCTGAATACTCCTATTGGACAACAACCTACAACTACAGAAGAACAAACAATTCGCAATTACGCTGCACACAGTGATGTCGCTATAGCTACAATGGCAGAAAGCGTACTCGCATATTATTATGATGACGAGTATATTCGTTATTCTACGCCAATTCCTTCCAGTCATACCTCCAAACGAGCAATAGAAGAATTGTCAGCCATCTTCCAGATAATCCCCAATCCAAGTGACAATTACGTAAAGATTGTATTGCAAACAGATTTCTTTATTACTAAAGCGAGTAAACAAGTGGTGCTAATGGATATTACAGGCCAAGTAATCATTGAAAAAAACATACAAGAAGCGTCTATCCAATTGGATGTCCGCAATTTAGAAGAAGGCATGTATTTGGTCGCAGTAAAAGAAAATAATGCGATAACGTACATTGATAAATTGATGATTACGAAGTAAATCTATTTTATAGTTTTTTCAAGAATCATAGATGAAAGGCATTTACTCTTCATCTATGATTTTTTGTCTTTTTATAAGCAAACACAAAAGTATCTTTCCATGAAAAAAATATATTTATTCTTTGTTTATTTATTTTTCATTTCCCATTTCTCCATCGCCCAAGAAGTACATTATTTCAACAAAGCCATAACAGACCCCAACAGCTTTAATTTTTCCTTGACGAGTTTTGAGGTAGATGATGGTTTTGTGGTTTTGAACTATGAGGACTTACTTTTTGGAGGTATAAATTTGAATTTATTAAAACTAGATGAATTGGGTAATCAAGAATGGCAAAAGAAATTAGGGGAGGTAGCCTTTTTACCACCTGTCAATACGATGATTCAAGATAAGCAAAATCCTAATCACTTTTTGGCTACTTACATGGAAAAAACAGATACAAGTGAAAACTCTGTGATTTCTCTACTAAAATTTACAAAGGAGGGAAATATCTTGTGGAAAAAAGGTTATGCAAGTACATCAGTGAAGATTTTTTCTTCTCGTTTAATTCAAACCAGTAACGATGGTTATTTGATAGCTGGTCGAGACGGCTATGTAAATACAGGTGCCATGTTGGCAATCAAGGTAGATAATCGAGGTAATCAAGAATGGTTTCATACTTATCCCATGCACAACGTCTCGCAAGCTTATTTTGTCAGTCAAACTTTGGATGGAGGCTATATATTATCAGGACGAGCGAGTACCTCTACCAATGCGGACATCTATTTGGTGAAAATTCATGAAGATGGTGCGATACAATGGCAAAAAACAATAGATATTTATGATGGAGACTCAAGTCCACAAGCAGTACAACTGTCCAATGGGAATTATTTAGTATTTGCTGTTACTAATCATGGTTTAGAAGCCATTAATTATACTGCTATTCTGGATGCAGAAGGGGCAATACTTCAAGAAAATAGTCAAATCATTCCTTGTTTGCATACGATTCAAACTCCTTTATTGCCTTTGGGAAATGATGAGTTTTTAGGAGGAGCTATGCTTTGCAATCCCGAAATACACAACTTTTTCACTCCTTATTTGATGCACTTTAACAGCGAGGGAGATACACTTTGGACCAAACAGTTTACACCAAGCAATATCATTGCCGACAATGTCTATCCTCGGGACCTCAAAAAAACAAGTGATGGAGGCTATTTGATGACAGGGCATGCTGATTTTCGCATAGGAGAGAATGCAATTCCCTACGGTTGGATTGTCAAAATGGACTCTTTGGGGAATACTTGTTGGGAGTTGGGTTGTGATTCAACGGTGATTATATCCAATATTGAGGAAATAAAAGTTGTTGAAGGTTTGCAGTTGAGTCCGAATCCTGCTAAAATTTTTTCAAATTCCAATTCCTTCAACTCTTGCTTCTCCTCTTCAATTCCAACTCACCAACATTGAAGGTCGAGTCGTTTTGAAAGAGTGGGTTGAAGATGGAACTCAGGTTGATATTGCAGACTTGGCAGCAGGGATTTACATCGCTACATGGCTTCAAAATGGGCAGGCATTGAAGCGAGAGAAGGTGGTGGTTTTGGAGTAGCAGTTTTTTTGAACAGGAACTGGTAGATAGGAAAGGAACTTTTATTACTGGACTTTTCTCATGCACGAAAAAAGTATCGACTCATTTAGATGTTCGCAATTTAAGTATAGGCATTTATTTAGTCGCTATCAAGGAAAATGATGCGGTGAAGCACACTCAGAAGCTGATAATCACCAAATAATTGTTTACTTTTTTTATGACAAAATCTTAGATGGAAAGAAATTATCTTTTCGTCTAAGATTTTTTATTTTCTAAAAAATATCTATATGAAAACTACTACCTTAGCAATATTTTTATTTTTTCTATCATCCTTCTCTTTTGCTCAAGAAATTCACTACTTCAATAAACCTATTATTAATACAAATAGCTTTAATTATTCTCTTTCGGGTTTTGAAGTCGATGATGGATTTATTGTATTAAACTATAATCATATTCCAAATGGGGGAGGTATTTATTTGAATTTATTGAAGTTAGATGAAGTGGGGATATTCAATGGGAGAAGAAACTGGGAGATGTTGCTTTTCTGCCGCCTGTAAATACAATGATTCAAAGTAAACAAAATACCAAACATTATTTAGTTTCTTATTTAGAAGAAATCGATACAAGTGAACATTATGCCATTTCTCTACTGAAGTTTACGGAAGATGGAGAAGTATTATGGAAAAAAGTTACATTAGTACAGAGATAATAGTGTTCTCTTCTCGTTTAATTCAAACCAATGATGGCGGTTATTTGATAGTTGGTCGGGATGGCTATCCTAGTACAGGTTCTATGTTGGCAATTAAGGTCGATAGTATAGGTGATCAAGAATGGTTTCATACTTATCCCATGCACAGTGTATCCCATGCCTATTTTACAAGTCAAACCTTAGATGGAGGATATATTCTCTCTGGACGGGCGAGTACTTCTACGAATGCGGATATTTATGTAGTAAAAATAACTAAAGATGGTGATATACAATGGCAAAAAACAATTGATGTATATAATGGAGATTCAAGTCCACAAGCAATACAGTTATCCAATGGCAATTTCTTAGTATTTGCTGTCACTAATCATGGTTTAGAAGCTATCAACTATACTGCTATTTTGAACACAGAGGGAGAAATTATTGAAGATAATGAACTTATTATCCCTTGCTTGCATAGCATTCAAACTCCATTTATTGCCTTTGGGAAATGATGAATTTTTGGCAGGGGCAATGCGATGTGACTCTAATATAGACAACTATTTTAGCCCCTATTTGATGCGTTTCAATAGCATGGGAGATACACTTTGGAGCAAACAATTGACCCCAAGCAATATCATTGCCGACAATGTATATCCACGAGACATCAAAAAAACAAGTGATGGAGGATATTTGATGACAGGACATGCAGACCATAATATCGGTCCTAATGCTATTCCTTATGGCTGGATTGTGAAAATGGACTCTTTGGGGAATACCTGTTGGGAATTGGGTTGTGATTCAACGGTGATTATATCCAATATTGAGGAAATAAAAGTTGTTGAAGGTTTGCAGTTGAGTCCCAACCCCACCAAATCCCACCTTCAAATCCAAATCCCCACTCACTTCACCTCCAAACCTCTTCAACTCCAACTGACCAACATCGAAGGTCGAGTCGTTTTGAAAGAGTGGGTTGAAGATGGAACTCAGGTTGATATTGCAGACTTGGCAGCAGGGATTTACATCGCTACTTGGCTGCAAGATGGACAGGCATTGAAGCGGGAGAAGGTAGTGGTTTTGGAGTGACGGAATAAGAGGGGATAATGTGAGTTGAAAAAATAGATTTATTTCTTCAATATTAACAGTTTTGTTAAATATTTGATTCAAGTTTCAATTTTATTTGTTTTTTTGAAGTAAATAGCTTAAACTTGTAGTAGGTATAAATATAGTTCATATCTATTGAAGATGGTACGTTATTGATGACCGATATTTATGGAACTGTTGTCCGAGAAATATCTTTACAGAAAACGAGTGATTACCTTGTGATTGCTACCCATGACCTACTCAATGGCACTTATGTCATTACCTTATATGACCAAAATAAGCGAGTAATAGATACAAAAAAGACCATTATACTAAAATAATTTTTTACCAAAGAATGGCAATAAAATAGCATCTACTAAATGTACTTATATTTAGTAGATGTTCTATTGGTTCATTTTAACAAAAAATATAAATGAAGTATTTTACAGTATTTCTATTCTTATCAATACAAATTTTTGCACAAGAAACTTTCAATAAAGCGATTCATTTTCAATCCATTGATACTTGTGAAACCCCAACTGTTAGTAGCGAAATTGGCAAGTCTGTATTGGCAGTAGAAGACGGCTATATCATTTCTGGTGGAGGGTGGGCAGATGAGTTTTGCGGATGGTCATCAATCAAATTGTGGAAAACGGATTTATTGGGGAATGTAGTGTGGCAAAAGGTCTATGGGAAAGAATATTATTTACATGTAGATGGCTTGTATGGACACTTAATTGAAACTCATGATGGAAATTATGCTATATGTGGAGGGATTGCAGATTCAACGAATTTAGCAAATCCTTTCTTAATAAAATTTGATGACAATGGAGATACACTTTGGTTGAAAGAATATGGAGGCGAACATTGGGACACCTTTTACAGAGGTATTGCTACACCCGACAATGGATTTATTTTGGTGGGCATAACAGAAAGCTTTGGGAATGGAAATCCTGCTACGAATAGTCATGATGTGTATGTGGTGCGTACTGACTCTATGGGCAATGAGTTGTGGCATGAAACGTATTTGAATGGTTTTGACGATTTCGGAGCTTCTATTGCTTTGCGAAAAGAAGGTGGTTACGCTATAGGAGGAAGTAGGATTTCTAGTGGTGTTTACAGAACTTTTTTTTTGAGTATTGACAGTGTGGGCAATACTGAAAAACTCAAAATGTATGGAAGCCCAATAAGAGACAATTGTTGGGCAAATATCACTGCTGCTAAGGACGGAGGTTTTATTATGAACTCCTGTACAGGACGTGACCACAATATTCCCAACTACGATGAATTTGCACCACCTTATGTTGCCAAACTGGATGCCGAAGGAAATTTGGAGTGGAGATATTATGTGTCTTTGGATTATCAATTGAATATAGTCGGTTCCAGAGAATTAGAAGACGGAAGTATTTTGGCAGTTGGTTGGTGGGCAGAGCAGCCCTTCGCTTTTCCCTATGGCTTGATTCTTAAATTGTCAGCAGATGGAAAATTGATATGGAAAAAATACATTCAGTATGAGCCTAATGGGGTCAATTATTTTTATGATTTTCAAGAAACTTCTGACAAGGGTTTTATCCTAACAGGGGCAACTACAAATTGGGATAATGGAACTGCTGATGTATGGTTGGTCAAACTGAATGAATATGGATGTTTTTCAGAAGGAGTATGTGACAGTTTAACAACTAATATTGAAGTTCTTGATGCTTCCGAAATGCCTTTGATTCACCTTTTTCCCAATCCTGTAAAAGATTATCTACAATTTCGATGGAGTCCTTCAATTGCTTCAAAACCCATCCAACTACAGATGACAAATATAGAAGGGCGATTAGTGAAAGAAGAATGGCTTAGAGGTGGAGACGGTTTGAATGTATCAGACTTAGAGGTAGGTATTTATTTTGTGACTTGCCTACAAGAAGGACAGGTTTTGAAAAGAGAAAAAGTAATAATTGGATATTGATTTATTTTTTAACGCAAAAAAGTAAGATAATGAAAAGATTTTTTAAAATTTTTATGGTAGTATTGGTGTTTTTATATGTTGTGCCAATAAAAGGACAGCAGGCAAATGAGGTAAAATGCGGAACTGTTTTTACATCACAAGAGATTCAAGAGATGAATCAAACTATTTCAACTTATGCTAAATCAACCACATCTATAAAAATTCCTATAGCCGTCCATGTCTTTTGTAAATATATATTATGATAATCATTTGTACGAACCAAACCCATTGACAGAACTTGTAGGGGAATTTAAAAATAGTAGGAGTATAATTTTTATTGATGGAAACTCATTGATTACTCCTAATACATCTTTGGCTCATGAAATAGGGCATTACTTAGGATTAAGGGGCGTAACAGCTCTTTTTATGCCCCTTATTGTTGTATAAACTTCAAAAAAGAAATAAAATGAAACCATTATATACAATGTTGTTATTTTTTATCTGCCACCAAGCTATAGCACAATATGGAGGTTGTTGGGAAAGCCTTCAATATATAAATGTAAAAAATATAGAAGAAGATGGAAATGTTTTGTGGATGGGAACAAACTATGGTTTGGGTAAACTGGATAAAACGACCCATGAAATTACCTATTACAATAGCTTTAATTCGCCTTTACCCATCAATGAAATTAAATCTTTGGGAATTGATAGCAAAGGTAATAAATGGGGTGGTTTAAAAAAAGGCGGATTAATACAATTTAATGAAGAAGAATGGGTGTGGTTTAACCAAACTAATTCTCCATTAGTCTATACAGGAACGAGTATATTAATGAGTCTTGATAATATAGTAGTTGATAAAGAAGATAATATTTGGATGAGTGTATTTGGAGAAGGGATATATGTTTTTGATGGGAGGGATTGGATTCACTACAATCGTTTTGATGGCACTTTAATCTCCAATGAAATCAGTTATATGTCAATGGACAAAGAGGGCAGAGTTTGGGCTTCTACAGGCACCACATCTGAAGGAACAGGAGGTAGCATCATTCGATTTGACAACATAAATAATTGGGAGGCACTTCACCATAAAAACACTCCTATGCCTGACAGCAGATATCTGCGGTTTTTATTTGATAGTGAAGGGAATTCATGGTTTGCTACTCATGGAAAGGGTTTGGTCAAGTATGATGGCACGAATTGGCAAGTATTCAATACCGACAATAGCAATATTCTGAGTAATTCTATTCAAAATATCATTCAAACCGATGATGGAGTAATACATATTACTTATGGTAATACCCCCACTGTATCTTATATGCAGGATGGTAGTTTTTATTACGATTCGGAATTGAGTAATTTAGCTCTTCGAGCTATAGATATAGTTAAAGATACCCAAGGAATTAATTGGTATGCAGAAGGGCATAGAATATTGAAGGAAACTAATGGAATCTATGAATCCATTCCTGTCAATCACTTAGAGGTTTCCCTGGTAGGTATAAATATTACCCACGATTCTTTTAGAGATAGCAAATGGATTGGAGGAATCTATGGGCGATTATATGAGTACAAAGATGGCGAGTGGCTTGTTGATTCCTTTTTTGAAAACCCCAATTTTGCAAACTTTCAAGTGCAGAGTGTTTTGCCATTGGCAGCCAATCGAATGATGGTAGGAGTCAACAAACACGATGGGTTTGAGATTGGAGAACGTTTGGACGGAGAATGGACGATTTTGAAGGAAGGAGTAACCCATACTTTTTATCCCCATCACATCACACAAATGTTAACGGATGCAGAACAAAATATATGGATTTTGACCAATCAAGGTTTGATTCAATATACCAATGAAATCTTCACTGATTTCGATACAGAGAATACTGCTTTGCCAAGCAACTATCTAAAAAGTGGGGCTTTTGACAGTCAAGGAATTTTGTGGATAAGCAGTGAAGAAGGTTTGATTAGGTGGGAAAATTCGGAAACTGTGACTACTTATACAACAGAGAATAGCGACATTCCCACCAACTTCTTGCGTAACTTGGTGGTTGACCAAAATGATTTTGTTTGGATGGTGACAGGCAACAACGAATTGGTGCGTTTTGACAGAAACCAACAGTGGGATGTTTATACACACGAGGAGTTTATTGTCTATGGAGATTACCAAATTGAAGTCGACCAAAACAACGGTATTTGGACAGGCAACCTGACAGGGGCGGCACATTTTGACGGAGAAAATTGGACTTTTTTCGACCGCTATAATTCTCCTCTAACAATTGAGGGAGACATGGACATTCACATATCACCTAATGGAGAGATTTGGTTTGGAGGAAATAACATTATTTTAATGCTTGAAGAAACGTGTTTGCCTACGGATATTGAATACAACTATTTGAATAAAATGGATGTACTTTACCTTTTCCCCAACCCCACCAAATCCCACCTCCAAATCCAAATCCCCGCTCACTTCACCTCCAAACCTCTTCAACTCCAACTCACCAACATCGAAGGTCGAGTAGTTTTGAAGGAATGGATAGAAGATGGAACTCAGGTTGATATTGCAGACTTGGCAGCAGGGATTTACATCGCTACATGGCTGCAAGACGGGCAGGCATTGAAGCGGGAGAAGGTGGTGGTTTTGGAGTAGAGTTTTTGAACAGGAACTGGTAGATAGGAAAGGAACTTTTATTACTGGACTTTTCTCATGCACGAAAAAAAGTATCGACTCATTTAGATGTTCGCAATTTAAGTGTGGGTATTTATTTAGTCACTATCAAGGAAAATGATACGGTGAAGCACACTCAGAAGTTGATAATCACCAAATAATTGTTTTCTTTTTTTATGACAAAATCTTAGATGGAAAGAAATTATCTTTTCGTCTAAGATTTTTTAGAACCTAAAAATATATGCATATGAAAAATGTCATCTTAATAATATTTTTATTTTTTCTATCATCCTTCTCTTTTGCTCAAGAAATTCACTACTTCAATAAACCTATTATCAATACAAATAGCTTTAATTATTGCCTTTCGGGTTTTGAAGTCGATGATGGATTTATTGTATTAAACTATAATCATATTCCAAATGGGGGAGGTATTTATTTGAATTTGTTGAGGTTAGATGAAGTGGGGGATATTCAATGGGAGAAGAAACTGGGAGATGTTGCTTTTCTGCCGCCTGTAAATACAATGATTCAAAGTAAACAAAATACCAAACATTATTTAGTTTCTTATTTAGAAGAAATTGATACAAGTGAACATTATGCCATTTCTCTACTGAAGTTTAAGGAAGATGGAGAAGTATTATGGAAAAAAAGTTACATTAGTACAGAGATAATAGTGTTATCTTCTCGTTTAATTCAAACCAATGATGGCGGTTATTTGATAGTTGGTCGGGATGGCTATCCTAGTACAGGTTCTATGTTGGCAATTAAGGTCGATAGTATAGGTAATCAAGAATGGTTTCATACTTATCCTATGCACAGTGTATCCCATGCCTATTTTACAAGTCAAACCTTAGATGGAGGATATATTCTCTCTGGGCGGGCGAGTACTTCTACGAATGCGGATATTTATGTAGTAAAAATAACTAAAGATGGTGATATACAATGGCAAAAAACAATTGATGTATATAATGGAGATTCAAGTCCACAAGCAGTTCCGCTTTCTAATGGGAATTTCCTAGTAACTGCTACAACAAATATCGGTTGGGAAACAGAACATTATACCGCTATTTTGGATGCAGACGGAGAGTTCATTCGAGAAAGAGCAAATCATTCCTTGTTTGCATACGATTCAAACGCCTTTGCTGCCTATGGGTAATGATGAATTTTTAGCAGGAGCATGCGATGTGACTCTAATATAGACAACTATTTTAGCCCCTATTTGATGCGTTTCAATAGCATGGGAGATACACTTTGGAGCAAACAATTGACCCCAAGCAATATCATTGCCGACAATGTCTATCCCCGAGATCTCAAAAAAACAAGCGATGGAGGATATTTGATGACAGGACATGCAGACCACACCATAGGCCCTGGTGCAATTCCCTACGGTTGGATTGTCAAAATGGACTCTTTGGGGAATACCTGTTGGGAATTGGGTTGTGATTCAACGGTGATTATATCCAATATTGAGGAAATAAAAGTTGTTGAAGGTTTGCAGTTGAGTCCCAACCCCACCAAATCCCACCTTCAAATCCAAATCCCCACTCACTTCACCTCCAAACCTCTTCAACTCCAACTGACCAACATCGAAGGTCGAGTCGTTTTGAAAGAGTGGGTTGAAGATGGAACTCAGGTTGATATTGCAGACTTGGCAGCAGGGATTTACATCGCTACTTGGCTGCAAAATGGACAGGCGTTGAAGCGGGAGAAGGTGGTGGTTTTGGAGTAGAGTTTTTGAACAGGAACTGGTAGATAGGAAAGGAACTTTTATTACTGGACTTTTCTCATGCACGAAAAAAGTATCGACTCATTTAGATGTTCGCAATTTAAGTATAGGCATTTATTTAGTCGCTATCAAGGAAAATGATGCGGTGAAGCACACTCAGAAGCTGATAATCACCAAATAATTGTTTCCTTTTTTATGACAAAATCTTAGGTGAAAAGACATTTTTTTTCATCTAAGATTTTCTTTTTGTTTAATTGATAAAAACCCCATAGTCTATGAAATTCTTTACAATAATCTTCTGCCTAATATTTCTATCAAATTTTTCATTCGCCCAAGAAGTACATTACTTCAACAAAGCAGTTATCAATCAAGAGAGTTTTAATTTTTGTCTTTCAAGTTTTGAAGTTACTGATGGTTTTCTTGTGTTGAATTATGAACAAATGCTACAAGGAGGCGCAATTTATCTAAATTTGTTAAAACTAGATGAATTCGGAAATATTCAATGGAAGAAAAGATTGGGTGAGGTAGCTTTTTTCCCACCAGTTAATACCATGATTCGAGATAAAAAAAATCCTAATCATTTTTTGGTATCATACGTAGAGGCTAATGGTATAAATAATTTCCCCTATATAGTTTTGTTAAAATGTACAGAGGAAGGGAATGTTTTGTGGAAGAAGCAGTATCCAAATCCTGACCATATCACACGACCACACAGGCTAATTCATACAAACGATAACGGGTACTTAATTATTGGACGAGAAGGATATATAGATACAGGCTCTATGTTGGCAATTAAAGTTGATAGTATAGGTAGTGCCTGAACGAAAACAGGCTTTTTTATTAAAAACAGATTAAAAAAAAACATCTATGAGAATGTTTTTTTGAGTTTTGAGCAATTTCTTTCTAAATTACTGATATACATTGCATTGCGCTCATTTCGGAGCAGACAATCCCCTATGAAATACGTTAAAATCTTATTTATCAACAATTTATAAAGAAAAGCCTATTTTGAAACTCAAGAGGCTTTTTTGAGCTTTCGTTTTTTCGCTTTTTGCAGTTTCTTGGCTTTCGCTTTTTGCTGCTCCATGCACAATCTGCCCAATCGCTTTAAATTGTAAGCCAATACTCCCCATGCCACATATTTCTTGAAGCCATCCAAGCCCTTATCCGCTACTTTATCCAAACCACCCTGTTCCAATTCATTAATATTTGATTCTACTGCACTATGTTTACGCTTATAAGTTTTGTAGTTATCTGCTTATGGTACGCCTCTTTCTCAGCAATAGTTGGTTTTCCTTTTTTAGGCATCACAACTATATCGAATATTTTTTCCATCGCTTCCTTATTTGATTTCAGCCAGAAACCTTTATCAAAACTAATACTATACAATTTGCACTTTTCTTTGAAGCGTTCCTGTAATTCCTTCCCTAATGGAATCACTAAATCCTTATCTTGTTCTTTTACAGCTACTTTGTGATAAACAATAAAGTGAAATTGGTCAGTTACAATCAACACATTATGCCCCAATTCTACATTTGGGTCGCCCTTGCCCTTCTTCAACCACTCCGTTTCAGGTTCAAAAATGGAAAATACCTTTTCCGAATGAGGAATTTGTTCGCCTTGTAGAATACGTCTATCCACCAAATCGATATGTTTTTTTAACATATCTCGATAATATTTCAAGCTTTCTAACTTTGTTGCTAAGTGAGGTTTTGAATCAATTATTTCACTCAAAGCTTCTACTAAATCATTCACTTTCTTTAATAAAGGATAGGTTGCTGCCAAATACTCCTCTGTCGAATCTTGAAGGCGTTTTATATAATTATTACCTTTTCGTTTATGTATTCTTGCTGTAAGCGTATATAATCTTTTTATTTTTTTACGTATTGATTTATAATTACGTAATCCTGATATGTCTACTACGCTTTTTAATAGCTTTATAAAACCAATACATTTATGTACACAATCCCACAATAAACGGATATCGGTTGGAAAATGAATATGACGTTCTACTACAAACGAATCTGCTTTGAGATTCAACTCTAAAATTTTACCTTCCTTTTTTTTTTTAATTGATGACCTTCATTAACTATTATTTTATTGATTTCATTAAGGTTATCTTCAGTAAGTAAACCAACATTATCTTTAATTGTTTGCAAACAATAATGTTTTACATTCGGTAGATAACCTCTCGTTGCTACACCTAATATCCCTCGAAGTGAATGGTGATTATTCGATAAATCATGTAGATTATCATAATCTATATTTAAATTTAGACGGCAACAACCCAAAACAAATAATTCCCATAAACTCATTCCCAAACGACCCGTCGCTTTTTTTCTGACAAAATAGCCTCAGATAAAACTTTCAGAACGGCTGTTCGAAGTGCTTCATTCGTGAAAATATGCTGTAATCCTGCTAATAGTTGAGGTAGCTCATGACGGCTTCGCATATCTATTTCTACCTCTCCAATAGGAATCGAATCCAATTGTAATTGTGCTTCAAATTCTTTACGCATCAGATAGTAATACTTTTTTACACGAATCTCATAGACAGACAAATCATCATTTGATTCGTAATTAACATTATACAAATATTGCAATTGCTAAGATAATAATTTCTACTATAAAATTCAAGCAAAAAAGCTCTTTATTTTAATCAATATCAAATATTTGTGCCTTATCGTTCAAGCACTATTTAGGAAAGGAAAACAGTTAACAAGAATTAGCGACCAAGACGGGCATATAACAGAAGCAGATGCATATGACAAACTTGATGATGAAGATGAATTATTAAGTAAGTTTAAAGTATAAAAAAAGAAGCCGAACCGCTAATCGAGGTTCTGTATTAAAATCCAAATAAAAAAATTTCGCATTTCTGTTATTATTATAGTTTTCAAATAATTGAGTGTAGCAATGTCATCACCTTTAACCGTTTGAGATTCATAGTCCCACCATTAAATCTTAGAGAATAAGACCCCTCCATTCCTTACCGACTCCAAGCATAAACTATTTCTTATCCAGTTGACACGCCTGCCTGTAAGCCCGTCCCGATTTACCGTGGAGACCTTCATCCTCTTGACATTTTGCTTTCTCACAAAATAAAGCGACTCTTTAGGTAATAATCCAACTTTTTGCTATATTTACCATTCGAGATACACATAAAAGCGTTTTTATGTTCAGCCTAAATGCTGTATAGAAAAGCGTACTTCTGGTTGGTTCGAGCATTGCAGGAGATTGGGTAAGGATTATGAGTTGAATCCAGAGACTAGTACAGCATAAACCAAATAAGTAGCAACTTGTTTTTCACACAAAAAACTGATAGATAATAGTTTTGAAAACTAATCACCAGTCACTAATTTACTAATCACTGTAATAGCAGAACAATAATCCAAATGACAATGATTAGAAAGAGTTGCTTAGGCTTTGAAATATAAGAAAATACAATGTAACAAATCAAAACAACCTCTAAATGTTGCAAATATCTATTGAAAAAAATGTCTTATATTTTGCTTTTAAGGTATATTTACTCAAAAAAAGCTACCTCATGCCCAATGGCTCTTCGTTCTACATTCTTTTCTACCCTCAATCCTTTATCTCACTACTATTTATTAAGTGAAGAATGTAAGTGAATTTACCACCAATTCTATTAATGAGAGTAAAGGAATTTCATCATTAGATATTGAATTATTTTATAAAATGAGTCTCTGAAACCAACTACTTCAGGGGCTTTTTTTATTGGGTGATTCCAGTAGCCTTTCTAAAAACCTCTCCCATCGTTGTCTCTTGCAGCTTACTCACTACCCAAATAATCGTTTCCTGCGCACCCAATATATGTATATAATCGGGTTTTGCTTGCATCGTACTGATGGCTTCCCCAAATTCATTGTAACATTCATTCAGCACTTTTTTCTCAAAAGGATTGATAACCAAAAGCTTTCGAATATAGTTCAGCACCAATTGCTCAAATTCATGCAGTTGTTCCTCTTTCTTTAGACTTCGATAGACCGACCGATAGAGATTCTCCAATATCTCTTCATTGTCCAACTCATAATGTATGATGAATTGCAGTATTTTGGCAAACTGCTGAATATCTTTTCGGACATCAGTTCGAGGATGCGACAATATCTCATTGAGCCACAATAAAGTATTGGTAAAATCTTCAGAAAAAAAGTAAATAATAGAAATATTGTAGTAAATAGATAAAAGCTCAGAAGTTGGAAGTTGCTGCTCCAAAGTCCTCAATTCCGCTTCAATTTTTTTGACCACCTTCGTACCTTCTTCAAATTTACCTGTATTCAAATAATACAACAATTCGTGGTGAACCGTCAATTGAAACGTTTTAATCTGCGTTTCTAAATTGCCTTTCGGAAGCGATTTTATTTTTTTCAAGATAAAAGGGAACATACCCATTTTATCCTGTCCCATCGCATGACACACATTCAGGTAGTTACCCAAACTCTGACGGTAGAGCATATTGTCTTGAGCAGCAGATTTCGCATCACTTTCCCAAAGGTCGACCAATTGCTCATAGTGTGTATAAGCCTTTTGAAGATCTCCCATTTTCCAATGATACAAACCCAAAGTATCATGATAGTAGGTTTTAGACATGAAAGTAGTAGCCTGTGCTTCAGACTGCAAAAGCGGATGCTGCACCAATGCCTTCAATTCTTGCAGTTCCTTCTTTTTTTTGTCGCTTACCTTTGTCCTCAAAGAAGTCAAAATTTGCTTACTCAAATTGTAATAGATCATTTGATTTCTCAGCAATTGCATCACCTCCTCTTCTTCTTCAATCACTGCCTTCAATTTTTGCTCGGTTTTTTTAGTAGATTGTTCAATCACATATTTTTTTTCCCAAGCCAACAATCGAAGCAATATCAAAAACTCCTCCACACGGTAAGCTATCTTTTTGCTTCTTTTCAACTCCTTCTTGAACTGATCCAACAATTCTTTTTGATACAAAATATCCAAGTCATGCAATAAATCCCTGAGTTCAGATTCCTCCGACCTATTTTTACTCCCTTCCTGAAAAGACCGCAAAGCCTTCATAATCTTATGCGTCAGCGTATTTTTTGTAAAGGTGAGCTGTCGAATAAATTTTTCCCTCCTGAATTTTCGCTTAATCGCCGCTTCATCGTATTCGGTCTGTTTCGCAATCATATCAAACAACTGCATATAGTTGTTCTTTTTACCAATAATGTGCTGCTCAGCATAAATCTTGAAGTAGCGTTTTTCAGAAGCACTTAGCGATTGTATGAGTTTGAAAAGGTTATCCGATGGACGCATGGGATTAGAAGATAAAAAGTGATAAAATAAAAAAATGAGCAGCAGATTCCTATGAATCACACCACCAATTCTGCTTTAAATACCTAACAATAAACGTTTTCTTCTATAAATAGTTTCCTTCAAAGCAAATCTGATTCCTATTTTTAGAAAAAAAATGGTTTTCCATAATTCCTTAAAATATCGTATTTTTGTATGGCAACAACTACTTCAAGGTAAATATTCATCTCCTCTCACTCTCTGATAATTAGATTTATTTTTTGGGACTATCCCAAACCATCATTTTTCCTAACATTACACCATTATTAGACTTTGAACGAAATATTAAAGATATAAGACAAAAAGTTTTAAATCATTGACAGTAAAGGAATTAAGAAAAATTGAATTAAAAATGCAATTAACTCATAACCAAACATTTACTTCTTTTGTCTTTCTACTTAGGTCTTTCGTCTAAAGTCCAACACCATTATAAACCTATTAAATTAAATCAGATGAAAAAGAGTAATTTCTTAATCCAAATTTTTGCTACACTTTGCCTAATGATAGCCAGTGCAGGCTTATCTGCACAAACGATCTACCGCCCCCCTACTAAGCAATTAGAAATCAAGGCTTCCGAAACCTGCAACTGCTCACTTGGATACAGCCAGATGAGTGATTACTGCAAAGAAAAATGCAATGCTACCTTTACCGAAATTGTCATACATGGAAACATCACCGTAGGTACAGGCAATCCTCACGGGCATGAAAACCCTTGGTTGATGAGAATCGGAAATGGCAAATTGCCTTTCTTTGAAGTAGGTCAACAAGGAGGAATCGGAGTAGGTACGACCTTATTCCCAATAGAAGGAGGTGAATTTGATTTGGGTACGAACAAAAAACCTTTCCGCCAAATTTCCGCCCTTAAATTTGCAGAAATTTCTGACCGACGTGAAAAAGAAAACATTGTCGACCTTCCTTATGGATTGAAGGATGTACTTCAATTGAAGCCCGTCAGTTTTACATGGAAAAACAAAGCCATTGAAGGTACACAAGTGGGTTTGATTGCCCAAGAAGTTCAGGAAGTCATTCCCGAAATAGTTATCCGTCAAGACTATATCATTCCCGAAACAGGTGAAGCAAGTGACCGCTTGAGTGTGGCCTATTCTGAATTGATCCCAGTATTGATCCATGCTATTCAAGAACAACAGACCATCATTGAATCCCAAAAACAACAACTCAACCAACAGACTTCAACCATTAGCAACATGGAAACTACTGTTTCACAACTGATTGAAGCACTTCAAGCGCAGGGAATACAAACCCAAAAAGCAAAGACAGACGGTAAAGATGCTAAGTAAAAAACCATGAATAAGCTCTAAATCAAATAAATGAACAAAAAAGAGTCAATCGATTGTACTAAAAGTTGGCTCTTTTTCATTTTAGGGAAAGGAAACTTTTTTAAAGCCGATTTGTTTGAAGTTGGCTTTCCTCATTATAATACATCACCGCAGACCTTCAAACTGCAAACCTCAAACTTATGACAACAGAAGAATACGTAGTATTGGTAGATAAGAAAGGAAACGTATTGGGAACAGAAGAAAAAATGGCTGCCCATCAGAAAGGATTGTTACACACTGCTTTCAGTATTTTTATCTTCAATCAAAAAGGTCAAATGTTGCTACAACAACGTGCTTTCACCAAATACCATTTTGGCGGAATGTGGAGCAACAGTTGCTGCAGTCACCCAAGATTGAATGAACCTACCATCGATGCTGCTCATAGAAGATTACAAGAAGAACTGGGCTTTGACACCGAACTGAAAGAAGTATTCTCATTTATATATCGAGCCGAGGACGAAAAAACCCAACTTATCGAACACGAACTTGACACTGTGTTTATAGGTATTTACAACGAGCCTATTCACAACCTCAACTTCGATGAAGTCCATGCTATCAAATGGATAGAAATCTACCAACTCTTTTTAGACCTCGACACGTATCCCGATCAATTTACTTATTGGTTCAAAACAGCCCTTTTAGAACTACGTGACAAAAATTTGCTCTCAGCCACCGCTATCCGCAAATTATTTAGCTAAAAAGCAATTCAAATAAACCGTACTTCCTTCAAATCAAACACCCGCCGTTTGTTCTCAGCGTTGGCAACCTTCTGTTTTACCTCTACCACCAATTTCCCATCCTTTTGCACCGCCACTATTTTACCGACAAAAAGCTGATTTGTAAGTACATCTTCAAAAGAATGCCATTCTTCAAAACGGTACAATTTGGTCAAATAATCATGGCGAATCTCATCAAAACGCATTGCCCTCAATTGCAGGTAACGGGCTTCAATGTGCTGCGCCAATTGTTGAATCAGTTGGAGGAGGTCGTAGTGTCTGCCTGTGATTTGGTGAAATGACGTTGCAGATTGAAGGGAAGAAGGGAAATGAATTTGATTGACGTTGATGCCAATCCCTACAATCGAAGAAGCGATATTTTTTCCTGACAAGGAATTTTCAATTAAAATGCCTGTTATTTTACGGTCACGGTAATAAATATCATTGGGCCATTTGACACAAACACCTTCCCCCAAAATTTCGGTAGCGAAAGACTGAACGCCGAGCGCAACACTTTGACTGAGTAAAAACTGCTGGTATGCCATCAAAAAATTCGGGTACAAAACAATGCTAAGTGTAATGTTTTGTCCCTCGTCACTAAGCCATGTATTTCCACGCTGTCCTTTGCCTTCGAGTTGGTAGGCTGTTGAGATAATTGTACCCTCTCTAACCTGCTCATTTTTCAGCAGTTGAGTCGCATATTTGTTGGTAGAATCTATCTTATCCAAATGGATAAGAACCTTTCCAATGAAAAGAGTGTTATAAACCAAAATATAATTTGTACCTTTGAAATTTAAGGGTTTAACCTAAATAATTTTTTTTTATTGAAGGCGAAAATAGCAAAAAAAAGAAAAACATTGGCTGTGACAGAGCAACTCGTTGATATTGTTGCCGACAGCATTTTGGACAAAAAAGGTGAGAAAGTCATCAGTATGAATCTTTCCAATTTGGAAGATGCGATGACTGATTCTTTCGTGATATGTGAAGCGAATTCAACCCGACAAGTAGGAGCGATTGCAGACAACATTATTGAACAAACGAAAGAACTATTGAATGAATCGCCTGTTTACGTAGAAGGAAAGAATACTTCCGAATGGGTTTTATTGGATTACATCAATGTGGTAGTACATGTTTTCCTTCGACCCAAGCGATATATTTATCAACTGGAAGAACTTTGGGGCGATGCCGCAATTACCACCGAACACTTTCCTGATGGTACGCAAAGACAAATTGATTATCGTACTACCTCTCTCTCATCATCAAACACCGAAATAGAATAAGTAGTAAATAAAAGTATGGCTAACACAGGAGATAACAACGAACAGAATAACAATGCCAAGAAGCCAAAATTTAATCTGTATTGGATTTATGGTGTAGTGTTGTTGGGCATTATTGCGCTGAATATTATTCCGATGAGCAATAATGTGAAGGAGATTTCAGAAGCCGTTTTTTTTCAGCAATACCTTCCCACGCATGATGTAGATAAATTGCTGGTATTCAACGATAGGCAAGTGGAGGTCTTTATCAAAAAAGACCGCTTAGACAACGAGAAATACAAAGATGTAAGGGATGCCCAGTTTGGAGGCGAAAATCCAGGTCCACACTATTCATTCACCGTTTCTTCTGCCGAGACCTTTGCAGGAAAATTGGAACAAGTGCAGAATGAGTGGAAAGCCCAAAATCCCAAAGACTATGATGTGATTCCTGTTCAATACAGAGAAAGAACAGATTGGAGAACGAGCTTCGGTTGGTTGCTTCCTTTACTGATTATCGTAGTGGTTTGGATCATCATCATGCGCCGAGTCAGTGGCGGAATGGGAGGCGCAGGCGGACAAATCTTCAATATTGGTAAGTCGAAAGCGACTCTTTTTGATGGAGATGCTACTGTACATGTGACCTTCAATGATGTAGCAGGATTAGACGAAGCAAAACAAGAAGTTTTGGAAGTCGTTGATTTCTTGAAACATCCTGATAAATACACTTCTTTGGGAGGTAAAATACCTAAAGGTGTATTATTGATAGGCCCTCCTGGTACTGGTAAAACACTCTTGGCAAAAGCAGTAGCAGGGGAAGCAAAAGTTCCTTTCTTTACCCTCTCTGGCTCCGACTTTGTAGAATTGTTTGTGGGAGTAGGTGCTTCAAGGGTAAGAGACCTGTTCAAACAGGCCCGTGAAAAAGCTCCTTGTATTATCTTTATTGATGAGATTGATGCAATCGGACGAGCAAGAGGTCGAAACATGATGCAAGGCAACGACGAAAGAGAAAATACGCTGAATGCCCTCTTGGTAGAAATGGACGGATTTAGCAGTGATAAAGGGGTGATTATCATGGCGGCAACCAATCGTCCTGATGTATTAGACGATGCTTTGTTGCGACCCGGTCGTTTTGATAGGCAGATTTCTATTGACCGCCCAGACATCAAAGGAAGAGAACAAATCTTCAAAGTACACCTTCATCCCATCAAAGTAGATCCTACTATTGATGTGCAAAAATTGGCTTCTCAAACGCCTGGTTTTGCAGGTGCTGAGATTGCGAATGTCTGCAATGAGGCTGCTTTGATTGCTGCTCGAAAAGGCAAACATCAAGTGGAAATGGATGATTTTCAAGATGCAGTGGATCGTATGATTGGTGGTTTGGAAAAGAAGAACAAGATTATTGCTCCACACGAAAAGAAAATCATTGCCTACCACGAAGCAGGTCACGCCATTGCAGGTTGGTTTTTAGAACATGCACATCCTTTGTTGAAAGTAACCATCGTTCCTCGTGGTATTGCAGCTTTGGGTTATGCACAATATATTCCTAAAGAACAATATCTCTATACCACCGAGCAGCTTTTTGACGAGATGTGTATGACATTGGGCGGACGAGTAGCAGAAGATATTATCTTTGGTAAGATTTCCACAGGTGCACAAAACGATCTTCAACGCATCACCAAAATGGCCTATGCCATGGTGCAGATTTATGGTATGAGTTCCAAAGTAGGAAATGTATCTTTCCATGATCCTCAAAATGACTATGGTTTTCAAAAACCTTATTCTGATGAAACTGCCAATTTGATTGATGGAGAAGTACGTGATTTGATTGACAAAGCTTATCAACATACCAAAAATTTGTTGGTTTCAAAGCGTGAACAATTAGAAACCATTGCTCAAAACCTGTTGAAGAAAGAGATTCTCTTCAAAGACGATTTGGAGCGACTGATTGGCAAACGACCTTTTGTTGAAGAACCTGTTATTGCAGATATTGATACTTTAGACGCACAAAGCAATGGACATCTGAAAGTGGATTAAACGACTGTATTTCACTTCAATTCCTATCATAAAAATGCCCCTTCAAAATCTAATTTGAAGGGGCATTTTCTGTTTTGTCACTTGAATATAGTGCAGACAGCTCCATTCAAAAAAAAGTGCCAGAGATTCAAAAATCCCTGACACTTCTGCAATTGTGTATAATAATGGTAAAATATTAGGAAACGAAATAGATTATCAGTCTAATTACCAGTCACTAATCAACCAATCACTGCTAACTATGCTCCAAAAAGCTCCTCCAATTTTTTCTCCAATCGATCGCCACGAAGATTTTTGGCAATGATTTTACCCTCTGCATCCAAGAGGAAAGTTTGAGGGATAGACTTGACGCTGTAAAGCGCAGCAGCCGAAGATTTCCAACCACCCAAATCGCTCACATGACCAGGCCAAATCAAGTTATCTTGTTTGATAGCTTCCACCCATTTGTCTTTCGCACGATCCAAAGAAACGCTATACACTTCAAAGCCTTTGTCTTTGTATTTTTCATAAATTCGTACAACATTTGGATTTTCACGACGACAAGGACGACACCAACTTGCCCAGAAATCTACCAATACCACTTTTCCCTTCAAGGAAGATAAGTTGATATTCGCACCATCAGGAGAAGGTAGTTCGATATCGGGAGCAGCTTGACCAACGGCTGTATTCAAAACCGACTCCAAAGATTGAAGGTAGGTAGTGAATTCTTTGTAAGCCCTTGAATTAGGCATTTCTTTCCCCAAGCGTTCTTTCACTTTATCAAAAGACGGTTTGTGTGTTTCGATGTTGAGCGATCCCACTGCAATACGTGCCAAAATTGGACTTTTTACTGTATCAATAAAATTTGCCAAATATTGTTCATTGACCTTTCGGCTACGAATGTCTCTGATAAGTTGTTGCAACTGAGAATTTTCTGGAGAACCTTTAAACGTTGCTTCACCTAAGTTTTTGTAGTCTGCATTGACCTCTATGGTTTGGTTGTCCAATACCATCATTAACTGATTTTGACCAGGTCCAAATCGAAGCATACCCATACCTTTTTCGGATACCTTTCCTTTCATCTCGAAAGAGCCATCTTCAGCAACGACCGCTGTGTCAATCACAGAAAATTGATTGTTAGCAACTTCACCTAAAAACACTTTGGCTTTAGGCATAAAATTAGCTACGTTACCTTTGATAAGGTAGCCATCATGACTGGAACCCGAGTCTTTTGTGCAGCCTACAAAAGCTGTAGTCAGTACAAATAATGTGACCAATATCTTCTTCATTTTTTACGCTATTTTTTTGATTTTGGAATTTTATAAATTGTTATGGATTGCCGAGTAATTACAGTTATTTTTCACTCAAACGGTTAAGCTCTTCAACCTATCCTCCAGTAATTTGGTGGCTAATTTGGGATCTGCCTTACCCTTCGACAGCTGCATGATTTGCCCCATAAAAAAGCCAGTCATACCTTTGCGTCCATTTTGGTACGCCTTCACTTTATCAGGAAACCGTTCCAGTACTTTCTCAATCACTTCTTCAATAAAGCGGTCATCTGACTGCATCAATAAGTTCATTCTTTTTGCCAATTGCAGAGGATCTGCATTAGGTTGTTCGACCCATTCAGGTAATAACTTTTGAGCCGCAATAGAAAAACTCAACTTATCTTCCTTTATCAAATGAATTAGTACAACCAATTGTTTTGCAGACAAAGCAAAGTTACCAATATCTACATTATTTTTATTGAGGTATTCTTTGACAGGTCCAATCAACCAATTTGCAACTGCCTTGTAATCCTCTGTATGTTTGATAGCTTCGCAAAAATATGCCGCCATTTCTTTTTCATCTGTCAAAACACCTGCATCATAGGCAGAAAGTTCCAGTTTTTCGGTAAAATAGTGCTGCAATTCGTGGGGCATTTCGGGCATTTCGGCCTTGATAGCCGCAATAAATTCCTCGCTGACCACCATGGGCTGCAAATCGGGTTCGGGAAAATAGCGGTAATCGTGTGCCAACTCCTTGTCACGAAGCGAAAAAGTTGTGCCATTTGACGCATCAAAACTCCGAGTCTGACGCTCCACCTGTTTGCCTTTCTCCAACAATTTCACTTGTCGTTTGGCTTCAAACTCAATCGCCCGTTTTACATTTCGTAGCGAGTTGATGTTTTTCACTTCCACCCTTTCGCCATACTCTTCCGCTCCCCTCAGCCGCATCGAAATGTTCACATCACAGCGTAAATTCCCTTTTTCCATATCTGCATCGCTGATACCCAAATACCGCACAATTCTACGCATATCAGACACGTATTGATAGGCTTCATCGGCAGAACGAATATCGGGTTCCGACACAATTTCGACCAAAGGCGTACCTGCTCGGTTGAGATCAATCAGTGAATAATCAGGGTCTTGATCGTGTGTACTTTTTCCCGCATCTTCCTCCAAATGAATTCGGGTAATGCCAATTTTCCGCACTTCTCCATTTACTTCAATCGGCAAAAAACCATCGTAGCAAATAGGGGTGAGGTTTTGGGTAATTTGATAGCCTTTGGGTAAGTCAGCATAAAAGTAGTTCTTGCGTGCAAAACGGTTGTAGCGTTCAATTTTGCAGTGGGTCGCCAAACCAATTTTCACCGCATACTCCATAATTCGCTCATTCGCAAAAGGAAGTGTGCCAGGATGCCCCAAGGTAATATAGCTGATATTGGTGTTGGGTTCTGCTCCAAAACCATTGGTGTCTGGCGCAAAAATTTTGCTTTCAGTCTGCAATTGAACATGGATTTCCAATCCAATGACCGTTTCGTATTTAGTAGAAATGTCCAAAATTCGCTTTTTGAAGGTTTAAATACAGGTTTTTTACAAAGATACAATTGTTTTTGAAGTGTGGAGAAATGGCCATTATTGATTTTGCAATCAGATAATTCTGCCATCACTCAGGAGTCACATAAGCCGCCCGAATTCCGCCATCCACCAAAAATTCCGTTCCAGTGGTGTAAGAAGATTCATCCGAAGCCAAATACAAGACCGCCTTAGCCATTTCCTCCGCTTCTCCAAATCTTCCCATTGGTACATGTACCAAACGGCGTTGTTTCTTTTCTTCGGTGTTCAAAAAATCCATCAACAACTTGGTTCTCAAAGGGCCAGGGCAAAGTGCATTCACCCGAATATTTTCCCGTGCATGAATAATCGCCAATTCTCGTGTCATAGACAAAACCGCTCCTTTGCTTGCCGTATAAGCAATTTGAGGCGTTGCAGCACCGAGCAAAGCCACAAAAGAAGCCGTATTGATGACCGACCCTCCGCCCGCTCTTTGCAGGGCAGGAATACCGTATTTGCAGCCAAAGAAAACGCCTTTCACATTGATGTTCATGGTCAAATCCCACACTTTTTCATCCGTCGACATCGCATTTCCATCATCGGAGTGCATGATTCCCGCATTGTTGAAAAGCACATTCAGTTTGCCATAGGTTTTTTCGGCAAAGGCAATCATCTGCTCACAGTCGCTTGCTTTGGACACATCTGCGTGAATGTAAACCGCTTCATTGCCTTGTGTTGCAATGTCTTGGCGTGTTTTTTCGCCTTCTTCGTCATTGACATCCACCAACACTACTTTTGCGCCTTCTTGAGCAAATAAGATAGCAGTAGCTCGTCCAATGCCACTACTTGCTCCAGTGATGAGAGCTACTTTATTTTTTAATCGCATGATTGTTGTTAATTAGTAAAGAGAGTTATGCAAGATAGGGAATAAATAAAAATGAATGAGAGGAATAGTAAAAAAACGATTTTTGAGGGAACTTTCATTTGCTTTTTTTACTTACTTTTAAGGAGTATTTAACGATTTACAACAAACTTACTCAATGAATAATATTCTTTCTATTCGAGATATTACCAAAATTTACGAAAAAACAACCGCAGTCAATCATGTCAGTTTGGACATACCAGAAAACACCATTTTTGGACTACTCGGCCCCAATGGTGCAGGGAAAACTACCTTGATTCGGATGATTACCCAAATCCTTGTGCAAGATTCGGGAACGATTGTCCTTAAAGACATTCCTAATAAAGAGCGAAATATGTATATTGGTTATATGCCCGAAGAGCGTGGACTCTATAAAAAAATGAAGGTGGGAGAACAATTAATGTATTTGGCACAATTGAAAAACCTGAGTAAACAACAAGCAAAAACCGAAATTGATTATTGGCTACAAAAGTTTGGCATTGAAGATTGGTGGAACAAAGTAGTGGACGAACTCTCAAAAGGGATGCAGCAAAAAATTCAATTCATTGCTACCATTGTCCACAATCCAACGTTGATTATTTTGGACGAGCCTTTTTCGGGTCTTGACCCCATCAATACCAACCTTATCAAGGACGAAATTTTTGAATTGAAGCAAAAGGGCAAAAGTGTGATTTTTTCGACGCATAGAATGGAGCAAGTCGAAGAAATTTGTGAAAACATTGCGCTGATCAACAAAGGCCAAATCATCTTAGAAGGCGAGGTGAAAAACCTCAAACACCGCTTCAAAAAAAATAAATTCAGTTTGCATTATGTGGGAGAACCGCCAGAATTGCAAACACCTATCTTCAATGTGCTTCAACAATTCGACCACCAACTGGAAATCAGCCTCAATGAGGGTTTTCACTCCAATGATGTGCTGCGCTATTTCATCGAAAACGAAACCAAAATTGATGCTTTCAATGAAATTTTGCCTTCGCTGAATGAGATATTTATTGCAGAGGTGAACAAGAATTGAAAAAATTAAACTCAAAAAATCAACACATCAAAATACCAAAACTCTTGAACACACCAAAAAAAGGCAACATCCTCATCATTGACGACGACCCAGATATTTTATTGACCGCCAGAATGTTGTTGAAGCGGCATTTCGAAAATGTACAGACGACAACGAGTCCGCATCGGATTCAAGCACTGTTTGAAAAAGACCATTATGATGTCGTTTTGTTGGACATGAACTTTGCGAGGGGTCGAGAGACGGGTTCAGAAGGGATTCGGTGGCTGAAGTACATCCGTCAGCAGTTGCCGCAAACAAATGTGGTAATGATTACCGCACATGGCGAAGTTGAATTGGCGGTCAAGGCAATGAAAGAAGGTGCGAGCGATTTTGTGGTGAAACCCTGGGACAATCAAAAACTGCTGGAAGCGGTGCAAAATGCCTACGATAACAAAAATGAAAATGAGCATGAAAATGTAAGTATTAGGGAAACGAACGTAAAACCTTCAAAAGCTGATTTCAGTGCAATTATTGGCGAATCTTTGGCGATGAAAAAAGTGTTTGCGCTGATAGACAAGGTAGCAAGGACGGATGTGAATGTGTTGATTTTGGGTGAAAATGGAACGGGTAAAGATTTGGTGGCGAGTGCTTTGCACCATCATTCTGGACGTAGAGAAAAAGAGTTTGTGAAAGTAGATTTGGGAGCGATTCCCGAAAGTTTGTTTGAATCAGAATTGTTTGGCCACAAAAAAGGAGCGTTTACCGATGCCAAAACCGATAGAGCAGGGCGTTTTGAAGTGGCTTCAAATGGCACTCTTTTTTTAGATGAAATTGGCAATGTTTCTTTGCCACTTCAAGCAAAATTATTGACTACGCTTCAAAGCAAACACATCATTCGAGTCGGTACGAACCGTCCGATTGACATTGACGTGCGTTTGGTGTGTGCAACCAATATGCCGCTTTACGAAATGGTGCGCCAAAAAGAATTTCGCCAAGACCTCTTGTATCGCATCAATACCGTTGAAATTCAACTGCCTCCGCTGCGAGAACGCTCAGAAGACATTCCGCTGCTGGCACATCATTTTTTGAAGTTGTATAGCCAAAAATACCAAAAGCAAGGCATGGACATCGCCCCTGCTACGCTTCAAAAATTGCAGGAATATCCCTGGCATGGAAATGTGCGGGAACTACAACACGCACTGGAACGGGCAATCATCATGGCGGATAGAAGTGTATTGCAGCCCGATGATTTTTTATTGCACAGTCATTCGCCTTCAAATCTTAACACAAACACCGTAGATGATATTTTGAATTTGGAAGAGATAGAGAAATTAGCGATTAAAAATGCTATCTTAAAGCATGACGGCAATCTAAGCAAAGCGGCAAAAGAACTGGGCTTGGGGCGCACTACTTTGTATCGCAAAATGACAAAATATGGTTTATAGACGGTTTAGTATCAATGTGATTGTTCGAGTCAGCATCATCAGTTTGTTGGTTTTTGGGGTGGTCTATGGCTTGACACAAACCGAATGGCTGATTACCAATGTGGTGATGGTTATGGTCATTGTAGGACTGATTGCTGAAATGATTTATTACGTAGAACGCACCAACCGTGATCTCAAGAATTTTTTGCTTGCCATCAAATACCGTGATTTTGCCAATACGTTTACCCTCACCAATTTGAGTCCTTCGCACAACGAATTGAAGGAAGCCTTCAACATCATTACGACTGAATTTCAGAACCTTAGAGCCGAAAAAGAGTCGAATCACCAATACCTTCAAAATGTGATTGAACATGTGGGAATTGCGCTGATTTGCTTCGATGAAAACGGCAACATTCAATTGATGAACAATGCTGCTCAACGGATGTTGCACAAACCTTATTTGAAAAACATTGAAGCTTTGCAGCATGTTGATTCGGACTTGCTTTATACGCTGCAAAAATTGAAGTCGGGCGAAAGGGAATTGGTGAAATTGGTGATTCAGGAGGAATTGTTGAATTTAGCCGTTGAAGCCACAGAGTTTAAGCTGCAAAACGAATACTACAAACTGATTTCGCTGCAAAACATTCGCCCTGAATTGGACGAGAAGGAATTGGAGGCTTGGCAAAAGTTGATTCGGGTGACAACGCACGAAATAATGAACTCGGTTACACCCATTATTTCATTGACGGAACTCATCAATACCTTGATTGAAGACGAAGCGGGCAATCAAAAACCTTTAGAAGAGATTCATCCTGAAGACATTGAAGATATTCGGCAAGGACTTCACACCATCGAAAACCGCAGCAAGGGTTTGTTGAGATTTGTGAATGCCTACCGAAGCATTTACAAACAGCCCAAACCAAACTTTCAAAAAGTGGTGGTACAAGACTTGCTGCAACGTTTGGCGGTGCTTTTCAAAAGCGAGTGGCAGCAGCGAAACATACAGTTTGAAATGACTTTGCCTCCCTATGAATTGGTGATGATGGCCGACCCCGAATTGTTGGAGCAAGTGTTGATTAACCTTCTCAAAAATGCGATGCAAGCAGTTGAAGGTCAATCGGACGCACACATATTGTTGACAGCTTTTCGAACTGCCGAAAACCGTACGATTGTTCAAGTGCAAGACAATGGAATCGGTATTCCAGAAGATTTTAAAGAACAAGTGTTTATTCCATTTTTTACAACCAAAGAAAAAGGATCAGGTGTGGGTTTGAGTCTTTCACGTCAAATCATGCGTTTGCACAAAGGGCGGATTTGGTTCAACGAATTGCAGAGAGGGGTGGTCTTTAATGTGGAGATTTAGTCAGTAACCACTGAGGTCTTGCGTTATGTTTCATTGACAAAACTCTAAAATAATGCAAGAAATCAAACATCGTCTATCGTAATTCATCAATCTAACAGTTGTGAGCAAGTAAAGTGAGGTGCGGCAAGCACACTTTAGGTGGATTTAAGATGCAGGATTACATGATTTGTGATGTAAGATTGAGGTAGTTGCTTTTTCTGCAATTTTTACGGTTTCTCCAAAAAACACTTATTTTGCGGTAGCGTTCTATTCAATAAACAACCAAAAAAAATGGACAATAGATTTGACAATGAGGTAGAACTTCCTCAAGGCATAGATATGTTTGAATTGCGGACGTATTTGGAAATCAATTATGATGGACAAAAACGGAAAAGAGCGCAAAATAGGAGCTTTGGAGACATATTCGGACGCTTTTTTATTGCGATTTGGAGTATGCTTTGGGTTGGAATGCCCTTGATAAACATGGGATTTGTAAGCTTGATGTTTACTTTTATTCCATTGATGTTTGTGTTGTCTTCGTTTTTTAAGGATAAAAAGATACGGGATAGAACCCGCATCAAATCGGCTACTATTCGGGTGAATCCTTACCGCATCAATATCGAAAAAAAGTATGTGAGAGGTATTTCGAGATTGAAGAAAGAGGAAATTGATGTGTTGGATATTGAAGAATTTTTTGTAGAGCGAAAAAAGGGGCAATTAATCAGACGGGCTTCTTTCACCCCTTCATTTAGTCTGAAAGCCAAACTATGCAATGGAAATGTGATAGATATTTTAGATGATATTGATACTTTGGCGCAAGCCAACTTTATCAAAGATCGCATCATTGCTTTTATGAAAAAGGATGTTGACTTATGGTTGGATGACCTCGATAACGAGACACCCAATTCACCTTCAATTGATTTGGATTTGGATAAAGACATTGACAAAAAAGGAGAATGGAAAGGGGGAATGGAGGACTAAGCAATGAACAAAAAAATTAAATGACACAAAGACAACTTTTTTTACAACACGTAGCGCAGACAAGTGATGCGCCGCTGATGTTGGAAATGAATCGAGCAGAGGGTATCTATATCTATGATGTAGAAGGTAGGGCGTATATAGATTTGATTTCGGGAATCAATGTCAGTATTTTAGGGCATTGTCATCCAAATGTAGTCAAAGCTATTCAAGAACAAGCTGCAAAGTATATGCACTTGATGGTATATGGTGAGTTTGTTTACACACCACAAGTACAACTGGCAAAATTGCTAATAAATCAGTTACCTGAATCACTTGATAGTGTGTATTTTGTCAATTCTGGAACAGAGGCAATCGAAGGAGCATTGAAGCTTGCCAAACGATATACAGGGCGTACGGAAATGATTGGCTTCAAAAATGCGTATCACGGAAGTACACATGGCGCAATGAGTGTGATGGGAGGTGAGTTTTTTCTGCGAAATTATCGGCCATTGCTACCTGATGTTCGGCATTTGACCTTCAATTGTTGGGAAGGTTTGGAGCAAATAAGCGAAAGGACGGCTTGTGTATTGGTCGAACCTATTCAGGGTGAAGCGGGTATATTGTTGCCCAAAGATGGGTTCCTTCAATACTTGCGTAATAGATGTACGGAAGTAGGAGCCATGTTGATTTTTGATGAGATACAGACAGGGTATGGTCGTACAGGAACTATGTTTGCTTTTGAGCAGTACCAAATTGTCCCTGATATTTTGGTGTTGGCAAAAGGCATGGGAGGCGGCATTCCGATTGGTGCGTTTGTGGCATCCAAAGAAATGATGGATTGTTTTACAAATCGCCCTGTATTGGGGCATATCACTACCTTTGGCGGCAATCCTGTTTGCTGCGCTGCTGGTTTGGCGGTTTTGCAGACTTTACTAAACACAAATTTGATTCAACAAGTACCTGAAAAAGAACGACTTTTTAGGGAATTACTGGTGCATCCTGCTATCAAAGAAGTTAGGGGCAAAGGCTTGATGCTGACCTTGGATTTTGGAGATACCGAAACGGGGCAAGCGGTAATTAGTGCTTGTATCAAGCAGGGCATCATTACTGACTGGTTTTTGTTTGCCGATGAATGTTTGCGAATTACTCCTCCATTGATTATTGAAGAAGCAGAAATCAGGGAAGCTTGTTCTTTGGTTTTGGAGGCAATAGAGAGTGTAATGATATAATTGAGGATTTTACAAGACTGCAATATTCGCCATTCTCTGGTCTTCAAATTGTCCTTTCTTCTTTTGCAATTGCTTCATTGCGTTCTTGCTGAACGATGCGAAGGTATTCGTAGTGTTTGGTAAAATCTTGAAGTATCCATACAAGCATATTGCTTTTTTTTGGATGTCGATAAAAAATAAAGTCAAAAAGCCAATTTTTGTCATTAAAAAGAAGTTCTACTCTCGGAAAGTACATTTCCCCATCTTCGATTCTTAATATACTCAACACGCTTTCAATGCTTTCGAGCATTGGAAAAGTATCCCAAAGACTTTTATTCTTTAGTGAGAGGATGTTTAAAAGGGTATTGCAAGTATCTATTAAAATTCCTTCATTGGAAAACAATACAACTTGTACCTTATCAGATAAATAGGCGGTTTTTTGAATAAGTAATGACATTTATCTAAATAATTTGTTGAGCGAGTTCTAAAAACATATTTTCGACATTTTCACCATGCAATGCACTGGTGAAAAAATCGGCTTGAATGGGTAAAATATTTTTGATTTGTTGGAGGGTATGTTGATCGAGTAGGTCGGCTTTGTTTCCTACAATGATGATAGGTACACTAGGGAGTTTTCGTCGAATGTACTCAATGTTTTCTGCCATGTTTAGAAAACTTGCAGGACGTGAAAGGTCGAAGACATAGATTGCCCCGCTGCTGCCCAGATAATAAGAATCAGGAATGCGAATTTGGGATTGTTCGCCACCGATGTCCCAAATAATCATATTGATTTTGACATCTTCCAGTTCTACTACTTTCTTATCAATTCTTACCCCGAGTGTAGTTTTGTAGCTTTCAGGAAACTTTCGATAGACAAATTGGCTGACTAAAGAGGTTTTTCCTACTGCAAAACTGCCTGTTAATATGACTTTTTTACTGACTGATCTCATTCTGGAAATTTGTAATTGAGTTCCGTTTAAAATGCGGAACAAGTTTTGAGTCTTTATTTACTTTGCAGGCAACTCATTCATTTTGGATAAAGAATAAGGCTTGTTCTTTTCAAATCCTTCAAAAGATTTTTTCAATTTTTTAGAGACTTGTTTAAACAATACATCATCTACTTCTACAATTAGTTTTGGCATTTGGTTTTCATCAAAGCTGTTTAGCGTGGTTTCTAATTTTTGTAGAAATGAAGGAGTAGAAGTACCATCTATGACCGTTGCTGAATAATATTTGTAATAATCGTAAATAATAACTTTGAAATTTTCGTACTCAATTGTACGCAATTCCTCAGTCTGTTTGGTAAAAATAAACTCTGCCGAAGATCTAATGGCAGAAAACATACCCGCTACCATATCCATATCCGTGATGTTGTTGGCAGAAAAACTGCCAAGGAGTAAGCCCGAATCTTTTTGAATCAGATATACTTCTTCAACAGTTGGGGACAATAATTCCTCGATGATATCTGCTTCATCTCCCTTTCCAAACCATCTTTTGAAGCGATATCTCCAGCGTTTCCATGAAAAAGCGTTTTTACGCTGTTCTTCCATCGCTTCAATGAACAGTTCAAACTGATAATTGACATACCGCCTCACCAACTTACCAATTATGGGATATACGGCTTCGATAAATTCATCTTGTGAATTTCGGATTTCAGTATTCACTGTCACCTTTACTTCTTCTCCAAATAGAGTATAAAAATTGGTTTTGAGTTCTTTGATTTTATCATTGATGATAGGATTGACTTTTTCCTGTATTCTCTTTGGATTGTGCATTTCTTCTTCAACCAGCGTCATTTGCTGCTCCTGATTTTGCAGTGCTGCCTCCAATTGATCCAATTCATTGCGAAGAATCTTTAGCTCTTTTCTTAACTGTTGGGTAGCTTCTTGTTCTTCCTTGAATAGGAGGTATTTTAACTGATTTATTTGAGTCGTGCTGTCCATTGTCAATCACTTGGCGTGGTTATTTTTTAGGCAGATATTTTGTTGCCAATTTCTACTAATAGCGTACCTAATTCTCTGCGATTGAGTTTTTTGTCTTCTAATTTTTCTGATTCATGTATCAATTTGTCATGTAGCTGCTGCAATTGAGAGCTCAAACGATTTTCCATTTGGCGCATTTCTTCGAGTAGGTAATTTTTTGTTTGCTCTATGTATTCCTCTATTTCTTGCCTATTTTGTTTTAAAAGATCATTGGATTCTCTAAACCGCTGCTCATAATCCTGCATATTCTGCCCAAAAATGATGTTCCTAATGGCATCAATCTGTGGCTGGGTATTGAGGTTATTATTTGTTTCGCTCATGGTAGTGTTATTTTGTGAAACTATATTAAAATTAAGCATTTAGCTACGAAAGTGATAAAAATAATTTGGAAAACGAAAAAAAAAATTCATTAAAATCATTTTTCAATTATAAAGGTAACAATCAATTTTCAAAGAAACTCCATAATTTTTTAAACTTTTGAAGGCTGAATGAATTATTAAGGGTATGGACAAAAACCAACTTTCAATAAACGAAATGCGGCAAAATTACCGCTTCGATACGCTTTCAGAATCAGAAGCCAAAACCAATCCTTTTGAACAGTTCAACCTATGGTTTGATGAAGTATTAAATAGTGATATCCGAGAACCCAATGCCATGACTATTGCCACTGTTTCCTCTGAGGGACGACCTTCAGCAAGAACGGTTCTTTTGAAAGGATACAATGAGGAAGGCTTCATATTTTATACCAATTATGAAAGTCGAAAGGGAAAAGAATTGGCAAAAAATCCATCTATTGCCATATTGTTTTTTTGGGATGTACTCGAACGTCAAATTCGCATTGAAGGAAAAGTAGAACTTCTTTCGGCAGAAGACTCTGACAACTACTTCAATAGCCGTCCCAAAGGCAGTAAAATTGGAGCAATCGCTTCCCCTCAAAGTCAGGTTATTCCCGATAGAAATATCATTGAGAAGAATGTAGAATATTTGACAGAAAAATATCAAGATACCGAATTTATTCCAAGACCTGAACATTGGGGAGGATATAAGGTCGTTCCTTCTATCTTTGAATTTTGGCAGGGACGGCAAAGCCGACTTCACGATAGACTACAGTACCTCCTCTTAGCAGATGGAAAATGGAAAATGGAAAGGCTGGCTCCATAAGAAAGGTTACGAAAGCATTGACGTTAAAATTGAAGTACAAAAAATTGATAGTGATAGTATTGAAAAATTGCTGTCAACTAAAACTGGAGTAGTCTTGTTCTTTTCAGCGAAATATATTAATTTTAGGAATATTTTTAGTCCACCCATGATAAGTTTACGTCACTTCTTTAAACTATCAACCGACAAAATCATCACAAGAATATACTTACTTCGCCCACAGATTTTTTATAAGAATATCTAAGGATTTTTCTGTCTTGGTTCACAGTGTGTTGCGTAAGCATCTTTTATTTTGACAACTAATTTTTATAAATATTCCTTTAGCAATGTTGAAATATTGTTATGTATTATTTGTGATGGGTTTGATTACACTTTCAACCTCCACAAAAGCAAAAGGCTGGACTTCCTGCTATGAATTTACTCCAATTGATACCCTAATCACACAGGATACAACTGCAATTTCTGAACACATCTTAGTGGTGAGACAGATCATTCATTTCAATGAAGTAATTTTAGAAGATACAGTAAAAGTGGGGAATACACTTCAAATCAAAAAAATCATTGTAGAACATACAGCGATTTCCCCCATTGATACCCTATATTTGGGAAACAAGCAGCGGATTGAAAATGAATTGGTTGAATCTCAGATTGTCGCTGCTTTAGAAACTGCACCCTTGTCCGTGGAAAAAACTACAAAACAACTACAACCCGATAACAAAAAGGAATCTATTGTCGAACCTGCAATAGCTACAAGCCCTTATTCGTCTAACTCTTACTTTGACAGTTTGCGTGCCTTAGAAGCAGCAGAAGCAGAAGCGAAGCGTAAACCGACGAAACCAACAAAGGAAACGGACAATAAAAAATTTGAAGCTACACCTATCAGTCGGGCAGGGCTGCCAGGGGCTAAGGTATTGGAAAGAAGGTCTATCACCCCTAAGGAAGCTTATAATTTAACGTTGGCGGAAATCGAAAAAAAACGGCAATATTATGCCCGTGAACTTCAAAAGGCGACAAACGAATCACAAAGACAGATAGTTATAAAAAGAGCCTCTGAGTATTTGGAGGAAATGATTGCAGTCGACGTAGTGCATTATTGGTACGGAACGACCTTTGATAAGGAAGGAATGGCTAAAAATCCGAATGAAGGCAAAATTGCTTGTAGCTATTTCATTACCACTATTTTAGAAGATGCAGGATTGAAGGTAAATCGGGTGAAGTTGGCCCAACAAAGCGCAGAAAACATTACCAAAACGCTCTGTAGTAGCGACAAAATGCAACGGTTTACAGCACCGATTGAAGTAAAAAACTACGTTGAAGAAAAAGGGAAAGGATTGTATATCATTGGTTTCTCTTTTCACGTTGGATTTTTATACAATGATGGACTTGAAACCTATCTCATTCATGCATCCCCTTTACCGCCTGGTACTGTGGCTCGCTTGCCGATAGTAGGCGCACGGTCTTTTGATTATTCCAATTTTTATGATATTGGCAAATTGTCTGACAATACCGATTTGATGCTGAAATGGATGAAAGGAGAAAAAATTTATTAAAATGAAAATACGGAGCTTTACTTTTGCTTCAATCTTCAATATCTTCTTCTACATCTGGGCGGTGTTCACAAGCTTCATTGGTACAGACACCATACAAGTTGAGTGAATGATGCGTTACTTCAAACTGAAGCAAATCGCCGACCATGCTTTTGATTTGTTGGATGCGAGGGTCACAAAACTCCATCACTTTTTTGCAGTCCACACAGATTAAGTGATCGTGCTGTTTGTAGCCATAAGCCTTTTCATATTGTGTTACATTCTTGCCAAATTGATGTTTTGTTACCAAATCACAAGCTACCAAAAGCTCCAACGTATTGTAAACCGTGGCACGACTAATATTGTGGTGGTTGTTTTTCATTTGGATGTATAAGGTTTCTGCATCAAAATGATCATCACGGGCATAGATTTCTTCCAATACAGCATACCTTTCAGGCGTTTTGCGCTGACCATTTTTTTCTAAAAAACCAATAAATATGTTTCGGACCTCTTGAAGTTGTCTTTTGTTTTTTGATATCGTAGGCATTGGTTAATAAAAGTTAATGAGAGTTAAAATAATATATAGATTTTCAAACTTGCACAGTATTGTTTACTTTCGCTGCTGTAAGACCGTTACACTTACCATCATCACCTTGTTACTAAATGCCGTTTGTTTGTGCATTTAATCTTACCATCAATTTAAGAACACTTCCATCAAAAAAAGTTCACTCACAAACTGACTATGTGATGTGATATATTTTGCAATGTAAATGACATTTTATGTATGCACATTAGATGAAGTGTGTCGATTCACAAGCTAGCTATACAAAGATGAAAGTAGTTTGAAACAAAAAACATTGCGTGTAAAAATAGTAGGGCAATGAAGGAAGAAGACTGCTCAAATATTTGAGGTCTAAAATTCATTCTAACAACCATAAAGAAAACCCGAAAGCGATGCCTCTGACAAAGAAAATTCATACTTCCTTTTTTGCCATTGGCTATGGCGATGATTGTCTTTGGCATTTCGCCTTCGGGAAAAAAAGAAACAAATGTAAACATCTAATGGCAGAAAGTCAACTTAAATCACTGCCTGCACTAAGATATTGATGGAACGTTTATTGATGGTAAACGTGTAACTGAGGGACTGTCGAGAGATAGTCCCTTTTTTTATTCAACAAAAAAAGCTGTACTACTTTCGCAATACAGCTTCTTGATAAATCAATTTTTTCGCACTAGCTAAAATCAAATTTACAAATATAAAATGACATTTCGCTATTTTAGGCACATTTTAATGTCAGACACTCTCTGTTGCTTTTTGAGGGGCAATCACGATTTTTTGGTCATCATCCAAGTCAATCAACAAAATATCTCCTTTCTCCAATTTTGCACCCAGAATTTCTTCTGCCAATGGATCTTCAATGTAGCGTTGAATCGCTCGGTGAAGAGGACGTGCGCCAAACTGAGGGTCGTAGCCTTTCTCTGCTAAGAAATCTTTGGCTTTGTCGCTCAATTTCATGGTATAGCCCAACAACTCAATGCGGCGATACAAATCTTGAAGGGCAATGTCAATGATTTGGAAAATTTCTTCTTTTCCAAGTGAATTGAAAATTACCACATCATCAATACGGTTCAAAAACTCTGGTGAGAAAGTGCGCTTCAATGCCTTGCCAATGGTGTTTTTGGTGAGGCTGTCCGACTGATCTTGTTTGGCAGAAGTGTTGAAACCTACACCCGAACCAAAATCCTTCAATTGACGCACTCCAATATTGGAGGTCATGATAATCAAGGAGTTTTTGAAGTCAATCTTTCTACCCAATCCATCCGTCAACTGTCCATCGTCCAATACTTGTAGCAAGATATTGTACACATCAGGATGTGCCTTTTCGATTTCATCGAGCAGAATCACCGAATAAGGTTTGCGTCTGACTTTCTCGGTCAATTGTCCACCTTCCTCATAACCTACGTAGCCTGGAGGCGCACCAATCAAGCGAGAGATAGAGAATTTTTCCATGTACTCACTCATGTCAATGCGAATCAGAGCATCTTCTGTGTCAAACAAGTAGCGAGCCAAAGCCTTTGCCAATTCCGTTTTTCCGACACCCGTAGGGCCCAAGAAAATGAAAGAACCAATTGGTTTTTTGGGGTCTTTGAGTCCCACACGGTTTCTTTGGATGGCTTTGGTGACTTTCATCACCGCTTCGTCTTGACCGATGATTTGCTTCTTGAGGTCTTCCTTCATGTGCAGCAAACGATTGCTTTCGCTCTGTGCCACACGTTTCACAGGAATACCTGTCATCATCGCTACTACTTCTGCAATGTCTTCTTCACCAACAGGATAACGCATGGTTTTTGCATCATCTTCCCAGCGTTGTTTGGCACGTTTCAGTTCGTCCAACATCTTTTTCTCGCTGTCCCTCAATCGAGCAGCCTCCTCATATCGCTGGCTTTTCACCACACGATTTTTCTCCAATTTGATATTTTCGATTTCTTCCTCCAACTTCACGATGTCCTCTGGAACATGGATATTTTTGAGGTGAACCCTTGCGCCTACTTCGTCCAACACGTCAATCGCCTTGTCTGGAAGAAAACGGTCGGTAATGTATCGGGTACTCAATGTCACACAGGCTTTGATGGCCTCATCATCGTAGTTCACATTGTGGTAATCTTCGTATTTTTCTTTGATGTTTTCCAAGATGTGAATCGAATCTTCAATGGAAGGAGGATCCACAATTACCTTTTGAAAACGTCGGTCCAATGCACCGTCTTTTTCGATGTACTGACGGTACTCATCCAAAGTAGATGCGCCAATACATTGCAGTTCGCCACGAGCCAAGGCAGGTTTGAAAATGTTGGAAGCATCCAACGAACCTGTTGCCCCACCTGCACCTACAATCGTGTGGATTTCATCAATGAACAAAATCACATCTCTGTTCTTTTCGAGTTCATTCATGATGGCTTTCATGCGTTCTTCAAACTGACCACGGTACTTCGTTCCAGCCACCAAAGCAGCCAAATCGAGCATCACAATGCGTTTGTCAAACAATACACGCGAAACCTTTCGCTGAATGATTCGCAGTGCCAAACCTTCAACGATGGCAGTCTTACCCACGCCAGGTTCCCCAATCAATATTGGGTTGTTTTTCTTACGGCGGCTGAGAATTTGCGAAACACGCTCGATTTCGACTTCTCGCCCAACAATAGGGTCGAGCTTGTCTTCTTCGGCAAGTTTGGTAATATCTCGCCCGAAATTGTCCAATACTGGTGTACGAGATTTTGCACTGGATTTTCCACGATTAGAAAAAGTGCCTCCACCACCACCGCCTCTTTGACGTTCTTCGTCAAATTCGTCGTCGGATTCATTGGAGTATTCTCCTTTCGTTTCGTGTTTCACATAATCCAGTTCGGTTTTGAACGCCTCGTAATCAGCGTCAAACTGGTGTAATATTCTCGTAGCTATGTTTTCTTTGTTCTTCAAAATTGATAGCATTAAGTGTTCTGTGTCAATTACTTCGCTCTTGAGCATTTTTGCTTCAAGCACGGTTACCTTTAGTACTTTTTCCACCTGTTTGGTCAGGGGAATGTCATTGGCGTTTACTACACGCCCCGAATTGTTGCCTTTTACAGCATCTTCGATAGCTCTTCTGAGTATGGTCAAATCAATCTCTAGCGATCTCAACACCTTGACAGCCATGCTGCCTCCTTCTCTCAAAATGCCCAATAGCAAATGTTCTATCCCCAAATAATCGTGACTCAATCTCAAGGCTTCCTCTCTGCTGAGAGAAATCACCTCTTTAACCTTTTGTGAAAATTTTGCTTCCATATTATGCTATAAATGTCAAAAACTATTCCTAGTCGTCAAAAATGGATGTTCTGGCATGAATACCTGTAATTTAGTCATGTTTTGCCGAAAAACCAATAAAACATTCGGCAAATTAGTCACTTTGCATAGTTTACAACAACCAATTGCTTCAAAAAGATTTTACAATATCTTCTTTTTTTAGGTATTGATTGATAATTGGTTTTCCGATTGCCTCCAATAGGGTAAAGTTAAGCTGTTTTGCGTCGTGTTTTTTGTCGTTTTGAAGGTATGCCATCACCGAGTCAAAATTGGCTGCTGCAAGCTCATAGGGGTCGTACAATTGCTGCATAAAATGTCGTATTTGCTCATATTCATTTGCAGGAAAATCAGTTTTTTGTATGGACAACTTCAATTCTGCCATCATGCCCAAGTGAATCGCTTCGCCATGTAGCAAAGGGTCAGCATCATGCTCCAAAGAAAAACTTTCTACGGCGTGTCCGACCGTATGCCCAAAGTTCAATATTTTTCGCCAACCTTTTTCAAAAGGATCGGCTTCAACCACCGATTTTTTGATCTGCAATGAACGCATGATGATGTCGGACCAATTGACTGTTTCAATATTGTCCCGATTGATGGTCAACAAATCCTGAAAGTAACCCGCATCTGCAATGAGGGCGTGTTTGATGATTTCGGCAAAACCATTGCGTATCTGACGAGCGGGGAGGGTCTGCAAAAAAATGGGGTCAATCAATACCGCTTGTGGGTTTTGGAAAAAACCAATCACATTCTTCAAATTGTCAAAGTCTATCCCCAATTTTCCTCCAATTGAAGCGTCGACTTGAGCGAGTAAGGTAGTCGGTATTTGAATGAAACGAATGCCCCGCTTGTAGGCTGCGGCTGCAAAACCACCCATGTCACCTATCACCCCACCTCCCAAATTGAGCAAGAGGGCGTTTCTATCTGCTTGTGCTGCTAACAATTGTGACCAAATAGACTGACAGGTTTGGATGTTTTTGTGGATTTCTCCGCTTTGTATCTGAATCACCATCGCCTCCTGTAATACGGGAAGTTTTTCCAACAAAATGGGCAAACAATGGGCTTTGGTGTTTTCATCTACCAACACAAATACTTGCGAATAGTTGCCTTCTGCCAACAATGCTGCAAGTGTGTTTTGGAAGTCGCCTAGGGTGATGGTGTAATCTGAGAGAGATACCGTTTTTGTGTTCATGGTTTTAAACTTTTAAGACGAAAGACGAAAGATATAAGATGTTAATGTAGGAATGATGGTAAATAGATTTCTATGAGGGGCATGGCCTCGACACCACACGTAGTCAATTATTTAGTCGTGCCGAAGCTACGCTCCTAATCGCTTGAATTCTATCTGTTTTTCTACAAATAGGGTCAGGGCTACGCCCTTGTAAATGTCTTGTCAAATGACTTTCTTGACAGTGTAATGACAGTCAATATGTGCCTCTTTTGTCTTTGTACTTGTGTCTTGTGTAGTTGGTTGAGGCAAATATAGGAGGAATTTATGGTTTGAGGGTTTTGTTTGCCTATAAGTTGGAGAATTGAAGCTGAAAATGTTTTTTGGTTCATCGAAAATTTTAGTGGAAGGAGACTTTTGTAGTTTATCCTTGAAGATATGGAGTGTTTGGAAATCAGTATGCTCTGAAAAGTAAACTACAAAAGTCTTTAACTCCTCCACTAAAAATACCCATGAGTCTGTTTTTTTTCTACAAGAATCAACGCTATGTAAGTCTTGTCTGCAAAGGCTTCCGCTTTGTTTTGGTGTTCATAGCATAACAAAAACTTTTCCTCCTTACTCTAATTTATTTGAAAATTTGTTTTTTATGTCTTAACTTAGTAACTCATGAACAAATGCTTGTTTTGAAAAAGTCTATACAACGTGTTTGGATAGATGCTTAAAATAAGTCATTCAAAACTTTCCCACTAAGCCCATTGGAAAAAAATGCTTTTTTCAATCCTTTAAATTTTGTTTTTTATGAAGCGTTTTTGTGTATTTTCTTTTTTGAGAGAGGTTTATGTATTGCCCCCCCCATGATATGTTTGAAGTTTGGTAATTTAGAGCGAAGTAAATTTCTTCAAATTATTCCCTTATTATTTGTTTTAATGGGAATGAATTTTTCTATTTTGGCTCAAAGTTCTGCTATGATGGATGCCAATCTTGAAGTGATTGCAGAAAGCGAACCTACCCCTGGATGGCTGGTATTCAAAGAGAATCTGAATACAACTGATACCACAATTTTTGAAGACTACAAAAGTAACTTTAGTTTGGGAAGTAAGGACGAAATGGTGCTGCTAAGTAGTGTTGCAGATAAATATGGCTTTACCCACAATTACTACCAACAAACCTATCAAGAAATTCCTGTGGAAAGCGGACATTTTAGAATACAATCCAATCTGCAAAACAATACTGTATGGAAGGGCAATGGTAGAATTGTAAAAGGTATAAACGCAAATCCAATTCCAAATCTAAACAATGCTAAAGCGGTGGTAACTGCTATTGAATACATAGATGCAGAAGTGTATGCTTGGGAAGTGGATGAGTCTTATACTTATCCAACAGCGGAACTTCTTATTATTCAATCAGGAGAAGATAATATTTTGGCTTATAAAGTAGATGTTTATACAAGTGTTCCTTTTGGGGGGCAAGCGATTTATGTAAATGCACAAAATGGAAATATTGAAAAGACTGTTTCCTTGTACAATGGTCTTTGTGTAGAGACTGAAGAACTTTCTAACTGTACAGCAAGCGTTAATCAAGATGTCAATAATTGGTTTTTTGACTTTGATGTTTGTATAAAAACGACAGAAGAAGATGGAGTTTTCAAACTGAAAGATCTGTGTAGAGAGTTATATCAAAGTGAGACCAAACAGTCACAAATAGAGACAAGGCTAAGTAATTCCTTTGACCCCACAGGATTACCCGTTGATGATTCTTTTGTATTCTATATTGATGAAAATAACCCTCCCTCAAATAATGATATTGTAAAAGATGCTTTTAGTATGCATTTTGCAGTTGAGAGAGCCTATGACTACTTTAAGAATTTGGGAGCTATGTTTTTAGACCATGACGATAGAAATTTGATTGCGAGAGTAAGAGGAAGTAATATTGCTTCACAGACAAGCATAGGTGTGAATGAAAGTGGAGTTCAAAATATAGATCCTATAGTTCATGAATTTACTCATTTTATCGCAAGGAATAAAATGAATCCTTTATCTCATGGAGTTCCAAGTGTAAGTTTAGGCATAGAAGAGTCTTTTTGCGATATTTTAGGGGTAATGACAGATTATACTGTGAGAACTTCTTTTGGAGAAACTACACTGCCTGATTATCATGTGGCCACAGCAGGTAGAGACTTTAGCAAGTATCAATCATTGGTTTATAATAACGATGGTTCTGTAAACACACAGTTATCAAATTACAATTATTATACTATTAACTATTATGCTATAGGAGGAGTACATTCTCATTGGTTTTATTTACTCTCAGAAGGAGGCAAAGGATTGAGAATTGACAATTCGACACCAATATCTGGAGGGATGCCTATTGGTGGAAGTTATAACATTTGTCCTATTGGTTTTGAATTAGCCACGGATATAGTTTTTAATAACTACTATTTTGAACAAGGGCAAATGGAACTCAATTTTGATAATGTGAGACAAGGTTCTTTATCAGTATTAGAGAATATGGAGGACGCTGGATATTTTACTACAGAAGAAGAATACCTAAATGCCGTTAGACAAGTAACCAATGCATGGTATGCTGTGAATGTGGGAGAACCTTACAATGGTGAAACTGAAAATAATGTTGAAATCACAGGCGACTTAGGGATTTGTCATGGTGAAAGCACAACTTTAACTGCAAGTGCGGGTTATGCTTCTTATAGTTGGTCAACAGGAGAAACTACCCAAGTAATTACTGTAAATGAAGAAGGAACTTATATAGTAGAGTTGGGAAGTGAAGACAATGAAGGCAATGCTTATTGTGATGCAATGGTTTCCGTTGATGTGTTTTTTACTCCTTTTGTAGATTTAAGAGGAGACGAAAATGGAGAGGCAACATTTTGTTTGGGTAAAGAATTGAATGCTGGTGAAGGAAATGGTTTGTCTTATCAGTGGTCAACGGGAGAAACAACCCAAAAAATAGCTCCTCAATCTATAGGTGTTTATACTGTTACAGTCACTGAGGGAAACTGTAGCAATACGGATGAAATTAACATAACTCATTTGTGGCAAGCAACTATAGATGCGAGTAATGCTGCTACTTTTATACAAGGCTCGGAATATTTTTATTGTGACTTTGATAGCAGTCCTTTGGTTCTTAGCTTAAATGGTGATTTTGAGGAGTTGAGAGACTTAACTTGGTATGATGTTATCGAAGATAAAGAAATAGGAAAAGATATACTTAGTATAAGTATCACAGAACCTGGAAGATATCGAGTGGATTTTTCTGAGTTAAATAGTAGCAGCGATGGACTTTGTACTGTATCGGATGAAATCACTATATTGGGAGAAATTATTGAACATAATACTACAGTTCCTAACTCCTTGAATATCTGCTCGGAAGACAATTTTGGCATTGATATTAATGATTACTTCACAGGAGCACAAGAATATACCATTTATCCTCCTAATCAAGGTACACCAGTCCATGTAGATGAAGAAGGCTTAAAAGATTATTCTGTTACAAAACCTGGAGAATACAAAATTACAGGAAAAGAAAGTTATTGTGGTTCGGAATTCAGCCACACTTTTAATGTAAACCTAACTGATTTAACTGTAACGATTGATATAGAGGGGGATGAGCCTTACTGCGGTAGGGCAACCTTAACCGCTAACAGTAGTTCTGAAGATGTGACCTATCAGTGGTTTCCATCAAGCATAAACACAGGTGAGAAAAGTATCACCGTAGAAAATACAGCAAACTATAGGGTTCGTGTAACCAGTCAAGGAAATCAGAACTGTACTGTCATGTCTGATCCTCTCCCAGTTACCATTCGTCCTGTTCCTGCTCAGCCCTCTTTTACTTCGGAAGATTTGATTGGTGAATGTGGAAAAAAACTTGAGCTTGTCTCGATTTCTATTTTTGACAGAGGAACTTGGTTTTTAGATGGAGAAGTTGTTGGACAGGGACAAAGTTTAACCGTGAAAACGCCAGGAACTTATACTGCACAAGTCACTACTTCCCACGGTTGCGTAAGCCCTTTAAGCACTCCTACCACAATAACAATGAATGACTTAATGCCAGAAGTTGATTTTGTACAAGCAGAAACAGATACCGACACTTGGAACGATACCTTTGAAGGGGCTTCAACTACTACTACCATGACCTCTTTTACATGGAATGTCAATACTGGTCCTGACCAGATTTTAGGTACTTTGGTTGTTCCAGAAGGAGTAGAACTCAATATCTCCAACAAAACCATCACCTTTTTAGATGAATATTCGGGTATATCGGTCAAGGAAGGAGGAAGACTTCGCTTAAACAAAGCTACTCTACAAGCTCATGAGTGTTCGGGAATGAATTGGAAGGGGATTCAGGTAAAAGGAAAGCGAAGTGAACCACATGAAACTTGGTATAGCAATCCCAATTCGAGTCAATTACACCCTGACCATGGCATTGTTATCGTAAATAATCAGAGCATTATTCGAGATGCCATGATTGGCATTCATGCTTATGCGGTGACAGATGTGGTGGTAGATCCAATATCTGGAGCTATTTCGGACATAGGGGGGGGCTTCGTTCATATAGAGAAGGGAAACTCTCCACTTGCAAAACGCAACCAATTTGTTAACAACAAAGTAGGAATTCAAATCGAACAACACGATGCAGTTCAGAGGAGCTTAATAACAGATACTGATTTCATAAATGATGCCCCTTTTCCCAATGCTTCGGTTAATGCTTGGGCAGGGGAATACAAGCACATTATCCTGAATAGGGCGAGTAGAAATATAGACGGACAGGTAGATGGAGGTTTGCATATTTATGGGAATGACTTTAGTACAGATGACGACAGTGATTTGAACGGAGTAGCAAGGGGAATTGGGATTGTGGCAATTCAAACCAATATTACGATTGGTAGTGAAGAAAACAACTCATTTGAACCGAATGAGTTTACCAATCTTGATAAGGGCATAGATATTTACAGCACGGCTTCTTTGATGAATGTCACAAATGTAATAAACAATCAATTCTACAACAATCACCATGCGATTACCCTTAATACCACTCCTACTGCTATAGTCAGTGCAAATTACATCGAACTGCCCACAGTAGCTACTGAAAACTATCCCGCACATGGCATTTTCATCAAACAGTCTTTTGCCCTTAAAATGGAAGGCAACCGTTTGGTTTCCAAAGATGATATGCTCAGTTCCAATCCTTCTATCAATCAAGTCAAAGGGATTGTTTTTCAAGATTGTTTTAAAGATGGAGAATTAGATAGTCATATAGAAGAAAACCGTTTTGAGGGAGCGATTGGGGCAGGCACACAATTTGAAGGAAATAGCCAAGGTATTCAACTTTTTTGCAATAAATATTTAGAGGACGGTGATACAGGGGAAGTGCCTTTGAATGATTGGTATTTGCCTAAAGAATCGGAGAGTGGAACGGCAATGGGAGCAAATACCATTATAAATGCTCAAGGAGATTGTAATGGACTTAATGGGGTGTTTGATATGTTTTGGCAAGATTGGCATACTACCAACAACTTTCAAAACAGAAGGCATATCTATAATTTGGCAGCCCATACAGTTGAATTGAATTATGGTGGAATAGAATCTAAACCCACCGAAATAGATGGTGCTGATGACGGTGTAGATGATGCGGATTTGGATGAATGTACTGGCGGAAGTCCTCTAAATAAAACTATATGTGATGAAGTATTTATTGCTCCTCCTAATGACGATGGAATTGTTTATACGACTCCTATCTATCCTCCTAATCCTCCACATCCGCCTCGCCCTACGGGTCAATGTGAATTGACAACCAAGGATATTCAATATTTATTGGCGATCCATCAAGTCAATGAGGTTTTGATGGATTTGGCTTGTCTCAATGAAATATGGAGCAATAAACTACTGGTCAACACCTATGCTGCAAACGACGATGAACAAACTGCTCGTTTCTATCTGAATCGTATTCCACAAAGTACGGCTGAAAATGTGGAATTTCATCAACTATACGAAGCTGTTTGGGGTGGACAGATACATCAAGTAGAGAGTATTTCAAATAACATAGTTTCCTCCAATGCGGCTTTGGCACAAGCACATTTGGTAGTATTGAGGGGAGATATTTATTCAAGGAAATCCACTCCTTTGGAGGAAAATCATAATAGTAGTAAACGAAACTCAAACATACTTGAAAGCCAACAAGGTTTTACTATTTATCCAAATCCTGGAAACACTCTTATTCATGTAAATTGGAAAGGAACAGGAAATGCTTTATTCCACATTTATGATATGAATGGTCAGTTAATCTTTTCTAAACCTATCACTCAAAATGAGAACAGTGTGGATATAGAAGACCTTCAAGCAGGCATTTATTACTGCCGAATGCAGGATATAGAGGAAGTAGAAAAATTGGTAATTATACGATGATGTTATTTTCTGCCACTATGGTTCTCAATAGAATTGTAGTGGCAGATTTTTTTGGAATATTAAAATATGGAGGATATGCGATTTATTTTATTTCTATGGCTACTTGCTTTTCAAATAGGATATAGCCAAAACCAAGATTTTAGCTACTTCAATAAAGTCTATGGTGCTGACACGATGAATATTTTATCTATGGTTTGTAAGCCTTTGCCTAATGGAGATTATTTTGTATTGGGAGGCTATACAAGTATTAATCAGTCTCATATCCTATATTTAAGAAAAATAGATTCATTAGGTAAGTCTATTTGGCTAAAGTCTATAGACAGTGGAGAGAATGCAGCAGTAATAGAAAATGGACAAGAGGCATTGATTAGCAAAGACAATCATCTTGTACTAACTTTTTATAAACAAAATTCCTTGAATACAGATGATTTCTCTATTCATTTATTGAAGCTGGATACAGAAGGAAATATAGTATGGAAACAAGTTTACCACAATGGTATAATCAATACCGTTAACCACCTCATAGAAACACATGACAATGGTTTTGTTATTATTGGAACAGAAGGCACTTCATCGTCAGAAGATGGATTCTGTTATGTTTTGAGAACCGATAATTTGGGAAATACAATATGGAAACAAACCTATCAATTGGATGGACATACGCTTGGATTGAGTATAGAGCAAACCCACGATAATGGTTTTATTTTTAGCGGTACAGGCGAGACGACAGGAATGGATTATGATATGTTTGTCATTAAAACGGACTCATTGGGCAATGAAGAATGGCGGAATACCTATGGAGGAGAAGAACAGGAGGGGTATTCTTATGTCAAACTATTGACTTCCAAAAGCGAATATGAGCAGGCAGGTAAAATGGAATATTTATTGATTGGAGAAGATAAACCTATACAGTCAGATGATGATTTGTATATTGCAAAGTTGGATGATAGAGGAACGGTTATTTGGGAAAAAAGATACGATGATTTTGATGATATAAAACATCCTTATCCTTATTTTCAGACCATGCCTGTTTTAGAATCTGATAAGGGTTTTAAAATTATGGCTAATTATCGCGGTGTAAATGAACAGGGTGTGATTGTTAGAATACCCGTATTGATGGATTTTGATAGCAATGGAAATGTCAATTGGCAGAAAGTAATGAGTATGGATATTGAATCAAAAGTTCATGTTAGAGATTTACAAGCTACTCCCGATGGTGGCTACATCATGGCAGGTTTTAAATCTTCTCCTGCTCCTCAACAGAGTTGGATTGTCAAGGTGGACGCAGATGGGAATACTTGTTGGGTTGCCGATTGTGACAGTACCGTTTTGATTACCAACATAGAAGAACCTTCTATTTCTCCAAGCTCTTTTTCTCTTTCCTTATTTCCCAACCCCGCTTCCGAACAGGTGGAGGTGGTATATCAATTGCCGAATAATCAAAGTGGCATCTTGAAGGTGTATGATTACCAAGGGAGATTGATAGATAATAGGGTATTGGATAATGGATATTCGAGTTTGATATTGGATTTGGAGGGTTTTACAGCAGGGGTATATTTGTATAGTTTGGAGGTGGAAGGAGAGAGATTGGAGAGTGGGAAATTGGTAGTAGAATAACCACTTCAACTGTTGGCAAAATTGGAAATTGTTGCCAAAGTTTCCGTTCTTGTAGCAAGACCTTGCCAACAGTTGTAAACTTTGGCAACGGTTGAAGTGGATGTAAAATAAGCGATATGATTTGGACAGATAAATTATTGGTAGGCACTTATACGGCACAAGGTAATACAGCTATGGCACAGCAAATATTGGCGAGAATTCCCCAAAATACAGCTGAAAACTTGGAATTTCATCAATTGTATGAAGCGGTTTGGAATGGACAGGTACATCAAGTAGAGAACATTGCAACTAATTTCGTTTCTTCCAATGCGGCTTTGGCACAGGCACACTTAGCAGTATTGAGAGGTGATATTTATCAGCGTAAATCCATGCCTCTATTAGAGGTGCATAACGGTAGCAAAAGAAATTTGGATGAATTTGCTGAACAACAGAGCTTTGGTATTTATCCAAATCCAAGCAATACAAGTATTTCTGTAAATTGGGAGGGAATAGACAAGGTACTTTTCCATATTTATACTTTAAATGGGGAAAAAGTAATTTCTAAACAATTGTCTAAAAATGAAAATATAGTAAATATTCAAAATCTCTCTGTTGGTATTTATTATTGCCGAATTGAGAATAACAATATCGTTCAAAAACTAGTGATTATTCAATAACTTCTAATCTAATGCCGGAAATGGTTAAAGCCATTTTCGGCATTTTAAATATAAACCCATCATGTATTTTTACAAAAAACAATACATATTTTGCATTATTTTTTTCATTAGTAGTTTATCATTAGTAGCACAAGAATTTATTTATTTTAATAAAACTTATTGGGGAGATACTCTGAATATTCATTCACGAGCATTGGAACAAGTAGATGATGGCTATTTGATATTTGGAAGTTATGCGAGTATCAACGAAAATGTACTTTTATATGTTAGAAAAATAGATAGAGAGGGAAATCATCTGTTTCTCAAAAAGCTCATTCTTGAAAACAATGGTATAGGAGGGCTATTTTCAGGTTCGTACAGTATTGTAACAAATGATAGAAATATTTTATTATGTATTGCTTTTCCCGAGCATGCCGATAGCCTTTCAGACATTCATTTTATGAAAATTAATTCAGAAGGAAATATTCTTTGGCATAAGATACATAAAAATAATTTTATCAATGGTGTATATGAAATTATTCAAACAGAGGATAAAGGATTTGCTGTTGTTGGTATTCAACGAACTTCTATGCAGGAACCCGGAGTGGGCTATTTTTTAAAAACAGATAGTTTGGCAAATATCGAATGGGAAAAAACATATTATCTTGACGGACATACGGGAATTACTAGTATTGAACAAGTACATGATAGTGGTTTTATAATTAGTGGGGCAGGTTATCAATTAGGTACAGAATTCGATATGTTTGTGCTTAAAACAGACTCATTGGGCAATGAAGAATGGCGTAGAACTTATGGCGGTGAGGAAGATGAGGGATATTCTTACATTAAACTATTGACATCCAAAAACCAATATGAACAAACAGGCAAAATGGAATATTTATTGATTGGAGAAGATGAACCTATACAGTCAGATGATGATTTATATATTGCGAAATTAGATGATAGAGGAATTGTATTATGGGAAAATAGATACGATGATTTTGCTGGGTTGAACTATCCTTATCCATTTTTTGAAACCATGCCTATTATCAAAAATGGTGGTTTTAAAATTGTTGCAAACTATCGCAGTATCAAAGATACACGAGTGCCTGTATTAATGGACTTCAATCGCTATGGACAAGTAAACTGGCAGAAAACAATGAGTATAGATACTTCTGCCAATGTTTATATCAAAGATTTGCAAGCTACTCCCGATGGTGGCTATATCATGGCAGGTTTTAAGTTTTCTCCTGCTCCTCAACAGAGTTGGATTGTCAAGGTAGATGCAGATGGGAATACTTGTTGGATTGCCGATTGTGACAGTACTGTTGTTTTTACTGATATTGAAGAACCCTCTGTTTCTTCCAATTCCATTTCTCTTTCCTTGTTTCCCAATCCTGCTTCGGAACAGGTGGAGGTGGTGTATCAATTGCCAAAGAACCAAGAGGGTATATTGAAGGTGTATGATTATCAAGGGAAATTAGTGGTTAATTATCAATTGTTAATGGTCAATGGTGGATTAACATTGGAGGTGGGGGACTGGGTGAGTGGGGTGTATTTGTATAGTTTGGAAATTGAAGGGGAGAGATTGGAGAGTGGGAAATTGATTGTGGAAAAGTAGTTTCTACCCAATCCTATCCACCGACCATGCCTTTGGCTTTCCACCAAACAGTTTTTTGGTCTTGGACCAAGTATCCGCAAAAAAATCCGACTGACGGTAGTTTTCCAAGTTTTCGGGCGTTTGCCAATGACTGTGGGTGAAGACAATTGCAGGATTGTTTTGGTCTTGCCATAGTTCCAAATGTATGCAGCCTTCAAATTGCCGAATTTTGGGACTGACTTCTTCAAACAAGGTTTTGAAGTCGGGAATCAAGGCTTCTTGAAATTCCATTTTGACGATACGAATGAGCATGGTATTTTATTTTTTAGAAAAAGTAGTTTCACATTTTAGCAGCATCGCTGCGGCTCTTTTTGTAGAACTACCATTAAGATTTTTTCAAGGGGCATAGCCTCGACACCACATATAAACAGTCATTTAGTCGTGCCAAAGCTACGCTCCTAATATCTTTAATTCTATCTGTTTCCCTACAAATAGGGTCAGGGCTACGCCCTTGTAGTTGTCTTGTCAGATAATTTTCGTGAAAGTGTATTAAGAACGAGACTTTGGAAGTTTGTTCTCAAAGATATGGAATACTTGAAAATCAGCATTCTCTGAAAAGGAAACTTCCAAAACCTAATTGCAAGTTTTTACTCTTGCTCCGCAAACAAAGAGCCAATTCCCGCCGAAGTATTCACAAAATTGGATTTGGAAGTGAAGCGAAAGTCTTTTTCCTCGTCATTCGTGGTCAGACATTCACATTCGCCGCCCATAGTAAAGCTACCCGCATCTCCACAATTGGTTCGACAGACCTCCAAAGTAGAAGAAGGAGTGATGTAGAGTTCACCTTTGCCGTTGAGAGACAGTTCGATGCGGGCATAGTCAATGTAAGAACCATCCTTCCCTTTTGCCAACAAAAAATATTTGCCTGCATTGCCCGACACAATGAAACTCTCCGTAATTTTTGTAGGAGTCACCAACTCTTCTTCAATGGCTTTGTGGAGGCGATTTTGGTCGAAGGTCAAGACCTTGCCATCTATACTGCCGATAATGGTTTGAATGGGAACCAGACTACCAGGAGTCACTGTTTTGGAGCTGGATTCGCTGAGGCGTTTGGCGGTAATCAATCCACCGATGCCTTTTTTGGTCAAGAAAAAACCATCTTGGGCTTGGTAGCTCGACATCCCAAATTCGGTGGGTTCATTGCAGATACAGGTTCGACCTGCAAAGTCTTGGTCTTCACACCTGACGGCATAACAAGATTCCAGTTTGGATTTGGTGGTCAAATACAATTGGGTTTGGGTTTCGGCATCTTTCTCTAAACTCAAACGCACAATTTTTGCATTGCCGTTGGAAACCAATCCTTCTGCAAAAATGTAAAAATTGCCATCTTTTTCTAAAAGTTCCACTCCATTGAGTTTTGTGCCATCGTAGTATTCCTCTTCAATGGCTTTTAGGAGTGTGGCATCACTTTCAACGAGCGACCATGCGCCATTTTCATTTTGAGCAATCAATACTTTGGTGTCAAAAGGATTGGAGGTGATGGTGTAGGTATGGTCTTGTGCTTTGAGCGAACTACCTGACATGATAAAAAGTACAAATGCCACTAAGGCATTGAAACAATGGGCTTGTTTGAACATGGTGAACAGTATTTTTTTTGTGTGGTATTAAAGAAATAGAACGAAAGAAGGGGTAAATATGTTTGGTTAATGGCATTTTTTTTTAATGTCAATAAAATTTACGGGTCTTTGACAAAATCTGTGATTTGAGACTTCGGAAGTTTGCCGCTTACAAAATCAAAAAACTATTTCGCTAAAAATTAACCTCTTATAAAATGAAACTTCCGAAGTCTTTATTACTTACACAAAAATTGTCACAGAACCAAATTTACTTCAATCACTCATATCTATAAAAAAAACATGCAACACTTCCATATCCGACCTGCAATAGAAAAGGACTTCAACGCCGTTCTGGATTTGATCAAAGGTTTGGCGGTATTTCAAGGTAAGCCCGAAAAAATGCTGAATACGCTGGAATTGATGAAAGCGGAACAGCAATATTTTGGGTGTTTTATTGCAGAGAATGAAGCAAAAGAAATCGTTGGGATGACGGTTTATTCCTTTGTGTACCATACTTGGGTCGGCAAATCTATTTACCTCGATGACCTCTATGTGAAGGAAGCCTATCGGGGGCAGAAAATTGGCTCAGACTTGTTGAAAGCAGTTTTTGCAGTCGCCCAAAAAGAGAACTGTAAAAAGGTGCGTTGGTTGGTTTCTAACTGGAATATACCCGCTATTGAGTTCTATAAAACCTTTGGCGTGAAGTTTTTTAAGGAAGAATGGATTTGTGATTTTGACGGGGAGGCGATTTTGAATTTTAGTGTGTAAGCAACAACTACAAAAGTCTAAATCACCCCCTTATTCTTCAACAGCCAATACCCTTTATACACCAATGCCAAAAAGACATAAAAATGAATAACCCTAACTGTTTCGCCAAACAAATAACTCAGGATAGGCTCACCCTCATTGCCCAATACGAGCGTTTGAGTGAATTGATTGATGAAAAGTAAAATGTAAATTCCTAAACCTGCATATACCAATACATTGGAGGCAAAAGACCATATTGCAGTAGAAACACTGGCATCGGGAGCATCTTTTTTGTAGCCATCTTTGGTTTGGTATTTATAGGGAAAAAACTGACGATCGAGGTAGGTAAAATATTTGTCTTGCAGGAAACCAATAATGACAATGATGACCAACAAAGCAAATACTTTGTCGACCCGCCCTTGCCGCTGTCCAACCCGCCAAATCAATGCGCCAATGCCTCCTTCGTTGCCCAAACTTTCGGCAATGATGATATAAGTCCACGAAATAGCAGTCAATACCCGAATATCATCGGAGAGTTTGGAGATTGTTGCAGGAATGTAAACGGATTTAATGGTCTGCCAATTGGTTGCACCCAAAGTATAGACGGTCTTGGTGTAAACGTCTTCTACATCATCAATGCGCTGAACAACAACGGGGAGGAGGTAAATCAAGATACCAAATGCCAGGAAATGGACTTTCATGGAAGTGCCTAATCCAAACCAAATAATGAACAATCCCGTCACCGCTGTCAATGGCACAAATCGGAAGGCATCTACTTGTTTTTGAAGTGTACCCCTAAACAAAGGAAACAAGCCAATCAAAAAACCCAAAGGAACAGCAATAGCAAGAGACTCGGTGTAACCTGCTAAGTTCAAACCTAAAGAGCGACAAAGGTTTTTGAACAAATCGTTGTCAAAATAAAGCTCACTGTAAGAGGTAAGCACTGCCCACGGTCTCGGCAAAATTCCTGAACGCACGATAGGGTCTTCTCCCATTGTAATGAGATACCAAACGAGTATCAACAACAAAATGCCGATGATTTCAAGTATCAAACGTGTGCGTCCGTCAAGTGTGCCTCGGAGGTTGAACAAGCGGTTCATGGTTGAATTGTTTTACTGTTGGAAGGGAATCATGATTGAATGGCTATATGGCTGAATTGTTGGAAACTAAGACTTTTGGACTGTGGACGAAAGAAGTGAGAAGCGAGATATGAGCATTTGATAATCAATTATTTATCTGTTCTTGCTATTTTTTCGTAAATTGCTCACTATCAATTGATTAATGTCCAACTTCTCGCATCTCTGCTCCCTTGTCCAAAGTCTCATTCCACTAAAATTTTTGATGAATCCCCACTATTCTGCCACAAGTTGAAACTCCGTTCTTCTATTTTTGGAGCGACAAGCTTCTGTATCGTTTTTCTCACAACCAGCCACAGGTTTGTCAGGGCCATTTCCTACGATGATGAAACGGTTAACATCCATGTTGTAAGCCGTTTCGAGATATTTAGCCACAGATTGAGCACGTTTTTCGGAGAGTTGTTTGTTCATTGTCGCTGACCCCACATTGTCGGTGTTTCCTTCGATGCGGATACGTGCATTGGAGAAAGCTTTGGCAACATCACTAAATTGAAGGTCAATGATGGTTTTGGCATTTTCACCCAAATCGTATTTACCCGTTGGAAAGCTGATACTGATGGGTTTTGAAGCGATTGCAGGAGCAGTTTTTTCTTTTTCAGTAGGAGCTTTGAAGGTTTTGCCTTCTTCTGAGAGGTGTGTATCTCCAGTCAAATTGGCACTGCTGATAGCTCCAGGATAGGCGATTGTTCTCCAATTGGGCCATCCTTTTTTGGCAAATCCCAATTTTTCGTAGGTCTGTCCCATTTTGGTGTAGAGTTTTTCACCTGTTACACCTTTGTAGTCAGGATTTCTACCAAAAAAATTGAGGTTGTCACCATGAGTAGTTAGGCGTACATTGTTGATTCCTCCAAGCGCATCTTGTTCCGAAATACCTGTACCATCTGCCATGATTTTTGCTGCTTTTTTCTTAGCTGCTTCTGAGGCATTGATTTCCGCTGCCCCAATCATAAAACCCTCATAGAGTTTGTTGACCTTGTCTCGGTTGGCATCAACCCACGATTTTTTGGCGATATATACATCCGCTACAATGTGAGAGGCATCTCGCGTGCTTTGGAGCACAGTTGCTCCTGGCACTTCCCTCACAATGATTTCGTCGTCAGGACTCCAAACCACTGCCGCATCCAATCGTTCGCTTTTGAAGGCAGTCGCTGCGTCAATGGCAGAGGGGACTTCTTTCACTTTGATGTCATCGAGTGTCATCCCCGCTGCTTCCAACATCCAAATCAAGAAAGTTTGGGAAGGTGTTGAAGGGGTAACGGCTACGGTTTTGCCTTTTAGGTCGTTGATGCTGTTGATTCCTCGACGAGCCACAATGGCGTCTCCTCCTCTCGACCAATCCACTTGAAATAAAATTTGTGGATCGTATTCCTTCAATCCTTCCATTTCGGTCGAAAGTGCATCTGCAGTTGTTCCCAACAGGTGTACTTCATCGGCTTTCCACGCGCTTCGAGAAGCATCAAAGTCGTCAATCAATACAAAGTCCACGTCTAAGCCGTAGTCTTTGGTGAAACGTGATTTGGCGGAATGTTTGAATCCTTCATTGAAGTATTCACCTCCCGCATAACCACCCCAAGTGAAGGCTTGTACTTTGATAACATCACCATTTGAAGTGGAGGTTTTATCTGTCTCTGTTTTGATGTCTTCTTTTTTTTCTTGTTCTTTTTTGCTGTCTGCCAATTCCTTACCCAGTTCGGTATTGTTTGCCAAATAATACAAACCTCCACCAATGCCACCTACAATGAGTAGGGTGATGATGAATTTTGAAAAGCCAGTTAGACGAGTTTTTTGTTCTGGAGCCATATTATTTTGATGTTTTGGGGTTTTTGATTGTTTTTGAGATTTTTTGACAAAAAGTTGGAGTTAAAAAGATTTCTCAAGGATTTTTGGTGAAATAAAAACTTTTGAAGTTTTTCTTATTAGAAGTATTGATTTTCAATTACTGCAATACATTATAAGGATAAACTTCAAAAGTCTTGTCTTGTAATACCGAAATCTTATTCTGCAAGGTGTTGATCACCTGTCAAATTTGCGGTTGTCACTGCACCAGGATAATAGATTTGCTGCCAAGGAAGCCAGCCTTCTTTTGCAAAACCCAATTTTTGATAGGTTTCTCCCATTTTGGTATAGAGTTCTTCACCTGTCATGCCTTTGTAATCGGGATTTTTGCCAAAAAAATTGAGGTTATCGCCATGTGTTGCTAAGCGAACATTGTTGATACCTGCCATTGCGTCTTCCTGCGAAATGCCTGTACCGTCCGCCATGATTTTTGCCGCTTTTTGTTTGGCTTCCTCCGAAGCATTGACCTCAGCCGCACCCATCATAAAACCCTTGTAAAGTTTGTTCACTTTATCTCTATTGGCATCAATCCAAGATTTTTTGGCAATATACACATCTGCAATGACTTGACCTGCCTCACGGGTGCTTTTCAAAACAGTAGAGCCTTCCATTTCTCTCGCAATGATTTCATCATCGGGACTCCAAACCACTGCAGCATCCAATCGTCCGCTTTTGAAGGCAGTCGCTGCGTCAATGGCAGAAGGAACTTCTTGAATGGTGATGTCGGCTGATGTCATACCCGCTTCTTCCAATGCCCAAATCAAAAAGGTTTGGGAGGGAGTCGAAGGCGTGACGGCAACGGTTTTTCCCTTCAAATCTTTGATGCTTTTGATTCCTTTGCGGCCCACAATGGCATCTCCTCCTCTTGACCAATCCACTTGAAAGACGATTTGTGGATTGTACTGCTTCAATCCTTCCATTTCGGTCGGCAGTGCATCGGCGGTTGTTCCCAACAAGTGAACTTCATCGGCTTTCCACGCACTTCGAGAAGCGTCAAAATCATCTATCAATACAAAGTCTACATTCAAGCCGTATTCCTTGGTAAAACGGGATTCTGCAGAATGTTTGAATCCTTCATTAAAGTATTCACCTCCTGCATAGCCGCCCCAAGTGAAGGCTTGTACTTTGATGATGTCGTCTTTGTTAACTTTGGTTGTTTCTTCTTTTGGCGTATCGGTGGTTGGCTTATCTTTTGGCTGACAGCCTGTTGTGAGGATGATGGATAGAGCAAATAGAAGGGTGAAGAATTTGGAAAAAATGGTTGATGATGGCATGTTTTGATGTTTTGTTGGGGTTAATGGAAACACAAAAGCCAGATTAAATCTGCTTCAATCTGACTTTTATGCCTTGATAATTATTTGTTTAGAAATCGAATAAATCGTTGTACTGACCCTTTTGTCCTTGCTCACGCTCTTTTTTGGGTTGAACAGGTGCATCCAAATCAATGGTGATGTTGTCGTGTTCAACTTCTTTGATGATATTCTTTTTCTCATCACCCAATAGGAAAGAAGTACCTTCTTTTTCCCATTTTTCGAGCATTTCCAATCCCTTTTCTTCAAAGACACCGTTTTGAAGGTCAATGGATTCCATGAAGTTGTCAGAAATTTCCATGAAACGCTCCATTTCTCCAACTTTTCGTCCGACATCGTCTGCAATGGCTTCCATTGCTTGGTCAAACATCATTCGCTTGTCTTTATCTCCTGCAATGATGTTCATGGCGGATTTCATGGCAGAATGACTTGTGCGGATGGCTTCACGCTCTCGTTTTTTCAGTTCAACTTCATCTTGTACGTCTTCCAATAGGATTTCAGAAGTTTCATACATTTTGGTCAAGACTCGATACATGACTTCCATTTTTTTGTAGAGGTCATTGAGTTTGAAGTTAGAATCACGCAAACGGCCTGCTTTTCTGGACTTCAAGACCATGATGTTGTCCATGCCTTTGTCTTTAGCCCGACTCGCCAAAGCAAGGTTTTGTTCCATCATCGTGCGGTTTTTGTCCATCATGGTTTTGAGTTTTCGCATTTCCCCTCTCAGATTGGAGATTTGTTTCCCCATTTTTCGGAGGTTGTTGCGAAGGTCTTCCATATAGGATTCGATGATTCCTATGGGATCAATCTGCACAAAAATTCCTGTAATGAAACGCATAATGCTCTTGTAACCATACCAAAGTAGGTTGCGAAATCTTGGGTCAACGACCACATAGACCATAACGGCTAATACACCAATCAATAAAGCTGCTGTAATGGTATTTTGCAGCAAGGCGATGATGGCTGGTAAGAATAAATACAAACCATAAGCACCTGCTCCAAGTATTGCTGCACCAAACAACGCTCCTGTTTTTCCCTCTGGTCTTTTCCAGAAAGACTTTGCTTTTATCTCTTGCATAAAAATGTCGGTTTATGAGTGTTTATTTTATATTTTTCGGTTTATTAAAAATCGGTAATGGCAAATGGATATGCTGATAGATTACCGAACAAGAATCATTTTAACTATAATCCATTTTTGTATAAAATTAGTTTCCTGTTTTCAAAATTTTAACAATAAAAAACAGGGTTTGGATTTTTTAGTCCAAATATTTATTGATGTTTTCAACATCTTTGTCCATTTGAGCAAATAAATGGTCGTAAGTGCCTACAAAACTATCTCTTTCTTCTTGTACTTTTTCTTTCAATTCTTCAATTTGTTGGCGTGTTTTGTCCAACTCTGCTTGATTTTGGCTGATTTCTTGGGTCAATTTTTTGATTTGCTCCGACTTTTGCTGAATCATTTGTGCCAAATCTGTTGTACGTGCTTCGTTTTTGTGTAATCTTTCGCCAATGTGCTTTTGAAGTTCATTCCTAAAACTGTCTTTCTCTTTCTCCAATACTTTTTTATAGAAATCAGCAGATTCCACCAATTTTTGTTTGGTCAATCCCATTGTGGAAGCCGTTGCAAAAGCTGTTTGAAACTTGGTAGGTTCATCTATGGGAATGTTTTTCAAGGCAGTAAGTGAATGTTTGAACTCCAAATAATCGAAACCTTCCAGATTGTTCATTTCAATCGCCTTCATCAACATGGTGTAGTATTTCTCGCTGACAACGGGCTTTTTGGGCGTTGGAGGTGGAGGCATATCAGACACTTTTTGTTTATTATTTTGAGGCGAAGTTTTTGAATCCTCTTCAGGTTTTTTAGTCGTTTCTTGATTGACTTCCTGCTTTGGCTCGTCTTTTTTCTCTTCAACGGGAGTTTTAGATCCTTGCCCTTCCTCGTCTTCTACAATAAAAAGCGATTTTAAATTCTTTAGATTTATCATTTCTGTTAGAGATACTTATTTGTTTGATTGCAATATAAGAAAAACCGCTTAAAATTAGAAAAACTTATGCAATTTGAGGAATGGACTTGCATTTTCCAAAAAGAAAGTAGATATTGAAAACGTAATTAACTGTTATTCATAATCAAATACTATTCCAAATGGACAATAAGTATTCGCTTCAATTGCTACTTTTTATTTTATTTTCATTGTTGTGGCTTGACACTTCAATGAGTGCTCAAAATATTGCCACTTTTGTGGATAAACATGGACGGTTTAAGGTGTTTGACAATGGCAAAATACAGGATTTAGAACACGAGGAAATATCAGAAGTTCACATTGGAGGTGACTATGTGGTGTATAAAGACAATATCAAACAAACCAAACGGTATGCGGCTGGTGAAATAGAGCATATTACGGACGATCAAAAGATTAAATTTTACCCTACGCAGTATTTTATGGGTGTGGTGGAAGGATTGAAGGGAGAAATATTGAAGGTCAGGTATGGGGATGAGGAGGAATTATTGACCATTGATTTACAAAGAGATGGTTTTGCAGTGGGGGATAGTGTACTGGTTTTTATAGATATTGACAAATATTTGAGTGTTTATTACAAAGGTGATACAGAGGAATTGACGGGGCGTTTTCCCAATGCTGACAATTTTAAGGTAGGCTGCAATTCGGTGGCATACATTGATCCTTCGGGCAGTTTTTTGATATTTCATGAGGGAGCAATTGAAGAGGTTTCGCATCGAGAACCTGCTTTCAAAGATGATGAATATCAGTACCATGTGGGCGATAATTTTGTGGTGTTTGTCAATGAAATGGATAAGTTGATGGCCTATGATGAGGGCGAACTGACAACACTTACCGAATTTGTGCCTAAGGACTACATTGCAGGGGATAAAATAGCGGCTTTTGTGGATGATGGGGGCAAATATCAGGTGTACTGGAAGGGAAGTGTGAAAGAATTGTGTCCCAGACCGCCTAAATTTCAAGCAATTGAAGACAATACCTTGGCGTATGTGGACGATAGAGGATACTTGAATGTATTTGACAAAGGCAAAAATCAAGTGTTGGAAACCTATCAACCGAAAAAAATTGAAGTTTTTAATGGAATTGTGGCTTATTTGGATTTAGACGGGCGTTTGCAGGCCTATTATGAGGGCAAAAAATTGAAGGTGTCGTCTGAAATTGTCAAGGATTTTCGATTGGTTGGAAGGGTGATTTTATACACGATTGGCAATGACGAAACGAAGATTTTCCACGATGGGAATCACTATTCGGGGTAAAATTGCAGATTTTTTGGATTGCGCTGATTTCGCAGATGGCACAAGTAGAGCTGATTTTTTAGATGGTGGCTCTGATTGTAGCAGATGGAAAAGCGTTTCATAAAAAAAGAAAATGAAAGAGAAAATGAAAAATAGAATCGTCCTTCAATTCGGCTTTTTTTGTATTACAATGGTAGTTTTCACCGCTTCAATGGATGCTCAAAACATTGCTCCTTATGTAGATAGCCAGGGACGGTTTAAGGTTTTTGACAATGGAAAGATTCATGATTTGGAGCATGAGGAGGTGAGTGAGGTGCAGGTTGGAGGGGACTATGTGTTGTATAAAGACAATATTGGTCAAAGGAAAAAATATTCATACCAAGAAACACAAGTTTTGAGTAATGCTGAAAATATTTGGTACTATCCTACTCAATATTTGATGGCAGTAGTAGAAGGTGAAGAAGGGGGAATATTGAAGGTAATCTATGGAGAGGAAGAAGAATTGCTTTCGCTTGATATAGACAACGGAAGTTTTGCAGTGCAAGATAGCATATTGATTTTTAAGGATAATAGTGGAGATGTGAATGTTTTTTATAAGGGAGAAATACATGAATTACCAGAGGCGGTAAAGTGTATAGTGAGTTCAAATTCAGTGAGTTTCAAGGATTCCAGCGATGTGATACACATTTTTCATGAAGGTGAGATCGTTGAAGTTTACAATCAGCCTACTAAAACCCATTTTGAAAATGTATTTGCACCGAAAATGGAATTGGGAGAGCGTGATGGTTTTGTCAATTCTGCAAAATCAAAAAATGCAAAGTTGTTTAAAGAACCTAAGTCAACAGGGCTAATGCTTTCAAGAGTTTTTAGTGCTAAAGATGCGCTGCTTACAGACGATGGCATGCGATTTCGCTCAAAATTTCTGGATTATAGGAATTACCTTCTAACTGACCCCAATGAATTTTTAGGGAAAACCAAAAGAAACGATAAACTAAAAATATTTTGTTTGTATTCTTTTGAATATCATACAGGAGATAATTTTGTGGTATTTGTGGATGAAACGGGAAAATTGATGTGTAATGATAACGGAGGGTTGAAGGAGATAGTCGATTTCCATCCCAGAGTTTATCGTGTAGGAGCTAAAATGGTCATTTTCGTAGATGAATTTGATGCACTCATGGTGTATTGGAAGGGGAAAGTTCAGAAGTTAACTTCCAGTTTTCCAAGGTTTCAAGCTTTGAAGAACAATACATTAACCTATGTGGACGATTTGGGTTACTTTTATGTGTTTGACGAGGGAAAAAAAGTCTCAATGGAGGCATATCAACCTGAATATGTAGCTATTGATGATGGGATTGTCGTTTATATTGATTCGGATGGACGTTTGCAGGCCTATTATGAGGGCAAAAAATTGAAGGTGTCGTCTGAAATTGTCAAGGATTTTCGATTGGTTGGAAGGGTGATTTTATACACGATTGGCAATGATGAGACGAAGATTTTCCACGATGGCAAACATTATTGGGGCTGAAAGCGTTTTTTGCCTACTTTTGTATCACCAAACTTAATCCCAAAAAACCATGAGTGCGATAAGACAACAACAAGTAGCAAGTTTAATCAAGCGGGCTTTGAGTGACATTTTCATCAAAGAAGGACGCAATATTTACAGCAATGCTTTTGTAACGATTACACAAGTGCGCCTCACACCCGATTTGTCCGTAGCTCGAATTTATTTGAGCGTTTACAACATACAAGACAAAGAGGATGTGGTGACGATGATTACCGAAAATGAACATGGTCTTCGCCGATTGTTGGGTAATCAAATCCGCAACAAAGTGCGCCATATTCCCACTTTGGAGTTTTACCTCGACGATACGCTCGACGAAGTTTACAAAATGGACCAACTTCTTGACAGTCTGGACATACAGCCAGAAAGAGAAGATAGCGATGAAGAGGAATAATCCTTGTGCCATCTGCGAAATCTGCGTCATCCAAAAAATCTGCAATCAACGATGAATTTAGCCTTTCACATAGCCAAACGCTATTTAATCTCCAAAAAATCAACGAATGCCATCAACGTCATTTCGTCGGTATCGGTCATGGGTATGATTGTAGGCACAATGGCTTTGATATTGGTTTTATCGGTCTTCAATGGTTTTGAAGATTTGGTGACATCGCTCTACAACACCTTCAATCCGCACATCAAAATAACCCCACAAGAAGGAAAAGTTTTTGTGCCAGACAGTTCCAAAGTGCTGCAAATCGAAGCATTGCCGCAAGTCGCTGCCGTTTCGATGGTATTGGAGGAAAATGCCCTATTGCAGTACCGAGAAGAAAACAATTTCATTGCCCGATTGAAGGGAGTAGATGACCATTTCACCCAAGTTTCGCAAGTCGACACTTCATTGATTGACGGTAGTTTTATCTTAGAAGACGGAACGATTGATTATGCCGTTTTGGGCTTGGGCGTGCAGAATATTTTGGGAGTTAATATCCACAATGAGTTCACTCCCATCAAAGTGTATATGCCCAAGCGAGATGTGAAGGTGAGCCAAATGCGTCCCGAAACAGCCTTCAAACAAGAAATCATTTACCCTTCCGCCGTTTTTGCGATTCAGCAAGACTTCGATTCCCGCTATGCCATTGTGCCAATGCGTTTTATGCGCTCGCTGCTCAACTACGACAAGGAGGTAAGTGCCATCGAAATTGCGCTGAAAGATGAGGCACAAGCCGCCCATGTCAAAAAACAAATAGTCGCGATTTTGGGTGAAGGTTTTGATGTGAAAGACCGCTACGAACAAGATGAAACGCTCTACAAAATCATGACCGCCGAAAAATGGGTCGTCTATCTCATCCTTTCCTTCATCCTGATTGTGGCTTCATTCAATATCATTGGTTCGCTGTCTATGTTGGTCATCGAAAAGAAACACGACATCGGCATTTTGAAGGCAATGGGGGCGACCAAAAACTTTGTGCGGCAGGTGTTTTTTATGGAAGGGGTAATGCTCTCCCTGAGCGGTGCCATCATTGGCGGCACATTGGCAACGGTGATTTGTTTGATACAACAACATTTTGAAGTCATCAAACTGCAAGGGGCTTCTTTTTTGATTGACGCTTATCCTGTCAGTATGCGAATCGGTGATTTTGTGTTGGTGTTTGTGACCGTGATGGTGATTTCGGTCTTGGCTTCCATCGTGCCTGCTCAAAGGGCTGCCGAAACGAGTCAGTTGATGAAAGAAGAGTAGAGACGTTTTATTAAAACGTCTAACAAAACATCATCAAGCAAATCGCAGAAAAATTGTACCTCTACGCCTAAAATACAAATAAATGACACTCCCAAAAACACAAACCCTCTCCCTCCAAAAACCCACTGGCGAAACCTTCGACATCGAACTCATTGAAGTGATAGGCAGCACATTCAGGATGGGCAGCAATGAAGGGCGTGACAATGAAAAACCAGTACACGAGGTAAGTGTTCCTACCTTTTGGATAGGCAAATTTCCTGTGACCCAAGCCCTCTACGAGTGGACGATGGGGAAAAATCCTTCTTGGTTCAAAGGCAAAAACAGACCTGTGGAGATGGTAAGTTGGAAGGACTGCCAAGTTTTTATTCAAAAGCTGAATGACATAAGCGGCAAAAACTTCCGATTGCCGACCGAAGCAGAATGGGAATATGCAGCTCGTGGAGGAATTTATTGGGAAAAGGACTATCTGTATGCAGGAGGGAATGAATTGAATAAATTTGCTTGGTATGGCGAAAACAGTCATCTAGAAACAAAACCTGTTGGATTGAAGCAGCCGAATCAATTGGGGATTTATGATATGAGTGGCAATGTTAGGGAGTATTGCGAAGACCGTTGGCATAATAACTATGAGGGTGCACCAGAGGATGGAAGTGCTTGGATAGATGGAACTACAAGTCGTCGTGTGGTTCGTGGCGGTTCGTGGCGCTACGATCCCTACGGTTGCCGTGTCGCTTTTCGCTACTTCAATCTGTACGATTACTTCAATCTCGGCTTGCGTCTTGCGTTGCCACAGTTCTAAAGGCAGCCCTTCTTGGCTTCTTCTAATTTTTTGAGCTGCCCATTTTTGAGCGTTGCTTGCAAGCGTTGGCAAGCGCTAGCAGCCAACAGCGAGCAAAGCATAAGCATCAGAAATGGTCTTTGTCGAGTGCGGAAAGAATCGAGCGAAGCGAGATTTTTTTTTTTTCAAATCTTGTTGTGGAGGGTTTTGAATTGTGTATTGTCGAATTCATTCAGGCTGTGCCATTAAAAAATAAATACTATTTCTTGTATTGGTGTAGGTACTTTTGCCTGTTCTTTTTCTTGATAAAAAGAACCAAAAATCAAGACCTGACTTGATTGCTTCACGCAAAAAAAGAAAAAAGAGGCTAAACAGCTTGAAACTTGATTCTGCTTCGCTCCATCTTCAAACAGCAATCTGTTCTTAACGCCTCTTTTCCCTTTTTTTACTACAATCAAGAAGGGTCAAATCCCTCTTTCATGCTCCAAGAACTTGTCAAAAACTTAAAGGCACAGGTCGAATTCATTTAAAAATACAAATATACTTTCATTTTAAGACGTTTTGATAAAACGTCTCTACAGGAATCTATTCACCAAAGGCAACATTTCCCCCTCCAAATCCATCTGAAATTTACTCAACACCGCCCGTTCGCCCCCTTCAAAAAAACACTCAATTTGGTACAAATGTTGGTTGTCCACCAAAATCGCCTGCGTCTCCATTGCAGTCTGTTTCGCCAATATTTTGTATGTTCCATCCTTCAATTCAGTTCCTTCCGAATCAAAAACTTTCGCATCTTTTACCTTCTCCCCCAACAACTTCGCCTCCTCAAAACCCAATTGCAGCGCATCCCATTTCTTTGCCTTCAAAACCTGCTTCACTACCTCCAAATCCTTCGGCAAGCTCCAATTGAAGCTATAACCCGCACTTTTGGTCAGCAGCAAATACCCTTCAATTTGCTGTCCACCGACTTCAAAAGTAGCCTTTTGTTTGACCAACTTTTCCGCTTCAAAAAAGCCCATTTTGCAGCCCGTCATTTTCTGATGGAAGTAAGGCGCAAACTGTTGGCGAACCTTCAAAGGCAACCTCGAATCCTTTGCCTCCACAAAACCTTTTTGCTCTTGAACTTCGAGCAAAGACTCTGCGACAAAGGCCATTTTTCGATTCGTATCGTAGTTTTTTTCTTCAAAAACACCTGTTTCGCCCACCTTTCCTACTTCAATGGTGAAAGATTTGTCCTTTGCAGCTATCGCCCAAAAATCATCCCCTTTTTCGAGATAGGCATGAATGGATTTGTTGGTATCGCTTGTGAGGTAATACAACTTGTATGCACCCAATTGTTTGAATGCCCATGTGTTTTTATTGGCAGTCCAAATATCGTTCATGCCTTGCGATACTTCTGATTGTGAGGCAGAAAAACCTTTGCTACGAAGGTGGTTCTTGACCTCCAAAGTGCTCGTTTCGTTGTTGAGGGTCATGAGGTATTCGGCAGCTTCTTTGATTGCCGATTCAGTGAGGAGTTTTAAGGTTGTTGGGTTCATAGTAGAATGACGTATTTAAAAATATTCAATTAATTGGCTATCAATATATTGATTGTTGGGGCGGATTCACAGCAATGCAAATGGAACAAAGGAATTAAGTCAAAATGAGCACATTAATACCTTAACACACAAAAACATTAACACAATCCTAAATCACCTCCACCAAATACCGCACCGTACACTGTTTTTCGTTGTAAACAATGTACTCATTGTTCACCAAATCTGCACCGCCTTCCGCAAAAAGAGAATCGTATTGTGCGCCCTTTTTCTTCAAATTGATTTCATTCAATTCATAGCACCAAGGCTCATGTTTTTGGAGGTGAAACTGATTGCCCGTATGCACATCAAACAAAGCCAAAAAACCTTTTGACTGCGTGCCTTTCGCCCAGTACGAACCTCGCAAAGAAGTGTAATTCAGTGATTTTTGGAATTTGTCGGCAAAGTAAGTGCCATAACCAAACATCTTACCCGTCACCACCGCATTTGCAGGACGAAGTACCAAACCCGTTTCCAGAATCGACAGCCAATTCTCATTGCGGCTACCATGCCAAAACAGCTTCTTTTGTTGGTTGTTTTTCGTTCCGAGCCAATCGTCAAAAGCCCTTTGTGTTTTGAGATTTTTGACCGCAAAAGCTTTGGAGAACTGCCCAACATTGGATCCCATTTTGTTCTTAATCAAATCAATTGTAACCACATCCGTCACTGATTCAATCTGCAATCCCATTGCCTCCAACAAGTTCAGTTCTTTCTTCTCCACTTTGTTTTCCGCCTCCAAACTGCTCATTTTCACCTGTCCACGCATAACATCCAAAGTCGCTTGTTCTTCTACCAACTTTTCTTTGACCACATCCAAATCCGCATAGCTCGAAGGTCGCACAATCAAATGTTCACCCACTTTGGTCATTTTTCGAGGAATCACCTGATACAATTCCAACAAAACACTGTTGAATCGCTGCGTATTGCGTTCAGTTTGGCTTGCATCCTTCAGCATAAACAAACCCGTTTTCAACTGCGCCACCAAACTATCCAGCAAAGTTTGTGCTTCCTCCACTTGTCGCTGCGTCACCTGTTCGGCAGACACCATATAGTTGTGACGAATAGATTTGGTCGCATACGCCATCAATTCGGTAATCAACCTCTGCACCATTTCATCATCCACATCCACCAACTCCAATTTCGGCTCACCCGTTCCAGCCACTGCAAACAGATGCGTTTGGTCTTTGTAGCCCTTTCGTACTTTTTCGTTGTACCGACGATTCCATTGAGTAGATGGATAGCGCTGAACCGTGCCACGACTACCGACTCGGCCATAGGTGACGGTAAAAGTTCCATCGCCATTTTCCTGCATTTCGTAAAACTTATTGTTGTTGCTCGGAGTCACCATGATGAGTTTGGCGGTGCGATTTTGTGTTGATGTGTCTTTCATGTTGTATGATGGAATTTGGTTGTTTGTTTAAATGTGTTTTTTGATTGAACGCTTTTTGGGCTTCCAGGTGTTGCTTTTTGTAAAAACTTTTGATAACGTTTTTATTGCTGCAAAAAAAACTCGCAAATCTGTCATTCTGCAAGAATCTCATTTGAATTTGCTACTGCAATAAATTGATTTATACATGTTTTTGCAGTAACTTAGTAATCATTTGTGAATAAAATCAATAAGAATCAAATTTCAATATCAAAAAAATATACAATGGATGCAAAAAAGGAAGACCAAATTGCAGTTATAGCCTATCTTTTAAGGTGTATAGATTTAACAGAACAAATGGTTGAAAAACATGGAATTGAAGATTCAATGGGCAAACAGTATGCCTACAGAAAAATGAAACTCACTAAAAAACTCGAAAAACGACTCAATGAATTTGGCTTAAAAACAACCATTCTTACCGATTTAAAAAAGCCTGAAAAAAAGGACTTTAATAAAAACGTATGAAAGGGCAAGAACAGTTTTATTGTTCAACTATTGTCAAGGTCTGCGACCGTTGACAAAGTTTCACTTAAAAACCACCCATTTTTGACACACTCCCCCTATATCAAGGAAGGTAAATTCGCCCTTTCATACGTCTATAAATTGAATTTGTATTTGAGATTTTAATTTGATTTGTTCAACTCCTCGCCCCCTTCAAAGTAGCCGCCATGATATGAGCGCAAGGCCCTTGACGCAGTTTGTTACGGCGAAAAAATCCACAAGTACACTCCGCATATTTCACCCGTCCATCCGCATCGACACGCACCACAGGTTTGAAGACTTTGTCCGCTTTATCGCTGACAACCTCAGCTTTATACTCCGTCACCTTTTTATCATCCGTTATTTTTTCCACGATAGTCACCTTATCCTCCTTCATCAAACTGATGGCAAAATTCAATCGTTTGTCCTCCTCAGGCTCTTCCACCACAATCTCTTTCGGGAGTAGTTTTCGCCAACGATAGGTTTCGGTGAGGTGATCATACATCGCTTGACCATTCTTACAAAGCTCTTGCAGGGCAGCAGCAGCCGTTTGTTGCGGAAGTGAAACCCAAGCCGCAAATTCGGTAGGTGTTCCCGCCAATTTTTGAACCAAAGCCTTTTCAATGTTTTTCACATCCACTTCTTTCGGCTTAGAAGTAGCAGCCAAAAGGTCGAAATTGCCTTTTTGCGACCAGTCATTTGAAGTCCAGCCCGACAAGCCCACATCAAAACGGTGTCCGTCAATCGTTACCGACCAATAATGCGGCATTCCCGTTCCCAACAATTTCACTTGAACACTGTCAGAATATGCCAAAAGCGACTTCAAAACCATCAAACGCCTGCGTCCCCAAATTCGCACTTCGCCTTCCATATCGCCCTTGTAGGTAAATTCATGTTCTTGAATCTCAATACCCCACGGGTCAATTATAATTTTTGGTTTTTCCCCTTTTTTCAGCACAAAACGAATCGAACGAGGACTTTCTTTTTCCTTTTTTTGCTCCAAAACCGACAAGATTTCATTCATCGTAGCCGACGAAATGCTCAAATCCGTGCCAGGCATCGTTGAAGCCGATTGAACTTGCAGAAAACCCCGCACCCAAGATTCGGGTAGGTCAATTTTCTTTTCCACACGACTGCCCGCACTAGTCGACAATTGTACCTGATCATAAGCCACTTTGAGCCAAGCCGCTCGGTAAGAACGCACTCGGTAAATTTCATCCGCCAATCCCTGACTAAAATCAATGTTGGTTGTGCCGTATTTCACCTCCCCATACATCTCCAAATTTTCGACAGGCACGCTTACTCGCCCATAACTCGACTCGTCCAGCGAAAAGGCTTCAAAAATCACACAATCGGGATGTACACTGATAACAGGGTCATACGCATACCATTTTTCTTTGTCGTATTTGCGGAGATAATCGTAGTATTTATACCTCACTTCCTGCATTGCCTTGCGAATAGGCTGCAAAACCTTGTTCACTTCGTCTATTTTCCCCTTCAAAATATTCTTCTCACCCAACAATTGCACCTTTTCGGCTTCAATGTGTCCGTAGTGATTCGGTACTTCTTTGAGGTATTCTTGATAGACCCATTCTTGGTATTGGGTGTAATCTTTGATTTTGGAACGCCAATCGCCTGTCACAATTTCACGCAATGCCAACATGATTTTTCCATAAGCCAAACTGTTGTGAATCATTGCATGAAGCGATACGGGCGGTCTCGACAATTCGGGCGACAAATTGAAGTGCATGCCTTGCTTGTCAGAAGTTGCCGTACTTGGTTTTGCGTAAGATTGTGTTATTTGCATTTTTTATATTGATTTATTGCTGAATTGTTACTTTGGATTTTTAATTTTTCAAGTCCGTATGACTTCAATATTTGTAGAAAACGTAGAAAGCAATGACAGAACTCCGTTAGGAGTTCAACCCAAAAGCAATTAGCCAATGTAGTTTGGATTCAACTCCTATGGAGTTGATCATTTCCTCGGATTACATTTCTACAAATATTGTACTCTCCGAGTAATCGGAGCAGGCTCTAACGGAGTTTTGAAGTTGATAATTGAATTTTAAGAAACCCCAAACCCCTCGACTTCTTCCCCTGCCAAAGCCAACTTCGTCAATTGTTCAATCGCCCATTCTCTATCCTGTGTGTTTCGGCTTCGAGCCAATTCCATGAGTGTTTTTTTATCCAAATTTTTAGAATCCACCTCTTGTAGGCGAGATTTGACCAACTCCTTGACCTTACGCCCTTTGTTGCGGCTTCTCAACACCGAATTGTCGAAATATTGGACAAATTCTTCTTTTGCATCTTTCTTGTCTGCCAAAGTTTGCGCTACAAATTCTTGAATCCTTACATCCGTATGTTCTGCAAGCGAAGCCACTGCAATGTCGTTTTTCTTCAAATTTTCTTTGCGGGCTTCAAAGTATTCAATTCCATATCCACGAACCACACCTTGCGGACTGTCGCACAAAGCCAATACATATTCTACTTCATCTTTATCCCCCATCGGCACATTTTCAAAATACTGTTTGCCTTTGTGGAACGTTTCGGGAAGCCCAGCTTCCATCATTCGGAGCGCAAACGGAATCGTGATACCTACCTTATCGGCTTGTTCAAAACCCCATTTTCTGATTTTTGGGTCTTTGTGAATGACCGTTTTGAAGAGTGCATCCGAATTTGAAGTGAACAAATCCAAGTGTTGTTGAATCCATTCGTACAGCATTTTGGCAAATATTGGTTGGTGGTAATCCAACACGTCTATGTTGTTGGTTTTGAAGAACAATTGAAGCATTTCACTGTCTTCAATCGTGCGGTTTTGAAGCGTTGTCGTTGTTTCGTTGGGAATTGCAGCCAAAATTTGCGACCATATTGAAGGGTTTTTCTCCACGAATTTTACCAAATGAGAACGGATTGAAGTCCATTCCGTTGCTGCAACGGTTTTGATTAAATCCAATGCTGTATTTTGATTCAGCAAGTCAACTACATATTCAAAAATTGGTATCAAACGATTGATTAATTCGGGTTTGCCTTCAATAATTGTAGGCAATATATCAAAGAAAAGGTTTTTTACTTTTTCATTATCTGTATTCATCATCAATTCAATGAACTTCTTAGATGTATCTATATCAACGTTTTGAAGATTGACGGTAAGGAGTTCGGTGAATTTGGTTTCGTTGAGGCATTTGTTGACTAAAAATTTCCATGAAATATTTTTAACCCATTCATTGTCAGTTACCAAAGAATAAATGAAACTATAAGCAGATAGGTGGTTTTCTTGTACCCCGTTTTGAAGATTTAGAATTATCTGCTCCCTTTCGTTTTCCAATTCTGCAATGAATGGTAGCCAAGCCAAAAAATTGTGTCCTCTTGCATTTTCATAAAAAAGTGGTTTGAAAGCTTCTTTGAGTTTGGAAGGCGCATTTTTATAAATGAAAATAAAGGTTGGCTTGTACCAAAGTACCCAATTCAACTGATTTTTGGAGTGTTTCAACAACAAATCTACGCCGTATTGCGACTGTATGAAATGCTTCAAAGGGAGCGTGTTTTGGGAATTGTAGTAGTTTCGCCCCCAAAATCGCTGCGTGAAACGGGCTTGTTGATTCCATTTGCTCACCAAATGCCATCCAAAATCTGCAATGGAAAACAATTCGCTGTGTATGAAACCTTCTATCTCTGTCCACGTCAAGTTGTTGATGTTCATTTTGTGGATGAAAATGTCTTGCAAACGCTGACTAATACCCGTTTTTTCGGAAGGAATAGCGGTTAGCCAAACCAAAATATTGCCGCCTGTTACCTGGTCTGCGACTTCAAAAGCCAATTCGTGCAAACGTTCGTCTTCTGCTTCAAAAATGGCTTTGATGTGTTTGTTGATGATGGTAAATGACACATATTCTTTGAGTTGAAGCGTCAAATCCATCATATCCTTCAATCGGCGTTTGGAAACAGTTGTCTCCATTTTGCTAAAGAAAATATGAGCTATGTTTGCTGTAAAAGTTTGGTACCAATTGTGGGTGTCTTTGGGTTTCGATGATTGAGGTGATTGGTTGATTCCCAATGCAGAACGCACCAATTTTCCAAACCAAGAATTATTTGCAGCAGGGGTGTCGGTGTTGGATTGGCCTTCTATCATTTGTTTGATTTCTCCAAAAAATGTTTGTCGAATATTGGCGGGAGAATAAAAGTAGGTATTGGCTAAGAGTTGAGGGTCTTGCAGTTGCCCGTTTTTGAATTGTTGGTAGGCTTGTTTTGCAGCAATGACTTGAAGCCAAATCGAATCGGATTCAAAAAAGGTTTTTAGTTGGGTTTGACTCAAATCAGGAATTTCTACTCGATTTGCAGAAAGTGTTTTTGCAGCGAAGGCATAAACAACTGAATGCAAGTCTTTTTGCTGCAATAACTCCACTAAAAAATCTGGATTATCCGCCCAAATTTGAGGTGCGCCACTTTCGATTCTTGCAGTACTTTTTTTGTCTTCCAAAAATACGAAAGCTCCTCTGCCGTGGCGTTTTTGCTCGAATTGTTTGGATGTTCCAAAGAGAATTTTCATCATGACCCATTGATTAACAAGGTCAATTTCTTCTTTCTGGTTTTCGAGAAGGTGACTGCAAATGTCAAAATACAACTGTGAATTGTTCTTTGCAGCCGTTCGCAGAAACCGATTGACTCGGCGTTTCATATAGCCCAGAGTTGCTTTTGTAGGATATTTGTCCTTCAATTCTGAAAATTTAGCCTTGTCCAACTTGTTGATTAACAAGGTGAGCAATTCCACATTGGGATTGGCTTCTAATTGTTTGTAAAACCCCTTGATGACCTGCCAATGATTTTCGGCAAGCGGTGCGGCTTCCAAATAGGTCGCTGCTGCTTGGACTTCTTGGGTGGTTTTGGGAAATGTATGTAAAAGTTCTGTGTTTGCTTGCATGAGAACGATTTTTGATGTTTTTTATAAAAGCTCGCAAGCCAACCACTTGCGAGCCTGAAAAACCTAAAAATATAAAACGGTTATTTGCCACTAACCTGTTGAAATTATTGAATTGTTATATGACTGAATTGTGAAAAACAGTTTAACCATATAGCCATTCAGCCATAAAATTTCTGTTACTAAACTTGCTGAGGACTGACAGCAATACTGTAGGCGGCTGTAGCATTGGTAGGCCTTGGTTTACATAATTGGCGTGAGCCACGCTTATTCAGCGTAGAAAGTTGCAAACCAAGGCCTACCAATGTGGAAGACGCTGATTGTCGTTGGTGTTCAGTGAAGTATGTTGAACTTTACTGCTGCTAAGGCGAATCGCCTTAGGCGTTTTATTGATGCTAACAGAAACCATTTTATTGTGAAGTAAGATGTAAGAAACAAGAAGTAGGATTTTTCCTGCCTCTTACATCCTGCTTCTTGCTTCAATAAAAAGAAAGGTTTTGATTACTAAACTGGCTGAGGACTGGAGCCAATACTGTAGGCGGCTATCAGGTACTACGTACCTATTCGCAAGTGATGAAGTGGGCAACGTCTATTCAGCGTGTAAGAGGTTCTAATAGGTACGTAGTACCTTATAGACGCTGATTGTCGTTGGCTTTCGGTGAAGTATGGAAAGCTTTACTGTGACTGCGACGAATCATCGCAGTTTGTGATGCTAACAAAAACCTTCTTTACCTTAATAAAAATTAAAAATTTCGTTACTAACTTGCTGAGGACTGACAGCAATACTGTAGGCGGCTGGCACTATGGGGGCCGTATTTCTATTCTACCATAGTGGGCAACAGCCTATTCAGCGTGGAGGGGTGTCGAAATACGGCCCCCATAGTAGAAGACGCTGATTGTCGTTGGTGTTCAGTGAAGTATGTCAAACTTTACTGCTTACTACGGCGAAACACCGCAGCTTTTACAATGCTAACGAAATTATTTTTTGATTGATAAACAATCGGTTTATTCTAAAATCAAAGAACGAAACAAATTTACACTAAAAAATTAACTTTCAAAATTTCATTACTAAACTTGCTTAGGACTGACAGCAATGCTGTAGGCATCTGTAACACGGCTGCCTAAAATTTTAGGCTGAATTTTGTGTGCTATGTCATTCTCAGCGAACAACAGCCTAAAATTTAAGGCAGCCGAAGCGGAAGATGCTGATTGTCGTTGGTGTGTGGTGAAGTATGTCGAACTTTACCGTTTGCTGCGGTGAAACACCGAAGTTGATATGTTGCTAATGAAACTTAATACATGGGAAACTTTTGAAATTTCAAATTTAACCTACAAATTCAAGTTGAAAAATGTATGAATTTGCAGTGGGATTGTAATTTACTTCAATAGTGTAGGATGTAATATTTGCTAAAATTAATGGCATTTTTCATTGAAGTAAAGGAGGATGTTTTGAGTTGTGTATTTGTTGTGTCATTTTATTTGTTTTTTGTTGATTGATAGATGTTTAATTGTTGTTTGTAGTACCTTGCGGCTTTCATATAGTACAACCTTTTGAAGGGCTGATTAGTTCCATTTCAACTATTTTTTTTAGTATTTTTTTATTCTTTTTTAGCAATGACACATAAAAACATGGTTCTGTGAAGTTTACTATTGAAGCAAATGAAAAAGTTTTTTCTCACACCATCGAAGCATCCACTATTATTCCTCCTCCTCTTTATCTTCTGATTCTTTGCCCTTCAAAACGCCCAATATATTGTCCTTTTGCATCAACACAATTTTTTGACCTGCCAACAACAACAAATCCTGTTCATCTTGGGTAATTGTATATTTTGTGCCAACATTTGTCAGGAGTTCGTAGAGAATCTGCAAATCCTTTTTGGAAATGTTGTTCATGTTGGTTGTCAGTTGATAAATAAGGCGTTTTTGTTCTTTTTTTACGTCAATTTTTTCGGGAGGAAGCACTTCATTGTTGTCTAACAGCACATTGAAGCTAAGAAAAATGGGTTCAACTTCTACGACACTGCTTTCTGCAAAAACTTCGGGCTTCAAAGTAGCCGTTTTTGCACTCAAGCCACTGTAGGGTAATGTGGCAAAGACTTTGAACATATTTGTACCACTTTGCACTTTAGAAAAAGTTTTGGTCATGCCGTCATTGTTGGCATCAATGATGAGCATCACCTTTTTTTGAGCCACTTTGTCTTGCTTCAATATGTCCAATGCGGTTTGGTAGCCATAATTGTCTGCCAAACCGCCATCTACAATATGCAGGTACTTAAATTTGGGATTGTAGCGGCTAATCAAAGTAGTGTTTGAAATCAGCACAGGAAAGCTACCACTAGCCTTGATTCCTACCGATAACGGTACATCATAAGGGTCAATTGGATGAATTTTCTTCAATCGGTGGGTAACGCCATTGATTTGGTAGGTGTGTAAAATGTCGGGTGAAAAAGGAAAAATCGCCATTTTTCCCATAATTGCACCATTGGCAAACATCATCGGAAACAGGACCTTGTGGCTCGTATCGGTTTTGGCCACAAACAAATCGCCCAATGTAATGCTTCGCTGTGGCATTTCGCGCAAATTGGCATTTGTTTTATGCCTCTTGTAGCCTAATACCGTATTGTCAATCGTTCTTTCGAGAATGTCGCCATCATCTGCAAAGGTGAACCAGATTTTGGGGTTGAGGTAGTTCTTCAAAACTGAACCCATAAAAGAATGCTCCAAATCTTCTTTTATTCGTTGGTTTACATATTGATTCAATTCGTATTTTTTGTCATTTTTCGTGTAGTAATGTTCAAAAAGAGAATTGATGTATGCTCCTCCTGCAAATCCGCCACCTGACACAGTGGATAGGTAGTCTATTTCCTGCAAAACATTGTTGCCATTTTCCTGAATGATTTGCTCTAAACCCAACATGACTCCAATTCCAAAATTGGAGGCCCTCGAACCACCACCTGATATGGCCAAAGCTACTGCCAAATTGGGGTTTTGATTGGGGCGTTCTTGCACCGATTTGTATTTGTGTAATTTTATGGTCGGTGCTGTTTCTCCGTCTTTTATGAATATATCACGGTCGGGAACAATTTGTGAGCTGCAAGCGCTAAAAAGATAGATGTTTACAATAAGGGAAATTATTTGATAATATTTTTTCATGGTACATTGATTTATTTGAACAAAAATAACACTTTTAAATTACCATATTAATTATCAATTTTGCTCCATGATTAAGAACTTCAAAAAAATAAAAGCAAAACATATATGAATCAATTCACCTTTCAAAGTCATCGAGGGGCAAGGGGTTTGATGCCTGAAAATACGGTTCCTGCCTTTTTGAAGTCGTTGGAATATGGTGTAACCACCTTTGAGCTCGATGTTGTCATCAGCAATGATCAGCAAGTTGTTGTGTCACACGAAGGATGGTTTTCACACCTATATTGTTCTAAGCCGAATGGTGAACCTGTTTTGGAAACAGAAGAAAAGAGCCTCCGATTGTATGATATGACCTACAATCGGATTCGACAATACGACTGTGGACGGCGACAAAATCCAAAATTTCCGCAGCAGCAAACCTTCCCTGCTTACAAACCTTTGTTGAAGGAAGTCATTGAAGTATGTGACCAATATGTAGCACAACACCAACTGCCTAAAGTGTTTTACAACATTGAAGTGAAAACAGAAGGAGAAGAAGGAGATTTCATTTTTCAACCACCTCCTGCCGAATTTGCCCAATTGGTGTATGATTTAATCATTGCCACAAATATTGCAGGAAGAGTTTTGGTGCAGTCTTTTGATGTGCGAATCGTGCAAGCCTTCAAGCAAATCAATCCGAGTTTGCCACTTTCACTTTTGGTGGACAATGACAAAAGTTTGGAATGGAATCTACAGGAACTTGGTTTTTTACCCAATGTATATGCACCTTATTACAAAAAAATTACGCCTGAATTGTTGAAAAAAGTCCATCAAAAAGGTATTTTGTTGATTACATGGACGGTCAATGAATTGGCGGATATTCAGCGGTTGTTGGAAATGGGAGTGGATGCAGTGATTACCGATTATCCCAATTTGAAGCTGGAATTGGAGAAGGAAATGAAAGAATTAGGTAAAAAATAAAATCAATCTTCTTGCTCCAATGCTTGCTTCAACTCGTTCAACTTCAACAATGCTTCAATTGGTGTAAGCGTATTCACATCAATTTTTGACAACAAAGCCTCCACCTTTTGCATTTTGGGATTGTTTACCTCAAAAATGCTCAATTGATAGGGCGATGCTTCGGGCATTTGCTTCAATTGTGTACTGATTTGGTCAGAAGCCAAACCCTTGTCTTCCAATTGTGCCAGAATCTCGTTTGCCCGCTTCAAAATCTGCTTGGGCATTCCCGCCATTTGGGCAACGTGAATACCAAAACTCCGCAATGCGCCACCAGGCACCAACTTCCGCAAGAAAATCACCTTGTTGCCAATCTCTTTGGTCGAAATGTGGAAATTTTTGATGCGCTCGAATTTGTTGGAGAGTTCGGTCAGTTCGTGGTAGTGGGTTGCAAAAAGCGTTTTGGGTTGTGCTTTGGGATGGTTGTGAAGGTATTCTGCCAATGCCCAAGCAATTGAAATGCCATCGTAAGTGCTTGTTCCTCTTCCAATTTCGTCCAGCAAAATCAAGCTGCGTTCCGAAATGTTGTTCATAATGCTTGCCGTTTCGTTCATCTCTACCATGAAGGTCGACTCACCCGAACTGATATTGTCCGAAGCACCTACTCTTGTGAAAACTTTGTCGGTAATCCCCAATTTGGCAACCGCTGCGGGAACAAAACTGCCCATTTGCGCCATGATTACTATCAGCGCCGCCTGCCGCAACAAAGCCGATTTTCCCGCCATATTCGGCCCCGTAACGATGAGTAATTGATGACTATCGCTGTCCAAATAAATGTCGTTGGGTACGTATTCTTCTCCAATTTTCATTTGCTGCTCAATCACAGGATGCCGTCCTGCTTTGATGTCGAGGATGAGACTGTCGTTGATTTGGGGTTTGAAGTAGTTGTTTCGGATTGCAGCACGAGCGAAAGAAAGCAAACAATCCAATTGAGCAATCAAAGCAGCATTGAGTTGAATCGGGCGAATATAAGTGTTGAGGCTTGCCACCAATGCTTCAAACAATTGGCTTTCAATTTCCAATATTTTTTCTTCTGCCCCCAATATTTTTTCCTCGTATTCCTTCAATTCTTGGGTGATGTAGCGTTCAGAACTGACCAGCGTTTGCTTGCGAATCCATTCTTTTGGAACTTGGCTTTTGAAGCGGTTTCGGACTTCGAGGTAGTAGCCAAATACATTGTTGAAGCTGATTTTGAGTGAAGTAATGCCCGTATTTTCAATTTCCCGCTGTTGGATTTCCAATAGAAAATCTTTGCTGGTTTTGGTCAATCGCCTCAATTCGTCCAATTCTTCTGAAACGCCTTCTCGAATCACACTGCCTTTGTTGAGTGCCACAGGAGGTTCTTCAATGAGTTCCTTTTCGATTTTGCTGCGGATGATTTTGCAGGGATTGAGTTGTTCACCCATTCGGTTCAGAATCTCATTGGAGGCTTCCTCACACATTTTTTGAATCGGCTCAATCGCAAAGAGGGCCTTCTTCAATTGGGCAACTTGGCGAGGGGTGATTTTGCCCATCGGCACTTTGGCTATCAAGCGTTCGATGTCACCAATTTGCTGAATCTGCTGAATCATTTTATCCTTAAATTCCTCTTGCTGCATGAAATACTCGACCATGCTGTGCCGATTGCCGATGGCTCGTATGTCCTTCAATGGCAGTACAATCCACTTGCGGAGGAGGCGTGAACCCATTGGAGAAATGGTTTGGTCGAGCACTTTTATGAGAGGTGTACCACTATCATGAGGGTTTTCAAGTAGTTCGAGATTGCGGATGGTGAAACGGTCGAGCCACACGTATTTGTCTTGCTTCAATCGCCCCAATGCGGTGAAATGCTGCAAGTTGGCGTGTTCGGTCGTGCCGAGATAATGGATGATCGAACCTGCTGCCACATTGCCGATGTCCAATCCTTCTACGCCAAAACCTTTGAGGGTTTGGGTCTGAAAATGCCGCAGGAGCAATTCACGGGTAAAATCGGGCGCAAATACCCAATCTTCAAGTGGATAGGTGTAAAATTTATCACCGAAATATTCTTTGAAGTCCTCCAAATGGTTTTTGGAATAGATGACTTCGGAGGGTTGAAAACTTTGCAGTAGTTTGTCAATGTAATCTGCATTGCCCTGTGTCACCAAAAATTCGCCTGTCGATATGTCCGCAAAGGATAGTCCGATGGTGCGTTTGGAGAAGTGAACGGCTGCCAAGTAGTTGTTGGTCTTGTGGTTCAGTATTTTATCGCTGAGGGCTACGCCTGGTGTAACCAATTCAGTTACGCCTCTTTTCACCAAAGTTTTGGTCATTTTGGGGTCTTCCAACTGTTCACAGATGGCTGCTCGATAACCTGCTCTGACCAGCTTGGGGAGGTAGGTGTCGAGTGCGTGGTGCGGAAAACCTGCAAGTTCTATTTCGGAGGCAGCCCCGTTGTGGCGTTTGGTGAGGGTGATGCCGAGTACGGCTGCCGTAGTGACGGCATCGGGACCGAAGGTTTCATAAAAATCGCCGACTCGAAACAGCAATATCGCATCAGGGTATTTTTTCTTGATGGTATTGTATTGTTTCATCAAGGGCGTTTCTTTTGCGCCCGCTTTTTTTTTGCCGCTTGTTGTGTTTTTTGGTCTTGCCACAGGGGAATGAAAATTAAAATCTAAATGAAATAGAGGGGTAAAATTAGCCAAATAAGGGTATTTTATTAGGGTAATTCTTGTTTTTTAGTCAGTAAACACTGACACCTTGTGTTTTTTTTCCGATAAATCGGAATGTTCCATTGGCAAGACTTTGATTTTTAAACCACAAAAGCATCAAAAGGACACAAAAGACTTTTATGATTCCTTTTGTGTCCTTTGTGCCTTTTGTGGTTCAATTCCTGTAGGGTACTGACTGGGCCAGATTAGGGATAATAAACGCAGAATAAATCGTTCTAAAAAATTTGCAGCAAAATGTCTTGAATTGCAGTCAATAGGAGTGTAGCTTCGATAAGACCAACTTTGGTGACGAGGCTACGCCCCTTGAAAATAACTTCTTAGCTATCCTTTTTACAAATAGAGCTGCAGCGATGCTGCTGATTTTCGGTATTATTATTTTTATTGGTACAACAATTCAATCTATCTAAAGTTCCTTCAAAACCCCATAGCCGAATCATCCCCTCTTGTATAATCGGCCGCTCCCTCCAAAGTGCCGTCAGGTAAAACCAAAACGGCTTCCATTCGGCCCAAAGCAGGGCGGTACTCTATCTCATGCCCCAACTTCTTCAATCCTTCTACAACGGCATCATCCACTGCATTTTCCTCCAAAAGAACTACATCAGGAAGCCATTGAGAGTGTGTTTTTTTAGCATTCACAGCTTCTTGAATGTTCATGCCGTGGGCAATTACATTCATAATCGTTTGATAGACACAAGTGATAATCGTAGCACCGCCAGGCGTACCGACCACCATAAACAATTCACCATTCTTTTCGACAATAGTTGGGGTCATGCTGCTCAACATCCGTTTTTCGGGTTCGATTTTGTTCGCCTCCGCACCTATCAAACCAAACATATTTGGCTCACCAGGCTTTGCGCTGAAATCATCCATTTCGTTGTTCAAGAAAAAACCCGCCCCTTTCACCATCACCTTCGAGCCGTAATTGTCGTTGAGGGTTGTGGTAATAGATGCCGCATTGCCGTCTTTGTCGACAATCGAAAAATGCGTTGTTTCTACACTTTCAATCTTTCCGACTTTGCCTTCCTTGATGTCTTGAGAATCCGTTTTTTTGTCCATTTTGATGTCTGCAAAACGCTCTTTCAAATAGTCAGGGTTCAACAACTGCTGCATCGGAACTTTGTAGAAATCCATGTCACCCAGATACATAGATCGATCAGCATAAACCCGACGCTCCAATTCGGTCATAACATGAATGCTTTCGACTGTATTGTGTCCCATTGCAGTAAAGTCAAACATTTCGGAGCCTTCCAACAACTGCACCAAAGCGATTCCGCCACTTGAAGGAGGAGGCATAGAGATGATGCGGTAATCATCTTGGTAATTTTCCACCAAAGCATCCCGCCAAACTGCTTGATAGGCTTCCAAGTCTTCGTGTGTAATGATGCCATTGCCTGCTTTTATTTCTTCCACGAACAAATCCGCCGTTTCACCTTTGTAGAAACCATCCCGTCCACTGTTGCGAATACGGGCCAAAGTTGCCGCCAATTCGGGATGTTTCAAACTGTCCCCTTCTTGCCAACCGCCTTCCTTCCACGCATTGATTTGGAAGTGATTCAATTCTTTAAAATCCTCTTGGTATTGATTGAATTTGTCTGCTTCGTTTTTGCTCAATTTCACCCCATTGTGCGCCAATTCCACACTCGGATTCACCAAATCTGCAAAAGGCAATGAGCCCAGTTTTTCGTGCATTGCAACCATACCCGCTACTGTGCCAGGCACTCCAACCGCCAAATGACCTCGTTTGCTCAGGTCAGATATGTAATTGCCGAGTGAATCCAAATACATATTTGTTGTTGCAGCTTTTGGGGCTTTCTCCCGAAAATCCAAACTACCGACTGTTCCATCTGCTTTTCGATACACCAAAAAACCGCCTCCTCCAATGTTGCCCGCTCTCGGATAACAAACAGCCAAGGCAAACTGTACGGCTATTGCCGCATCAAAAGCATTGCCGCCTTTTTTTAATATTTCCAAGCCAATTGCAGAAGCATAGGGATTGGCGGTGACGACCATGCCGTTTTTGGCTAACACTCCTCTATTCGGTTTTTTTTCAACTATTGGAGTGGATTGACGACAAGCATTGGTGAAGAACAAAAATAGAATTAAACAGAAAAAGCAAAAAAATGAAGTTCGAAATGGAAGGTTTTTCATAAGGTGTAAAAATGTATTTGCATGATTGAACTATTCCTCAATTTTACAAAAAAGTAGCGAGAGTTTATAAAAACAATGGCAATTGAACTAATTTGACATCAATTGTTGTTGTAAGGGAAAGTAGTAAAAGTAGTGTTTGTTTGTGAGAAAAAATTGATAAACAAATGTTTTTTCCTAAATTTGTTTTTCTTCAATAACTTATTCCTTTATGGCTTATATAACAGGTATCACCCTTAAAAATTTTAGAGTTTTCAAAGATGCAACAGAGTTTGAATTTGCCCCTTTGACGATTTTGACAGGAGCGAATAATTCGGGTAAAAGTACCGTATTGAAGGCATTGTTGTTGTTGGCTGACAGCATGAAAAAGAATGGATTGGAGGAATTGGATTTTACAGGTGAGCATCATCATCTTGGAGGTTTGGAGTCGGTTTTGAATGAGAAAGAGGAGGATATAGTTTCGATTGTTAAGTTTATGCCTGAATATGAAAATTCGTTAGATTCATATACTGAAAAAATAACACAATTCATTATACACGATTTAAAACAAGAATACCCAGCAATTGACAACTATATGCACAGTAGATATGGTCTAACTGATTTGGACTATGCAAATTATGATAATGTGATTAATGCAATCGGTAATCAATACCTTTTATTTTCTTCTTTTCAATATAAGGATGGCAAAGTATTAGATTATTTTTTATACAATTTGCAAGATAATTTAGTTTTTAATGAAAATAAATTTAGTAGTGATTTAGGCATTTCATTAAAACGCACTCCATATCAAATAGAGGATTTGGAAAAGGCAATAAAAACTATTGAGCCAAAAAAGGTAAGACTTTTAAAGATTTTAAACGCAACAGAACAGTCTAAAAATCAAGGAATTAATAAATTAATTGGCGAAATATTCGCTTTAGTATTTAGTAGTATTGATATTAAAAATAGCAGCCCGTATCCTTGGGACATTGCCCACCATGAAATAGATATAGATACTGTAAAACTAAGAGGACAAAGTTATGACCATAGAATTATAGACTGGATAGAAAAAATCTTTAAAATCATCCTACAATCAGCCTTCCAATTAGAATACCTCCCTCCAATAAAAGCCAACACCCAAAGACTTTACACCTATCAATCACAAGGTACACTCTTCAATGACCTATTGGTACAATACACCAAAAATGGTGCATCAAAAGATGAAAAAAAAACAACTTTTATCTATAAATGGCTTGGAGAAGAAGGTTTTGGAATCGCTGATAAGGTGGAGTTTGTTCCTATAGGAACGTATGGAAATGCGGTTAAAATTTGGAAAAATGGAAAGGAATTGGAGTTGGCGGATTTGGGTTTTGGGATTACTGCTTTGTTGCCTTTACTGATGAAAATAGTGTTGTGCAAAACAAAACTATTGATGATTGAAGAACCCGAAAACAGCTTGCACCCCAATTTCCAAACCAAACTGGCAGACTTATTTATAGATGCACAGGAAACTTTTGGACTTCGATTTATCATTGAGACACACAGCGAATATCTCATCCGACGACTGCAAATACTGACCGCAGAAAAGAAAATCACACCAGACAATACTTCAATTTATTATTTCTACAATCCTGATGATGTTCCAAAAGGGAAAAAACAAGTTGAACGAATCAATATTGAAGAAGATGGGAGTTTGGACAATGATTTTGGAGAAGGATTCTTTGATATGGCTACTCAGATGCGGTTTGAATTGTTGAAATTGAAGAAAGAACTAAACGCTGTCAAAGCGAATTAATCCTAACTCATGGAACTCATTATCACCAAAGCTTTTTTAGAAAATTATTTTTTGGAGTATGATGCTAAAAGCGAGTACCATATTGATTGGGAAAGATTCTTGAAGCGTTTCAAATCCTTTGTATTGGTGACAGATATGGAAGAATTGGAGAACTTCGATGCCCTTTCACCTATAGAACTTGAAGATTTTATTTCAAGCACTCCCTTTTTAAGTTTGTTTTTTGACAATATTCACAACATTGTTTTTCAAAAAGAGCTATCAAGCCAACTTCAAACCAATGAGTTTTACCAAAAAGGCTCAATTTTCAAATTGTTTTTCACGACTATTGAATCCAATCAATGCCAAGAATTAAGCGAAAAATTTGGGTATATCTACCTCAATCCGAACAATTTAGTGTATGAATGGAAACTTTTTTACAATGCCAAAGAAGACACGCCTATTCCGATTACTTTAGACCCCAAAGCCAATCCCAAATTTGATTCTTGGGAAAAAATAAAGTTGTTTCAACATCCTATCAGGTCAATGCTCATTTTTGATAAATATTTGTTATCAGATAAAAGCACTGGACCGATTGACAAAAACCTGTTTCCTCTGCTCTTGAATTTACTTCAAGATTTCCCTCTTTTTGAAGAACTTGATTTAACCATTTTATGTGAGCTAAAATTCAACAAGGAATCTGAACGAGCCGAAAAAACGAAAACTTTAAACAAACGAATCCAACGCTTTTTTAGAAAAAACTTTGTTCATTTAAACGTAAACGTCACGCTTATTCATTATGATGAAGGGATTCGCAGTAGATATTCTGAAAAAGAACACGATAGAGGCTTATATACCAATTACTTTTTCATCAAAGTCGGAGCAGGGTTTAATGTTTTTGACAAATACAATAAAATACTCAATGCCAGTGATATGGATGTCTTGTTTCTCTTTTCTAAAACTGGTAGAAATGTAGGTTTTAGAGGTTTGAGGAATTTCAAGCAATACATCAACAAGTTGGAATCTCTTGTGACTGATAACCCAAGTAAAGCAGAGTATATACATCCTAAAGATGCGAAGGAAAACAAGTTGTTAAACGATTACAGCTTAGATATTTGAGTCTTTATTACAGACTTTACCATTATCTCAAAAAGCAATCAATAAAATCGCCACCACCGCACAAACTACCCCCAATATATTCATTTTTGTCAATTTTTCACGAAACAAAACAAAAGCCGTCAAACTTGCCAAAAGAACAATCCCGATATTGTTCAACGGAAACACCCTCGAACTCTCCATGCCTGTACTGTGCAAAGCCATGATTAGGAAGTAAATACTGCCATAATTGGGAATCCCCAAAACGATTCCTCCGAGAATGTTTCGCCCAACGAGTTTTTTTTGTTGAGTAAATCGCTGAATAACAATAAAAAATAAACCAATCGCTGCTGCTGTGGTAAAGATAAACATCGAAAAAGCGTTGGCACTGTTTTCCTGCAAATAATGCACTTGCACGTAGTTGATGACTGTTTCGATGAATCCACCCGCCAAAAACACAGACAAAGGCAGAAGAACATAGGCATAGTTATTACGTGCTTTGGATTTCAGCGTGTTCGCATCATTTGAAGGGATGATGCCCTCCAATGAAAATTCTTGTTTATCTTTGTGTGCTGTTAGAAAAATGGCAGCAATTGCCAACAGGATTCCTACAATTTTGGGAAGTGTGACCACATCACCGTACATGAAAAAAGCTACTGTCATGGGAATTACCATCGTTGTTTTGTTGGCAATCGTAGCCACGGTCACGCCATTTTGCTGAGTCGTTAGGGCAATCAATTGGAAAGTGCTGATGAACACAAAACCCAGCATGACGGCAAAAGGAAACCACGGTTGTTGCCAAAAACTACTGCCGAGAATATTGCTTTCTACGGTCAGCAATCCAACTGCAAAACAGGTAAGATAGTTGAAGACGATTGCTTGAAAGTTGTCGATGCGATAGACTTCAAATACCTTGAACATCAGCATGACAATGGTGGAACAGCAAATAGATAGCAACAAAAATATCATATAAGAAATTCAAATTAAAACGAAAAATGCTCATTAAATCAGCGGAATACCTAGCAAGTTCTGTCAGTGTGTCCAAATGTCCTGAACCTACCTTGCCAGAATATGCTTTTATTGGTCGCTCCAATGTCGGTAAATCTTCGTTAATAAACATGCTTACGGAGCGAAATAAGTTGGCGAAAGTATCGAATACTCCCGGCAAAACCCAAACTATCAATCATTTTATCATCAATGATGAATGGTATTTGGTGGATTTACCCGGCTATGGTTATGCCAAAATATCCAAAGTACAGCGAAAAAAATGGGAGCAATTTATTCGGAATTACCTTCAAAAACGTATGAACCTTCAATGTGTATTTTTGCTGATAGACAGCCGCATTCCTCCACAACCCATTGACCTTGAATTTGCCAATTGGTTGGGGGAGATGATGATTCCATTTGTGATTGTGTTCACCAAAACGGATGATCGAAAGTACAAACCAGAAAATGTGGAGGTATTTAGAGCGCAATTTTTGGAAACATGGGAGGAAATGCCGCAACATTTTTTGACTTCCGCCAGAAAAAAAACAGGCAGGGAAGACGTTTTGGGTTTTATTGAGGAGGTGAATGGGAGGTTTGAAGCAGAGAAGTTATTGAAGTGAGAAGCGTATTGTGTACGGCAATAATTCAGATTCTTTGATGCATTTATTGGGAAAGTATTTAGCAATCAATTGTATAGTTTTTTTGGCGCAGTCAATGGCCGATTTATCAAAGTCATCGCCAGGTGATTTAAAGATTTTAATATCTTGCAGAATACAATTATCATCAAAGATGAAATCAAGTTCTACAACTCCTTCAATTCCGTTTTCTCTTGCTATTGGAGGATATGCACAAGGTACATATATCAATGGATCTAAGGCTTTATTATTTTCATAATCAAACTTTTTAATAACCTGACCTCTTTCTATGTATTTTTTCCATATACCTGTTTTTTGACCAGATTTGTAAAATTGAACCTCCTCCAACCTTCCTGTTGAGTCATATACAAGCCACTCTCCCTCTTTTTGATTGTTCGAGTACAGTCCTTCTTCTTTTTGTTTTCCGCTGAGATAGTAAGATTTATATTCGCCATGTTTTATTTCTTTACTTTTTTTCAAAACATAGTATTCTGCCTTGATACTTTTTGTTTTTCCAAAATAGATTTGTGTTAATTTTGTAGTCTGAGAGAATGAACTATTTGACAAACAAAATATTAGGGCAAATAGAGTAAATTTATACATAGCAAAATGATTTTGGTTTGGTAGTTCAAAAGTATAAAATCTATCCCCAAATTTGAAGGTTGTTTACTAAGTGTGTAGGTAATTGTAGTAAGTGAGGTTGTTTTAAGAATAACTGTATGGAATGTAAGTATAATCGTGTTAAAGAAACTGATAACCAATCACAAATTCACTTCCACTCCATCGTCGCCATCACAGGAAAATGGTCAGAAGGAAATTTACCTTCCCAATCGTCTATGATTACCGTGTGTTTGAGTACACGCATAGTTTGGTCATCTGAAAGAAAAATGTAGTCAATCGTACGGTATTGATCCATTACTTCACTTCCAAAATTGTGAAACGTAAAAATAGAACCCCTTTGAAGATCTATGGAAAGATGGTGCGTATCTTTCAAGTTGGTAGCCAGTTTTTTGTAGGGTTTGGTATGAGGTAAGGCGTTGAAGTCACCAAGAACAATCGCAAAAGTACCTTGGGTGATATTTGACATATATTTAAGCAACAAATCGGCACTTTTTCGACGGGCTTTTTTACTAAAATGGTCAAAATGTGTATTGAAAACAAAAAAGGTTTTCCCGTTTTGTTTGTCCTTCAATTTCGCCCATGTCACCATTCTGCGAAGTGCCCTCCAAGATTTACTACCCACTTTCTCTGGCGTTTTGGAGAGCCAAAAATTATTATAATCCAAAAGATCAAATTGCTCTTTCTTATATAAAATAGGTACATACTCTCCTTGTATTTTACCATCATCTCTCCCCACACCAACCCAATCATATTGCGGCAATCGTTCTGCAATATACGTTAATTGGTGATGCAATGCTTCCTGTAAACCAACAATATCTGCATCGTATTTGTCCAATAATTCTCCAGTCCAACCCTTACGAACTTCCCAAGGATTGAGTGTATCCATTGTATTGTCGTAGCGAATATTGAAGGTCATTGCCTTCATCGGTATCTGAGCATACAAATTCTCCGTCATGTGATGTTCATTCAGAAAAATGGAAAAAGCAAATAATAACAAAAAGGTTTTTTTAGGTAGTTTCATATGTGTTTGTATTAGACACTAAGGTTAGACTATCAAAAACACAAAATGTTCATAATGTTTTCGGTAAGCAGCTGTTTTTGAATATTTCTTGATTCGGGAAGTACCAAAAAAATAAAGATTAGAAATATTAGGCACTAAAACCAACAAATCTATGCAATCTGCGTACCATTACTATGAATAAAGAGTTTGAATAGAGGTGCTTTATTGCCACTTTTTTCGTAATTTTGGCTTCATATTTGATTCTACTTATTCAATCAAACAACACTATTCATTCATAAGCCCCAAACAAATTATTATCGACAAAATAATTACTTTTTTCTATTTACAATCAATCTTTTAGACATACATTATGTTTGGTGACGTAATTCCTATTGTAATTGTGCTTCTTTGGTCAAGCACCAAATTTGTAATCGCTTATTGCTTTGTTTTTTACTACAATTTTCCTTTCCTAACCTCCATATTACTTACTATAAGTGGAGGAATGATAGGCGTTTGGATGTTCAGTGTTTTGTACAAAACATTTTCGACATGGAGGCAAAGGACTTTTCCTCCTAAGAATAAAAAGAAAGCCTTCACCATGAACCGCAAAAATCGCTTATTGGTCCGCATCAAAAACAGTTACGGTTTGGCAGGCATCGCTTTCCTTACTCCTGTCTTTTTGACAGTTCCCGTAGGTACAATGGTCGCCAATGCATTCTACAAAAACACCAGCAAAGTATATGCATATATGTTTGTTGCTTTCTCCTTTTGGTCGGTTTTGTTTGCAGGCACATACCACTACTTAGGCATAGACTTCAGCCAATTGCTTCCTTTTTAATATTCCCAAATCCCAGGCATCGCTATTTCCACAGCATGATTGTCGGGATCTCTAAAGTAAAAAGATTTCACCCCTTGTCGCCAAACTACCTCTTGTTCGATAACAATACCCAAACCTGCAATTTTCTCTTTCCACGCCTCATACTGTTCTGCCACTACTTCAAAAGCAAAATGTAAATTGCCAGAACCATAATGAGGAGGCAATGCTGTTTTCTGACGGGCATCATCAGGATTGAAGCACAACAAAACAGAACTGCCTGCTCTGAAAAAGACGTGTCTATCAGGTACGAAGCTAATCAAGGGCAAACCCAGTTTTTCGTGGTAAAAAACCTTCGTTTGCTCCAAATTTGCCACATAAAGGCAAGTTTCTTTTATACTCGAAATCGTTAGTAGCATAAGCAAGAAATGAAAATTAATGCAATAATCAGATTAACAATGGTCAAAAAATAAATCCCCTTTTTAGACTTTTTTCCACCTTTGAAGGGGACAATACTTCAACAATTCCTCTTATTTTTCCTTGTTTTTCTACTTCAATTCCTTGCCATTTTTCTCCACAACGGTTGGTAATCGTTGCGCCATCCAATAGCAACTTACCGCCAATTTTTACCGATATTTTGGCACATTGTGGAAGGGATAGCAAACATTGAAGGGTCAAGCTCGCATCCTTTTCAACCACAATATCCCCCTCCAAATCTTTGGCACTTTTCCAAATTATATGCTCACCCGTTTGGATACGAATCGTAGCTTCGGGTTTGTAAGTACACCAAGTCTGCACCAACATTTTACGTTGAATCGCATTTTCATCCGAGAGCTTGTAATGCACCTTTCCGATTTGACAAGGAGTAATTGCAGACCGCCAAGCATTGTAGTCCATCATGTTGTTCGACACCTTGTTCATATCATCACAAAGCGTTTTATTGCGGTCAATGTTCCAGCAATTGGCATTGAGGGGTGTATCATCACAGCCATCATTCGTTTGCCACGTATGCGCCAAACCCAAAGAATGACCAATCTCATGGTTGAAAACACCCGAAAAATTATCAGCAACTGCCCTAATCGACATCTTTGGATTGTCATGATGCACCATGTATGCACCAATCACTTTCACCCAAGTTGGGAAACCTATCCCATCTCCAGAAGCCTTGTAGGTAGGTGATTTGATGCTATCAGGATGGTGTTCTAAGAAAAAAATATTGATAACCTCTTCTTTCCGAATTCCAAATTGTTTGTATTGTTCTTTTGAATAATTGCTATGTTTTCCTCCTTTTTTGTTGGACTCAAACAGTTCATCATCTTGGTGAAAATAAATACCATCGTCCGTTTCATCCCCTTCAATTCCCGATAAAATGTACTGATATTGAGCAGGTAATATAGGCGTATTGTTGTCAATAGGTAGGTTCATTTTTGCGTTTTTGAGTAGTTTTTCATTGGAAATCTCCACAATGTCTTTGGCAAATTGTCGCCCCTCGTCTTCCGAAAAGTTGACGTTTCCTGCCAAGTTGTTCACAAAATGGATGTTGATGCGTATCCATCGCATCGGTGTATGGTTGAGGTGCCCCAAATCAGGGGCATAATTCAAATATTCATTGCAGATTTTCCTTTTTGGACTTGTGGGCAGAGTATTTTCTCCAACTTTGCTGCCTACTATCACCTCTTTTCCTGTAATAAACACATTTGATATTTTTTTTGAAGAAGAACAGGCATAAAGGCTGATGATAAGTAGCAAAGAAATAGAAATAGATTTATACATATTTTTATTCTTGTTTTAATTTTGATTCGCCATAATTGCATAAGGTACTTCATACAAAACCACCCCATTTTCTTCAAAAACTTTTTTGAAAGAATCGGGAATCTGTTGAATATAAGGAGGTAAATCTTCCCATTTCACACCACTTTGATAGCGTGTCAAACCATTTGTCAGTACAAAAATATTTGCAGTAGAATCAATATCAGAAGGTTGAAAATCTTTGTAGTTCACAAATCGGGTGTTGGCATTTTCCTCAAATTGCAGGTAATAATTGCCGTAGTTGCTCTGGACGGTGTTGGTGATGACCAAATTCTTGTCCGAAGTATCTTTAAAACGCTTGTAAATCAATTCTTTTTGGGTTTCATAATCGACTTCCCCAGCATATTGTATTGACTGTATGGGCTGCAAAAAGAGCATTGCGATGAAAGCAATTGTCAAAAAACGACCGATTTGGGCAGAAGAAATAATGGGTAAAAAGTAGCGAATCAACACCAATATGGCAAAAGGCAAATAAGTATAGTAGTAGTTTTCATACACTCCATAATAAGTCAAAAAGGCAAAAGAAAGGGTCAGGATAAGTACCCAATGGCGTTTTTTTCGCTCTTCAAAATATTGATACACAATAGGCGCAGCTACAATGGCAAACAAAGGCGAAAGGTATAAAAAATGGCGAAAATCTGGACACATTGGCACATAAGAAGTCGGTGAAGTAGTCATAAAATAGGAGGACAAAAACGCCAAAAGTGATACACTGCAAAAAAAGGAATAAGCATCAGGCGTATGCAGTAGTTTTTTGAATGGGGTAGAGAATATAGCTACCATAAAAAACAGGATGGAGACACTGCTAAAGCGTATCAAAACAAACAACAACTCATAAGTGATGCGCTTGAAAAGAACCTCAAAAGGCAATTGGTCGTAGCTGCAAGGATTGAAGTAACTATTGGCGGCAATGGCTTCAAAACGATGCAAAAAACTATGGGTTTGTAGGTAAACCAAACCAAAATAAAGTACCAAAATTCCGAAACCTATTGCAGCACTGTATATCCAAAACTGTACGTTTTTTCGCTGCCAAATATCCAATAAAAAAAGCACTCCAAATACGGGTAAAAAGAAAATGATGGTTTCTTTGGCGAGAAAACCAATGAACAACATCACTGCAAAAAGCAAGGAATGTCGAAAAGAAGCCGTTGAAGGACTGATGTATTTTTGGTGAAAAAGTATAACTATGGCTGCAAAGGCTGCAAAAGCAACGTAAATATCTGTCATGATTTTGTCGGCATAAAACAATGTGCCGTAACTCAATATGTACAACGCTGTAGCAAGAATGGATAGAAGCGTAATCGTTTGCCGAGAGATATTTGCGCCCAGTTTCCCATCCCAAATTTTCGGAAATTGGCAGATATACCACATCAATCCCATCGTGAAAAAAGTACACAGCCAAGCGGGAATCGCAGAACTTATGTCATTCACCCCAAATAGTTTGTAGCTAATGGCAGTCGGCACCAACAATGCCCAACGATAGCTAAAATGGTCGCCATTCTGCAAACTGAACCTACCATCTGCCATTTGTTTGGCCAACTCAGCATAGCGCATATCATCGTAGCCATAATGACCAAAATAACCTACTGCATGGTAAACCAACACATATGCCATCATCGCCAGCACAAACCAAAACGAAGGTGTATGGAAGTAAGTAGGCGGTCGTTTTATTGAAGGAAAGGTCATGTAAGCAGCTTGAATTTGGATTGGCAAAATACAATTCTTTGAAAAACTTTGAAGCCTGCAATAGGCATAAATTGTTGATTGTTCTCAAAAAGGTATTTTCAAAGGGTAAAATAAAAGGCTACCTTTGCAGCCGTTTTTTAATATCCAATATCAATATCGAGTATTCAAACATGAGTTTAAAAGCTGAAATCAACAAACGCCGAACCTTTGCCATCATTAGTCACCCAGATGCTGGAAAGACGACCTTGACCGAAAAATTGCTGCTTTTTGGGGGGGCGATACAAGTCGCTGGGGCTGTGAAATCGAACAAAATCAAAAAAAGTGCGACTTCTGACTTTATGGAAATCGAACGCCAAAGGGGAATTTCGGTGGCGACTTCGGTGATGGCCTTTGAATACGAAGACAAGTTAATCAACATCTTGGATACGCCTGGTCACAAAGACTTTGCGGAGGATACTTACCGCACATTGACGGCTGTGGACAGTGTTATTTTGGTGATTGACTGTGTGAAAGGTGTTGAGCAACAAACCGAAAGGTTGATGGAGGTATGTAGAATGAGGAAAACACCCGTCATTGTTTTTATCAATAAAATGGATAGGGTAGGTAAAGACCCGTATGATTTACTGGATGAATTGGAGGATAAACTCAGTATTCATGTGCATCCCATGAGTTGGCCCATCAATATGGGAACGGACTTCAAAGGGGTTTATAAACTGGATGACAAGAGTTTGCGTTTGTTTCGGGGCGGCACACAAAAATTGGTGGAGGAAGAGGATACTGTGGCTATTGAAGATTTGAACGATGCCATTTTGGAGAAAATAGTCGGTACTCGGGATGCCGAACAGTTGCGAGAAGATGTAGAATTGATTGAAGGGGTATATGGAGATTTGGATATTGAGGCCTACCGAAAAGCAGACGTTGCCCCTGTGTTTTTTGGAAGTGCAGTGAATAATTTTGGAGTGAAAGAGTTGTTAAATACCTTTATACGCATTGCGCCATCTCCTCAACCGAGACCAACGACGGTGAGAGAAGTGAAGGCTTCTGAAAAGAAATTCAGTGGATTTGTGTTTAAGATCCACGCCAATATTGACCCCCGACACCGTGATCGCATTGCGTTTTTGCGGGTATGTTCAGGCATTTTTGAGCGCAATACTTTTTACAAAAACGTGCGCTTGGACAAAAAAATGCGCTTTAGCAATCCGACGAGTTTTATGGCGCAGAAAAAAAGCACGATTGACGAGGCTTATCCAGGGGATGTAGTGGGTTTGTACGATTCGGGCAACTTCAAAATTGGGGACACTTTGACCGAAGGCGAGGAGTTTATGTTCAAAGGGATTCCGAGCTTTTCACCCGAAATTTTTAAGGAGTTGGTCAACATGAATCCTATGAAAACGAAACAGTTGTATAAAGGTGTTAAGCAATTGACCGAGGAGGGCGTAGCACAGTTGTTTAAAACCGTGACAACGAATCGGCGGGTCATTGGTACGGTAGGAGAGCTGCAATTTGATGTGATTAAATACCGCCTCGAACATGAATACGGTGCATCTTGTGATTTTCACCCCATTACACTCTACAAAGCTTGTTGGGTTACTTCAAAAGACAAAGATAAACTGGCAGAATTTGCCAAACGAAAGGAAAACTACATGGCTGTGGACAAAGACAAAAATTTGGTCTATTTGGCTCAATCTCAATGGATGCTCGAAACCGAACAAAAGAACTACCCCGATATTAGTTTTCATTTTACATCGGAGTTTAAGACGGAGGAGGTTTAGTAGTGTTGTGTCAACATTGAATTGATAGATTGCCTGTTCAAGCATAGAGACTTGAAGGTGCGAAATTTACCTATCAATTCAAATTTGACTGAACAGTAATTTTTTATTTGTCTTATTCAGTTAACGAATTGAGCAAACGTTCGACATGAAGATAAATATTTTCGTCTGAATAAGGATAATCTATCCCCGGTTGTGTAATCAATATATTGTTGGCAGATGATAGAATCCGTTCTCTTTGCTCATTCGTATATCTACCTCCAATCAAAATAAGGTCAAAGGAATTATTTTCCTTTCTTTGTAACACGTCAAGTCCCTCTTCTTCACTAAACACACCCGTAATATTAAGATTTTCTATTTGTGATAAATAAGTTTTGACATTGTACATTCGTGAAGGATTTCCTCCGAAAATTAACATATTTCGAGGCTTTGAAGACTGTTCTGAATTTTGCATATTTTTCATGTTTCCTGAATTTTGGAATTTACTGCTCAACCACTTTCCTTACAATAAAATTTACTATTGGAATTACAACGATGACAGTAGGTATTACTATTATCCAAGTTGAAAAAAATCGGGTGAGCCAAATTGACAAGAAATCAGAAGATAATCCTTGCGTTCTAATCGTCATAATTGCAGACAAGAATAATCCCATGAATAAAGTCATCAGGAATACAAAGACTATCATCTGATATTTTTTAGAAATTTTTCTCATGGATAATTAATGTTTTACGTCAACTCCTTGTCCTTTCCACTGCTCCATGAGTTTAAAAAATCCACTATCTACATCTAAGTTTCGGGACTTAAACTTCCATCCATTGTCAGTTTTAACAACTAAACTTTTGTTATATCTTCCAGATGCAATGACAGCAGGGATTTCGGCAACTTCCAAAACTATTAGATCATGTGTAACGTGGACTTCTGTTTCTGAAACAGGTTCGATTATTAGATTCGTGACTTGGTGACGCTTTCCGTTAGCCATTCCCCCATCTCCAACATGGTGTGTCTCAAAGTTCCTTAGCTCTTGCCATGTTTTCATACTTCCGAAAGGCCCGCTCTCGTAGCCTCCGAATTCTTCGGGGGATACCCAACAGTTCATGAATCCATCTACATCAGCATTGTCGGTGGTGATTGCATATCGAGCAGCTAAATTTTGAATCTCGAAATAATCTTTTTGTGAAATCATCCTTTTTATTTTTTAAGTAATTAACACCACAAATTTACTATAGTCTATTGTACGTTTACAGGTCAGATTTTCTTAAAAAATTGTCCAGATTACGGATATCTTAATTTCTGTAGCTTTTTGGAGTAAGCCCAGTATGTCGCTTAAAAAATTTATTAAAAGCACTGGAATCATTAAAGTTTAAATGAAAGGCGATTTCTTCAATGGTAAGAGTTGTTTCATTAAGCATTACTTTTGCTTCTAACAGGAGATATTCACCTAAAATTTGAGAAGCTGTTTTGTTTAGTTCTGACTTTATTGTTTCGGACAGATGCTTTTTAGAAAGTCCAATTTGTTGGCTATAAAAGTCCAAGTTACGTTCATTGATGACATATTTGCTGGCCAATTTGATGAAATCATTGGTAATCTGTTTTGAACGACTCGTTTTATAGGATTGCTCTTGATTAACCGTTAATTCGGCGGTAGAATAGAGCATTATGGCTAAATAATGTGCAAGTTGTTGATTTTGAAACTTGCTAAAAGTTGCATATAGTTTACCAAATTGTTCAAATTGGGTTTTGAGTTTTTTTTGTTGTGTCTGAGTGAGACTAACGACAATTCCTTTGTTGAAAAAATCAAAGTCTTGCTCGAATACCTGATTACCTACAGCGTTCAGAATCGCTTCTTTTTCAAATAATATGGTATAGGTTTCATAATCTTCACTTCTATGAAACCATTGCTTTATATCGTTATTCTTCACAAAAATTAGTGATCCTTTGACTATCTTGAATTCTTGAAGATTTACCTGAAAGGTAGCATGTCCTCGAATACACAAAGCAAAGGCATAATAAGAACTGCGGTAGGGTGTAAAAGGTGTTACCCAACTTTCTTTATTCTCCTTAGATTGATGTGTGTATAATAATTTATGACTGACTAAATCATTATTTGATAATTCTTGCAGGCTTATGAGTTTAATTGGATTCATTTTTCCACTTTTTACTGCTAATGTCCGTGCAGGTGCATTTTGTTTTATACACTATTATATATTCTGTGTACGCCCCGAATGGTAAATATAGCGAAAGAATGGATTGTTGCCCATAGAGTCGTTTTATTATGTGAAGTATAGTATATTGAATTGCTACTGAAAAAGCAAGGAAGGTCACTGGAAATTATCAATAACACATGCGGAGATAAGGAAGATTTGATGCAGGATTTGGTCAGTATCATCACCTCTTTTGTTGCTCGCCTCTATGGTCAAAGAAGAAGCAAAAGAAAAACAGAGTTAATCATAAAGGAACTACAAAGAGATTGAATTTAGCAGAAAGACATATTGTAAAATCAAATGACAAGCTGTTCAAATCGTTTGATAGAGAGGCATTTTTATCAAAGAATCTGCACAATACGACTACTTATGAGCTTCGCCAAGCCTTTTTTGATAAAGACAAAAAAATGCCTTCCTATAAGGATTTAGCAGGTCTTTTTGCAGCATCAAACAACCCAGATTTTAGAGCTTTGCCCGCTAAGGTAAGTCAGTGGACAATGAAAAGGGTCTTTCAGTCCTTTAAGGATTTCTTTGCAGCAAGTAAAGAATACAAGAAAAATCCTAATAGGTTTACGGGCAAACCCAAACTTCCCAACTACAAGCATAAGACCAAAGGCAGAGCTTTGCTGACTTACACCATACAAGCTATCTCAAAAACCAAATTGAGACAAGGAATCATTAAGTTGTCAGGCTGTGATATTGAGTTCAAAACCAAATGTATTCCCAGTTCCATCAAACAGGTTCGCATTGTTCCAGAATATGGACACTATGCAATTGAGGTGATTTACGAAAAACAGGAAAAACCCAAGAAAAAGCTACATCCCCAAAAAATAGCCTCCATTGATATAGGCTTGAATAACTTAGGTGCGCTAACATTTAGCCACCAACAAGCACCGATATTGATTAATGGCAGACCATTGAAGTCCATCAATCAATATTTCAACAAGAAGAAAGCCAAACTCATGTCCTTTATTGGAGGCAAAGGCACTTCCAGAAAAATCAAGAAATTAACCTTAAAGCGCAATAACAAGGCAAAAGATTATCTTCACAAAGCCAGTAGATATATTGTGAATCAATTAGTTTCCAAAGGAACAACGCTTCTTGTGATTGGCAAGAACGATAGTTGGAAACAAGACATAAATATCGGCAAGAAGAATAATCAAAGCTTTGTTTCCATACCTCATGCGATTTTTATCAAGATGCTCTCCTATAAGTGTTCATTGGAGGGGATAAACATTAAATTGCAGGAAGAATCTTACACTTCAAAATGCAGTTTTTTAGATTTAGAGTCCATCAAAAAGCACTTGATTTACAAAGGCAGGAGGATTGAAAGGGGGATGTTTAAATCCAAGAAATACGGCACTATAAATGCTGATATTAATGGAAGTTTAAATATTATGCGAAAAGCAGTTCCAAAGCTATTTAGCAATGGAATAGAGGACGTTGTAGTTCGTCCATATAGCAAAGTGAAAACTTTTCTATAAAATCAATAACTATTAGAACCAGAAATAGTTTTGCTTAGAGTGGGGAAACTATTTCTTCAAAAAATCATATTTACATTAAAAAAAAATCTATTTTTAAATCAAACAGATATATGCAACACATATTTTTCTGCAAAATACTCCATATCGTAAAAATCCTTGATTCCAAAAACTTTTACTCTGCGTTTAATAGTTGCAATTTCTTCTTCCAGATTTCCTCCCTTCAATACAATCAAACCATTCTTTAGACTATTGTAGTGGTCTTTCGTTACCAATTTCTTCGTCCAATCCAGCAATTCGGGTAATTTGGTTACGCCTCGGCTGACCACAAAATCATAAGACTTACCATGCACTTGCTGCACCCGTTTGTGTTCTGCCTTCACATTGCTCAGACCAAGCTCCTCCACCAAAGTTTCTACAACCTTGATTTTCTTTTGTATAGAATCAATCAGGTGAAAACGAGATTGAGGAAATAAAATCGCCAAAGGAATACCAGGAAAACCTCCACCCGTTCCAATATCCAATATGTGCGTGAAAGACTGAAACTGAATTACCTTGGCAATACTCAAAGAATGAAGAATATGATTTTCATATAGATTATCAATATCTTTTCGAGAAATGAGGTTGATTTTCTCATTCCATTCTCGGTAAAACTCACCTAAGTAATCAAACCGTTCTATCTGCAAAGTGGATAATTGTGGAAAATGTTGTCTAATAATTTGAGGATTCATTCGAAAAAATGGATTGGTTGCAATAAATTAAAAATAGAATCAATGGTTGTTTTTTATTATTTCAATAACATTAGTAAGAAGTAAAGGGTTTTAGAACTTAAAAAAACTATAATAATTAGTTTTTTTGCTAAGAATTATAGTGTTTTTTCTAATATTTGTATCTGCAAATATTAGAGGTGGAAATATGTGATTCAAAGAAGAACTTTTTAGGGTAAAAAGTGGTATTAAGTGGAGAAAAGTGGAGATTTTGATTTATCTTTGTCATAGCACCTAAATAAACGTGTCATACCTATGTCTGGTTTTCTCGGCGAAGCCGAATGTAAAATAGATACAAAAGGTAGGTTATTGATGCCTGCAAAATTTCTGAAGCAAATGCCACAGGAAAATGGGGAAAGTCTAATCATTAATCGAGGAATCGAAAAATGTTTGACCCTTTACACCATTTCAGAGTGGAATGAAGTGTCAGAAACCATCAGACAACTTAACCCTTTCGACCCTAAAGTTAGACTTTTTCGTCGACTTCATTTTAGTGGAGTAGATGAATTAAAAATTGATAGCAACAACCGCATCTTATTGCCAAAACGTTTGCTGACGTATGCAGGTATTTCCAAAGACCTTGTGATGGTAGGATCCTTCAATCAAATCGAAATTTGGGATATGGACACCTACTACAAAATGTTGGACGATGTTGATCCTGAGGAGTATGCAGAATTGGCGAGAGAAGTGATGAGTGAAGGAACTATTAATGGCGGCGGAGTACCGAGTAGGGTGTAGCAAATAAGTAGCAGTGTAGTTCTACTTCAATTTAGCCATACAACAATGTGACAATATAACTATAAAAATGAGTGTTTACCACGAAACGGTATTATTGACAGAAGCAGTAGATGGATTGGCGGTAAAACCCGATGGCATCTATGTAGATGTGACTTTTGGAAGCGGTGGACATTCAAAAGCAATTGTAGAAAAACTGGAAAAAGGCAAAGGCAAACTTTTTGCTTTTGACCAAGACCAAGATGCAAAAACAAATCTATTTGAGGATGAGCGAATTGTGTTCATTCCTCAAAATTTCAAATACTTGAAGCAATATTTACGCCTCAACGGTGTGCGAAAAGTAGATGGCATTTTGGGTGATTTAGGCGTTTCTTGGCACCAATTTGATACCGAAGATAGAGGTTTTTCTTTTAGATTTGGTGACAGCGAATTGGATATGCGAATGGATGCAAACACCGAAATCACTGCTCAAACGGTACTAAATACGTATCAGAAACAAGCATTGATTGACACCTTCAAATTATACGGTGAACTACCCAATGCGTTTCACTTAGCAGAAGCAATCGTATCAGCTAGACAATTGAGCAAGATCAAAACAGTATCTCAACTGCTCACATTAGCAGGGCCTTGTGTGCGTGGGAAAAGAAATAAATTTTTTGCCCAATTGTTTCAAGCACTGCGAATCGAAGTAAACGGAGAAATGGATGCCTTGAAGAGCCTTTTGGAGCAAAGCAAAGAAGTATTGAAAAATGAGGGACGGTTGGTAGTCATTGCTTACCATTCTCTCGAGGATAGGTTGGTGAAAAACTACATCAAGTGCGGCAATTTTGAAGGTATTGAAGAAAAAGACATTTATGGACACAGCGAAAAACCATTCAAAGCAATCAATAGAAAAGTAATTATTCCAAGCCCTAAAGAAATTAAAGAAAACCCTAAATCAAGAAGTGCTAAAATGAGAATTGCACAAAGAGTAGTCATTTGATTATCAACTCTTAAACGCAATAAAGCCATGGCAAAAAAAGTAGATAATATCGTATTTCGTTTCTTAAAAAAGATACTTACGCTTGTAGGAAAAACGGACTTCAATGATCGTATTTTCCTCGTGTCCAATCTTAGGTACGTCTTATTCGTATCTGCTATAGCCCTCTTTTATATTGCAAATACGCATTATGCCGAGCGCAATTTGCGTCAAATCAACACCCTTCAAAAAGAACTTCGAGAATTAGAATCACAATACATGACTTCCAAATCGGAGTTGATGTACAAAAGCAAACTAACTGAAGTGGCGAAGTTGGTCAGGCCTTATGGACTGCAAGAACTAACCAAGCCGCCACAGAAAATAGTGATTGGCGATTAGTAATAAAAACAACACATTAACACCTCAAAACACCAATACAAAAAATATTGAGCATAAAAAGAGACATATTGTGGCGTATCAATCTAGTGTTTTTGATTTTATCACTGGTTGGCTTTGTAATACTGATGCAAGTGTTTCGCATACAAGTGTTTGAAGGTGAGCAATGGAGAGAAATGGGACGCAATTCTACTCGGATTGACACCATTGAAGGGCGAAGAGGCAATATTTATTCAGAAGATGGGCGATTGATAGCCACTTCACTACCTTTCTACGAGATTAGAATGGATGTGAACACTACGGGCTTGACCGACAGTATTTTCAACAACAATATTGACTCCCTGTCTAAAAACTTGGCTAATTACTTTCAGGATAGATCCTATGATGAATACCGTCAAGGATTGATGGATGCAAGGGCATCGGGAGAGCGTTATTTTTTGATTCAGCGAAAGGTGAATTACAACGATTTGAAGGAATTGAAAACTTGGCCTATCTTCAATTTGGGACAATACAATGGTGGTTTGATTTTCCACCAACAAAATCGAAGGGTCAATCCTTTTAGTCTTTTGGCAAGGCGAACCGTTGGATATGCACGAGACAATTCTCAATCCGTTGGTTTAGAAGGGAGTTTTGATGAATATTTGAGAGGCACACAAGTGCCACAATCTATGCACCGAGTTTCGGGTGGTACCTGGGTTCCGATTCACGATGATTTCGAATTGGAGGCACAAAACGGCAAAGACATCTTTACCACATTGGATGTAAACCTGCAAGATGTGGTAGAAAGTGTGTTGCTCAAAAACATGAAACACCATTGGGCAGACCATGGTAGTGCTATTGTAATGGAGGTCAAAACGGGTAAGATTAAAGCAATTGCCAATTTGGGAATGGGAACAGACAGCACCTATTGGGAAAAATACAATTATGCAATCGGTGAGAAAACCGACCCAGGCTCCACCTTCAAAGCAGTGAGTTTGACGGCTTTGTTGGACGATGGAATGGTGACAGATACCACGATTGTCGACATCGAAGGAGGACACAAAGACTACCATGAGGAAGTCATGAAAGACGACCTTTGGTATCCCTACAATGAAATTACGGTTGCCAAAGCCATCGAAATTTCCTCCAATGTAGGTGTTTCCAAACTGGTGGTCGAACATTATGGAGCCGATCCACAGAAGTTCATTGACAAATTGAAAAGTATGTTGCTCGATCAGCCAACTGGTATTGAGATCATCGGCGAACCCCGTCCAACTATCAAAACGCCTGATGCAGAAGATTGGAGTGGAATCACACTTCCTTGGATGTCGGTGGGTTATGAATTGGACATTACCCCATTGCAGTTGTTGACCTTCTTCAATGCAATTGCAAATGATGGACGAATGATGCGACCTTATTTAGTGAGTGGAGTGAAGGAACTCAATTCGAGTGTTGAAGATTTTGAGCCGCATTTTGTGAAGCAAATTTGCAAAAAGGAAACGGCGCAAACGGTAAAGCGAATTTTGCAGGGAGTAATAGAAAATGGAACAGCGAAGAAAATCGCTTCCGAAAATTTCACCATTGCAGGGAAAACAGGTACGGCAAATATTGCGAAAGACCGCAAGCGCAAAAAGGAATACCAAGCGAGTTTTGCAGGTTTTTTTCCTGCCGAAAATCCGATTTACTCTTGCATTGTGGTCATCAACAAACCTTCAATGGGTGATTATTACGGAGGTTCGGTAGCAGGGCCTATCTTCAAGGAGATTGCAGAGAAGTGCTACTCAACTAGCACCAAAACGCATCAACCTTTGGTGAACACTGACAACCGAATTGCGGGCAGTTTGCCTGTTTCCAAAAGAGGGTATCAAGCGGATATGGAATTGGTGTACAACAATTTGGGTATTTCTCATGCTCCGAATCCGAACACCGATTGGGTGGCCGCTAAAACGAAAGATCGTTCTATTGAACTGCAAACTATAGAGATGCGGGAAAATTTGATTCCGAATGTGTATGGAATGGGCTTGCGGGATGCGATGTATGTGTTGGAGAATCGGGGAATGAAGGTGCGTTTTTCGGGTAAAGGGAAGGTTGTGGGTCAGAGTCCGAGGTATGGACAGCGGTATTATAAGGGAACGGTGGTGAATTTGGAGTTGAGGTGAGATGAGTGAGAGCTTTATACCTAAAACGAAGAAATGGTTCTGTAAATTATTATTAGGAATTTTAGTTCCATTAATAGCTATCGCACTATCAGCCCCATTTAAATATAAACTAATCAATGTTCTGAAAGGATGGTTGTTTACAGTATTATTTTGTTTTATATTCTCTTTATTTTTAGCAACTATTGAAATATTGTTTCGTAAATATGAATCGAATAAGTTATCAAGAGTTAAAGAAGAATTTGGTAGTCATATAGTAACAAAAGATTCTATAATATTTGAGATTAAAAGTATTAGAATATTGTGTCAGTTAGTCCGAACATCAAATAAAAGGAATATAAGTTATTTAGAGTTTTATATTTCAAAAACAGGATTAAGGAAAAGAGACATAAGAAGGTTAGGCTTCGTTAAAACATTGAATCCTAAACATAAAAATTACTATTATTTTCATAAAAGTCATGGAATCCTAATTAAGAAGCTGAAAAGAGAGTTAAATCATAAAGTAAGTCAAATCATTAAAAGTTCTTTGGAATAGTGCAAGATTGTTTTTTTAGAAAAAATGCTCAAAAATGAAAGGTTAATCCTCTCCAAAAAAAGGAAACGAAAGCTCTATCAATTTCCTTGTTAGGCAATGGAATCAACTGTTTTTATCTTGATATTAATGATTGTGGCTTAAGGTTTAGCCATCATTTCGAGGACATCCTCGAAATGATACAAAAAAATATGCAAACCCAATGATACGCTTCAGAGAATTATCAGAAAATGAAATCCATAAAATAAGAGAAATTGACAGAGAAGAAGAAATTTTTGAATTTTATGAATACGACAAAGGTTCTTTGAAATTGGAGTCAAGAAGAATAACAGTCCTGCAATTTGACCCTTTGGAATTGGGTAAAATGATTCAAAATCAAATAAGACTAAAAAGCAAAGGAGGAAAAATTACAGGTGCTTTTGATAAGGAGCAATTGATTGGAGTGGCATCAGTCGAACGAAAAAAAAGAGGTAGTCAATTGAACTACTGCAAGATGTACATTCTCTATGTGAGCAAAGATTACAGAGGAATGAGAATAGGGCAAAAACTGCTTGAAGAAAGTAAGAAAACGGGGAAAGAGTTTGGAGCTGACAAACTATATATTTCGGCAACTCCGACCAAAAACACGATTGATTTTTATTTGAGCAATGGAGCGATTTTGACAACAGAATTAGACAAGGAATTATACGACCTTGAACCAGAAGACATTCATTTGGAGTTGGATGTTGAAAAACAATAATAAATGCAACCTTATAGCAAAATTCAATAGTCATGCCGTTGAGCGAAATGGTTTCTATTGGAAGCAATGCAAAGGAAATCAAAAAAGCTCCTAAAAAAACGAATACAACGATATTAAAAAAGAATGAAACTCAGTGACATACTGTATAAAGTCAGCCTACAGCAAGTTGCAGGTTCGACCGACAAAAACATAAACGTCCTTCAATTGGACTCCCGAAAAGTAGTTGCAGGTGATTTGTTTGCAGCATTGAAAGGGACTAAAGTAGATGGGCATCAGTTCATTGACACAGCGGTTAAGAAAGGCGCAACAGCCATTTTGTGTGAGGAGTTGCCAGCCGAATTGCAAGAAGGAATCACCTATTTGCAAGTGCCAAATGCGGCGGCAGCATTGAGTATTTGTGCAGAAAATTTTTACGGCAATCCTTCTTCCAAATTGAAGTTGGTCGGGGTGACAGGTACCAACGGCAAGACAAGTACGGTAACGCTTTTGTTTCGATTATTTAGAGGATTGAAATTCAATGTAGGACTGCTTTCTACGATTCAATACCAAATCAACAACGAAATCATTCCTGCACCCCTGACAACCCCTGACTCCATCACCATCAGCCGATTGTTGGCAAAAATGGTGGACGAAGGTTGTGAGTTTTGCTTTATGGAAGTGAGTTCACACAGCGTGAGTCAGCACCGAGTCGACTCTTTAGAATTTGCAGGAGGTGTGTTTTCGAATATGTCTCGAGACCATTTGGACTATCACGGTGACTTCAAATCCTATATTGAAGCCAAAAAAGGCTTTTTTGATATGTTACCGAAATCAGCCTTCGCACTGGTCAATGTGGACGACAAACGTGGTCGCATTATGCTGCAAAACACCAAAGCACACCAATATACTTACGCATTGAAGTCTATGGCAGATTTTAAGGCAAAGGTTTTAGAAAACAGCTTTACAGGCTTGATGCTCAACATGGATGGAGAGGAAGTTCACAGTTTATTAATTGGAGAATTCAGTGCCTACAATTTGTTGGCAGTTTATAGCACAGCCGTTTTGTTGGGCGAGGAAAAGATTGAAGTGTTGACCGAATTGAGCAAATTGCGAACGGCAGAAGGTCGATTTGACCCAATGACCAATAGCAGCAAAACGGTGGTCGGCATTGTGGACTACGCTCATACGCCCGATGCTTTAGAAAAGGTTTTGGAAACCATCAATGTGATTCGGACCCAAAATGAAACCTTGATTACGGTGGTCGGTTGTGCGGGAGATCGAGATAAAGGCAAACGCCCGATGATGGCGGCGATTGCGTGTAAATACAGTGATAAAATCATTTTGACTTCGGACAATCCGAGAACGGAAGACCCCGATGCCATTTTAGAAGATATGAAGCAGGGCGTTAGCCCAAGTGCGATGAATAAAACCTTGTTTATCACCAACCGAAAGGAGGCGATTCGGACAGCGTGTATGTTGGCGAAAAAAGGAGATATTATTTTATTGGCGGGAAAAGGACACGAACCCTATCAAGAAATTCATGGGGTGAAGCATCCTTTTAGCGATAAGGAGGAATTGCAGAAGGGATTAGAAGAATGGTTGGATAGTTAAATTGTTATATGGCTATATTGTTATATTGCTCGATGGTTGAATTGTAGCAATATGTCAATACATCACCTCAACAGTACAGCAATTCAACAATTAAAACAATACATCAAATGCTCTATTACTTATTTGAATGGCTCAATCAGTGGGATGTACCGGGTGCAGGACTTTTTCAATTTATCAGTTTTCGAGCAGCGGTTGCAATCATGCTTTCACTTTTGCTCTGTTTGGTATTTGGTGAAAAATGGATAGCACGTTTGCAGCGAATGCAAGTCAAAGAAACCGTTCGAGACTTGGGTTTGGCAGGTGAGAAAGCAAAGCATGGAACGCCTACAATGGGAGGAGTTATCATTATTGGAGCAGTATTGATTCCGACTTTGTTGGTCGCCAAATTCAACAATGTGTATATTTGGTTGATGCTTTTGGCAACGGTTTGGATGGGAGCAATTGGCTTTACAGATGATTATATCAAGGTCTTCAAAAAAGACAAAAAAGGATTGCGAGGTAGGTTTAAAATCCTGGGGCAAGTCGGTTTTGGCTTGATTATCGGTTTGACCATGTATTTAAGCAATGATGTGTATGTGCAGAAAGACATCACCAACAGCCAACAAGAAACCTACTATGGTGAGTTGGAGCGTTTTCAGACAGAAGACGGCAAAACGATGGTGAAATTCAAAGCACCTATTACGGATATGCCATTTTTGAAAACCTATTACTTCAACTATGGAAGCGTGTTGTCATGGTTGGGAAAAAACTACGAATGGTGGGCGTGGATTATTTACATTCCTGCAATCATTTTCATCGTCACCGCCGTTTCTAATGCGGCAAATTTGACTGACGGAATTGACGGATTGGCAGCAGGATTGTCTGCAATTGCAGGGGTTTGTCTCGGATTGTTCGCCTATTTTTCGGGCAATACTATCGTATCAGAATACTTGAATATCATGTACTTGCCCAATACTTCGGAGTTGGTCGTTTTTTCGGCGGCTTTTGTGGGAGCGTGTATTGGCTTTTTGTGGTTCAACACTTATCCCGCACAAGTTTTTATGGGCGACACAGGAAGTTTGACCTTGGGAGGCATCATTGCAGCCTTGGCGATTGCAGTGAGAAAGGAGTTGTTGATACCGATTTTGTGTGGCATCTTTTTGCTCGAAAACCTATCGGTTGTGCTGCAAGTAGCAGTTTTTAAATATCGAAAGAAAAAACATGGACTGCAATACGCCCAAGAAAATAGATTGTTTTTGATGTCACCTTTGCACCATCACTACCAAAAAAAAGGGATTCCCGAGGCGAAAATCGTGACCCGATTTTGGATTGTGGGAATCATGTTGGCAGTCATGACTTTTATTACATTGAAGGTTAGGTAGTGACTGGTTAAATGAAAAAAAACCAAATCACTAATCACTAATCACTAATCAACTACAAGGTGAAAAAACTGGTTATTCTTGGTGGGGGCGAAAGCGGAGTTGGAGCTGCAATTCTTGGCAAGCAGCAAGGTTTCCATGTATTTGTATCGGATAGTGGGGCAATCAAAGACCATTACAAAAAAGAACTGGAAGACAACGAAATAGAGTACGAAGAAAAAAATCATAATCGAGAGCACATTTTTAAAACTGATTTGGTAATTAAAAGTCCAGGCATACCCGATAAAGTGGCTTTGGTGAAGGAGTTGAGGGAAGTGAATATACCCATTATCTCGGAAATAGAATTTGCATCGAGATATACAGACGCTTTCATCATAGCCATTACGGGCAGCAACGGAAAGACAACAACGACAACGATGACCTACGAAATATTGAAGGAAGCTGACTTCAATGTCGGAGTGGGGGGAAACATCGGCGATAGTTTTGCGAAACAAGTGGCGGTTGGAGAAAAGCGTGATTATTATGTATTGGAAGTAAGCAGTTTTCAGCTAGATGATATTGTGGATTTTAAGCCAGATATTGCGGTTATTACCAACATTACGCCCGATCATTTAGACCGATACGATTATGATTTTGGTAAATATGCGGATGCTAAGTTTCGGATAAGCATGAATCAGGACGAAAAAAAACACCTGATTGTTGGAGCAGATGATAAAACGAGTAGAGAATGGTTGACTGCAAATGGTGTGAACGCCAAGGTACATTCTTTTACTGCAAAAACGCCTGAGAACGAGCAAGGTGCTTACACCAAAAATGGGTGGATGTACTTCAATGAAACGGCAATTATGCCAACGGAGGAGCTGAGTTTGAGGGGCGAACACAATTTGTTGAATGCAATGTCGGCAGGTTTTGCAGCGTATTTGGCAGGTGTGAAAGTAGCGGTGATTAGAAAAACCTTGAGTCAAGTCGCTGCAATTGAACACCGAATGGAGTTTGTGGCAAATATCAAAGGTATTGAGTTTATCAACGACTCAAAAGCAACCAATGTGGATTCTGTTTGGTACGCCTTGGATGCGATGACCAAGCCAATTGTGTGGGTTGTAGGAGGACAAGACAAAGGAAATGATTACAGTTCTTTAATAGATTTGGTGAAAGAAAAAGTGAAAGCGATTGTGTGTTTGGGGGCTGATAACCGAAAAATACGTGAAGTGTTTGGGGGGATGATTCCCGTTTTTGAAGAAACAGACACGGCTGCAATAGCGGTAAACACTGCCTTCAATTTGGCAACGGATGGGGATGTAGTTTTGCTTTCGCCTGCATGTACGAGCTTCGATTTGTTCGACAATTATGCACAAAGAGGCAGGTTTTTTAAGGAGGCGGTCACTGAATTAGCGAAAACTTTGTCAACAGTCGAAGACTTTGACAACAGTTGAAGCGGGTAATGGATGGAAACAAGAATTTGAGATATTAGATTACAACATAATCGTGTCATTCCATAGGAATCTTGTTGAAAGGAATCAAAACCTGGAGAATGAGCAACGAAATGCTTACAGCATGACATATAAAAGATAAAATCAATAAAGTAAAAATACTTTGCAAGGAATATTCAACAAATTACAAGGAGACCGAACAATCTGGTTCATAGTGATGATGTTATCCATCTTTTCGCTATTGGCAGTATATAGTTCTACGGGAACGCTTGCTTTTCGGCAGCAAGGAGGCGATACAGAATATTATCTGTTTCGGCACTTCTTTTTGTTGGCAGGAGGTGTGTTGCTGATGTATTTGGCACACTTGATAAACTTCAACTACTATTCACGAATAGCGCAGTTGATGTTGTACATTTCGATTCCTTTGCTATTGATAACCTTAGCCTTTGGAACAGACATTCACGATGCAAGGCGTTGGCTGACAGTACCGATTATAGATATTTCGTTTCAAACATCGGATTTGGCAAAGTTGGCACTCATCATGTACGTTGCAAGGATTTTGTCGAGAAAGCAGCACATTATTGACGATTTTGATCAAGGCTTTTTGCCTGTCATCATTCCCGTATTGCTGGTGTGCGTGTTGATTATGCCTGCGGATTTATCGTCGGCTTTGTTGTTGTTTTTCACCTGTTTGATTGTGATGTTCATTGGGCGGGTGCGATTGAAGCACATGGGACTGGCGATTTGGATGGGAATTACCGTCTTTATGCTGGTGATAGCGATTTCCTCTTTTACTTCTTATGAAGGTCGTTTGGGAACGTGGAAAAATCGGATTGCCAACTTTATGGATGATTCAGAGGGCGAATCCTATCAAGTCGTACAGTCCAAAATTGCGATTGCGAATGGCGGTTTGGTGCGATTGGCTCCTGGCAAAAGCGTACAGCGAAATTTTTTACCACATCCTTATTCTGATTTTATCTATGCGATTATCATTGAGGAATATGGATTATTGGGCGGTTTGATGGTGATGGTTTTGTATTTGTGGCTGTTGCAGCGAGCGATTCGGATTTTTGTGAAAAGTCCTGGAGCATTTGGGGCATTGTTGGCGGTTGGATTGGCGATTAGTTTGGTGATCCAAGCCATGATGAATATGGCGGTGACGGTTAATTTGTTGCCTGTGACGGGATTGACTTTGCCGTTGGTGAGCATGGGGGGAACATCGCTTTTGTTTACCTCTGTTTCCATTGGTATCATATTGAGTGTCAGTCGTTATATTGAACAGCAAGCGGAAGATGTGTCATTGGTAAGTGCTTAGGTTGGTAATTGTATTTGAAATAAAATGAATAAAAAAATAATCATTAGCGGTGGCGGTACAGGAGGGCATGTTTTCCCTGCAATTGCTATCGCCAATGCCTTGAAAAAAATAGATGATTCCATTGACCTCTTATTTGTAGGTGCTGAAGGACGGATTGAAATGGAAAAAGTTCCGAAGGCGGGTTACAAAATTGAAGGTTTGTGGATCAGTGGTTTTGAGAGACGATTGACCTTCAATAATTTGAGCTTTCCCTTCAAACTTGTTTCGAGTTTGTGGAAATCTCGGAAGATTCTCAAACGGTTTCGGCCACAAGTGGTAGTAGGCGTAGGTGGTTATGCAAGTGGACCTTTGCTGAAAATGGCAACGATGATGGGGATTCCTGCTTTGATTCAGGAGCAAAATTCTTTCCCTGGTATCACGAACCGCCTTCTGGCAAAACAAGTGAAAAAGGTTTGTGTGGCCTATGATGGTTTGGAAAGGTTCTTTGACAAAAATACAATTGTGATGACAGGCAATCCTGTTCGTAAAGACATCATCGAATTGCGTTCGGATATGCATACAGTTGCTGAAATTGAAGCAAAAAAGAAGGCTGCAATAGCACATTTTGACTTGAATCCCGACAAAAAAGTGTTGTTTGTGACGGCAGGAAGTGGTGGTGCAAGGGGTGTGAGAGATGGAATTGCAGCGCACTTGCAGGATTTAGTGGAGAAAGACGTGCAGTTGATTTGGCAGGCAGGCAAATATTATGAGGAAGATACCGCAGTCATGGCTTCACCTTTCAAAGACATGGTGAAAGTAATGGCATTTGTGGATAGAATGGATTTGGCTTTTATCGCAGCAGATGCGATTGTGGCAAGGGCTGGAGCCACTACGATTGCGGAATTGTGCATTGTCGGTAAGCCCGTGGTTTTGATGCCTTCGCCTTATGTGACCGAAGATCACCAAACGGCTAATGCAAAGGCTTTGGTGGAGAAAGGGGCGGCTTTGATGGTGAGGGATAAGGATGCGGCAGAGGAATTAGGTAAGGCAATGGATGCGGTTTTGTTTGATAAACTGCAAAGAGCGAGTTTGAGCGAAAATCTGCAAAAATTGGCGGTTACGGATGCGGCGGAGAGAATAGCAAAGGAGGTTTTGAAGTTGTGTTTGTAGAGACATTTTAATAAAACTTCTGTGCTTTATTTAGTTGTGTTTGGGTTGATAACCTAACAGACTTTACAAGAAGTTATAAACATAAAAGACTTCATTAGGGGGCAAATACTTGTAGAAGATAGAACTATAAAAAATAGATGCTAAATATCAACGACATATCATCTGCCTATTTTATAGGTATTGGCGGCATTGGAATGAGTGCTTTGGCTCGCTACTTTCACCGCAGAGGGGTGGAGGTATCTGGTTATGACAAGACGAGTACACCTTTGACTGATCAATTGCAATTAGAAGGTATGATGATTCGTTTTGAAGAGGATGTTGAGTTGATTCCGAAAGATGTAGATGTGGTAGTTTATACACCTGCAATCCCAAAGGATCATAAAGAGTTGATTTTTTATCAAAAGAGTGACATTCCTGTTTTGAAGCGGTCGGAAATATTGGCTTTGGTAACGAAGGATACGTTTACGATTGCAGTTGCGGGGTCGCATGGTAAGACAACGGTGACGAGTATGATTGCTCATATTTTGGAGCAGGCAGGTTATGGTTGTACGGCTTTTGTGGGAGGAATCATGGTGAACTATGATTCCAATTACCTATCAGGGCGGACGGATGTGATTGTGGTGGAGGCAGATGAATATGATCGTTCGTTTTTAAGATTGCACCCGAATGTAGCAGTAATTACGGCAGTAGATACAGATCATTTGGACATTTATGGTACGAAGGAAGGAGTAGAGGAAGCGTTTAGTTTGTTTGTCGGGCAACTGAAGGAAAATGGTTTGCTGGTGGCAAAAGAGAGTATTTCGATTTTGTCACATTTAGAGGTGAATGGACGGATTGCGACCTATGACCTTGAATCGAAAACGGCTGATTTTCATACCCGACAAATGAGTATTTTGGGTGGGTCATATATTTTTGAATTGGAGTCACCTGAAAAAAGATATGCACAACTGGCCTTGAATATTGGCGGTTTGCACAATGTAGAAAATTCGATTGCTGCAATTGCAGTGGCAGAAAATTTGGGTATTGAAGCACAAGCGATTGCAGAGGCTTTGGCTACCTTCAAAGGAATTAAAAGACGGTTTGAATACATCATTCAACCAAAACCGAAACGTGTAGCGATTTCTTTGGCTGGAGAATTAGAGGTAGCGGAAGAAGAGGAAAAGGGTGTGGTGATGATTGATGATTATGCACATCATCCAGAGGAATTGAGAGCTTTGCTGAGTTCGGTAAGGGACTTGTACCCTGATAAAAAAATTACAGCGATTTTTCAGCCGCATTTGTTCAGTCGGACGAAAGATTTAGCAGTTGGTTTTGGAAGGAGTTTGAGTTTGGCGGATGAAGTGATTTTGTTGGATATTTATCCTGCAAGGGAGAAACCGATGGAGGGAGTTACTTCAAAGTTGATTTTTGATGAGGTGACAATTGAAGAAAAAGTGATGTGCGCTAAGTCGGAATTGCTAGGATTGATTGAAGGAAGGAAGTTTGAGGTGTTGCTGACGGTGGGTGCTGGTGATATTAGTGATTTGGTAGAGCCGATTAAGGAGGCGTTGGAGTGTTTGTAGAAACGTTTTACTAAAACGTTTCTACGTTGGACAATAATTATTTTTAATTTTCATTTTTGCAAATGCGTAAATGGTTTAAGACATATAATCACGTTCTTTTTGCCTTGGCTTGGTTCATGGTGGGGATTTTGTTTATGGTGGCGATTGGGGCTTCGAGTAGCAAGCAGGAGAATACCATGTGTTCGGGTGTGGAGGTGATGATTGATCACGAAACTGGGAATCAGTTTGTGGATGAGGAAGATGTGAAGCAATTGATGGCGGTACAATTACCGAACAAGGATTTTGATTTGCCGATTAAGTTCATTCCATTGCAGGAATTGGAGGATACATTGGAGCGGAATCCTTATATCGAAAATGCGGAGTTGTATATTGACATTAATGGCAAATTGTGGGCAGAGGTTTGGCAGAAATACCCATTGGTTCGGGTGATTAACAGCGAGAATCAAGCATATTATATCAGTCGGGAAGGGGAGAAAATGCCGATTTCTCTGGATTTTACGGCACGGGTGCCTGTGGCTTCAGGAAGTATTTTTGATAATGGCAGAATAGATGGAATGATTCAAGCTCCGATTACACAAAGTTTGTATTTGCTATCGCAATACATTGACCAACATGATTTTTGGAAATCGCAGGTGGAACAGATTTATGTGGAGGACAATGGAGATATTCTCATTATTCCAAAGGTGGGAGACCATGAGATTGTTTTTGGACGATTGGAAAGTTTACAAGATATTGAAAGGAAGTTTGACTTGTTGATGGCATTTTACAAAGATGGCTTGGCAAGTGTGGGGTGGGATACCTATAAAGAGATTAACCTTAAGTATAAGAATCAGATTGTTTGCACGAAAAAATAAATTTAACCAACTATGGGAAACACGAACACAATAGTTGCGGCACTGGACATTGGTACTACCAAAATTTGCGCAATTGTAGCCCGTCTTACGGACTATGGTAGGATCGAAGTTTTAGGTGTTGGCAAAGCGGCCTCCGAAGGCGTACGGAGAGGCGTTATTTCTAATATTGACAAAACTGTTAGTGCCATACAAGAAGCTGTGGAAGAGGCTAAACGCCGATCGGGAATTGATTTTACCAATGTTTATGTGGGGATTGCTGGACAGCACATTAAAAGTCAAAAACACAGAGGCTATTTGATGCGTAACCACGATGAGCAAGAGATTGATATGCACGATATCGAGCGTTTGGTGACGGATATGCACAAATTGCGGTTGAATCCTGGTGAACAGATTATTCACGTTTTGCCGCAGGAGTTTACAATTGACGGACAAGCAAACATCAAAGATCCTATTGGGATGTCGGGTGTACGATTGGAAGCTGATTTTCACGTGATTACTGGTCAAACGGCTGCTATCAACAACATCAATCGGTGTGTGGAGAAGGCTGGATTGCGAGTGGCTGGTTTGATTTTGGAGCCTTTGGCTTCGGCTTCGGCTGTGTTGAATGAAGAAGAATTGGAGGCGGGTGTTGCTCTGGTAGATATTGGCGGTGGCACTACGGATATTGCGATTTTTCAAGAAGGTATTATCCGACATACAGCCGTTATTCCTTTGGGTGGAAACATCGTGACAGAGGACATCAAAGAGGGCTGCATGGTAATGGAAGACCAAGCTGAAAAATTGAAGGTAAAATTTGGCTGTGCTTTGGTGTCGGAGTCGCAGGAGAATGCGGTGGTGTCGATTCCTGGTATTCGGGGTCGCTCAACGAAAGAGATTTCTGTTCGCAATCTTTCGCACATTATTCAGGCCCGAATGGAGGAGATTTTGGAGCATGTGTATTTTGAGATTCGTCGGTCTGGTTTTGAGAATAAATTGATTGGCGGTATTGTGGCGACTGGTGGCGGTGCGAGGTTGAAGTTTTTGGACTTTTTGACCCAGTTTGTCAGTGGCATGGATGCGCGTGTGGGTTTGCCGAGCGAACATTTGGTGAATCCCAATTACCGAGATTTGAACGACCCGATGTATGCTACGGCGGTGGGTTTGATTATCATGGCAATGGAAGATGCAGAACCCGTGGGTGCTGTGGATGTGGTGCAAGAGCCTGTGGTGGAAGAGGAAGATGTGACAGAAGTGGTATCAACACAAACTCCAATGGAACGTCCAAAAGATGATTTTCAGGATATTTACCACGAGGAATCCAATGCTTCTAAATCTTCTGGCTCTTGGTGGGACAATTTGGTTCGCAAGAGCAAAGAATGGTTGGAAGGAGATATGAATGATTATGATTAATGGCTTTATTGCTAAATGGTTGAATTGTTAAATGGTTAGATGGCTTTATTGATTTGTGACTTTATCAATAACGCTTTGAACAAGAATAGTTTACAAAAAAAAATATGCGGATTTAGCAATGAGTACACCAAGTACAGAAAATTATTTTCCGTAGTTAATTCTTGTTCAAAGTCATACAACAATTCAACCATAGAACCATAGAACCATAGAACCATAGAACCATAGAACCATACAACCATATAGCAATTCCACTCAAAATTATTTAAACCTAAAAAAATAAATTGTAAACGAAAAAATAATAAACTATGTCTATACAATTTGATTTACCAAAAGAAGAAAACTCCATCATCAAGGTAATCGGTGTAGGTGGAGGCGGAAGCAATGCTGTGACGCACATGTTCAAGCAAGGTATTGTAGGTGTGAACTTTATGATCTGCAATACGGATGAACAAGCATTGGAGCAGAACCAAATTCCCAACAAAATTCAACTGGGACCTGGTCTTACCGAAGGTCGTGGCGCAGGTTCGCAACCCGAAGTAGGACGCAATGCAACTTTGGAGTCTATGGACGATATCAAACAGGCATTGGGTAAGGATACGAAAATGATTTTTATTACCGCTGGTATGGGCGGTGGTACGGGTACTGGAGGTGCGCCTGTGGTAGCTCGTGCGGCTCGCGAGTTGGGCATTTTGACCGTGGGTATTGTGACGACTCCTTTCTTTTTTGAAGGAGGTAAACGTATCCGTCAGGCAGACAAAGGAATTGAAGAATTGAAGGAGAATGTGGATGCTTTGATTGTGATTTCTAATGACAAGATGCGGGAGCTTTACGGCAATTTGTCTCTTTCTGAGGCTTTTGCGAAAGCGGACGATGTCTTGGCAACGGCTGCAAGGGGTATTGCAGAAATTATCACCGTTCCTGGTTATGTGAACGTGGATTTTGAAGATGTTAGCACGGTGATGCGTAATAGCGGTGTGGCGATTATGGGTTCTGGAATGGCGGTTGGTGATGACCGTGCATTGAAGGCAGTGAAGCAGGCTTTGGCTTCTCCATTGTTGAGCGAAAACGATATTCGTGGTGCACAGCATATTTTGTTGAACATTACTTCTGGTACAAAAGAGGTATTGATGGACGAAGTAAGCGAGATCACGAGCTATATTCAAGAGGCTGCGGGCTATACGTCAGAGGTTATCTGGGGTAATTGCTCGGATGAATCTTTGGAGGATCGCATCAGCGTGACGGTAATCGCTACGGGTTTTGAAACAAAGGAGGCCCGCAAGGCTAGCAAACCTGAGCGTGTGGTGATTAGCTTGGATGACGAACAACCTGTGACTCCAAAAACAGTGGTTTCGAGAGAGCCTGTATTGAAGGAGCCGCAAAGGGAAGAGCCTGAGGAGGATTTTAGCTTCAATCCGCAACGCTACAAACGTATTGCGCCTAAGCAGGAAATGACTCCAATGGAGGAGGATGAAAAAACGGGTAATCCGCATTTTGATTCAAAGCGGTTTGGAAAGACGTATAGCACGGAGGAGGAACGAATGAAGGTATTTATGGAGCGTAGAAAACGTTTGCGTGGTTTGAGTATGAAATTGCAGTCACCTTCCAATGCCAATTTGAAGGAGTTGGAGAATGAGCCAGCTTACAAACGCCGCAATGTGCAGTTGGAGGATACGCCTCATTCTTCGGAGTCGAATATTTCTAAGTACTCATTGACGGAGGACGAAAAGGATAAATTGGAGTTTAAGAAACGCAATCCTTTTTTGCATGACAATGTGGATTAAGTAAGGGGTTGTGGTATTAAGATACTGGATATTGGGAAATTATTTTAAAAATACCTCAATATCCAGTATCAAATATCCAAAACAAAACATAGTTTATTCGTTTATAATGAGTTGGAGGAAAACTGCTATGTTGGAAGGAATAATTTTGATTCCTTGACAACTTTTGTGAATTCTCATTTCATAGATTTTGTTATTAGACGTGGAAATAATTTTTTTTTGTGAACAATCTGCCGTCTGCTACTTATGTGGTAGGCGGTTTTTTTATAATGAAATAAAAGGAAACGAAAATAAGATCTGACATTACATCTGGACTAACAGTCTCGCATCAGCATACCTTACCGATTAACTACCAATATCCTATGTCATCGTGGATTTACAAAACTCTGGGAGTCGTTGTGGTGCAACCTCTCCTCTTTTAAGCTTTCCTCCTAATTTGTATTTCCCACAAATTGCATTTATGATTTGAATGTAAATTCCATTCCCCCCAAAAAATAAACCCCCAACAACCGAAGCCATCGAAGGTTTGTTTTTGAGAAGCACTTTAAATATTGGACTTTGGACGAAAGATGCAGGAAGCAAGATAAGGACAGTAGGCAAATCGGGAAGTTATTTTATTGGCAATCCTAACCTGACGTAGTCAGTACTAATAGGAAAAGTGGATTAGATTTTACTCTAAGCAGAGTTTATGTTTTTTGAATATTCTTTTGCCCTCGATTGATTCGGGATTTCACATTCGCTCAACTTGACGTAAAAGAACTAAAAAGTCAAACCTGAAACCCCATAAATCCCCCAAAAGGGGACGTTCTTGCTTAACGCTCCAAAAGTACAAGTAGGACATCCCAACAAGTCGGGGGAATAAGGGCAATCGAAAGAACTACATTACTTCATATTTCAAATATTTGCAACACTTTTTTTAACAAGTCTTGCCAAAAAAACGCAACACTTGATAACTTGCTAACTAAAGGAAGTATAGCTAGTTTTATGTGAACTTGACAGTAAACATTTTTCGTAAGCAGGAGATATTTTCACCTGCTTACTTCTCTTTTACTTCAAAATTTCAAAGAGGTATTTTTATCTACGGTTTTAATTGGATTTAATGCGTAACTTGCCAAGTTGTCGGTTGTATGCCGCATGACTTTAATGGTACGAATTGAATACAACATTCGATTATTTGATCAACAGTTTCATAGAAAACAAAGTTGGCCTTGCCGAAAACTTCTTATCGGAAGCTTTGGCTGCTAACCTGAGAGCGAACCTTTTAGCTCTTCATTCAAGCGAACAAATGAAAGCGGCAGGCATTGGAAACAATGCCAAATTCACTGAGAATAAACTGGTGAGAAGTGATGTGATTTATTGGTTGGATCGCCAACACAATGATACTCACGAAAATAGCTTTTTTGACTTGATGGACGAATTTGTGACCTTTCTCAACCGCACTTGTTATGCGGGGATTACGGGCTACGAGTTTCACTATGCCCTGTACGAAAAAGGCAGTTTTTACAAGCGACATTTGGATCAGTTCAAGGACAACAACAGTCGGGCATTTTCGATGATTATGTACTTAAATGTGGACTGGAAAGAGGGTGATGGGGGTGAATTGTGCATTTACAATGGTGCGGATAACCAAAAAATTAGCCCTTTGAATAGCAAGTGTGTTTTCTTCAAAAGCAGTGAATTGGAACATGAAGTCTTGGTAAGCCATCAGCAGAGAATGAGCGTGACGGGTTGGTTGAAGTGTGGTTGAAATACTTACAAACCTTTCAAATAATGGTTCATAGAAGGTTTTAGTGGAAATCCATAAATTCGACTAAAATTCGTCTCCTAAACCTAGAAGGTGGTGGTTTTGGAGTAGGGTTTTTGAACAGGAACTGGTAGCTGTTCCTGTTCAAAAAACCTACTCCCCATATTCCGCTTCAAAACTCCCCCCTCCAATACTTTTAACTCCCTTCAGTTCTTCAAATCGAATCTTCACCTCCTGCCTCGTAATCACCCGAAAACCATAATTCACACTCTCATATTTAAACGCATTTGCGCCCTTCAATAATTGGCGTTGATGCACAAATTCGAGGTGTCGAGCGATGCGTTTTTGAAGAAAATCGATGGAAGCGGCAGGCAAATTGGCGTCGAGAATTTGTTCGGTGATAGTGTCCTCCAATTCTGGGTCAATTTCGTAGCCAATGCTGTTTCGTTTGGAGGCAATTGCGGCAAGTGTAGTCGTAGCTGTTCCCAAAAAGGGGTCTAAAACAGTGTCCCCTTTCACCGAAAACATATTGACCAAACGGTACGCCAACTCAAAAGGGTAAGCCGCACTTCTATCCCTCGATTTTTGGCTACTCAGTTTTTGTTTTACCCCCTTCAAATCCCAAATATCCGAAAACCAAACATTGCGCTCCTCCCAAAAATAAGCACTTTCGCTGCGGTTCAGTTTTTCGGCTGCGGTTTTGAAGTTTCGTTTGTTGCCCTTGCGGAGAATCAAAATGTATTCGTGTTCGAGGGTTACATAAGCTCCTGGCGGCAACATTCCCGAACCCATAAATTTGTTGGGTGCATTGGTTTGTTTTCGCCAAAGAATGGTGGGTAAATTGCTGAATCCAAGCAAAATGCAGTATTGAAGGATGCGGGCATGATTGGAGTAGAGCCGAAAATGTTTGTCAATCGTTCGAGTCGCATCACCAATATTGATACAAGCTATTCCACCAACTTTCAAAACCCGATACACTTCCGCCCAAACTTTGTCGAGAATTTGGTGCATGGCTTCAAAGCTTGCAGGTCCATCTCCTTGCTTCAATGCTTCTTTGACCGATGTTTCTTGTGCTGCAAAAATTTCGTCCCACATTTCAATCATGGGATAAGGTGGTGATGTCACCACCAAATCAACGCTTTCGGCTTCAATAGCCTGCATGTTGGCGGCATTTCCCCAGTGGATTTGATGGTGTGTGGTAGTCTTGTTTTCGTTTGAAGTGATCATGAAAGTTGGAGTATTAAAATGAAAATCAAAGTTAAAATGATATCGCTAAGTTTTGAAGTTTTTGCTTTACCTTTGTTGGCTTAATAATTGTGTGTAATATAACCTTTTTTAGCAATCAGTAAAATAAATCAATCACAATATGAAAGTTGCAGTTGTTGGCGCGACAGGCATGGTCGGAAAAGTCATGTTAGAGGTATTGCAGGAACGAAACTTACCCGTTTCTCAAATTTTTCCAGTTGCGTCTGAGAGTTCTGTTGGAAAAACCATCTTATTCAAAGGACAAAAAGAACAAATTGTGAGCATGGAGGTGGCTTTGTACAACAAGCCAGATATCGCTATTTTTTCGGCAGGCGCAGGGCCTTCTTTGAAGTGGGCACCACAATTTGAAGAAATGGGTACAACGGTGATAGACAATTCATCTGCTTGGCGGATGCACGAGACGGTTCCTTTGGTTGTTCCCGAAATCAATGCCGATATTTTGACCAAAAACGATAAAATTATTGCGAATCCCAATTGTTCGACCATTCAGATGGTGATGGCTTTGGCTCCTCTACACAAGCAATACAAGATGAAACGCTTGGTGATTTCTACTTATCAATCGGTGACGGGAACAGGTAAAGAGGCTGTTGCTCAACTTCGAAATGAGCGCAGTCGTTTGGAAGGTGATATGGTCTATCCTTACCACATTGACCTCAATTGTTTGCCGCATTGTGATGTGTTTTTGGACAACGACTATACCAAAGAGGAAATGAAATTGGTGCATGAAACCCGCAAAATTTTGAACGACTCAACGATTGGCGTGACAGCTACGGCTGTTCGTGTGCCGGTGATTGGCGGTCATTCAGAAACGGTAAATGTGGAATTTGAACATGAATACGAAATGGAAGAAGTTCGCCGATTGTTGACCGAAATGCCTGGCGTGGTTTTGATGGACAATGTTCAAAACAACATTTATCCGATGCCTTTCTATCAGCAAGGCAAAGATGAGGTATTTGTAGGCCGCCTTCGCCGTGATGAATCGCAACCAAAAACGCTCAATATGTGGATTGTTTCGGACAATTTGCGTAAAGGTGCGGCAACCAATGCGGTGCAAATTGCAGAATATTTGATAGCGAATGGTTTGGTGGAACTTTAATTGTATCAATTGTCTGCTCCGTTGTCAATAGCACAGCACTTTTTGGTAAAGCATGATTATGTATTTTAGAAATTCAGATGAGGACTTGTTGTTTTACTGAAATTTTCAAAGAACAAAAAATTTTAGTAAATTTGTTCTCGCCTTAAAAAAATACATAATACAATATATATATGCCTAAAAATAAACATTTGCCTTACCTTAATAGTGTTGTGACACCTCTATTTCGTACGGCTACTTACTACTTTGAAGATACTGATGATGTTGTCAATTATCATGAAGGAAATACTTTAAAAAAAGGACGCTATGGGCGATATCATAACCCAAACTGGGAAGAAGTAGAAGAAAGATTAGCTAAATTAGACAATTGTGAATCGGCTTTGCTATTTCCATCGGGTATGGCAGCTATTACAACAACATTTTTAGCTTTTTTGAAAAAGGGAGATAGTATTATTTTTACTGAAAATGGGTACAGGAAAATTCGCAGTTTTTGCCTAACAATATTAAATAGTTTAGGTGTTAATATCTATCCCGCTTCACATAAAGAACTGATGGATTACGCTAGCTTTATCAACAAGCACAATATTGAACGAGTTCGCATTGTGTTTGTAGAAATGCCGTCTAATCCTCATCTTCATTTAGTTGATATTGAAAGAATTGCTAAAGTAAAGTCGCCAGAAACGCTTCTTGTAATTGATAGTTCCTTTGCAAGTCCTATGAACTTTAAACCACAGATATTTGGAGCAGACTTAGTTCTACATAGTTGTACCAAGTATCTTAGTGGTCAAGGTGATATTCTAGCAGGAAGTGTAGCAGGTTCTCAATCAAATATAGGAAAAATCCGAGTGTTGAGAGATATGATGGGAAGTATTAGTGATGCAAATACTGCTTTTTTGTTGAATCGAAGCCTTCATACACTTTCCATGAGGATGGACCATTATAACAAAAATGGTTTTAAGTTGGCTCGCTATCTGCAAAATCATCCAATGGTCAAAAAAGTATATTATACAGGCTTAGATGATTTTGAATTTTCTGACTTAGCATATAAGTACTTAGCAGGACATGGGGGAGTTGTTAGCTTTGAACTAGATGCCAACGAAATACAAACAACTTGTTTTGTTGAAAATTTACAAATACCTTACATAGGCAGTAATTTTGGAGCAGTGTTCAGCCTTGTTGAGCAATGTGGTATTTTTACCTATTTTAAGTTAAGTGACCAAGAACGAAAAAAATTGAATATTTCTGATAGTTTTATTCGGTATAGCATTGGATTTGAGCCTGTGGAAATTATAATAGAGGATTTTGAACAGGCGTTTAGAGAAACATTCGATTATGAAGAAGAAATTCACCAAATAAATGATATTGAAATACACAGATGAAGTAGTACAACATCTGAATAAAAGCAGTTTTTACAAATCCAATTCCATCTGCACATCCTCCAAATCCTCAATCAGATAGTAGATATCCGCCAAAGAGATTTGACAACCAATGGAATGTAGCCGAACCTTTGCTTCCAAACCAATCACGTTGGAAATGCGCCAAAGGTTCGGTTCTTCTCTGTACCATACCTCTATTTTGGGCTTGTCTTGCGAAACAAGTACATATTCTTGAAGGGATTCCAAACTTCTATAGCGATTGAATTTTGTGCCTCTATCAAAGTCCGCAGTAGAAGGCGGCAATACTTCAATAACCAAAATGGGGTTCTTGACAATGTCCGTTCGATTTTCTGCAAATGCTACCTCTCCGCATAAAACCATCACATCAGGATAGTAAAAACAATTGTGTTTTTCTATTTGCACTTTCAAATCGCTACTCGATATTCGGCATTTACTTTTTTTAGCACGTAAGTACCTAACCAGATTTAAAAGGATATTAAAATCTTCACAAAAAGTTAATAATAAACATTTTGTGATTTTTGAAATGTACCAATAATTTTGATTAGGTACTTAGCTCATTGTGTAGCGCATAATTCACGTTGGAACTAATGGTAGCATGATTCAATGTCCCCCTTGACATCGCCCAGATAATTCCATTGTAAAATTCACTTTTGGCATCGGGTTTTTCCTCCAAAGCCAAATATTCTTCAACCGTGTAAAGTTTTTCTTCTGTTTTTAACACTGCTACTATTTTGCAAAATTTGGTTTGATTGCCTACAAAAATAACGAATTTTCAGCTATTTCCTTTCCGTTCAAGGTAATTTCCTTCTCACTCCAAAGATTTAGAAGGTCTTATTTCACAGATATAGCCAAAGAACTCATTTTTTTAGCAATTCAAGCAATGCAAGTTGGCTTTATAAACTGATAGTTGTACTCCACATAAAGCTCACCACCCATCCAATCTTTTTGTTTTTAAATATAAAATTAATTAACACTTCCTTAATATTTAATTAACAGGCATTAAGAAATTCAATTTGAGGAAATAAATATATAAAACAAATCATTTAATTTTCATTGCTTTATGAAAAAAAAGAAATATAATATCTGATAGTCAAATTGTTTTACAAAAAGAATAGTTATATTCGTAAGGGTTACATAAATTCTCATATTCCCAAAAATAATGACCCAACTAAGGCTGATCTTGATACCATACTGAATCTATACAATACATCCAACTTATTTGGTTCAAACGACCATCGTCATTGACCGCCCAATTTTATTGAAAGGAGCAGGTGTACAGGAACGAAGTGGAATTTTCAAACCAATGTAGCAGCCTTTTCTTTTTATACCTTAACCAAACTATCCTCTTTTTTGTATTTTTACCCAATGTTATGTAAAAGTAACGCCATCCATTTCCAAAACAAGCCATCATGTTCCAAAATCTTTACCTCCGTTCTTCCTTCCTCAGCCTTGTTCATACTTGTCTATTCCTTGCGGCAAACATTTCACTTTCAGCACAATGCCCTGCCAATCAAACCCAAATAACCGTTAGCATTACCACTGACAACTATCCCGACGAAACCACTTGGGAACTCAAAAATTGGACAACAGGCACAGTCTATGCAAGCGGCGGCCCCTATACAACGGCCAACAACACTTATACCCAAAACGTCTGTATTCCCAACAATGCCACCATCGGATTCATTATCAACGATGTCTATGGCGATGGAATCTGTTGCAGTTTCGGCAATGGCAGTTACAGCGTTGGTGCAGGAAACACGACTTATGCTTCGGGCGGTGATTTTGATGCCTCCGAAACCAGTTTGTTCATCATCGAACCCTATGCAAAAGACTTGGCAATAGTAAACCTAACCATGCCCAATCTACTGCTCGCCAATACCGAACACAACATCACAGGCCGCATCATGAACCTCGGCACAACCTTCGTCAATTCCTTCACCCTCAATTGGCAAGCCAACAACGGAATGGTTCACTCCCAAAACCTCAGCTTTCCATTTCCCTCCAATGCCATTACAAACTTTACCCACACCCTTCCATGGACTCCAATGGCAGGAGAACACACATTGAAGGTATGGGCCAGCAATATCAATGGCACAGCAGACGACAATCCCGAAAACGATGTATTGGAAACAACCTTCAATGTGTTGATGCAAGTACCCATACGCACCGTTTTAGCCGAACATTTTACCAACGCCTCCTGTGGGCCATGTGCCGCCTATAATCCCGCTTTCGATGCCCTCATGAACAGCAACATTGACCACGTTGCGCCCATCAAATACCACACCTCATGGCCTGGTTTTGACCCGATGTATCAAGAAAACTCAGCCGATGCCAATTCAAGAGTCAGTTACTATGGAGTTGGTGGCGTGCCGACAGCAGTTTTGGATGGCGGACAGTATGCAGGTTCTCCCGCCAATGTCAATCAATCGATTATCAACTCTCTTGCCAGTATCAGCAGCGGCATCATCATCACCGTAGATGAAACCCAAACAGGGAACACAGTCAACATTGAAGCCACAATTGAAGCACTGCTTCCGATTAACTCCAATAATTTGCGGGTGCATATTGTAGCCGTAGAAAAGGAAAAAAACTATACTTCTGCCCCTGGGAGTAATGGTGAAAAAAAGTTTCCTTATGTGATGCGAAAAATGCTGCCGAACTTCAATGGTACGAGCATTGCAGCAATGTCCGCCAACAGCTCTACAACCGTCAATACTTCCTATACGTTGCCCAACTTTGTGACTGCCAATCAAATGCGAACCATCGTGTTTGTCCAAGACCAAAGCAATGGCTATGTATATCAAAGTTTCCTCGCCCCGAAAATCATGGGACAAAACAACAACGAACAATCCCCTACAATTGACGCACCCGAAATTGTGGGCTGTGCTCTCGGTTTAGACATTACCCAACAAAATGCAACCTGTGGCTTGAGTAACGGCTCTGCAACTGCAAGTATTTTTGGAGGCACTGAACCACTTACTTTTCAGTGGAGCAATGGCGAAAATAGTGCTTCTATTGTCAACCTTACAGCAGGGCAATATGAAGTTCTTGTGACGGATGCAAATGACTGTTCGACTACCGAAACCATCACGATTACCAATACCCAATTACCGACTCTACAAGCCATTACCATACAACCGACTTGCGGCGAAGACAATGGAGTTATCAACATTGTAGCCAACAATGGCACTCCTCCCTTCAACTACCAATGGAACACACAAGAGATTGGCAATACTCCCAACCCAAATAATTTGTCAGCAGGTACTTATACCGTTCTTGTAACCGATGATGTGGGTTGTACGGCCTTGCAAAACATCAACTTGGTCAATGCAGGAACACCCAATGTGGATTTATCAGGAGTCGAACCCTCTTGTAATGAAGCGGGGCAAATCAGCGCAAATATTTCGGGCGGCACTCCTCCTTATTCCCTTCAATGGAGTATAGGAGAAACAAGCCCAAACATCAATATATCAGAATCAGGCACTTATTCACTATTTGTAACCGATGCCAATGATTGTGTTAGTACACAAAGTATTGTGATAAACTCCGACATAAATTTACCGATTTTTGAAGTCAATGCCCAGACAGTTTGTGTAGGGGAGGAAGGGAGTGCCACTGTAGTCATTACAGGTGGTGTTGCTCCTTATCAAATCGCATGGAGTAATGGGCAAATTGGAGAAACGGCAGATAATTTGGTTGTCAATGTATTGTATCAAATTGAAGTAACAGATGCCAATGGTTGCAGCACGGTTAGCGATTTTAGGATTGAGGCTTTTGCGGGGATAGAAGCGCTTGTTTTTGAAGGAATAAATGCAAGCTGCAATGACAGCAATGGTAGCCTCACTGCAATCGTAGCAGGCGGAACAGCTCCTTTTTCCTACGACTGGAATACCAACGCCAACGAAATAGGCAATCAAATCGAAAATCTAACAGAAGGCACGTATAGTGTTTTGGTAACGGATGCGAATGGGTGTACGACAAATGGTTCATACGAAATCCAAAATTTAGGTACACCTCATTTGGAATTGTCTGCCATCGCTCCCAACTGCAATAGTGATGGTACGATTACTGCCAATATTTCGGGCGGCATCGCTCCTTACACACTTCAATGGAACACAGGTGAAACTAGCGAATCTATCCAAATCAATGAGGGTGGTAATTACCAACTTGAAGTTACCGATGCTTCGGGCTGTATGACTTCACAAAATATTGAAATCGAAGCCAATATTGATTTTCCTACCATCGCTCTTACTATTTCACAACCTTGTGGTAATGGATTGGGCAGTGCTACGGTAAGCATTGAAGGGGGGACTGAGCCATACAATATTGAATGGGGGAATGGCCAAATAGGATTTTTTGCCGATGATTTGACAACCAGCGTTTTTTACAATGTTTTAGTGACAGATGCAAATGGCTGTTCTGCCTCCAAAACCTTTGTTGTAGAAGCGTTGTCAGGGATTGAAGCAATTGAAGTCATAACCACTGAAGCTACCTGCAATAGGGAAAACGGAAGTATTTCGCTGCAAATTGTGGGTGGAACAGTTCCTTTTTCCTACGATTGGAATACGGGCGATATGGGTGAAAATCTCGAAAACATAACAGCAGGAACTTACAGCGTGTTGGTAACAGATGCGAATGGATGCTCTGTAAATCAAGAAATTGAAGTGAAAGCTATTGACAGTCCTGTGATTGGCATTGAAGTGGAAAATGCCAACTGCAATGAAGCAAATGGGCGAGTAGTTGCAACGGTTTCGGGAGGCACTGCACCTTATACCTTCCATTGGGAGAGTGGGCAAACGGGTTCAACAATTGAAGATTTGGTGGCGGGGACTTATGTTTTAACGATTATGGATGCGAATGATTGTGAAGTGATGCAAACAGTTGAAGTGAAGGATGAAGGTTCGCCCAATGCCAGTTTTTTTGTGCCTTTTGAGTTTTGTATAGCAGATGGTGATTTGTTTTTGGTTCCCCTACAAACTTTGGGAGGTACTTTTGCAGTAGATGGTGAACCGATTGAAGGGAGTTTTTGGACTCCTGAAACGGTAGGGGAAGTGACTATTAGCTATACGGTGACAGAAAATGGCTGTTTTAGTAGTGAGGAGCAAACAATTATGCTGGTTGATGAATTTGATTCTACATGGACGACTGAGGGAGACAGATTTGAGGTATGTGAAAGTGATTTGCCTTTGACTATTTTATCGAACAATACAAGCGGGCATTGGCTGACGGATGTTGGTGCAAACGTTGTGGTTGATGTGGACAATGAAGGCAATAAGGTGATTACTTTTATGGCAAATATAGGAGATAATGCGAATAGTCAAACTTTTGAGGTGATTCACGAAGGCGGTGGCGCAAATTGTGGAACAGCTTATACAGAATACATTACAGTTTTCGCAACTCCCAAGACTCCCGAAGTGTTGACGAGTGCTTTTGAAAGTTGCGGTTTGGAGGATGCGCCAACGATTATCTTGACGGGTTTTCCCGAATTTTGCAGTTGCCCTACGACCTTCAATATATACGATGAAGCAGGCAATTTGTTGAAGGAAGGCGAAACATTTAACAATGATGAATTTGATACTGCGTCTTTTATCAATGAGTTGGGCATTTACACTTTTGAAGTGGCAAGCGTTCACCAAACCTGCGAGAGTCAAAGGGTGTCTGTAACGATTGAGGTTTTTGAGGATGTGACAGCGAATTTGACTACAACATCAAGCTGTGACAATGAATCGGGTGAAGCGGTTGCTACGGTTTTGAGTGGAACTGCACCTTATAGTTTTGAGTGGAACAATGGAGCGATAACGGGAATTCTGACCGACCTTTCTCCAGCAGTTTATCAGGTTTTGGTCACGGATATCAATGGCTGTACGGTGGAAGCGGAGGCGACTTTGGAGGAATTGATGACTCCGATGTTGGATTTAGGTGAAGATATTGTTCAGAATGAGGGTGAAGCGGTAGTTTTGGAAATGGAGGTTTTGGAGGATGTGGTTTATCTGTGGTCAAATGGGGAATCGAGTTCAAGTATTGTGGTGACGGAATCGGGTACTTATGGTTTGACGGTCATCACGGCTGATGGTTGTGAAGCTACGGACGAAATCGAAGTGACCTTTGTGACGGATATTGCAGCGATTGAAGGTTTGAATGATTGGCTTTTGTATCCAAATCCCGCCAATGATTTTGTTTCACTTCAATTTGATTTACAAAGAAATATAGCCGCTACGATTGAGGTTTTGGATGTAGCAGGTCGTCAGTGGTTTTCACAAGGATTTCAATTGTCGAAGGTAAATAAACGGTTTTTGATTGCTACTGAAGGATTCCCGATTGGAGTGTATTTGGTGGTGGTGAAAAGTGGTAATGGGTTGGTGATGAAAAAGCTCTTGGTGGAGTAGTGAGAATGTAAACTCAAAATATAAAGTAAAAGGCATTGCAGTTTAGGACTGTAATGCCTTTTTTAATTTGAAAATATTTGCCCGTATAAGTTTCCTAACTTGTACGAAATGAAACACCAAGTCTACTAGCATGAAGGTAAATAGCGAAGATGGTAGATACTATGAACAAAACCTTAAAGGTACGGGTCGGATTTATTTGGGTACACTATGTTTATTCTGGAGCTTCTTCCTCTTTCACCAAAAAATAATTGAATGTTACTCCTACACGGCTTCGATTGAGGTAGTTAGCAGACTGCTTGAGGTGATAGGTTGCGGCAACCTGGTATTTTTCAGCGAGTTTGACACCTGCGGTTAAGGCAATTTTATAAGGCGGTTGATTCATTTTGTAGCTGATTCCAGCCAAGTATTTGTCATGGAATTTTGCCAATAAACTTAGGTCAATATAACCTTGATTGTTGAAAGAACCTGAGAACTGATTGAGGCTAAAATTCAACATTGCAGCAGGGTGTAGCGTAATGTTTTCGTTCACCCCAATCTGCGTTCCCATGCTGAGGTATGCCTCCTTTTGAAAGCGGTTGTTGCCGCCTATATTGTAAAACTCAAAGTTGGGTTCATTGGTATGAAAAATCGTTGCGCCCATATAAAAATCACCATTTAGGTACAAAACACTGCCGTCCAAATTAAACTTAAAAAAGCTTTCGTTGGTTTTGACCACATCTACACTGCCCGAATTCGGTACAAAATTGGAATTGTAGTGCAACAAAGATGAATTTAAACCCAACTTGAACCGCCCTTTTTCACCCGCCTGAATGGTGTAACTGTACAACAATCCGACTTTCATTTGCCGCCGTTTGTAAATATCCCCAAAACTGTGATAGTTGACCATTAATCCTACTCCACTTTTGATGGCTTCAATTTGTCCATGTATAAACCCCTGAAAAGAATACGGTTCAGAGACACCATTTTTGAGGTTTCTTCCCGAAACACCTATCATCGGATGGCTTTCTTCTCCTGCAAAAGCGGGGTTGTAAAAAATTGGATTGAGGTGGTAATCCGTAAAATAGTCAATACGAAGCCCTGTTGTTTGAGCTTCAAGGTTATTGAAGTACAAGAAAAAAAAGAATGTAAGAAAAATAAGAAGTATTGTTTTTTTCATATTTTTAAATCTGCTTTATGTTTTTGCCAGTCTTTTAGGTAATCAATATCACTGAGTTGAGGTAGTAGAAAATAGCTTTTTTGCGCCGATTGAAGGGCTGCAATTGTATCAGGAAAAACGGATTCGGTACTCCAATTTTTGTCGGTAAAAACGGAAGGTAAAAGCGATCTCATGCCAATCAAATAATAACCTCCATCAAATGTAGGCCCTACAACAAAATCATGGGTATCCAATTGATGAAAAGCCTCCTGCAAAATTTCGCTATTTAATGCAATACAATCACTACCAATGATTACCACTTTTTGGTAGTCCGCCTCAAAAGTTTCCTGAAAAGCCGCTGCCATTTTCTCACCCAAATCTCCTTCTATTTGAACGTTTTTTTGGTAAGTATCATTTGCCCATTCATCACCTACTTCAATGTTTTTACTGTAATACAGGCGTTTATCACAATCCAAAGATACGGTAATTTGTCGTGTATGCGCCAAAAGCGTTTGGTAAATTTCGAGAGCCTTGTCGTTACCAACGTCTTGCGCCAATCTGGTTTTGACCGTGCCTTTGATGGGATTTTTGATGAAAATGATAATCGCTGAATTCATTTTGAAATTATGTTTTGGTTTTAGAGTTTTTAGGGTGTTTTGGCGTTTAGTGTATTATGCGGTTAAAGTTCTAATTCAATACTTGGATCCCAAAATACTTCTTTGAAATTCTGAATTTTATCTTCTTTTACTACAATGCCTTCATTTTCCAGTAATTGCTGCATCGTATTTGCCTCTCCAAAATGATGTTTTCCCGTCAATACTCCATTTCGATTCACAACCCTATGAGCAGGCACATTTTCGGGTTGAATGTGGGAATTGTTCATCGCCCAACCGACCATTCGGGCAGAGCGAGCAGCCCCCAAATACCGAGCAATCGCTCCATAAGAGGTGACTCGACCGTGAGGGATGAGCATAGCCACTTGAAAGACTTTTTCATAGAAGGTCATGGAAGTACATTTTGGCTTTTTGAAAAATTGGTTTTTACGACTTCAAAGTTAGTGTTTGGTTAGCAATGATTTGGTGAAGTTCTGTTAAAAAATCGAATTTGCATTGATAAATTTTACCTTTGCAGCCGAAAAAAAAGTCAAATTTCTCGATGGAATTAATTACCAAAATAAAAGCAAGTGGCATCAACAATCTTTCCGATGCCCGTTATTTTTCTACATTTGCCGAGTGGATCGGCTTCAATTTTAGCCCAGAATCGCCCAACTATGTAACTTTAGAGAGGGAGCAGGAAATTGTAGGTTGGTTGGCGGGACCTCGCATTGTAGGTGAATTTGAAAAGCAAGATATTGAATACATCAATGCTGTTTGTAATGCACTCAAAATAGACACTATTCAGACTGATTTGGATTTGAATTTTGGTCAATTGACTTCAATGGTTTCTACGGTGATGAAACGGATTGTCGTAGATAATTATTTAGACGATAGCCGATTAGAAAGTATTTTGATGGCGGATAGCGGAAAGATTGCTTATTTTGTATTGGATTTTACCCAAGAGCCTCTTACTTGGCAGAAACTTCAATACCATGCCTATTTTTCGCCCGATAAGCTGAAAGATTGGTGCGAAAACTACCCCATTATTTTGCACTTACCTTTTACTCCCGACAATGTTTTAGAAATCGTGGAGCAGATTCGACCCTTTGCCCTCAATATGGCAGGTGGAACGGAGGATAAGGTCGGACTTCGTGCTTTTGATGATATTGACCCAATTATAGAACGCTTGGAAGAAATGTATTAAATGAAAATGAATCATCAGCTTATTCCAAAATTGTTGATTTTCTTTAATCACTAATCACTAATCACTAATCACTAATCACCAATTATGACTCCCAATATAGACCGATTGAAAAAAGACCTTACCTTCATCTGCGAAGTACAACCTGCTCGAAATTACCGCAATGTGACTTCCCTCAATACGGTTGCAGCGTATATATATTCAGAATTTGAAGCGGCAGGAGGCCGAGTAGAAATGCAAGAATTTGAAGTAGATAGACGAATCTATAAAAATGTGATTGCTTCTTTTGGTAGAGAAGAAGCGGAACGAATCGTCGTTGGTGCACATTACGATGCCTACGAAGATACGGCAGGAGCAGACGGCAATGCGAGTGGGGTAGTCGGTATTTTGGAAATGGCTCGTTTGCTGGGGCAGGTAAAGAGCGAATTGAAGTATCGGGTAGATTTTGTGGCGTATAGTTTGAAAGAAGCTCCTTACTACGAAACTGAAAACATGGGAAGTGCCATTCACGCTAAGTTTTTATTTGAAGAAAAGGCAAAGGTGAAGGCAATGATTTGCTGCGAAATGATTGGTTATTTTTCTGATGCTGCTGATTCTCAATATTTTCCTGATACAGTATTGGAGTCTATTTATCCCAACAAAGGGAATTTTGTGATGGTAGTTGGTTTGGAAGAACAATATGATTTTCTGCAAAGTGTCTATCGAGCAGTAGATAAAAGCAGTCCGAATTTAGAAGTGGAATTTATCTTTTTTCCGAGTGATGCAAGTTTTGGGGGAATGTCTGACCACCGTAATTATTGGAAACACGGTTATGATGCGGTGATGATTACCGACACTGCTTTTTTTCGCAATCCTCATTACCACAAAGTTACGGATACGATGAATACCTTGAATTTTGGAAAAATGGCAGAAGTATTGAAGGGCATTTTAGGTTATTTGTTGTCGCTTTAGATAACTCAGGCACTCAATGAAAACCTAAAAAGGAACTATACACGCCAATCAAAATATGTGAAAAACCAACTCCAACCAGTGTTTTTTGACGGTCATACATATAGCCCCAAAATATACCAGGAATGAAAGTCACAATCGCAAAGTAAAGATTGAACACAAGGTGAAAGGAACTGAATAGCAAATTTGACAGTACAATGGCATTGAAGGTAGCATACTTGCCACTAAAAAGTTTTTGAAGGCCAGTTTGGTAAACTCCTCTGGTGATAAATTCTTGAATGGGCGAAAAAATTATGTAGAGTCCATAAAAAAGCAGCACCCAATGCAGCTCAAATCGGAAAATGCGGTCTATATCAATGATTGCTTTGTCTTGATAACCATTCATATATTGTATTTGAAGCCATTTCACGATTGTGAGCAATAGCAAAAATAGGATAGTCCAAATCAAACTTTCTTTGAGGTGGGCTTTCCAGTTTTCGGTGGATACTCCAAAGAAACTAAGTGGGTAGCCACTGTTTTTGACATATCTATAACAAGCAATCCCTAAAGTAGCAATTATCAGAGGAACAGCACATGACAAATAAAATTGTGTGTGTATGTGTTCTTTCCATTCTAAAAATACTCCGAGTAAAAACATGTAGGAAATCAGAATGGTAAGCGTAAATAAGAAGAAATTGCTAAATGAAATGTTCTTTTTGGCTTCTTCTAGCTTCTCTTTGGTTTCTTTGATGGTTGCTATGTTCATAGTCCGTAGAGCAGCTTGCTGATTGGTGACATGGTTCAGCATAATTTTGAAGAAAATAGATTCTTCAGCTTTTCCAGAAAGTGTTTTAATGGCATCAGTATCAATGCTTTTTAATTGAGTTGCCTTAGTTGCTTTGACATTGGCAGAACGTTTGGTTTCATCCAAAAGTGCCATGACACCAAAATGTTCTCCCGCCTCTTGATAGGCAAGTGTGATGCCATCCTTGTAAATTTCTACTTCCCCACTTTCAATCATATACAGTCTATCTCCTTCTTCTCCTTCTCGTATAATCACTTGATTTTCTTTATAGTGATGTGTTTGGAGATAGGGGGTGATTTCTTTCAACTGAGTTTGGGTAACATTTTGCAGTAGCTGATTATTATACCATTCAATCATATCGTTTTCAAAAGTATTTTTTTAAAGTTTTCTTAAGTATCGGGTTTAAGTCCATCCAAATTTAAAAATAGCATTTTTTTCTTCACATCTGTCAACAATTTGTGCTATCTTTCCATTTCATTTACTCATTAACATCACTAAAAACCAAATATCAATATGGACGGAAAGCAGCAAAAGCTCATTTTTGTGGTAGATGATGATCCAATGTTCCAAAGTATGCTCAAAGACCACCTTGCAGACAACAATCCACACTTCAATGTGATGGGTTTCTTGTCGGGTGAAGATTGCTTGGAGCATCTAAGTCAAAAACCCGATGCAGTTATTCTCGATTATTTTTTAGACAATGTGGAAGAAGATGCCGCCAATGGCTTAGAAATATTGAAGCAAATAAAAGACCAATATCCAGAAATGCCTGTTGTTATGCTTTCTGCTCAACACAGATATGGAGTAGCTGCTCAAACTCTTATTGAAGGAGCTTACTATTATATTATCAAAGACGATGATGCCTTCGAAAAGGTCAATGAGATGATCAATGAATTGCTTGAAGAAGCAGTTTGAAAAATGAATGATTAAAAGTTTATCAACATGAAATAAATAAAATAATTATTTTATTTATTTCATGTCCCTATTTTTTCTACTTCAATTACTCCAGAAACAATCTCCAATTGCTGGATGGTTAAATTGCTGCAATGAAGTATTTTGTATTCTTCCTTTTGTTAGTTATCCATTATTTTTATCCTACTCAGGCACAAACCATTCAGGATAGGGAATACGGTATGCCGTATATCACCTACTTTAGTCCCAAAACATACGATGCACATCCCCAAAACTGGGCGATCACACAAGGCGCTCGGGGTTTTATGTACTTTGGTAATACCAACGGTATTTTGGAATATGATGGCACTTCTTGGCGATTGATTCCAACACCCAAAAGTTCGATTGTGCGCTCTTTGGATGTGAATGATTCAGGACAAATTTTTGTTGGCGCACAAGGAGAAATTGGCTATCTCAGCCCTGATACTACTGGTTTGCTGCAATATGTATCGCTAAATGAATATATATTAGCAGAAGACAATGATTTTGGAGATGTATGGAAAACCTACTGTACAACTAAGGGTACTTTTTTTCTTACTCGTGAAAAGGTTTTTCAATGGGATGGACAGACAATCAAGACAAGAAACTACGACCCACCTTTAAATCAACAGTATGGTTTTTACGTAAACGAAGAATTGTACTTGACCCAAAAAGAAAAAGGTTTGGCTATTTTGGAAGGTGATGAATTGAAGCCTGTACCAGGAGGGCGTGCTTTTGCAGATGATTATTTATATGCAATGATTGCTACACCTTACAATCAAATCTTGATGGGAACCCGTCAAAAAGGTCTGTTTGTTTGTGAAGATGACCGATGTTTTCCACTTTATACACAAGCCGACGATTTTCTGCGTGAAAACCAATTGTATCATGGTTGTGCTTTGGACAACGGACAATATGCGTTGGCAACGCTGCAAGCAGGTATTGTGATTATTGACCAAGAAGGATATTTACAACAAATCATCAATCAAGAAGATGGACTGCCCAATCACCAAGCCTACTACGTTTACAATGACCACCAAAATGGTTTGTGGGTAGCACTCGACAACGGTTTGGCGAGAATCGAAACGGCTTCTACTTTGTCAACCTATCGAGGCAGTGAATCTATTGGTAACATCAATGCCATTACCCGCCACCAAGAAAACCTCTATTTAGCGACTTCGCAAGGAATCTACCACCTAGAGCCCAGCGATACAGTCTATTCATTTTTATCTGACAAACCCAACCAACCCCAACTGGAAAATATTCCTGTATTCCGCACAGAATGTTGGGATTTGTACTCCAAAGAAAACAAACTATTGGTAGCTACAAGTGGAGGAATATACAGTTTGAAGAACTTACAACCCAAACTTATTGAAGGTTTGGCTGCCTATTGCTTTCACCCTTCTCCACTTGACGAAAACCTGCTGTATGTAGGAATGCAAAATGGTTTAGGGATTTTGAGGTGGGAAGAAGACAATTGGAAGTTTTTAGGGAAAGTACCCAATATAAGTGAGTCCATTCGAAGTATTGCTACTACTAAAGACGGCAAAATGTGGCTGGCAACAGACTTTCGAGGTATCTTGCAAACAACATTGCCTATTGACGAACAACAGATTAAGCGGTTTGACGAACAAGATGGTCTGCCTTCTACTCGCAACAACGATGTCTTTAGCCTCAGTCAAGGAATTGTATTTACCACCGAAAACGGATTGATGTATTTTGATGAGACAGAGCAAGAATTTAGATACGAACTGAAATATGGTGTTCAGTTTACAGAAGGAAATTATCGAGTCAATACACTCAATGAAGATTATGATGGCAATATTTGGATACATGCCAAACAAATCAACGGGGTTTTGACCCTTCAAAAAGACAAAAAATACGTTTGGCAAGAAGCACCTTTGAATCGCTTACCCAAATCAGATATTCGTGTAATCTATTCAGAAGACAATGGAATGATCTGGTTTGGCGGTATCAATGGATTGGTTCGCCATGACAACAGCACTAAAAAAATCTATAAAACCAGCTTCAATACTGTTATCAGAAGTGTTTCGATAGCAGACTCCATCATTTTTAGAGGTGCGTACACCAATCTTCAAAAAGGGGCATCATTGGAACAACTGGATTCTCAGAAACCCGAGTTGGCTTATGACAATAATAGCTTGAGATTTACATATACTTCAACAAGTTATGACAATCCATCCGAAAATCAATACCAGTATTTACTCGAAAATTTTGACCCAGACTGGTCGCCTTGGAAATATGAAAACCGCAAGGACTATACCAACCTTCCGCCAGGTAATTATCAATTTCGGGTGCGTTCCAAAAATGTCTATGGGGTCATTAGTGCCGAAGCAGTCTATGAGTTCAATATTCTCACGCCTTGGTACAAAACTTGGTGGGCTTATTTACTCTATGCTATTGGTTTTCTTGGAGCGGTGCTACTTATTTTTAGCTTACGTGTTCGCAATTTTATAAGACAACAACAACTGCTTCAAACAATGGTGGATGAAAGAACCCAAAAATTGAATAGTTCGCTCAAAGAATTGAAGGAAACACAAAATCAGTTGGTCGTACAAGAAAAACTAGCATCATTGGGGCAATTGACCGCTGGGATTGCCCACGAAATACAAAATCCCTTGAATTTCATCAACAATTTTGCCCAACTTTCGGAAGAACTCTTGGAGGAATTGAAAGAAGATGTAGCCGAGCAGAAAACCCACATTGAAGTGGAAAAAATGGAGAACATTACCGAGATGATTTCAGAATTGCAGGAAAACGTGCAGACGATTGACAAACATGGAAAACGCATTGATAGCATTATAAAAAACATGCTGCGACATTCGAGAGCAGATGGAGGGGGCAAAACTTTGGTGGATATCAATGCACTGATTAAACAATATTTACAGCTTTCTTACCACGGTTTTAGAGCCAAGCACAAAACCTTTACGGCCAACCTCCAATTGGATTTAGATGATAATATAAAAGGGATTCGCTTGATTCAACAAGACATCGGGCGTGCATTGCTCAATATCATCAACAACGGACTCTATGCCCTTCAAAAAAAGGGAGGGCATTTGAAACAACAAGGTATCAATGATTATTTGCCGACTATTTGGATAAGTTCGTTCATGGAAGGGGATAAGGTGATTATCAAAATCAGAGACAATGGCATGGGAATCCCGCAGGACATCCGTGAGCAAATTTTCAATCCTTTTTTCACCACCAAACCTGCTGGTATAGGCACGGGCTTGGGACTGTCGCTGACTTACGATATTGTGGTGCAAATACATCAGGGTAAACTATCTGTAAATTCCAAAGAAGGAGAATTTACAGAGTTTGTGATAGAATTGCCGTTTAGCAATGAAGTGCAAGATGCAAGACGCAAAGCATAAGACAAGTTATTGTGCTTTATGTCTTATGCTTGTAGTCGTCCACTCGTCCGCTATTTTTTCCTTTTTTTCTTCTTTTTGCCCTCCTTTTTAGGGGTCTCTCCACCTTCATCATTTCCTGTATCTTTGTTGGAAGCTTTGTAATCAGCAGGAGCTTTGGGGTCTTTTACTTGGATAATGATTTTACCTTCCACACAAGATTTATTGTAGTCACAAATCTCATAAGTGATTTCCTCTGTACCATAGAAACCGTGATTGGGAATATAAGTAATCGAAGTACTCGTTCGCCGTAGTTTGCCATTTTCGGCTTTGCTAATCGAACAAATACGATTTTCTAAAGTATTTTCGGGGTCATAGTCGTTCTCCAATGCGTCAATGCGGACAATGTTTCCAAATGTTTCTACTTCATCGGTAACTGCTACTGGCGGCTGGTTTTTTTCGTTGGAAGGAAGAATATAAACGATATTATTGACTCCTTCAAAGTAGCGCAAACCGCAAAGTCCTTGATCTTCATATACCGTAAAATTGAATTTTTCTTCCCCATTGAAGCCAATTTTTGGATGGTAAATCGCTGTACTACTATCTGCTGACATTTCAATCCGTCCATGTTCTGGAGCTTTGGAGATGCGGATTTTTTTGTCTGGAAAACCAAACGGCAAAATGTCTCCTTCTTGTATAAATATTTTTTCTACTCTCGGAAAATCTGCATTTGAAGGCGGACACTTCACAATATACACAGTGGCTCGGTCACATTTACCTGCTTCATCACATATTTCATATACAAACTGATCGGGTTCGTCCCCCAAATAGTTGGCATGATACAATACCAAATCTACACCTTTGTGTCGCTCTACTCGAATGATTCCTTTTGGTTCTTCTACAATGGTTAGTTTATTGATTTTGTAGTCGTAAGATTCATAATCGTTTACTAACAAATTGAACAATTCGGGCGCAGTACGCTGAATCACCAAAGTATCATTGACAGCATTGGGTTCAAAAATATTTGCATCTTTTTGTTGGGCAATGGCAAATGTAGCAAGACTGAGTAAAAAGGTAGTAATTAGGATGTAAGATAGCTTCATGACAAGGTTTTTTTGGTTTTACATTAACACGAATTGAAAGCACTATATCTATCATAAGACATTCACAAGATACCAAAAGTTTAGTTTTCTTCAATGCAATTCCAAAGCCTCCAAATGCCCATACTTCAATTTACGCCGCCTTAACCACCACTTCGTCACTGCCCAAAAAGTCCATACAAAAAGAAAAATAATAGAAACAGATGTCAAGATAAACTTAGGATGATACCAAATCGGTGACAAAATGGTGAACTTGAATTGAAGGTGATGTTGATAATCTTGCTCATTGAAGGTTTGATTTCTGACATGAAGGGTATAGTCACCTGCGGATAAATTCTTGTAAGTCACCATTGCATCTCCATCATCCAACTGCCATTCTTCCTCCAAGCCTTCTAAGAAATACTCATAACGAATGGTTTTTGGACGACTAAAATCAATGGCATTGAAGGAAAAAGTCAAGGTATTTTCATTGTGCTTCAATTGAAGGTCTTTGGGTAAATAGGTTTTTGCATCAATTTGATTGGTGTAAGCTATCCAATCGACGTTTTCATAGTTGAGTTTGATGTCTTCAATACGCACAAACGGTTTGCCATTTCTATGTTCATGCAAATCAGGGTAATATTTGGTAATCCCTCTGCGTGTCCCCAACCAAACACTGTTGTTTTGAGTGGAATGATAGCGCAAAGGCGTACATTCCAAAGGCAAGAAACCCTTGTCTTTACCAATGTTTTCAAAGTGAATTTTTTTGGTTGCATTGAAGGCCGACACATCCAAACGGTCAATGCCATTGACCGTTCCCAGCCATGCAATGCCATCTTGTATTTGTATAGAACTCACATTGTTATTTACCAAACCATCCGTTTCGTCAAATTGAATCATGTATTTGCCATCAAATCGCAGTAATCCTCCATTCGCTTTCACCATCCAAATATTGCCCGCCGCATCTTCATCCATATCCACAATCAAATCAAAATAATGGTCACTACCCACCAATTTAAAACCCTCCTTTGGACCATCCAGACGATACACCCCATCGTCAATCGCCACCCAAACCCGATTCTCATGGTCGACCAACAGTTCCTGCAAATTGTAACGGGGAAAACCCGTTGTAAACGACAATTCATTGAAGCCTTCCTCATTGGTCTTGATAGGAAATTCTTGAAACTTTTTACCGTCGTAGCGATACACCAAACCATAGCGAGAAGCCAACCATATATTTCCCTTTTCATCCTCCTCCAGCTTCAATATCGGCTCAAAATCGACCTCCTTGCGAATCTGCAATGGGCGAAATTTACCGTCTTTGTAGCGATAAACTCCCTTGACCGTTGCTATCCAAACCGTACCATCCTTTGCCTCCAATAAGTCAAAAACCATATCCGTTCCCAAATTGCTTTCCTTCGAAAAATGCTCACATTCTCCTTGTTCGCAGATACTCAGCCCTTTGTTGCGGTAAGCAAACCAAGTCCGTCCTGCTCGATCTTCGAGTACACTTGTCACATAGCTGCTCTTCAATAGGTTTTCAACATGGTAATGCTCAAACGCAAAAGTCTGGAATCGAGAAATCCCATTGAGTGAATTGAACCAAATATTGCCTTCATGATCCTCCAATATTTCTCGGTAGCGCATTCGATAGCCATCTCTCCACAAGTCCATTTCTCCGTTTTCTTCTATCTTCTGAAAACAACTGCCATCAAACACACCCAAACCTTCCTTGATGCTCAACCACAATCGTTCTTTGGAGTCCAAAAATGCCCAATCTATGCGGTTGCTCGGCAGACCATCATCGGTCGTGTAGTGCTGAAACGATTCACCGTCAAACTGATACAACCCACGAATGGTTGCAAACCAAAGATTGCCGCTTTTGTCCTTTCGCATGGAGTGCGTGATGTTTTTTTGCAGGGCAAGCGGAATGTTTTTGTAGTCAAAATTTTTGCCATCGAAGTGCATGATACCTTCGTCGGTATGCAGCCAATATTGACCATACAGACTGTCTATCTGAAAAACTTGTGTGGTGCGGTTTACGGCTTTCGTCAAATTGGTGTACGTACTGTCTTTGTACTCCACCAAACCCAACAAAGTCGCTAGATAATAGTGATTTTCAGCAATTTTATAGACATTGTAGATATGGTTGTGTTTCAAGGATTCATATCCATTTTTCAACAACAAATCACCTGCACTGTGCAGCATCAAAAGGTCTTTTTCGCCGCTTCTTAGCCAAAGCGGTTCTGCACCATCTTTGTAGAAAAAAATACGCCCTTGTCCAAAAGGCTGCAAACTATCACCCTCCAATGGCCGAAATTTATGGCCGTCAAAATAAGCCGCCTTACTCCGCTTTCCATCTCCATTCGACCGAAACCATACATTTCCCCCTGCATCTTCGTGTATGCTTTGCACGCTTTCTGCAATGAGTCCATCACGGCTGGTGAAATTTTTGAATTCTCGACCATCAAAACGACTCACACCTGCCGATGTACTGACCCACAAATAACCTTTGGTGTCTTGGTAAATCGCATACACCGTAGAAGAACCCAAACCGTCCTGAATGCCATAGCGAGCAATGCTGTATTCTTGTGCGGTGGCTTCAATGAACAATAAACAGCTTATTGTGCAGACAAATAGTTTCCACTTTCGTTTTTGAAGTGAAGTAAAAATTGCTAAAAAAAAGAGTAAAAGGGAACGCATAGTTTCTTGGCTTTGTTTATCTTGACGTATTTTTAGCTTCAATTGTTGTGAGGAGATGCGATATTAACATTTTTTGTAGAAAAAACCAACTATTTTTTTAGTTGAAAATAGGTACCACCTTCTATTTTTAAACAACTAATCTAAAGCACTCAAACGATTTTAAAATGAGGTTTCAAATGGAGTTTCTATTTTGCAAAAAATAAACTTCGATTTTTTTTTTTTTGTATGAAATTATAACGAACTATTGATAGATATGAGAGATAGCTGGTGTTGTAGGGCTACATCTGTTTTCGCTCTGCAATAAGGCAGAATGAAACTTGGGCGTATTTGATAATTTTGTTCCTCTACTTCTATTTTTCGCATTTGGATGTCCATTTTTTTGGACGGCCGAGTTTTGCCGTTAAGCACATAACTTTTAGTCATTTGTGCAGGAAATAACTCAGGGCTTGTTGCCCATATTTCACTAATTATTTGGTGAGCTATTTTTGAATCTTTTAAAAATGAATCATATTTATTTTCCGAAATGGGCAATACCAATCGTACAATTTTTCTTAATTTTAGATGCCACTGAGTTTGCTATTGTTTGGTTTGTCCTTTAAACATAAGCATTTTCAGTGGCTTTTTTTTATCACAGCAAAACGTTATAATCAGGAAATTTCAAATACAGAACTTATTTTTTGAGTGTTGCTAAGGACAATTATGCCGTTTGGATTTAATTGTAATTGTTTTGCAACCGCCAAACTGTCTGATAGTGTACGATTGTAAAGAGTGAATTTGCCTAATTTTGAAGTCTGTAACCAAAAAAACAGCAAGCAAGGCATGAAACATCCCCTACCTTTTTTACTTCTAAATTTGTTGTCCCTCTCCTATCTTCAAGCTACTCATTGCAATGAGCAAGAAATCCCCATTATAGTGACCGTCATTACCGCAGATTTTGGCAGCGATACTTTTTGGGAACTCACCAACGACAATTCAGGTGAGCAATACGGAACAAGTGGGTTCTTTTTGCAGGACAATAAAACCTATATAGACACTGTTTGTGTGCCAAACAACAGTCACCTCACCTTTCGAGTCACCTGTTGTATCAACAATATGGGTTCTTATAAAGTCGAAATGTTGGGCGTGACCATTGCAGAACAAGGAAACTTTCAGTTCAACAATGAAATCCATTTTATCGCCGCAGCCTTGCCCGAATTGGATGCAGAACTTTCTTCAGTAGATTTACCCAATCATCTGCTGCAAGGACCACAAGTCATTGCAGGGAAAATCACCAATCTTGGAAGTACGGTTATTGAAGCTTTTGACCTCAACTGGGAAGTGGACGACCAAATCTTTACCCAACACATTGAAGGTCTTCAATTGCAGCCTTTTGAAACCTATCTATTTGAGCATGAACAAAAATGGCAGGCGAGCAAAGGCTTAAATCAAGTGACCGTTTTTTTGACCCATATCAATGGCAGAGAAGATGATAACCTTCTCAACAACAATCTTCTCCGAAACGTAAACGTAGTAGCCACCCTTTCTGAGCGAACAGTTTTGTACGAAAGTTTCAGTAATGCATCTTGCTCTATCTGTGCTGTGGCTGACCCCATTTTTGTCAGTACAGTGTTGAACAATCCAGGTATTGCAGCCATTAGCTACCATGTCAATTACCCAGGTTTCGACCCCATGTATGAAGAAAATCCAACGGATGTCGATACTCGGCTTCAATACCATGAAGTATTCGGAGTGCCGTATTCGGTTATTGAAGGAGGTTTGCTGGAAGATGCAACGCAGTTTATTCTCTCTGCCCATGTCAATGCTTTTCGGGCGAATGATGCATTGATTAACTTGGCAATTATCGAAAGAATGGTGGAAGGAATTGAAGGTGAATTAGATAAAATAGTCTTGGATGTTTATGTCACTCCTACTGTCGATATTGCTTCAACAAATCTACGGCTGCAAACAGTGATTGTAGAGCGTGAGGTTTTGTATGAGTTTGCACCAGGCTCCAATGGCTTGACGGATTTTTATTATGTAATGCGAAAAATGCTGCCAAACGAAAATGGTACGCCACTCTCTAATCTGCAAATCAATGAAACCCAACATTTTTCGTTTGAATATGAGGTAGCAGACTACATCAAAAACAGGGAAACGCTGCGAAGTGTGGTTTTTGTGGAAGATACCGATTCCAAAACCATTCTGCAAACGCTCCGAAGTGCTAATATGTTGGGAGAAAACAAGGCTGCCAATCTGCAAAAACTGGGCGCAAACTTTGGCTATCTTACCGCTGCCCTTCAACACAATCGCTGCGCTACGGATGCTCAAGGACGAATTGACATTCAGCTATTTGGCGAAACGGAAAACGTCACCCTTCTGTGGTCGAATGGCGAAACGGGAACAACCGTCAGCAACTTGGAAACGGGAGTGTATGAACTGCAAATAATAGCTGCAAATGGTTCAATCAACGAATATGAATTTGAAATATTTGCACCCGAAGGTTTCGAGATTGAAGTGAATACGACACCAGAAGTTGATGCACAAACCAATGGCAGTGCAGGCATTGAGTTAATGGGAGGTCAAGTTCCTTTTGTTTTTGAGTGGAATACTGGCGAAACGACTCCCTACATTGAAGGCAAAACAGCTGGCGTTTATACAGTCAATGTTACCGATGCTTTTGGCTGTCAACAAACGGTTGAAATCGTAGTAGATGCGGTGACTGCCATTGAAGATTTGCAAAAATTTGATTTTAGGATGTTTCCAAATCCTGCTATTGAACAACTACAAACGGTGTATGACTTATCTGCCGATGGATTACTGCAATGGTATGATTTACAGGGAAAAGAAGTGGGAAGATGGCTATTGAAGAAAGAGAATCAATACTTGAGATTGGATATAGCGCATTTTCCGAAAGGCATGTATTTGTACCGCTTGTCAAGTGAAGGGGAATTGATGGAGAATGGGAAATGGATTTTTGAGTAATGTTATTTCTCACCTCAAATTCATTTGCTGATTCACCTGCTCCTGCTCATAGATGCGCTGACGCAAGGTTTGGATATAGGATTTGGCTTTTTTGTTGCCAAATTGGGTGTAAGACATTTCTGCCCATTCGAGCGCAGAGGAAAGTTTGCCCTCTACTTCATTGGCAACAGCCATATTGTAAGCAGCCTTACCTGCCAGTTCTTTATCGGTTGAATTGACGAGGATTTGCCATTGTGAGGCGGCAGATTTCCAATTACCCACTTTCGCAAACCGATTGGCATTTTCCATTTGAGGTGTTTTTTTGTGGTCTTTGAAGTAGGTGCGTTCTACAGTGATCCAAATAGGGGCAATTCGCATCCCATACGCCCCACCTGCAGCTGCACTTGTTTCGTTTACAGTAAATTGACGATTGGGAAGGCGATTGATTGCACCATCATGCGTATCTCCACTTTCTTTCCAGTCCAAACCTTCTGCTACCGTAAATTCGTCAATGATTTGTTGGTTTTTGGGATCATACATGCGCCATGCGAGTTTCACATCTGTACTGAGGCGGGCATCGTAGCGGGTTTCGATTTTGGTATTGCCTTCCTTGTCTTTGCTCTTGATTTCACGAGGGTCACAGTTTTGCAGAATATCCGTATCATAAGCTTCTAAGGCAACCAAAGCATCGGCATTGTATTGTTGACACAATCTATTCACTTCGCTCCACGGCAAAGGAACAGGCAAACTGAAACTGCCACTTCCTTCCATTTCGAGCCCCGACTGCTTGACCGCAAACCTCGGCGTTCGGGTTAGTGCATCGGTCAATGCCCCCAACGCATAACGTGCGCCTTCTTTGTCTTGTCCAATGTTCTCGCCTGTAATCAAACCTTCAACAGCATTCCAAAATTTCTTGGGCGGAATACTGCGGTTGATGGTGACAACGGTTTCGATGTGGTCGGGGATAGTAAATGCAGCAGGTTGAAGGACTTGAATCTGTGTGGTCGGGTTGCAACTCGTAGCGAGCAGTAACAACAATACTGCTAAGAAACAAATCCACAAGTAAGTACGGTTGAAATACCGCTGTTGGTATGTATTCATGACCACTGAGTTTTGTGTGAGAATGGTATATGGTTTAATGATTTTTGGGGAAAGATGGTAACAAATATATCGAAAAAAAATCATGTTGAGAAGAAAAAGGGCAATTTTTGTAAAATTATTTAAAATCATCGAAGATGTTAATGGAATGAAACTTTTGAAGTTTTGCTTCAAAGATTCCCCATTCCAGTGAAAATCAATATCCTTCAAAGAGTACACTTCAAAAGTCTTCACCTCAAATGTGATAAAGTTATTTTGTCGGGAATCCTTATCATAAAAAATCACCACCCCAACCCTCTTCAAAAAAATCCCCATTTCCCAAAAACCGAAGCATTTTCCCCAATCACCGAAACCTACCCTCCAACCATCGAAAGTACAAGAATCCTTCACACATTTCTCCTTTTCTTTGCAGCAGAATTCAAACAAACACTCTTTCATAGAGTTCTTTACATTCGGAACATAACATTATTATTTAAAAATAAATAAAATTCAAACTCATGAAAACTTTAGTAAAAATTTCAACATTCGCAATCCTTTTCACTCTCTCTTTCTCCAACTTTTCCTTTGCTCAAATCAGCGGAAACACATACGGCGCAGGAGATGGTAACTTAGGCGATTTAGATGAATTAGAAAAAAACATCTCTGTTTCTATCAACTTAGAAACCATCCTTCAATTGCACGGCCCCGAAGACCCAAGCGTAAGTTTCATCTTTGACGAAATGGAAGAATTCAAACAAGGCATCAAAGCCGAAGACCCTACCAACGGCGGTACTTTTGTAAGCGAAGGTGTCAAAAACGGTATTCACAGCTTTGGAGTTGATGCAACAGTCAATTGGAAATTAGATTGGAGAGCAGACGTGGACGGTAACTTTGTAAAGGGAGCGAATAGTAACGGAAATCGTGAACAAAAATTGGCCATCAACAATATCGGAGCCAAATTCAACACCTCCAATGCCACCAACAAAATTGAAGCCACAGACGAAGGAGCAATTGCCTTGTTGAGCGATGATTTTACGGTCATCAAACGTGAACAAAACAAAAGCAACATTGGTGATTCAAAAGCCAACCAATTCAGCCTCGCCTGGAGAGTCGGCACACAAGAATCTCCAGCCAAATCTTCTACCCCTTCCATGAACAGCAAAAGCCTTTTGGAGCAACAAATAGGTTCTGAAGCATTTACATTCGATGTCCTTTTCACCCTTTCACAAGACGATCCTTGGATTCAATAAACGTTTTTTTTCAAGCCAAAAAACTATCGAAAGCCGAGCATTCTTGCTCGGCTTTTTTTGGTTTATCAAATTTACACTTTTGAAGTTTATCCTCAAAGGTGTAAAATTCTAAAAATCAGCTAAGTGTATGATTTAGGAAATTTGATTTTGAAAACACGACAAGGAATAAAAGTCATTTTTGAGTTACCACTTTATTCCTTTTTGTTGTATCATCTGCTCCATTTCCTTCAAAGAATGGTCTATCCAACTCTTAGCTGTTTGCATGAGCCATTGAGCATCACCTGACTGCAATGGTTCACCATAAGAAAATCGAATTGGAATCTTTCGGCGACGAAAACACTTCAAAAAATGCCCTAAAAATTCATCATCGTCCACAAAAGCCGCTTCCTTCAAATATTCGTAATCCACTGCCACAGGTACAACAGGAAAACCCTCTGCTGCGGCCACTTCAAACGAACCTATCTTAAAATCAATTGTTTGTGCTTCAATATGGCTTGTTCCTTCGGGGTAAATAATAACATGATGCCCTTCCTTCAATGTTTGAGCAATGGCATCCCTTGTGGCTTTTCGGCTGTTTTTATTGCCTCTATCCACAAAAATCGCCCCCGTCATTTTTCCCGCCAAACCAATCACTGGCCACTTGCTCACCTCTGCCTTACCGACAGGGATGGCTTCAATGTGTTGAAAAGCAGCAAACAAGTCTATGTATGACCGATGGTTATAGACCAACAAACTGGGTTCTGTCGGTAAATTTCCCTTCACTTCAATTTGTATCCCCAAAAACCACGTCGCCATCTTCGCCCAGTTTTTTCGGATGGGCAAAATGCGCTTCAAATTCATGCCAAACAAAGGAGCAGTCAGCACATAATAGCCCAAAACCAAGAAAATAAGTAGAGGAAAGAGGACTAAGCGATAGATGGCTCGTAGTGTACCGAACATAGTTTGAAGGTATTTTCTCCATTCTTAGCCCACGAATTAATTCGTGGCTAAGAACGGGGTATTCAAAATCGGATTCTTAAAAAAACGAAACTTACAAACTAATTTCTGAAATGCCTATCTTTCGATTTACCTTTTTTGGAAAAACCGTTATTACTATTATCCGCTCACTAACGGTGGGTTTAAAACCCTCCGTTAGTGAGCAATCACATCAAAAACCTTACACTTATGAAACCATTTTTCTACTTTTTATTTATCGCAGCCTTTTTTAGCCTTGACAATCAACTGCAAGCGCAATGCAATGGTGTGTCGGAATCGGATTCTTTGGAGTTGGTGAAATTTTATGAGGCTTTGGGAGGGGATGATTGGACGAATAATAGTGGATGGTTGGTAGAGCCTGTTAAGGAGTGGTTTGGGGTAACGGTGAGTGAAGATGGGTGTTGGGTGGAGCGAATATTTTTATCTAATAAAAAACTACGTGGAAATATTCCTAACCTTAACTTACCAAAGTTAACATATCTAAATTTAGTTATAAATAATTTAGAAGGTGCAATCCCTAACTTCTCCAATATACCAAATCTAAAGCATTTAAGTTTAAGCCAGAACAATTTAACTGGAAGTATTCCAAACTTTTCAAATTTGCCAAATTTAGTAGAAGTATATTTACACGAAAATAATTTAAGCGGAAATATTCCAAATTTTTCCAATCTTCCCAAGTTGGTATATTTATATCTATCAAGGAATCAACTAAATGGTAGTATTCCCAATTTTAATTATACACCAAAATTATCCTACGTATATTTATTTGTAAATAAATTAAGTGGAGATATTCCTGACTTTTCCAATCTTCCAAAATTGAAAGTATTATATTTAGGTTCTAATCAGCTTAGTGGTACAATTCCAAATTTTTCAAAATTACTAGAATTAGAAACTTTAGGTTTAGGAGGAAATAAGTTAAATGGTATAATTCCAAATTTTTCTAATCTACCAAATTTAAAGGGGCTAAACCTATCAGACAACGAACTGAGTGATACAATTCCAGATTTTTCTAACCTACCGAACTTAAAAGGTCTAAACTTATCAAGTAATCAACTGAGTGGTACAATTCCAGATTTTTCTAATATTTCTATGCTAAATAGACTAGTATTAGAAGAAAACCTTTTGAGTGGTATTATTCCTAATTTCACAAATCTGGGTAATTTAGAAGAATTGATTTTAAGTTTTAATGAGTTAGTTGGTACTATTCCTGAATATAGCCTACCTAATTTAGAGGTTTTAGAAATAGAAGGAAATAAGCTAAGTGGGACTATACCAGATTTATTAAGTTTTCCTAAATTGGAAAAATTGAATCTTATAGACAATCATTTTACTGGTATAATTCCAGATTTTTCTAAATTGCCTGATTTGAAAATTCTGCTATTAAGTGACAATGAACTAGAGGGAAATATTCCAGATTTCTCAAATTTGCTTAGTTTGGAAATATTAGAATTACAACGAAATCAATTAAATGGTTTTATTCCAAACTTTAATAATACTCCCAACTTACTAAGCATAGATTTTTCCGAAAATCATTTAACTGGTGTAATTCCAAACTTTAGCAATACACCTAATCTATCTTGGATTATTTTGAGAACGAATAAATTAACAGGTTATATTCCTAATTTTTCAAAATTACCCAATTTACATACTCTATACGTTTGCCCTAATGATTTGATTGGAACTCTTCCAGCATTAAACCTACACAACTATTATTTTCCTTGCCTTCAAACCCCAATCCTCACAGGCACAGCCTTCCACGACCAAAACCAAAACTGCCTACAAGACGAAGGAGAAGAACCACTAAAAAACACCAAAATCACCACCAATGACAACCAATTTTCCACCTTCACCGATGAAAACGGATTCTACACCCTCCAATTAGACACAGGCACATACCAAATCACCGCCATTCCTCCCAACTTCCTTTGGAGCGAAAACTGCCCCGAATCCTACACCGTCACTTTCGAGAATTACACCGACATCATTCCCAACCAAAACTTTGGATTCACGATAGAAGACGAATGTACCTTGCTGACCATTGATGTCGCAAGCCCTTTGCAGAGAAGGTGTTTCAAAAATACCTACACCGTTTCCTACTGCAATGAAGGCACCCGAACAGCCGACAATCCTTTCATTGAACTGACCTTTCCCGATGAACTCATTCCTTTGGATGCTTCGATTCCATATAGTCAAGACGGCAATGTATTCACCTTTGATTTGGAGGCTTTGGCGATTGGCGGATGTGGCTCGTTTGTGGTGACGGATTCGGTGAGTTGTGAAGCGGTTTTGGGAAGTGCGGCTTGTGTTGAAGGGCGGATTTACCCCGCTTTTTTGTGTCGGGATGTGGATTCACTTTGGGATGGTTCGGATATTGTGGTTGAAGGAGAATGTATTGAAAGTGAGTACATTCAGTTTACCCTCCACAATGAAGGTGAAGACATGCAGGACAGCGTGGAATACCGAATTTACGAAAACGATGTTTTGACTTCCAAACACAATTTGCAGTTGATGGAAGGCGAAAGCACCGAATTGAGCTTTGCAGCCACAGGAGCGACCTACCGTTTGAAGGCAGAACAAACGGATTTTCACCCATCCGAAAGTCAGCCGCAAGTCGTGGTCGAATTGTGTGGAGATGCGCCCTATGCTTTGGGTTTTGTCACTTCGCAGCCCAATTCCGATTTGGAGCATTTCATCGACATAGATTGTCAAGAAATCATCGGTTCTTTTGACCCCAACGACAAAAGTGTGCATCCCACAGGCATTGCCGCCCAAAACTACATCGAAGAAGGCACAGAATTGACCTACAAAATCCGCTTCCAAAATACAGGCAATGACACCGCTTTCAGAGTCACCATCATCGACACCTTGCAAAGCGAATTTCTCGACCTCCGCAGCTTCAAAATCCTCAGTGCAAGCCATTCCTACGATGCCCGAATCACCGACCAAAATGTGCTAATCGTCGAATTCAACAACATATTGCTGCCCGATAGCACAACGAACGAACTGGAAAGTCATGGTTTTGTGCAGTATCGAATCACCCCATTCCAAGACGCACCCAAAAAATCCATTATCACCAACCTCGGCGATATTTACTTCGACTACAACCAACCCATCACGACCAACACCGTTTTCAACACCATCGGCATACCTGAACTGGACGTAACTCTACCCATCGAACTCCTCCAATTTGATGCCTATCTCGACAAAAACCAAAACGCACAACTCACTTGGATAACCGCCTCCGAAATCAACAATTCCCACTTTGAAGTCCAACGCAGCAGCAAGGGCAAAAACTTTGAAGCCATCGGAAAAATGGCGGGAAAAGGCACAACAAGCAGCCTTCAATCCTATCAATTTGAAGACGGTGATTTGCCTTCTTCTACTCCAATTGTGTATTACCGCTTGAAGCAAACCGACTTCAATGGTCAATTCACTTTCTCCAAAGTTATTGCGCTTTCCCTTCAAAATGAACATACTGCAAAGGTTTGGTACAATAACTCACAAAACCGTCTTGAAGTCATTGCAGCGAGTTCACTTCAATTGCAGATTTTTGATGCTGTTGGGCGGTTGGTGAAAAGTGCGAAAATCATTGAAGGTCGCCAAACGGTTGATTTGCAGGGATTAGAGAGTGGGGTGTATGCGTATCGGTTGCTGCAAGGTGAAGGATTGCAGATGGAAGTTGGCCAGAATGGGAAAATTTTGGTGGTGGGGAATTGAGGTTTATGCAAAAGAAGAAAACCAAATTTCCCTTCCAAAAAACCATCTCCAATCAAAAAATCTGTACTAATTTGCAGCATCAGTCCATTTACTTCAAAAACCTTCAACATACATGACCTTTCACCATCTTTTCCCCAACCCAAAACCGATTATTGGAGTCATTCACCTGCAAGCACTCCCAGGCGCACCGCTCTACAAAGGCAACTTACAAGCCATTTACGATCAAGCGATTGCAGAAGCCGAAATCTTCAATCAATACACCGATGGCATCATCATCGAAAACTTCAAAGATGCGCCATTTTTCCCCCATCAAGTGCCTGCCGAAACGATTGCGGCCATGTCTGCCATCAGTCGGGAAGTGGTCAATCGGGTGAATGTTCCTGTGGGTATCAATGTATTGCGAAATGATGCAAGTGCTGCAATGGCAATTGCTACGGCAGTTGGAGCGCAGTTTATTCGGGTGAACGTGCATATCAATGCAGTCGTGGCAGACCAAGGAATCATTGAAGGAAAAGCCTATGAAACTTTGCGGCTTCGAGCTGCCCTTCAATCGAATGTGCTGATTTTTGCAGATATTGGAGTCAAACACGCCCAACCTTTGGCAGGTAGGAGTTTGGATTTAGAAACCAAGGATTTGACCGAGCGTGGATTGGTCGATGCGGTAATCGTGTCAGGCACTCGAACAGGTGAAACAACGAGTGTAGAAGATTTGCAGATGGTGAAGACCCATTCCAAAGTGCCTGTTTTGATTGGCAGTGGCACAACTCCTGATAGCTTGCCAATTTTGCAGCCCTATGCGGATGGATTTATTGTGGGGAGTTATTTTAAGAAAGATGGAAAGGCGGATAATGAGGTGGAAGTCGAACGGGTTCTACAACTTACAACAAACAATAGATAACTGGGTTAATCTTTTCAAAATGAACAATTTTCCTTCAAAAGAAACCATTGAAGCTGCTCCTCAACGCATTGCAGTTTTCATTCACCGAACCCCTGTTTTGACTTCAATGAGTCTCAACCAGATCGTGGGCTGCGACCTCTACTTCAAGTGTGAAAACTTCCAAAAAATGGGAGCTTTCAAAATGCGAGGGGCGGCGTATGCGGTGGATTGTTTGAGTGAGGAAGCCAAACAGAAAGGCGTGGCAACTCATTCATCGGGCAATTTTGCACAGGCTTTGGCTTTGTCGGCAAAAATTCACGGAATCAAGGCATACATCGTGATGCCCGAAAATTCCCCAAAGGTCAAAAAAACGGCTGTCTTAGGATATGGCGCAGAAGTCACGGACTGTGCCTCTAATTTGGCGGCAAGGGAAAGCACCTTGAAGGAAGTGGTTACACGAACTGGAGCAACTTTTGTGCATCCCTTCAATGATTGGGATGTGATGGTGGGTAATTCGACTTGTGCCAATGAACTTTTGCAGCAAGTGTCGAACTTGGATTACATCGTTTCGCCCGTTGGTGGCGGTGGATTGATTGGCGGAACGGCTTTGGCGGTACATTACCTTTCTCCGAAAACAAAGGTGATTGGGGGTGAACCGATGAAAGCGGATGATGCTTTTCGGTCTTTGGAAGCGGGTCATATTGTACCTGTCGAAAATCCCAATACGATTGCAGATGGTTTGCGTACTTCATTGGGAGATAAGACTTTTGCAGTTATTAGCGAGTTAGTGGAGGAAATTATTTGTGTATCAGAGGAAGAAATCATTGCAGCGATGCGTTTGGTTTGGGAACGTATGAAAATCATTATTGAGCCTTCGAGTGCGGTGTCCTTGGCGGCGATTATCAAGGGGCAGCCAAAATTTGAAGGGAAAAAAGTTGGGGTGATTTTTTCGGGTGGAAATGTGGATGTGGAAAATTTACCTTTTTGATTGAAATACAGAGAGGTGATTCTCAAATTTGGGTTTGATTTAATGTTGGTGGTAATAAGATAACATAGATAAATTCATTTTCAAGCCTTTAGATTTTTGAGGCTTGAATACACAAACGATTCGCAGTGAGCAAGTTTTCAATAATATTATTTGTTTCTTTTAGAGTGGAATCATTTTTGTAAAGTAATGGATATTAAGAACAATCTTAAATTTTTACAACCCAAATCTATAAAGCAATGAAGAAAGCAACTTTATCAGAATTAATGGATTTCGGTGCTGTTCAACTATTGAACTGCACTAGGCAGCAAACTTTGAAAGGAGGATGTGGTGATGATAAATATCCTAAGTATTGTAAATACGACGAGGATAAAGAGGATGACGGACAAACCTCTGGTGGACCTAACGATTTTATCCCACCTCCAGGCACTTGATCCAATATAGGTCTAAAAACCCAAAAAGCCCATTGCAGAACTTCTACTGCAATGGGCTTTTTGCTTTTGGGAATTTTAGCTCATTCATCATTAATTACAACTAAAATCTATTTCTTTTGTAATGTCAAAGGATTGAGCGAAGATGTCTATGCCCAAAGATTTGTTTTCTTTGTAGCGATTGAATTCTTTTTGGTAGAAAAACTGCTCTTTGCCAAATGCAGGTCGCAACTCGTTGAGCCAAATTGCGGCTTCATCGTAGGCTGCAAAAAATGGGCGGTGCACCCAATCAGCCTTTCTTCCTTGCACAAACCTCAGTAAAATTACTTTTTCTCCATTTATTTCAGATACACCCAAAATCTGTACTTTGCCAGGAGCAGCAGACATACTTGGCCCTCTGACAGTTCTGGCGAGACCACTTACTTGTTGATAGGCTTTTTGGAATATCTGCCAAGCTCTTACGATTGGTACAGAAAAGTATTCCTGTGCTCCAGTATCTCTTGCCAAAAACATATAATAAGGAATACAGCCCAATCGAACTTGCTCTCTCCACATATCACGCCACACACTGGGGTTATCATTGATATTTTTCATAATCGGCGACTGTGTGCGAATTTGCGTACCCGTTGCCCTGATTTTTTGAATCGCCTGCTTCACTGCCTTTGTTTTCAGTTCTGTGGGATGATTGAAGTGTGCCATGAAAGCCAAATGCTTACCCGCTTCATTTACTTTTCTGAACAATTGAAGAACATCTTCCGCATCTTTGTCTGTCAAAAAACGATAGGGCCAATACCCTAATGCCTTTGATCCAATTCTAATAGTTTGTAAATTGGGAAGATCTGCTTCAAGTAAGGGCAAAATATAATTACTCAATCTTTTGGCACTCATAATCATGGGATCTCCACCTGTGAAAAGCACATCTGTTATTTCGGGATGTTCTTTTAGGTATTTTACCATCAATTCGGTTTCTTTCATTGCAAACTTCAATTCATCCATTCCTACAAATTGAGGCCATCGAAAGCAAAAAGTACAATAGGCGTGACAGGTTTGCCCTTGTCCTGGGAAAAACAACATGGTTTCGTTGTACTTGTGTTGAACTCCTGTCAATTTTATGCCTTCAATACTTGGAACATTGTAGTTCAATTGACCAGCTGGATGAGGATTTAACTCCAATCGAATTTTGTGAGCTATAAGCTTTATCTCTGCTTTTGAAGCACCTGCCTTGAGTGCATCTGCCATTTCATCGAAATGTGCAGGGGTAAGCATATCTTTTTGTGGAAAAGTCAATACATAAATAGGATCATTGGGGACATTATTCCAATTAATCAGCTCATTGACAACATAATTGTTGACTTTGAAAGGCAATACATTTCCAACTACTTCAATGGCAAACTTATCTTTTTCGCTTAAATAGGCTTCTACTTGAGGTATTTTTCTAAAATTCCTGATTGAATATGCTTTGTATTTGTAAACTTTTGGAATAACTATCATAGATATATATTTTAAGGTAACCAAACTCAACTTATGAATAAGTACACAATAAGGTTTTATTGAAATGAATAAAAAAATCACATTAAATATTGTATTGCTATATTTTGCGCTATTAGACTGATGAAGCTATAATACGATTTTTTTGCATTAAATTCAAACTTTTGGTGATAAAAAAATACCATTTTACTCAGCCAGAGGAAAAAAATATCCTCTAAGACCAAACCTTACTTTAATTACTTGCTAATCAACACTTTTTTTTCTATATTTGATTCCTCATCTTCAATCTTTATTGAAAGAATCTGTGATGAATTCTGAAGTTTTGTCAAGTATTCTCAAATAACTGCTTTTGGTTTTTACGAGAATGTTTTTCCTAAAACTAACTTCTCAAATCAACTAAAGCAATGTGTTATTATGGCAAGTCAAAAATCAATCTCTTTCAAACAAAAATACCAACCTTTCATTCATTTGAATCTAAATATCAGAGGTTTACAGCCATCTGCAACGCTTGCAGTGAACGAATTGAGCAATTCACTCTTGGCACAAGGGAAAAAGGTATATAAGTTTGGATTGGGTCAATCTCCATTTCCCGTTCCCGAAAATGTGGTCAAAGCATTGCAAGACAATGCCTTCCAAAAGGATTATTTGGCAGTCAAAGGACTTTATGAACTGAGAGAAGCCATTGCAAATAAGTATCTGAAAGGTCATGGCATAGAGAGAGAAGCAGAGGACATTATTGTAGGCCCTGGCTCCAAAGAGTTACTTTTTTTACTGCAATTGGTGTATTATGGAGAGTTGGTGATTCCTTCGCCGAGTTGGGTATCTTATTCTCCACAGGCCAAAATTGTGGGCAGAAATGTTCAATGGCTTACCACCAAAGAAGAGGATGATTGGCGTTTGAGACCCGAAGATTTGACAGCCCTTTGTGAGCAAGACCCTGAACGTCCTAGAATTGTGATTCTGAACTATCCCAACAATCCAACGGGGGCAACCTATACCCTAGAATGGGTGAAAGCAATTGCTCAGGTAGCCAGAAAGTACCGATTGATTTTGCTGTCCGACGAAATTTATGGTGACCTCAATCATTTGGGGCAGCACGTTTCCATTGCTCGATTTTATCCCGAAGGAACAATTGTCAGCACTGGACTGAGTAAATGGTGTGGTGCTGGTGGCTGGCGTTTGGGTTTGTTTGCATTTCCGCCTTCTCTAAGGTGGTTGTTGGACGCAATGGCATCTGTGGCAAGTGAAACTTTTACGGCTACAAGTGCGCCTATTCAATATGCAGCGATTCGAGCATTTGAAGGTGGGGAAGACATTGAAGCCTATCTGAAAGATTCTCGCCGAATCTTGAAAGTCATCGGCAATGCGCTTTACAAAAAATTGATAAAGAACCATGTATCCCTCCCTTCTCCCAAAGGCGGTTTCTATTTGTTCCCCAATTTTTCGCATTACACCGAGAAATTACACGCTAAAGGCATACACAGCAGTAGGGATTTTTGTCGCCAATTATTGGAAGAAACGGGAGTAGCGATTTTACCTGCAAGTGATTTCGGAATTCCTGCCAATGAATTGATTGCACGCATGGCTTATGTCAATTTTGACGGTACGGAGGCATTGAAGGTTGCCCAAACGGAATATGCCAATCGAAGTTTGGATGTTGCTTTTTTGGAAAAATGTTGTGCGGAAACGATGGAAGGAGTGGATGTTTTGGTAGAGTGGCTGAAGAAATGAGTTGAGACTGTTAGATTTACTTTTTAAAAGAATGCACAAAGACTATCATTGCAACTGCTATTAACACAAATCACGGACTCGTATGGGGCTATCTTTGTTGCATCTAATTGAAAAACACAAAACAACGATGAAAAAAGAGAGAATAATTTTTTCATAAAATTAAGTAATGAATATGTAAAAAGATAGCTATTTATTGAAATATTGTTATATTTGCAAATCTAATCAAATTTATTACCTCTAAATTTTAAAAAATAAATGAATAGAGATTTACAAAAATTATTGATACCTATTTTGTGTATCTTTCTGCTATCTTCTTCTTGCGCTTACAAACGCATTGGTGACTTGACCCAAATATCTTCTCGCAATATTGACAGCGCACAGGATTATCAATTGATTCAACGATACGTAAAAGGTGTATCCAAAGTATCCAACGGCAATCCACTTGAACAGGCCGTGGAAGTGGCTGTAAAAAGTATTGAAGGAGGCGAGTATCTTCAAAATGTAAAGGTATTTGTGAAAGGAAATGGAAAGAAAGTGAAGGTAGAAGGTGATGTGTGGGGTATCCCTACTGCAGCAATGGTCGAAAAAGCTGTGACGCAAAGTGTGAAGGCTGATATCACTTTTGAAGTCGGCGACAAGGTGGCATTTAAACGTCAAATTAAGGTGGTGACTGGCAAGATTGTAGGTATTGGAGTGGATAAAGCTACGGTAAGCATTTCAAACGGAAAGGGAAAAGAGGTCAATTACCAGGTTTTATATGAGAAATTGACGAAATTGGAATGAATGTAATCCTTGTTATGAAGCTACCTTAAATCAGAATAGATAACCGAAATTTCAAAAATTTCGGTTATCTGTATTCATTTTTTGACTTTTTAAAAAGAAAATCTATCTCATCGCCTCAATCCCAGGCAGTTCCTTCCCTTCCAACAATTCCAACATTGCGCCACCGCCAGTTGACACGTAACTCACCTCATCGTCAAAACCAAACTGACGAATTGCAGCCGCCGAATCACCGCCGCCAATCAAAGAATAAGCTCCATTTTGGGTAGCCTTCACCACTGCCTCTGCAACAGTTCTTGTACCCGTTTCAAAATTGGACATTTCAAAAACCCCCATCGGTCCATTCCAAAGTAAGGTTTTGGATTGTTCGATGACTGCTGCAAAATGTTGACAGGCATTCGTGCCAATATCCAAACCCATCCAACCATCGGGAATACTTTGGCTCGCAGCCATTTCGATATGGGCATCGTTGGAGAAAGCATCTGCAATCACCGAATCGTAGGGAATCAACAATTCAACACCCATCTCTTTTGCTTTCTGCAGGAGTTCTTTTGCCAAGTCCAATTTGTCGTCCTCACACAGCGAACTCCCAATTCTGCCACCTTGCGCCTTGTGGAAAGTGTAGGCCATGCCACCGCCAATGATGAGTTTGTCCACCTTGTCGAGCATATTTTCGATCAACATGATTTTGTCAGAAACCTTCGCTCCTCCGAGGATTGCAGTGAAAGGGCGAGCAGGGTTGTGCATTACTTTTTGGGCATTTTCCAACTCTGCTGCCATCAATAAGCCAAACATCCGCTTTTCGGTATCGAAAAATTGGGCTACCGTATAGGTCGAAGCGTGCGCTCGGTGTGCTGTTCCGAAAGCATCGTTTACATACACATCGCAGCCCAAATCAGCCAATTGTTTGGCAAAACCTTCATCCCCTTTTTCCTCTTCCGCATAAAACCGTAAATTTTCTAATAACAATACTTCACCGTATTGCAGTCCTTCAACGGCTTTTTGGGCTTCTTCACCCACACAATCCGCCACAAATTTCACTTCCTGTCCGAGCAGTTTTGAAGTTTCTGCCACTACGCTTTTCAGCGAGTATTTTTCAGCAGGCTTTCCTTTGGGTCGTCCCAAATGTGACATCAATACGACTGCTCCACCGTCTTTCAATATTTTTTGAATACTCGGCAACGCACCTTGAATACGGTTGTTGTCGGTTACTTCTAAATCCGCATTGAGTGGCACATTGAAGTCCACACGAATCAATGCTTTTTGGTCTTTGAAATTGTAATCGTTTATGGTACGCATTTATTTGGTTTTGAGTTTGTTTTAGGTTTGTAATGTTGCAAAGTTCGCCAATTTTCAGCCTTTCTGCAATATATTGGTCGTAGAATGACCTTCTAAATAAGGAATTAAAACCACTTCGCCCCCCTTTGCTTCAACAATTTCTGCGCCAACGACTTCGTGTTTTTGGTAATCTCCTCCTTTCACCAACACATCAGGCTGAATGAGTTGAATCAACTGCGAGGGTGTATCTTCTTCAAAAATAACTACTGCATCAACGAAAACCATGGAAGCCAAAATTAATGCTCTGTCGGCTTCTGACTGAATCGGACGACTTTCTCCCTTCAATCTTTTGACCGATGCATCGCTGTTCAAACCGAGGATCAATAGACTTCCCAATGCTTTGGCACTAACAAGGGTGTGAATGTGTCCTTTGTGAATGAGGTCGAAACAGCCGTTGGTAAAAACGATTTTACGCTCCAAAAAACGCCATTTGTTCAGTTTGGTTTGCAGTTGGGGAAGGGTAAGTATTTTTTGTTGAAGGTATGGAAGGGACATTTTTGATTTTTTATGTGATTTTTTGAAGTATTCCCTTATTTCTTTTCCATTGCCAGCTCTCCATTTTCCATTCCTAGCTCTTGTTTATTGGCTTCGCCTACTGGCTTGAAAAGCGGTAACAAACCGATTGCCACAAGTCCTGCAACCAATATCAAAAGGGTCTGGGCCATCCATGCGAGCCAACCGAAGGCGTAAGCAGGATTGTATGTAATGCCATACAATGCAAGAGTTCCTGCAATGGCGAGAGGATAGGCTCCAATGCCTCCTTGTGTGGTGATAAATCCAAATGTGCCAAATACCAAACAAGCCAATGCTGCACTGATTCCTAAATGTTCTGTAGCGGATAAGGCAAAGAAGCAGACATAAATCATGAAGAAATACATGACCCATATAAACAAGGAATACAGGAGAAACAGGGGCATGTTTTTGACACTTTTGACGGAAATAACTCCTTCCCAAACGCCTTTTACCAAATCTACTGCTTTTTGGTAAACCAATGTTTTTTTGAAGTTTCGGGCAACATACCACAGCAAAGCGGCACTCAATAAGGCTACTACAATCACTGCAATTTTGGGCAGCAGATTTTCGGTAGCCAAAATGTAACCGAATTTTGTGAGTAAAGGTGTCCAGATTTTTTCAATAAAATAGTTGCCTAAAAGATTGAATTGAAGGATAATGACAACGAATGTAAGCGTAAAAAGTAGAAATATGTCAATGATACGGTCAGTTACGACAGTGCCAAACACTTTGTCAAGAGGCACATCCTCATACTTACTCATGATACCACATTTGGTTACTTCTCCCAAACGAGGAAAAGCCAAGTTGGCAATATAACCTATCATCAAAGATAAGGTAGCAATAGCAAAACGGGGTTTGTGTGCAAAAGCAGCAATCATCATTTGCCAGCGCAGTGCCCGTGCAAAATGACTCATTATTGCAAAAAAACAGGATAGGAATAGCCATCCATATTTAGCTTTGCTCAAAGAGGTTTTCATTTCTTCGATATCTTCAGCAGAGAAGTCTTTGACTGCCAACCACACGAGAAAAAACCCTAAACCCAAAAAGATAGCAAGCTTAACAATGTCAAGCAAATACTTCCGCCAATTGCTGTTGTTTGATGATTTCATTCTTTTCGTTCACAAAAACGGTTGTTCCGCCTTCGTAATTTTTAGCCTCCTCAAAATCCATAAGACCATAACCGATGATAATGACAATATCACCAACGGCTACTTTGCGGGCGGCAGCACCATTGAGGCAAATTACACCTGAGTGCCGTTCACCCTTAATGATGTAAGTTTCAAGACGTTCACCATTGTTGCAGTTTACGATTTGAACCTTTTCACCTGCTATCAAATTAGCGGCTTCGAGCAGTGCTTCATCAATGGTAATACTACCAATATAATTGAGGTCTGCTTGAGTGACCGATGCTCTATGAATTTTAGATTTGAATACTTGAATAAACATAATACAGCAAAATTACAAAATTAAAATAATAAGCCCCTTACTCTTCCAATTCAAAACAGAATTGTTCGCACATTGGTAAATGAAATACCATGTCAATTGGTTCTTTTTTGAAAAAAGAATGGTAAAAAACTACACCGATTTAGACCAGTGAAAGGAATGAGAGATTAAAGGTTGGTAATTGAGGGGAATGGAGAATAAACTATTCTACATTAATCAAAATCTTTGCCAATTTTAGATAAGCATGTTGTCTATCAAACGAACTTTTCCAAGTCTTACCGCCGTACAAACTATGGCTTCTTCGGTATCTGTCCAATGAGTTATTTCCTGCAAAGTTTTAGCATCTACAATCTTCAAATAATCAACATCAAAGCCTTCGATTTGATTTAGTTTTTGAATGGCTGCGACTTCAATTTCTTCTGGGGTATTCACTCCATGTTGATTTTTTACCCATTGAAGTATCTTGGAAATCCATACTGCTTTTTGACGTTCTTCGGGGGTGAGTCGGGCATTGCGAGAACTCATAGCCAAACCACCTTCTTCCCTTACGATGGCACATTGAATCAATTTTACAGGACTTTGAGTCAGTTCTAAAAGTTTTCCAACTATTTTAAATTGTTGGAAGTCTTTTTGTCCCATAAACAATTCATCGGGCTGTACAATCTCTAATAAACGGTTAATCACTTGCGCTACTCCTTTGAAGTGTCCTTTTCGATGTGCTCCCTCCATGGGTTGATCCAAATAACCAAAATCGTAGTTTGCTTCTATTCGTTGATTGGGAGGATATATTTCTGATACTGAGGGGAGAAACAAAACATCACAATTCTGCGCTTCCAATAAAGTAATATCCTTTTCCGTAGTTCTCGGATATTTTTCGAGGTCACTCTGCTCGTCAAATTGAGTAGGATTAACAAAGATGCTACATACAGTAAGGTCAGTAGCATGTTTGGATTGAGCTATCAACGATAAATGTCCTTCATGCAGAGCCCCCATTGTTGGGACAAAGCCAATTTGTTTATTTTCAGCTTTTTTATCTCTCAAAAAATGCTGTAAATCAATTACTTTTTCAAAAATCAGCACGTTGGAAGGGTAAGATTTATTAGATAAAACTGCGAATATAGGAATATCTCGACAATACAATAGCGAGAATGCTATGAATTTTTATATTTTTTTAGTAATTTTGCACCTCAAAAATTAAGCCCTTCTAAAACATTGCCGATAAAAACTCCGCATAAATAATTAAAATATATAACTTAGAATATGAGTAATAAAAAGAAAGTATTGATTGTAACCCAAGAAATGCTTCCCTACCTTCCTGAGAGTTCTATTGCAAAAGCATCTCGCACCCTCCCCGAGTATTTGAAGACCAAAGGAAAGATGGAACTTCGTATATTGACACCTCGTTTTGGAACTGTTAATGAACGCAGGCATCGTTTACACGAAGTTGTACGTTTATCTGGTATCAATATTATTATTGATGAGGATGATTATCCACTCATTATTAAAGTAGCATCTCTGCCTCAAGCAAGAATGCAAGTATATTTTTTGGACAACGAAGATTTTTTCAAAAGAAAATTCGTTTTTAACGACAAAAATGGCAAATTCTACAAAGACAATGTTGAACGAATGGTTTTTTTCTGCAAAGGTGTCATAGAAACGGTCAAAAAATTTGGTTGGGCACCTGATGTGATTCACTGTCACGGATGGATGACCAGTTTGATACCGCTTTATATCCGAACTGCTTACAAAAATGATGCGCTGTTCACCAATTCTAAGATTGTCTATACTGCTTACGAAAACTCATTTACAGAGTCTTTTGGAGATATATTCAAGCAGAAAGCAATGATTAAAAAAGTATCTGACAAAGACATTGCCCCTTATATGGACCTAAACAACAATGGTTTGCACAAAGGAGCTATTTATTATTCAGATGGAGTGGTGAAAGGAGATGCAGTATTGGACGAAGAAATCGAAAAAGTCCTGCAAAATGGCGTTGCCGAAAATAAACATATTCTAGATTACTCTGAGGATGAAGAATTCAAAGAAGCTCACAAAAAGTTTTACGCACAATTGCTCGAAGAAGAGTAATCAACGACCTTTCTATATGAAACAAAAATATTTAATGATATGGTGTACGGTGTTATTTATCAGCATCTGCACCATTTCTTGCAATGACACGACTCCCATTGGTTTGGATATCATTGACGATGAAGACCTTCTGACTACTTCAGTCGTTGATACTTTTACCATTGAAGTAGCTACTGTTCAAACTGACTCCACCAATTCCTCCGATAGAACCCGTCCTTACTTATTTGGAGTCGTTAATGACCCCACTTTCGGCAAATCAAGGGCCAGCATTTACACCGAATTTTTACTGCGGGCCAGCAATCCCAATCTTGGAGACCACCCCGTTTTTGATTCTTTGGTCATTACTTTGGCCTATGACAACTTTCTTATTTATGGCAATTCGGTGTCTAGCAATTCCCTGACAGTACACGAGTTAGAGCAGGAACTAAATGCCAGTCAAACCTATTACTCCAATGAAACCATCGCCTACAATCCAAGGGTAATTGGCGAAAAAAGGAATTTTCAGTATGAACCAGCGGATAGCAATTTGATTGTCACAGAAATTGACACTTCGGGAATTCCCCTCCGCAACAGAGTTACCCCTCATCTACGCATACGGTTAAGCGATGAGTTGGGTAATCGTTTGCTCAATCAGATTGGAGATGTTGCTTTTCAAAACGACGAAAATTTTCAACAGTTTTTCAAAGGACTCTACATCTTACCTGCAAGTTCCAACAATGCACTTACCTATTTTGATATACTCAGCGAACAAACCAAAATGACGCTATATTACACAGACGATGATGAAGACTTAGGTACACTTGATTTTATGATGAATCTAAGCACAGCAGTCATCAACCATTTTGAACACGATTACAACAATACCCCTATTGAAGCAGTCATCAATCAAACTCCGAATTCTGAAACAACCACTGCTTACGTTCAGGCTATGACAGGATTGGATATTGATTTAGAGATTCCTACTCTGAGCAAAAATGTCCTCGGCAATATTTCAATCAATAAGGCAGAATTGGAAGTTTATCAGGTAGAAGTAGATGGTGATGCCTTGTTTTCTGCACCTCTTGCCCTGGGTTTGATTGCAGAGAACACAGAAGATAACACCATTGTGGTGATGTCTTCTACTGCTAGTGGATTGAGAGGAGATACGCTCACAGTTAATGGAGAAATCGGCATAAAATACAAGGTCGATATTGATCTTCAACGTTTGCAAGGTTTCTTAGATAATTCTGAAAATCAAAAATTTTCATTGCTGCCCAGCAATCCTCTTACCAGTCCCAATAGAATGGCAGTTGGTGGTCCAAAACACCCTAATTTTCCTATGAAACTTCGACTGATTTATACTGCTATTGTAGAATAAATTTGGACTTTGGATGAAACACATAAGTAGAAAGACAAAAGAAGTAAATGTTTGGTTATGAGTAAATTGCATTTTCAATGCAATTTCACTTAATTTCTTTGTTGTCAATGATTTAAAACTTTTTGTCTTTTGTCTTTAATCTTTCGTCCAAAGTCTAAATCTTTTTAGCAAAGTAAATTTCGGAAGTCATTGCTTCAAATCGGTATCAAAATATTCTCTCTCAAAAGCTAATACAACTATATCAACTATTTTGATGTTAAACAATTGTTAAATGAACCTTTAGTTAAACCAAGTGTACTATCAAACATCTCAAACCACAAACATTATTCATTCAATAAACCCATTTAGATATGTGCGGAATAGTTGGATACGTAGGACATAAACCCGTTTTTCCTATTTTAATCAAAGGCCTACTAAGACTGGAATATAGAGGCTATGACAGTACAGGCGTTGCCATTTTGAATGGCGACCTTAAAATCTACAAACAAAAAGGAAAGGTAAAACAATTAGAAAAGTTTGTAGCAGACCAAGACCTTGAAGGGACAACAGGCATGGGGCATACCCGATGGGCGACACATGGAGCCCCCAACGACATCAATGCCCATCCACATATATCAGGTGATGGAAGGTTGGCAATCATACACAACGGCATTATTGAAAACTATGCTGTTTTGAAAAAAGAATTGGAGGGACGTGGGCATGTTTTTCAAACAGAAACAGACACTGAAGTATTGGTACATCTCATTGAAGAAATTCAATCTTTGATCAAATCACCTCTAGAACAGGCTGTCCGCATGGCTCTTCAAGGAGTTGTTGGGGCGTATGCCATTGTTGTAGCTTCAAAAGACGAACCAGGCAGACTGGTCGCTGCTCGAAAAAGTAGCCCTCTAGTAGTAGGCATTGGCGAAGGAGAATTTTTTCTTGCCTCTGATGCGACACCTATTATTGAGCATACCCGTAAGGTAGTGTATTTGAAGGACGAAGAAATGGCGGTTTTGGACATCAAAGATGGGCTGACCATTAAAACCATTGATAATCAAATTCAAACACCCGTAGTAGAGGAATTGATGTGGAATTTGGAGATGCTCGAAAAAGGGGGTTACGAACATTTCATGTTAAAAGAAATCAACGAACAGTCCAAGTCTATTCACGACAGTATGCGTGGTCGCCTCAATCTTGACAAAAACATCATCATGCTCGGAGGCATCAAAGATTATGAGCAGAAGATGGTGAATGCCAAGCGCATCATCATTGTGGCTTGTGGAACTTCTTGGCACGCTGGATTGGTGGGCGAATATTTATTTGAAGACTTGGCGAGAATTCCCGTTGAAGTAGAATATGCTTCTGAGTTTCGCTATCGAAATCCAATTATCACCGAAGACGATGTAGTTATTGCCATTTCTCAATCGGGCGAAACGGCAGACACGCTTGCAGCCCTTGAATTGGCAAAATCGAAAGGGGCAACCATTTTGGGAATCTGCAATGTGGTTGGTTCGTCTATTTCACGATTGACCGATGCGGGAACTTATACACACGCAGGGCCTGAGATTGGCGTAGCTTCAACCAAAGCCTTCACCGCACAACTCACTGTATTGACACTCATGGCACTCCGATTGGCGCAGCAAAAAGGAATGTTGACCGAAGCTCGCTACCACTATTTGTTGACCGAGTTGGAGCAAATTCCGACAAAGGTAGAGGAGACATTGAAGGTGGAGGAGCAGGTTAAGTTCATTGCAGGTGAGTTCAAAGATGTGAGCCACTTTTTATATTTGGGGCGTGGCTACAATTTCCCTGTTGCCTTGGAGGGTGCGCTCAAATTGAAGGAGATTTCTTACATTCATGCCGAGGGTTATCCTGCTGCCGAAATGAAACATGGCCCGATTGCCTTGATTGACGAAAAAATGCCTGTGGTCGTGATGGCTACCAATGAGAGTGCTTACGAAAAGATTGTGAGCAATATTCAAGAGGTGAAAGCAAGAGGCGGACGCATCATTGCGATTACCCATGAAAAAGATACCATCATTGAAGGTTTGGCAGAATTTGTGGTGAAAATTCCTGAAACGGCGGAGCCTTTGACTCCAATTTTATCGGTTATTCCCCTTCAATTGCTGGCGTATCACATTGCGCTGATGCGGGGCTGCAATGTGGACCAACCTCGAAACTTGGCGAAGTCGGTGACGGTGGAGTAAAGTTAGGAAAGCTTCAAAATAGACAAGAGAAAAGGGGCAATACCAGTGGTATTGCCCCTTTTCTCTTGTGTTTCAGATGCTGAAATGGCTTGTACTTACTGCGTTTTCACCAACTTCAAATACTCTCGCTGTTCTTGTCCTGTTTCGTCTTTGTATTTCAATTGACAGATGTAAACACCTGCGGGGAGTTGGTCATTGCTTATTTTTAATGTATGCAAACCTTTATTCAAAGGTTTCTGCTCATATAAACGCAATATTTCTTTGCCCGTGATGTCAAAAACATGCAAATTGGTAAGAAAGTTAGCCGAAAGTCGCAACTCAATCGTAAAACTGCTATTGGAAGGATTTGGATAAACCGTCCACGACACGGTGTTATTCAAATCTTCGAGTTGTTTGCCATGTTGTCCGTTGAAGCATCCTCCTGTAGTAGTCATTTGTACCGCAAAATCTTCATTTTCAGGAGAATTGAAAAGACCTGGTGTTCCCAAACCGCTACCTACTTCGTGCTTGAACGATAAGGCACAAATATTTGATATTGATTAAAATAAAGAGCTTTTTTTGCTTGAATTTTATAGTAGAAATTATTATCTTAGCAATTGCAATATTTGTATAATGTTAATTACGAATCAAATGATGATTTGTCTGTCTATGAGATTCGTGTAAAAAAGTATTACTATCTGATGCGTAAAGAATTTGAAGCACAATTACAATTGGATTCGATTCCTATTGGAGAGGTAGAAATAGATATGCGAAGCCGTCATGAGCTACCTCAACTATTAGCAGGATTACAGCATATTTTCACGAATGAAGCACTTCGAACAGCCGTTCTGAAAGTTTTATCTGAGGCTATTTTGTCAGAAAAAAAAGCGACGGGTCGTTTGGGAATGAGTTTATGGGAATTATTTGTTTTGGGTTGTTGCCGTCTAAATTTAAATATAGATTATGATAATCTACATGATTTATCGAATAATCACCATTCACTTCGAGGGATATTAGGTGTAGCAACGAGAGGTTATCTACCGAATGTAAAACATTATTGTTTGCAAACAATTAATCTGTTTTTAATAAAAAAGCCTGTTTTCGTTCAGGCACTATTTAAGTTGGTATTTTTAAAAATGCCGCAACGATTTGAAAAAAAGACGATGCCATAGAAGTTAGTTGTAAACTACTGTAGAAAGTGGAGGAGTTACTGAGTACAGCATCAAAGGAGTTTGATTTTGCACAGCTTCAATTGTATTTAAGTGTAGGTAATAGGCTCAATGACACTAGGTTAATTAAAAAATGCGAAGAACTATCTATTCATTTCATTTGTGTACCCAAAAAGTCACATATTCTTTATTTGGGTAAAAAGAAATTCACTGTCAAGCAGAATTTTACTGTACAGTAAAATTATCTTCTCCAAACCTTCAAACTCATTCTAAAGTGTTGTTTCCCTCCAATAAATTCAGCACCGACATGACTGAGTATAAAGCGAAAAGCAAGTCTGGAATAAGAATATTGAAAGCCAAACTGTTGGGAAAACAACCATTTTTTTGCTTCTACGGTAAATGGACTCGGATTGTCAAACAAACTTCCTTCAATGAAAATATTATGCAAGACGTAGCTATAACCCAAACCTAAAAAAGCATAATCTTCAATGGAAGTCATTTCACTACTTTTACCCAATCTCGAACCTGCAAAAGAAGTATGCCGAATAGGAGAAAATTTGCCTATTCTAATGAGCCAATTTTTTTCAATAAAAGTTTGCATCGTTCCTACTGCAATTTGACTTTCACTAATAATGGTAGTCGCTTGACCAAAAGGCTTTTCCCGCCAATACTTGTAATGAAGATTGACACCCCATTCATTGCTAATTTGGTTTTCCCAGCCAAAAGGAAGCGGAGTATTGACGGCTCGGTGAAAGGCACGTTGAAGCTTATCCATTCCTGTACGTTCGCCAACAGTTCCGAGTAGTAAACCAAACTCATGTCCCATATCAGCTTTAGGAAAATAAGAAATTTGGCCATTTACATATTGCAGCCCTGCAAACGGACGGTCTTGATTTCCAGACAAATAGGCATCCTCACTAATATCAAAAGGGGTAAACATTTTGAAGCCATAGCGATAAGCAACCGTTAATTTAGCATCGGGGTTCTGGAAAATAGACCTCAGCCAGTTTTCATTTTTTACCAAACGCCTGTATTCCAAATCAATACCCGCAGTATAATAGGCATCCGTGGCGAGAAAGGCATCATTGTCCATTTGTAGTAGGATTGAATGGCGATAAGTCGTGTCTATGGAGGAAGTGGTTTGTGCTTTTGAAGGAAGCACTACGAAGCAAATACTTAAAAGTAGAAAAACAATATTTTTTTGTGATTTTAGGAGTGAAAAATTCATTTTTTTTTTGATTTAAAAACTATCATTTAAGAAGAAGTCAAGATTCCGTATATTTGAGCAAAGATAAAACGGACTTTTAGAGTAGCACTGCTTATTGGTTTTCGTTCATTAGTTCGTTGTTGTGTGAAGTCTGTTAGGAGTAATTTGGCTTTAACACCACAACCTACCCCGATGAAATAAATCGGGAAATTAAATTCTAAAAAACAACTATCAGTGCTACCTGTATCATCTATCCAATTTGTGATACAAACTATCTACAATTTACAATATTATGAACATCAAACAAACACCTATTTTTACTATAATTTTTTTGTTCATGTTGTTCTTCGGTGCTTGTACGCCCGATTCTACAAGTACCGAAAATCAGCTAGCTAACAACTCTCAAAATCAAGCCAATCCGCTTTTTGAAGAAATTTCTCCAAAGAAATCAGGCCTTGACTTTACCAATACCATCGAAAACACCGAAAAATTCAATATTTTCTCCTACCGTAATTTTTACAATGGCGGAGGTGTAGCAATTGGAGATGTTAACAACGATGGTTTGGCGGATGTGTATATGACGGGAAACATGGTCAAAAACAAGCTCTTTTTGAACAAAGGAAATTTTGAATTTGAAGACATCACCCAAAAGGCAGGAGTAGGTGGAGAGAGAGGTTGGAGTACAGGAGTTGTGATGGTGGACATCAACAATGATAAACTCTTAGATATTTATGTCTGCAATGCGGGCTATGTGGAAGGAGATGACCAAAAGAACGAATTGTTTATCAACAATGGAGATTTGACTTTCACCGAACAATCCGCAGACTTCAATTTGGACGAGGGAGGTTATACAACTCATGCCGCTTTTTTTGACTATGATTTGGATGGCGATTTGGATGTTTATTTACTCAACAACAGTTTTATTCCCGTCAATACTTTGAATTACAGCAACAAGCGAGATTTGAAAGCAGAAGATTGGCCCGTCAAGGATTTTTTGAAGGGAGGCGGAGATAAATTATTGAAGAATGAGGGCGGCAAATTTACAGATGTAACCGAGGAAGCAGGAATTTACAGCAGTTTGATTGGCTTTGGATTAGGTATTACAGTAGGCGACATCAATGGAGACATGTTACCAGATATGTATGTATCCAATGATTTTTTTGAGCGGGATTACCTATATATCAATGATGGGAAATTGGATGAAACGAGTACAACCGTTACTTTCACTGAGGATATCAAAGGTTGGATGGGGCATTTGAGCTTGGCTTCAATGGGGGCAGATATGGCCGATATCAACAACGATGGTTATCCCGAAATATTTGTCACAGAAATGCTTCCCAAAGAAGATTCACGACGAAAAACCACCTCTTCTTTTGAAAACTACAATGTCTATCTGCTCAAACAGCAGCGAGATTTTTACCACCAATACATGCACAATACCCTGCAATACAACAACAAAGACCAATCCTTTAGCGAAATAGCATGGTACAGTGGAGTCGCCGCATCAGATTGGAGTTGGGGAGCATTGTTGTTTGATGCCGACAACGATGGCTATCGAGATATTTATGTGTGCAATGGAATTTACCAAGATGTGACCGACCAAGATTTCATTGATTTCTTTTCCAACGAAGTATTTCAAAAAATGGCAGTTTCGGGCGAAAAAACAAAATTGCAGGAAATACTCAAGGAAATGCCTTCGAGACCTCAATTGAATCAATTGTTTCACAACAACGGCGATTTGACCTTTGCCGATAAAGGACTGGAATTTGGATTCGATGAACCCAGCTTCTCAAATGGAGCAGCCTATGGCGATTTAGACAACGATGGCGATTTGGATTTGGTCGTTAATAACCTAAACCAAGAATCCTTCTTGTTTAAAAACAACAGCAGTGAACAACTTCAAAACCACTATGTGTCCGTTCAGTTGAAAGGAACTGCAAAAAATACATTCGCTATTGGCTCAAAGGTTGCTGCATTTGCAGGAGGCGAACAGTACAACTTTCAGATGATTCCTACGAGGGGCTTTCAATCTTCAATAGACTACAAAATGGTGTTTGGTTTGGGCAAAAAAGACAAGGTGGATTCTTTGGTTGTTACTTGGATGGACAAAACCCAAACCATTCTCCAAAACCCGCCTATCGACACACTTTTGGTTGTTGATTATCAAGAATCAGAGAAAAGTCCTTTGAAGTTTACAGTTCCACAAAAAAACACTTCTGTCCTATTTTCAGAAGTAAGCAATAGTTTTGAAGCCCACAAAGAAGACCGATTCATTGACTTTTTTCAAGAAGGATTGACCATGCGGATGTTGTCGAGAGAAGGCCCAAAAGCTGCCATTGGCGATGTGAATGGCGATGGTTTAGACGATGTTTTTGTAGGTGGAGCAGCAGATTTTCATGGGCTGCTGTATTTGCAGAAACGAAATGGTCAATTTGCAGAACCCAATAGAGGAATGTTTGAAGCAGAAGTGGGTTTTGAAGATACAGCAGCAGCTTTTTTTGATGCAGATGGAGATGGTGATTTGGATTTGATGGTCGGTTCGGGAGGAAATCACCAAATGGCAGGAACTCGTTTCATGCAAGACCGATTGTACTTCAATGACGGAAAAGGAAACTTTACATTAAATCAACAAGCATTCAGTTCCAATGGTTTGAATACGTCAGTCATTGTTCCGTTTGACATGGATGAGGACGGAGATTTAGATGTTTTTGTAGGAAGCCGAAGCATACCCAACCAATATGGTGTGCCTGCTCGCAGCTATTTGTACGAAAACGATGGAAAGGGCAACTTCAAAGACGTGGCTAAAGACAAATTCAAGGTTTTGACCCAACTCGGTATGGTGACGGATGCCACATTGGTGGACATCAATCAGGATAAAAAGTCTGAATTGGTGGTAGTTGGTGAATGGATGTCCCCCAAAGTCTTTAGTTTTGCAGGTGGGAATTGGGAGGAACTCAACACCAGTTTGTCCACACTTTCGGGTTGGTGGTATGCTATTGAAGCCGAAGATGTGGATGGCGATGGCGACCAAGATTTGATTTTGGGCAATCGAGGCGAGAATTTTTATTTTTCGGGAAATCCCGAAGCACCTGCTAAATTATGGCTATCAGATTTTGATGGCAATGGTACGATAGAAAAAATTATGACCCAAACCATTGAAGGACGAGATGTGCCTGTTCACTTGAAAAAAGAACTAACTGGACAATTGGCAAAGTTGAAAAAGAAGAATTTGAAACACAGCGATTACGCTTCCAAGTCTATTCAAGAATTGTTTTCTGAAGACGACTTGAATAAAGCATACCAATTAGAAGCGACTTACTTCAAATCTGCCGTAGCCATCAACAATGGAAATGGACAGTTTGAGATAAAAGCCCTACCCAAAGAAGTACAGTTTTCGTGTGTATGCGACATTTACTGTACCGACCTCAATGGCGATAACCAAAAAGACCTAATTTTGGCGGGCAATGACAGTGGCTTTACACCTCAATTCTCAAAGTTGGACGGTAGTTTTGGACATGTGTTGATAAACAAAGGAGACGGCAGTTTTGAGCGAATCGAAAACAAAGATTCAGGTTTGTTCATTCGTGGAGATGTCAAACAATTGGCTGAACTAAAAATCGGAGGAAGCCGCTATATTTTGGGTTTGGTAAACAATGAAAAAAGTAAACTATTTAAAATCAATTAATTAAAATGTCTAAATTCAAATTATTAGCGACTACATTAGCCATTTTAATATTGGGAGTCACTTCTTGTGTCGATAACAAAGAAAACAATGTTTCTTCTAATCAAAATGGCACAAATCCGCCCATTGAAACTCAATTTGAATTGTTGCGAAAGAACAAAACAGGCTTAGATTTTGAAAATGTCTTGATACAAACTTTGGACTTCAATGTGTTTGGATATATGTATTTCTTCAATGGAGGAGGAATCGCTTGCGGAGACTTCAATCAAGATGGCTTGGAAGATTTGTATTTCACCAGCAATATGGGCCCAAACAAACTGTTCTTGAATGAAGGCAATCTGAAATTTCGAGATGTAACCAAAGCTGCTGGTATGGAAGGCATGGAAGGTTGGACATCAGGAACATCGACAGTCGACTTCAATAATGATGGACTACTAGATATTTATGTATCTCAAGTAGGTAAACATGATAATATCACAGGACGCAATCAACTATATATCTGCAAAGGGATAGAAGATGGAATACCTATATTTGAAGATCAAGCTTCTCAATATGGTTTGGATTTTCAAGTTTATGGCACACAGGCTGCTTTTTTTGACTACGATTTGGACGGAGATTTGGATATGTTCCAACTCAATCACTCTGTTCATGACAACGGTACTTTTGGAGAGAAAAAAGGCTTCGTGGGCAAAGAACATCCTTTATCGGGCGACAAATTGATGCGAAACGACAACGGCACCTATGTCAATGTGAGTGCACAAGCAAACATCAACAGCACCGTCATTGGTTATGGACTGGGAATTGCGATAAGCGATATGAACTTAGACGGTTATCCAGACATTTACATTGCCAATGACTTCCACGAAAACGACTACTTCTACATCAACCAAAAGGATGGCACTTTCAAAGAGGTCATGCCCGAACAAATGATGCACACAAGCCGCTTCTCAATGGGAACTGACATCAGTGACTTCAACAACGATGGATGGAACGATATTTTCACCTTAGACATGGCTCCCTACGATCCCTATATTTTGAAAAGTTCATTGGGAGAAGATGACTATAATATTTTTGACTTCAAACTGAAATACGGTTATCACTATCAATACGCTCGCAACAATCTGCAGCTGAACAATCAAGATGGCACATTTTCTGAAATTGGGATGTTTGCAGATGTAGAAGCTACTGATTGGTCTTGGGCAGCTCTATTCCTTGATTTTGACCACGATGGACTCAAAGATTTGTTCATCTCCAATGGAATTCCTCGCCGAATGAACGATATAGACTACATCAACTTCCGAACGGGTGACGAAGACATTCGCTTCAAAACCAATGCTAATTACCTGAACGAAGGCGAATTAGATTTAGTCAATAAAATGCCTCAAATCAAGCTCCCCAACAAGTTTATGCGAAACACAGGAAACCTGCGATTTGAAGACATGGAAGCAGCCATTGAAGGCAATGCTACGAGCTTTTCCAATGGAGCAGTCTATGTAGATTTAGATAACGATGGCGACCTAGATATAGTAACGAATAACATTGAAGATGAGCCTTTTGTATATAAAAATTTAACGATTGAACACAAAAAAGACCGCCAAAATTATTTGAAGTTAAAGCTTGAAGGTTCTCCTAAAAATAGAAATGCAATTGGTGCAAAAGTCATAGCCTTCAAAGGAAATGAAAGAATATCTGCCGAACAATTTCCAGTAAGGGGCTATCAATCAAGTATGCCGATGGGCTTGCACATTGGAGTGGGAGATACTTCAAAAGTGGACTCCATTTTGTTGATTTGGCCAGACCGAACGTATCAAAAATTGGAGGGTGTCGACTTCAATCAAACGCTAAATGTAAAATGGAAAGAAGGGCTTCCCAACTTCAATTTTGAAGTCTTGAAAAACAAACAAAAAAAGTCCAATCCTTTCTCCTTCAAGGACATTACCGCCCAAACTAAGTTGGATTTTGTACACCACGAAAACCCTTTTATAGAGTTTGACCGAGAAACTTTGATTCCGTGGATGGTGTCGGCAGAAGGCCCTGCTTTGGCAGTGGGTGATGTGAATGGCGACGGTTTGGAGGATGTATTTTTGGGTTCATCCAAACGCCGAAGAAGTACGCTTTATCACCAAAACAAAAATGGCACATTTACCAATGCTACACCAGAAATTTTGGTACAAGACAGTCTTTTTGAAGATGTAGATGCAGTATTTGTCGACATCGAAAACGATGGCGACTTGGATTTGGTCATTGCAGCAGGCGGCAACGAGTACCAAGGTACCGACGAGGCGATGCGACAGCGTTTGTATGTGAATGATGGAAAAGGCAACTTTAGCAATAAAATTTATTTTGAAGGAGCGTATTCGGTGGCTTCCTGCGTGTTGGCGCAGGACTTCAATGGCGATGGCCTGACCGATTTCTTCTTTGGCGCACGCTCCAAACCATGGGGCTATGGCAGAGTTGGAGATTCTTATTTGTTTGTCAACAAAGGCGATGGCAAGTTTGAAGATGTGACCGATACATACCACAAAAATCTGCGGCAGGTAGGTTTGGTCAAAAACGGCACTTGGGCAGATATTGACCAAGATGGCGACCCCGATTTGGTATTAGCGATGGAATGGGATGCGATTCAAATCTTTGTGAATCAAGATGGAAAATTTGAGCAGAAAACGGTCGGCGACTACAAAGGTTGGTGGAATTTTGTTGTAGCTGAAGATTTTGATGGCGATGGCGATTTGGATATTTTGGCAGGTAATATGGGGAGAAACTCCAAACTCAAACCGACTCCCGAACAACCTGTAAGACTGTATGTTGAGGATTTTGACAACAACGAACAGGTAGAATCGGTAATGACCTACTATGTCGGAGGGCGAGAAATTCCATTTGCCAACTATGCCGAATTGACTAAACGAATGGTCAAATTGAAGAAACGTTATCTTTATTCTAAAGACTTGGCGAAAGCGAGTATTGAAGAGATTTTTGGAGCGGATAAATTGAAGTCTGCCATAAAGTGGGAAGCAAATACAGGAGTCAGCGCCTATTTTGAAAATGCAGGCGTAGAAGGCTTCAAATTTCATCCGCTTCCCAACGAGCTGCAATTTTCAAGTCTCAAAGCGGCTGCTATAATGGATGCTGAAAAGAAGAACAGACAGAAAACGGAAGTGATTTTGGGCGGAAATTTCTACGAAAACAATGTGGAATTGGGACGCTACGATGCCAATTTTGGCAATGTTTTGTCTATTGACGACAATGGCAATATCCAACTGCAAAGTTATCCGATTGGGAATCTGTCTATTGAAGGTCAGGTTAGGAATATTGCTCGGATTCACATTGCAGGGAAAAGCTGCTTTATTCTAGCGAAAAATGATGCGGCATTGCAGGTGATTGAAGCGAAATAAATTAGACTTGCTGTAAATTATCTAACAGCAATTTATTCTTGAAAAAATTACACAAATAGAACTAATAGGAAAGATGAATAGTTAGTGCTTGAACGGAAATACTCAATCATTTGACTATCAAAACATAACTAATTGTTTAAACAAACGAACTTTTTGCCTATATTTCATGAAGATTCTATATTCTTGTAATAACTTGTTCCTAATTCATAAGGAATTTATTGAAGGTGTTGGTATTCTTGAAAATCCAAAAAAAGTTCAAATGATTTTTTACCTCCAATGTTTTGATTGTGAGCCTCTTGCAAAATTCCGTTCAGATATTAGTTAGAAGAAATCGTTGTAAATCCAATATTCACGTCAATGATATTGTAGTAATATGTGCTGTTCTTTGGAACTTTTCTATTACTACATAAGTAATTAAAAGTCAATTTACAGCAAGTCTAATATATTCAAACCAATATTGCTCAGAGATTGAGGGCAATATTTATACGAATGATACAGTGTTTAGTGCAAAAATTAGATTGTGATATAGAACAACTTTTGCATTTGATGATTTACGATGCTTAATTTAGGGGATTATTTGAAGGGGCAGTTATCCTTAAAATACAGAATGAATAAAAGATAAGCTTTTGTTAAGTCTTAATTTGGAAATAAGTCGTTATCTAATTGATAAACAAATAATTAGTGCTTTAAAATGAATATAAATAAAAGTTCTTTTATTGCTTCAATTTGTTAATAACCAATATTATAGTGACAAATAGTAAGGTGCGAAACTTAATAACTAAGATACGGCATTAATTGGAAATGTAATATTTTTGGTAAAATTTCTGAACCACAAAAGGCACAAAGAACACAAAAGATTTTCACCTAAGATTTTTTTTCTTTTGTGGTTCAATTCATGTATGGTACTAGCGGCTGAAATCAACAACTTATCGCCCACACAATTGGCTGCTGCTAAGGAGGTTGAGGTGAGAAAAATCATTATGGCAATGGTGGAGAATAAAGCGATAAGAGAAACTGAAGAAAAAGTCAGAAAAGAAACAGAAGAACGAATCAAGAACTTGTTGAAACTTGGAAAACTCACCAAAGAAGAAATTGTAGCTATTTTTGGTATTTAGATGGAATACGTGCTCCAAATAGAAAAAACAATGTAATCAGTAAATAAAAAAGGCATTGAAAACCAATTGTTTCAATGCCTTTTCCTCGATTTAGGCTTTTGAAGTTTTAGCTCAAAATTTGTTATTGTGAAGAAAATCAACACTCTATAAAGAAAAAACTTCAAAGTCTTTGTATCAAACTAAGATAAAAGTTCCTTCACCTTATCTGCTGCTTCCTTCAATAAGATAGCAGAGTGAACCTGCAAGCCTGATTCGTCAATGATTTTCTTGGCAATATCTGCATTCGTACCCTGCAAACGCACAATGATAGGCACATGAATCTCGCCAATATTTTTGTAAGCCTGCACCACGCCATTTGCCACACGGTCGCAGCGAACAATACCGCCAAAAATGTTCACCAAAATAGCCTTCACATTTGGGTCTTGAAGGATGATTCGGAAACCCGCTTCAACGGTTTCAGCATTCGCCTTGCCGCCCACATCCAAGAAGTTTGCAGGAGCACCGCCCGCCAATTTGATGATGTCCATAGTCGCCATTGCCAAACCCGCACCGTTGACCATACAGCCCACATTGCCATCGAGTTTGATAAAGTTCAAGCCATGTTTACCCGCTTCAACTTCGGTTGGATCTTCTTCCGATTCATCCCTCATTGCAGCAATATCAGGATGGCGAAACAAGGTAGAATCGTCAATCGAAACTTTGGAATCCACTGCAATGATTTCGTCATTGGCATTTTTCATCAAAGGATTGATTTCAATCAACGAAGCATCCATGCCCAAATACGCATTGTAGAGTTTGGGTACAAATTGGGTCATTTCTTTGAAGGCTTTGCCCTCCAATCCCAAATTGAAGGCAATCTTACGCAATTGAAAAGCTTGAATGCCAATTCCTGCGTCAATCCATTCTTTGTGAACCAAATGTGGCGTTTCTTCTGCCACTGCTTCAATATCCATTCCTCCTTCAGTGGAGTAAATAATCACGTTTTTACCCGTGCTTCTATCCATCAAAATGCTCATGTAGTATTCTTCACAAGCATCAAAATCAGGAGCATAAGCATCTTCTGCAATCAATACCTTGCTGACCAATTTGCCTTCACCTTCCATACCGCCAGGCGTTTGAGGTGTCTTCAACATCATGCCAATGATATTGCCAGCATGTTCTTTCAATTGATCCATGTTTTTGGCGAGTTTCACTCCTCCACCTTTGCCTCTACCTCCAGCATGAATTTGGGCTTTCACAACCCATACCTTCGTTCCTGTTTCTTCGGTCAATTGTTCGGCGGCGGCTACTGCCTCTTCCACATTATTGGCTACTTTGCCCCGCTGAATTTTTACGCCGTAACTTTCTAAAAGTCCTTTTGCTTGATACTCGTGTAAATTCATATCAAAAGTATTGTTGTTTTGTGACAGTTTGAATATTTGCTGCGAAAATACGAATTATCAAGGCGAAAAGCGAAAACCCCTTCAACAATTCAAAAAACAAATTGAAGCCCGATATCAAATCTTTTATATGCTTCAATGACTATTTCCTACTTTTGTACTTCAAAACGTATTCCTGCAAATGACCGAAACCCCAGAGCAAACAATAACAAAAGTGAATCGCCAACAAAGACGCTGGACGATTTTGGTGATTGTATTGGTTTCTCTTTTGTTTCGGGGCATCTATTTTCTGCAATTGAGTGACAGTCAGGCTTTGTTGTACATGCACAAGTGGGAGCAGTCTGATATGCACTACTATTATGAGTGGGCAGAAAATATTGAAGCAGGAGATATTTTGACCAATCGCCCGTTTTATCCCTACAATTTTTGGCAGCAACAATTGGCAAATTATGCCTTTAATCACTATCCCAAAGAGGCCCGTAAGTTGATAGGAAAAGTGCCTGTAAAATTGGATGAGGAAGCCCGCAACCGTTTGCTGTGGGAAAAATGGGTAGGCGGAAAAGTGTTTTATGCCGATCCCTTTTATCCCTATTGGTTGGCCTTCAATTTTAAGGTTTTCGGCTCAGATGTTCGTTGGATATTTGTTTGGCAGCTGTTGTTGGGAGTTTGCTGCAATGTGTTGATTTATTTTATTGCAGCCCGTTATTTTGTTGAGCGTGTGGGCATTGTTGCAGCAGCAATGGCGATTCTGTGTGGTCCTTTGATGTACAATGATATGATTTTGATTCGGGCATCTTGGATGACCTTTACTGGCTTGTTGTTGGTCTATTTGTTGGACAAACTGTTGCTGCAAAAAAAATGGAAATGGTGGCTGTTGTACGGTGTTTTGATAGGTGTGTGTATGCTTTTGAAGTCGGTGTATTCGTTGTGGTTGTTGTATGTCTTGGCTTTGGTGGTGCTGACTTATTGGCGAACACCTAAAGAAGTTGTAAAGTTGGGTTTGTTGTTGATTATGGGGATGTATATTGGACGTGCGCCGTTGATAGCGAGGAATTTGGCGGTAGGTTTACCAGCGAGTGCATCAAGTGGTTATGGGGCGATTAATTTTATCATCACCAACCACGAAGGGTACAAAGCGAAAACAAATGGGGTGAATATTGACAAATCGGTTGGTTTGATGATGGAATCCAAACTGAACATGACTGCTGCAATTGTAAAAACACTGCAAACTTATGACTCACCATTAGGGTATTTCTCGATGTTGTGGCAGAAATTCGGAACGGTTTGGAATGGTTATGAAGCGGCTGACAACGCCAATTTTTACTATTACCGCCTTCACGCTCCGATATTGAAGTACCTGTTTTTCAGCTTTTATTGGATAGCTCCTTTGGGAATTGTGGGTTTCTTTTTGGCACTGTTTGACTACAAACAATTTTGGCGACCCATTTATGCTTTTGTGGTCATGCAAGTCGCTTTATTGACTGTCTTTTTTGTGTTGTCTCGTTTGCGAATTCCTTTGTTGGCGATGATGGTTCCTTTTGCAGCTTATGCAGTGGTTTCCATTTTTGAAAATAGAAATTGGAGAAGTGTCGCTGCTGTTTTTAGCATCCTTGTTTTGGCTTATTGGGTGCATTTGCCAATGACTTCTTCAAAAATCAGACATGCTGATTATGTTGCGCCTTATCAGGTGTATTACCAACCTTTGATTCAAAAAGCTGTAAATTCAAAAAAATGGAATGAAGCCATTGCAGTGATGGAGGATTTTCTGCAATATGAACCTTCCAATATTGCTGCATTGCAGGTACAGGATGGCGCAAGTAAACCTAAAATCAATCAACAAGATGCTGATTTTTACGGCAATGTTTATACTCAATATGCTGATTTTTATAGAGAAATAGAGGATTTTGTAACGGCAGAAACTTTGAACGCTAAAGCGGAATTATTGAAGTCGAAAAAGTAGTGGAGGTTTATTTTTTACCCACAATCTTGCGAATATTGCTCAACTGTTCGGCCAACAATCCCATCAAAAAAAACAGGATTCCACTCAAAATGAAAAACAATGCGCCTACACTCAAACCTCTTTTATCCAATAAAATAGGCAACCCCCAAATGAACCCAATCAAGATGGAGATGGCTGCAATGGGTAAAAATATTTTGAGTGGATTGAAGAGCATTGTGATGTTGAGTATTTCCAAAATTGTTTGAAAAGCAGTTCGGGTGGAAATAGTGCTTTCTCCTGCAATGCGTTGGTGAATTTGGATGGGATGTTCCAGTACCAAATGTCGGTAACTAATGAATACTAGGGTGATAATGTCGCTGTATGCCATAGAGTCGGGACACAAATCGAGGTACTGTTGTGCCAGTTTGGTATCGTAGATTTTCATGCCCGAATTGATGTCGTGAATATTGATTGGGAGTAGGATATTGGCAATTTTTCGGATAAGGCATTTGCCCAATCTTCGATAAACGCTCGAACTGCTGTCTGGTCGCTTGCCTACTACCATGTCTGCATTTTCGGACAATAGGTATTCATACAGTTTGCGGACATCTTCGATGCTGTGTTGTCCGTCTGCATCTATCGTTATGACCAAATCAGTTATAGCTTCTCGAATCCCTTGTTTAATCGCACCTCCATATCCTTTGTTGACTTTGTGGTGAATGATTTTGAAGTCATGGTCTTGTTGGAGGTTTTGTAATATTTTGAGAGAGTTGTCTTTAGAGCCATCGTTCACAAAGATTACTTGCCAATTTTGTTTTTTTGCAGCTTGCATCAAAGGGGGAATGAGTAGCGGTAGATTTGCTGCTTCATTGTAGCTTGGAATGATGATGGATAAACTTTTGGACATCTGTTTAAATAGGTAAAAATAAGTCAATTTTGGAAGTTTGCATAATACTTTGATTGAAGGTAGCGTGAAAATCAAGTATTTTTTTGTTCTTATTGAGTTTTGTATTATTTTTATTTCAAAATTAACCTGATGGAAGATAAACGAAACGTCCTCAAAGAGGATCAGCCTTTTTCATGGAAATTATTGAAGAATGGAAAAGCATTGATTTATTGGAACCAGAAGATGGTAAAGACCATCAAAGGTAAAGAATGTGACCAGTTGAAGAAGTTGGTGGAGTCAGGCGATGTGTATGATATTCAATTGTATTTGGCTAGAATAACAGGTAATTTTAAGCATGGAAATGAAAGGTAAATAAACCATTTCGTGTTTCGTGTTTCTAATCAACAGAACCAATCTATCAACAAGACGTTCTATTTACAGACAAACTTCAATTTTATACAATAAACCAATTGACATGAAAAAATGGATTTCACTTGCCCTATTGATGGGTATAATATTTACCACTTCTTGTTCTACCAATCCTATTACTGGTCGAAAACAATTGACCTTGGTACCTGAATCAACGGTATCACAACTGAGCTTAGATCAATACAAACAAGTATTGAGCGAGAGTAAGGTGGAGCGTGGTACGGCTGATGCTCAAATGATTAATACTGTTGGACAAAACATCGCAACGGCTGTAGAACAATGGATGATACAAAATAAATATTCAGATAGAATCAAAGAATTCAACTGGGAATTTAACTTGATTGACGAAAATGTGGTGAACGCATGGTGTATGCCAGGAGGTAAGGTTGCCTTTTACACAGGTATTTTGCCTTATACTCAGAACGATAAAGGTGTAGCGGTGGTGATGGGACATGAGGTTGCTCACGCTGTGGCTCGACATGGTAATGAGCGCATTAGCCAAGGTTTAATACAGACACTTGGTGGAGTAGGACTGCAGATTGCATTGAGGGACAAGCCTGCACAGACACAAAATTTGTTTATGGGAGCTTATGGTTTGGGTTCACAAGTGGCGGTAATGTTGCCTTTCTCCAGAAGCCATGAAACAGAAGCTGATCAAATGGGCGTGATTTTTATGGCAATGGCGGGCTACGATCCTTACGAAGCTCCAAAATTTTGGGAGCGAATGCAAACAAGTGGAGGAGGTGGTGTTCCTGAATTTTTAAGCACACACCCAAGCCATGAAACCCGTATCAAAAACCTCAATGAAAAATTCGTTCCGCAAGCATTGGCTTACTACAAAGGAACACCCAATCCTAATCCATCGACTACTACAAACAACAAGAAAGCAGTCAATGTGAAACCTACTCAAGGAAGTACCAATAAACAACCTACTTCAAAAACTCCTGTCAAAACCCGCACGAAAACAGGAAATTAGTTTTCTATTTGGGTCTGGTGTGAAGCAATAACAATTCAATACAAAAAGGCATTTATCAGTAAACAGACTGGTAAATGCTTTTTTTTTGTGGTAGATGTCTGATAGACGCAAAAATTCATGGTTTTTTCTTCAAAAAATGGCTTAATTTAGGACGAAGAATAACTATTTGTAGATGTGTATATATGAAACAGACCTACTTATCAAAGATTTTTGTGCTATTGTTAATCCATTACTCTGTTTTTGCCCAGCAGTTAGATCAGAACATCAGCACAGTTTCGGTTGAGATTTACTACAATTATCAGATTGATGGAGAAGTAAACCGAATACTTTCAACTTTTTTTCTTCCCCAAAATTTGCCCAATAAACAGCGAGTCATCAATATTGAATGTTCATTGCCGCCACACAAAATTTTTGAATCTGGAGGAAATCAGTACATAGAATTTGTATTTGACAAGCCCAAAGAAAGTTTTGTATTGAAGATTGAAATGGATATAGAGTTGTATCGCTACGACTTGAGAGTTGCGGCACATAACCAAATGATAGACAATACTATTACGATAGATAAATACCTTCGGAATGAACTTTTTTTGAAGCGGAAAAACAAAAATATTAGAGAAGTAGCTGCAAATATTTCTGGTGATAGTCAATTAGAAACGGTTCAAAATATTTATAGTTTTGTGGTCAGTCATTTGGAGTATGATAACAGTATTCGTGAAAATTTGGGTGCTATCAAGGCCCTAAAGAAAGGTCATGGAGATTGTACCGAATATGCGGATTTATTCGTGACCTTGTGCCGTGCCAAAGATATTCCTGCAAGAGTAGTAGCGGGTTGTGTGGCTGAATTGAGTGCCAATCCCAATCACCATTGGACAGAGGTTTACTTAGAAGATATGGGTTGGGTCCCTTTTGACCCTACATATGGTGATAGTCAGTCGGCTACTTTTGAGGAAATGCCGAACCAATATATTTACTATTCCAACAATCGGACAGACAAGGTATTGTTTAGTGGCAATGGTCGTCACAAATGGTGGATAGAAAACCGATTTGCTGGCGATGTTTCAGTGAGCTCTTTCTATGATGTGCAATATCCTTTTGAGCGTAAGTTTGGGGCTGCAAAATCGGAGTATTTGCACCAAAACTATGCTGAGGCGAATGAATTGATAGATGACTTGCTGACCTCAGATAGTAAAAACAGCCGTTATCATGCCTTCAAAAGTTTGATTCTTGCACAACAAGATGATTTTATGGGTGCTTGCAAATCCGTACAAGGTGCTTTGATATTGGGAAAGAATAACAACCTATTGAAGCAAAATGCTTATTATACTTTGTCCAATATTTGTGCTTTGCAGGGACAAAAAAAATTGGCTTTGTCTTTTTTGAAGCAGGTAGTAGAAATGGGTGTGGAAGATTTATCTCAAATTAGAGAGAATGAAGATTTTGCAGTGCTGAGAGGGGAGGAAGATTTTGAGATTTTGCTGAAATGAGAAATACTCCTAAAAAAGCCTTTGCCGTCTAAAAAACCATGTGAGCACAAAACTCATCAAAATGGACATAATGATAATGAGTGGAAAAGAAATAGGATTTTCTTGCCCCCAAACTGGTACGTTCATTCCATAAAAACTTGCGATTAGAGTAGGAACCATCAAAATGAGGGTAATCGAAGTGAGTCGTTTCATGACCGTATTCAGGTTATTAGAAATAATTGAAGCAAGGGCATCCATTGTTCCGTTGAGGATGTCGGAGTAGATTTGTGCCATATCTTGTGCCTGACTCGTATCAATAATAATGTCTTCTAAAAAATCATCCAATTCTTCATCTTGGCGAACCTTCAAAAAATCAATTCGTTTGATTCGCATGAGCAATAATTCATTGTCCCTCAGCGTGGTCATAAAGTAAACAAGACTTTTTTGAATATCTAATAAGTTCGACAATTCTCGATTGCGACTAGAGTTGTAGAGTTCTTTTTCGTAAACATTGCGCTGGCGATTTAGACTTTTTAGGTATTGAAGAAAATAGTGATTGGTGCGGTCAAAAAGTAGTAAAACAAAGTGATTGTGTATGCTTATATCAAAATTTTTCACCTTATTCTCTAAAAAATAATCAATCACAGGGTTTTTGAAGCCACTGATAGTCAGTATATAATCATCTACTTCCATGATACCCACAGGAACGGTGATGTAGTGTGCTTGGTTTGCTGCTTCGGTTTCGTTGCGTATAGGAATGTTCCACATAATGAGCTGAACGCCATCCTCTTGTTCATATCTCGAACGTTCGTCCATATCCAAAGAGTCGATAAAAAAGTCCAAAGGTATGTCCAGTGATTCACTCAATTGCCGCAATTCTTCATTGTTGTAGGGAGGATAAATGTTTATCCAACAACCTTTTTGAGCCTCTGGAATTTCTTGGATTGGACTGTTTGCTTTTTTTAAGTAGAACTTAATCATCGTTCTTTGTTATTTTGGGAATTTACTTCAAATAAGGGAATTGACCCTCAAAAACATGCACCGCAGAGCCTTTTAGCCAAACATTGCAGAAGTGGCCCTCCTTTGTGTGCTCAAAAGAAACAGTCAATTTACCTCCTTTTGTTTGAATATCAACTGAATAATTTCCTGTTGCATATTCATTTTGAGAAATCGTAGCAATACTTGCAGCAACAACGCCCGTGCCACACGAGAAAGTCTCATCTTCCACACCTCTTTCGTAGGTAGCCACGTGAATTCCATTTGCTAATTGTTGCACGAAATTAACATTTATCCCCGCCTTTCGGAAGCTTTCTTGATTCCGAATCGCCCTCCCCTCAGAGAAAATATCTATATTCCAAACATTATCAACAAATTGTACATAATGGGGTGAGCCTGTATCCAATACCCAATCACCATTGAAGTTTTGTAGGTTGGTCACATCATTCATTTGTAGCGAAACAAGTCCTTTTTTATCAATTGAGCCTTTGTGAATTCCGTCAATGGCGAGAAAATTATACAATCCTTCTTCCTTTGCTTCAACGCCTAACTGATGGGCAAAAGCTGTAATGCATCTGCCTCCATTACCACACATAGAAGTCGGACGACCATCTGCATTTAGGTAAATCATCTCAAAATCGTAGTTGGGATGGTTTTGGAGAAAGATAACTCCATCAGCTCCAATCCCAAAACGCCTGTGACAAAGGTTTTCATAAAAAGCAGGTGAATCGGTTTGTAACTTTAAGGAACGATTGTCTATCATTACAAAATCATTGCCTGTTCCATGGTACTTGCTAAATGAGATGTTCATTGCGGATTTATTTGGTTTTGTTCTAAAATAAGTATGCTGTCAAGTTGCTCTACTTCAATGCTATCTGCAATATTGTGAGGGGTTTGACCTTGTAGGTTTTTCTTATAGTTTTCCGAAATAATGACTGCAATCAAGGTGACTAAAATTATCCCAAGTGAAATAAAAGAAAATCGCCAGCCAAATATATTACCGCTTTGATAAGCAGAATCTTCTAATGAATCTGAGTTTCTCATGTTTAAGACAATTTGTTAATAAGTAAATTCTAAAAAACGCTATTATGGCATACATTTTGACATAAAAATGCGTGAAGCAAAACATTCAACCTAATTTAAAGGTTTGTTGTCATATCCTCCTATTTTTCTGACTTTTGACTCAAAACTATCCCATTACATTTTTTCCCCAAGCCACATTTTTTCCCAATGTTATTGATAAGACCATGTTAAAGACTTTTGCCATGAACAGACTCATACTCACTATGATAGTATCAGTAATCACTTCTTTATTAACCATTTTTGTATGTTTTCACTGGATAGGATTCCAAACAGAATACCATTCTTATGCTGCCCTTCAATCAGGTTTGGTACAAAAAACCAATTATAACAGTTCTGAAAATGTGCATCGTGTTTATGAAAATACCTACTCCACCGATTTTATCAGAGCTTCAAAAATAGCTAGCCCTACAGTTGTTTCCATCACAAAGGTAAAAAATAATAGTAGCCAACACCATGAAGGTTTTCCTGGATATTTAGATAATAAAAATAATGGTCGAACTTGGAATGAGTCGGAAATATCATCAGGTTCGGGAGTGATTGTATCCAGTGATGGGTACATTGTCACCAATTACCATGTAGTAGAAGGAAGTGATGAAATAAAAGTAAATCTTTATAACAAAGAATCTTATACTGCCACAATAATTGGCATAGATCCTAGCACAGATGTTGCTCTCATAAAAATAAATGCGTTTAACCTGCCAGCCATTAAATATGGTGATTCAGATAGGGTAGAAGTGGGTGAATGGGTCTTGGCAGTCGGCAATCCTTTCAATCTTACTTCAACTGTAACTGCAGGTATTATCAGTGCAAAGGCACGGAATATCAACATATTGGAAGAAGAATACGCCATTGAATCGTTTATTCAGACAGATGCCGTTATCAATTCTGGCAATAGTGGGGGGGCTTTAGTTAATACCAGGGGAGAATTGGTGGCACTCAATACTGCAATAGCTACACCTTATCAATCAGGAACTTATGCGGGCTACTCTTTTGCTATTCCCGTCAATATTGTGCGGAAAGTGGTCGATGATTTGCGAACCCACGGCATGGTTCAACGGGCTTATTTGGGAGTCAATATCAAAAACATTGACAGTGAATTGGCAAAGGAAATGAACTTGCAAAGCATGAACGGTGTGTATGTAGAGCAGGTAATCAAAGGAAGTGCAGCTCACGATGCAGGATTGAAGAAAGGTGACATCATCATTGAAGTACATGGACGAAAGGTAAATTCTTCTCCTGAATTGGATGAACGTTTGGCACGTTACCGCCCTGGTAATCCGATTTCCATTACTTACCTGCGAAATGGCATAGAAGAATACGTACAGGTGACTTTGAAAAGTATCAACCATCAAACAGACATCGTTAAAGATATTCATTCAAAAGATAATATTAAGCAAAGCTTCGGTGCTGAATTTGAACAGTTGGCAGTTGTAGAACTTAAAAGAATGGGCTTGAAAAATGGAATCCGAGTCACAAGATTAATGGACAACGGGGTATTGAAAAACAATACAGAAATGCAGCCCGATTTTATCATCCTCAAATTTAATGATATAGATATTTACGATGACAAACAGCTACATGAAGTCTATCAAGAAATGGAAAAAGGAGATAGGATTCAAATTGAAGGTATCTACTCTGGAAGTAAGCGCAAAACAGTATATGCTTTCAGTATTCGTTAATATTGGGGTGAAATCATTTTTTTTTCCTAATATTGGCGAATTTTAAATTATAGACCCATTTATTATTTTTATGAAAGAACTAAGTGTTAGTGATTTAATAGTAACCTGTGCGAAAGTACCCTCTTTCAGCACTTTCGAAGAGCGAATACATCCATTGATTGAAGAACTTTGTAGTGATGTAGCTCAAGTTGAGATATCCTATGTACCTGCAAATAATATGGTGATTTATGTGCCCGGCAATCGCACAGCACCGCCTGTCGCTATTACCGCACACATTGATAAAATCAACCATTTCGCAAAAGGCCATACCGATTCCCTTCCTGCAAATGTGGAAAATGGCAGAATTGAAGGTATGATGGACGATGCGGCAGGTGTTGGAATGTGTTTGGCAATGGTGCGTAAAAGCCAAGAACACAACTTCCCTCCCTTGTACATTTTGCTCTCCGAAGTAGAAGAAGGAACAGATATTATGGAACGCAGTGATTGGCTAAAGAACGGCGGGGAAGGTATTTATTCGGGAATTGGAGCAATGCGTATTTCTAAATATTTAATCGAAAACAATATATTTCCTGCTGCTATCATTACCCTTGATACTACGCCTATCTTCAAAGGTGAGCCAGGCATTGCTCTCTACAATAAGTTTTGGCACATGGAGAAAACCTATATTCCTACTCAAAAATTGTTGGACAAAACACAGCGTATTGAGTCATTCTTTACCGAAATCAATCCCGAAATACTGGTTAGTAATGCCAACAATGATTACCGAGGATATGGCAAAATGTTCAATTTAATCGAACAAACGGATACCCCGAGTATTGCGATAGAACCGGCGATTTATCCCTATCACAAAGCAGATGAAGGGGTATTTGTAAAAGATGTAGAGAAAATTGTGGAAATGCTCACGCAATTTTTGGAAGAGTTTGATTTTTCCAGCTATCTTGCTTCATAAATCGTACATCCAGCCGCAAAGGATGTACGATTACATGAATTTTGATTTTGGATTCTAAAACCAACCACCAACTAAAAAAATGGATCAATCTTACATTCTGAATCAATTGGGGGAAGAGCGTGAAAATTATTATCAAGCTGTTTCTCCGCCCATCATGCAAACCAGTAATTTTACTTTCAAAGACGTATCTGTGATGCGAGATTCTCTGAAGGACGAACTGAATACACCGTTTTATACACGGGGCTGCAATCCCACAGTTGCAATTCTTCGCAAAAAAGTGGCAGCATTGGAAAAAGCAGAAGATGCACTGATTTTTGGGAGCGGAAGTGCGGCAACTTCGGCAGCGGTTATTTCCTTTGTGAGTGCAGGTGATCACGTTATTTGCATTGACAAACCGTATAGTTGGACCAACAAATTACTCACCAATTTATTGGCTCGCTTCAATGTGGAGACAACCTTTGTGGATGGTACTGATGCGGCAAACTACGAAAAAGCAATTCGCCCCAATACCAAACTCCTCTTTTTGGAAACGCCCAATTCGATGACCTTTGAATTGCAGGACATTGAAGCAGTGGTGAAAATTGCGAAAAAGCATAACTTGGTGACTATTTTGGACAACAGTTATGCTTCACCCATTTTTCAAAATCCGATTGAAATGGGTATTGACATGGTGACACATTCTGCAACGAAATACATGTGTGGGCATAGCGATGTGGTGGCAGGCGTAGTATGCGGGAGTTACGAGCATATTCGTCAAATCTTTGCTTCTGAATACATGACTTTGGGAGCGATTATTTCTCCCAATGATGCGTGGTTGATGATGCGTGGTTTGCGGACATTGCCGATTCGGATGAAATACATTGCAGAAAGCACCTTCAAAATTGCAACTTGGCTCGAATCTCACCCCCAAATCGAAAAAATCTATTACCCTTTTTCTCCAAATTTTCCGCAATATGAGTTGGCAAAAAAGCAGATGAAAAATGCCAGTGGATTGTTTTCTATCCAATTGAAGGCGAACAATATTGAAGAAGTGGAGCGTTTTTGCAATCATCTTCAACATTTTCTGCTGGCTTGCTCATGGGGTGGACATGAATCCCTTATTTTTCCGATTTGTGTGCTTTATACTTCCGAAAATTATGGTAGTTCGACTTTGCCGTGGAATTTGATTCGCATCAATATTGGATTGGAGGAAACGGAGGTGTTGATAGAGGATTTGGAAGATGCTTTTGCAGCGATTCTATGAAGTGGTTGCTAATTTATTTCTTCAATAAAACAAGCCCAATGGACAAAAAAAACTTATTCAATGCGTGTTTACAAATTATTTATTTTAGGATGGATTGTAGTGAATCTTGCATCATGTGGTGGTAGTGCAACCCAAAAGTTGTACCAACTGAATCACGATATGTCAGATTTGCAGAAAGAACTGGGCGAAGTTCGACAGCAAAACGCAGCTTTTTTTAGCCGACTTTCAGAATGTGAGGAAGAGGCTGCTCGTTTGCTGAACGAAAACGATAGAATGGGCGCAATTCTGGAGGAAATGCCTTATATTTCTACGACTTATACGGAAGATACCCGTCACTTGATTTTGGCATTGGAGCAGGTCATGAAGGGATATGATCATGGTGAAATCAAGCTAGACATTGCCGATAATAGTGTAAATGTTATTATTGCCAACCATCTTTTGTATCCTATTGGAGATGCACGAATTGACAAAAAAGGGAAGGCTACTTTATCTGACATCAACGATGTATTATTGGAATACCCAAACTACAAAATTCTTGTAGAGGGGCATACCGATAACCTCCCCATCAAAAACCGAAACTATCAAGACAATTGGGAATTGAGCGTTACCCGTGCAGCAAATGTGGTGCGTTATTTAGAAGAGGAAGGTATTGACCCCAAACGATTGGTTGCAAAGGGGTATGGTGAATACCATCCTGTTGCCACCAATGCTACGAAAGAAGGTCAACAGTTGAATAGGAGAACAGAAGTTGTGATTGTTGCGCCTAAGTAGTTTCAAAAAATGCCTTATCGTAAACCACCATCCCATTTACTCCCTTCAATCCATCTTCAACCAATTCCATCACCATGCAATTTTGTTGGGGCGCATTGAAGGGCAACTCAATACCGTATTTACTTATCCACTCATAGCCAAATCTGGGATAGTAATTCTCATGCCCCAATAGCACTATAGATTTGAATCCCAAGTTTTTAGCCCTTTGGTGAGCTTCTCGAATTAATTGTCCCCCAATACCTTTGTTCTGAAAATTTGGCACTACCGAAACAGGCGCAAGTGCCAAAGAATCAAAACTTTCTACCTCATTTGTAATTTTTATTTTGGTCAGTAAAATATGTCCTACAATTTCACCATCCAATTCTGCAACGATGGACAATTCGGGAACAAAGGCATCCGATTTTCTCAATCTTTCTACTAAAAACTGCTCAGTTTGGTCACTAATTACCTCGTTTCTAAAGGCTGCTTCTACTACTTCAAAAACTGCTTGGTAATCTGCTGGATTTTCTTGACGTATAAGGATATTCATATTGCATTTATAATAAAGGGAGTGTTGTGTTATTTTTTATTTCAGTCATCACAAAAGAACTTTGAACACGACCGATGTTGGGCAAAGCGGCTAATTTTTGGGTGATGAAATGTTGGTAATCAATCATGTCCTTTGAGTAAATCTTCAAAAGGTAATCAAACATACCTGCAATGTGATAACATTCAATGACTTCGGGTATATCTTGAATGTCTTCGACAAATTGGGTCAGATATTCCTTGTGGTGTTTTTCTAGAGTGACAGAACAAAAAGCAACTAATTTGAAGCCCAATTTTTCTTTGGCGAGAATGGTGGAATATCCTTCAATGTAGCCTTCTTTTTCTAAGCGTTTGATTCGGTCAAATATGGGGGTGTTGGTCATTTTGAGGGCATGTGCAATTTCTTTGATTTTTATTTTACCGTTTTTTTGCAGCAATTCAAGGATTCTTTTGTCGGTTGGATCTATTTGGTAACTCATGTTGCAGATTATTTTTCTTTTACTTCAATGTAATATTTATAAAAAAGATTTTTTTACTTCAAAAAATGATTTAATATTTGATTTATTCTTGTTTGAGTTATTAATATAGGAATAAAATCTTTGAATAGGTAATTTTGCAGGATATTTTTCAACAAACAATTGCTTTATTCGATGAACAAACACCAATATTTTCCTGAGAGTTTGATGATGACTCATGGCTACAAACCCGAGCTTTCGGAAGGTTCTCTAAAACCACCTGTATTTCAAACTTCTACATTTGTATTCAAAACAGCAGAAGAAGGTAAAGCCTTTTTTGAGTTGGCGTATGGATTGCGTCAAAAAGAACAAAACGAAGAATTGGGCTTGATTTACAGCCGAATCAACAATCCTAATTTGGAGATATTAGAGAACCGTTTGTGTCTTTGGGACAAGGCGGATGATTGTGCCGTTTTTGAAAGTGGGATGTCTGCTATCAGTACGGTTTTATTGGAGTTTTTGAAGCCAGGAGATTTGCTGTTGTTTAGTTCACCTGTTTATGGAGGTACCGATCATTTTATCCATCACTTCCTTCCGAAGATTGGTGTAGAAAGTATTTGTTTCAAACCGACACAAAGCAATGCGGAAATCATTGAAATGATTGAGCAAACTGGCAAGGCAGACCAATTGGCTTTGATATACATCGAAACTCCTGCAAATCCTACAAATGCGCTGATTGACATAGAGATGTGTAGAGAAATTGGTGACTATTTTGGATCAGAGAATAAGAAGGTGAAAGTAGCCGTAGACAATACATATATGGGGCCATTGTGGTCGCATCCATTGCAGCATGGGGCAGATATAGTGATTTATTCTGCAACGAAATACATTGGTGGACATAGCGATTTGATTGCAGGTGCTGTGCTTGGAAATGCAGAAACCATGTTGCGTGTTAAAACCTTACGGACTTTTTTAGGGAATATGGCGAGTCCGCATACATGTTGGCTTTTGCTGCGAAGTTTGGAGACATTGAAGGTTAGGATGGAACAGCAAATGCGGAATGCTGAAAAAGTAGCGCATTTTTTAGTACATCATCCCAAAGTTGAAAAGGTGTATTATTTGGGCTTATTGAAAGAAGGTAGTGAGGCTTATAAAGTTTATCAAAGACAATATACTGCTGCTGGGGCGATGATTTCATTTGATATTTGTGGAGGTGAAAAAGAGGCATTCCAGTTTTTGAATAGCCTCAAAATGTTTAAATTGGCGGTTAGTTTGGGCAGTACAGAGGGTTTGGCACAGCATCCTGCCACGATGACACATGTAGGAGTAGACTCTGAAAGTAGAAAGCAAATGGGCGTGACCGAAAAATTGATTCGATTGTCTATTGGAATTGAACACTGGGAAGATATTGTTTGGGATATCGAACAAGCATTGGAAATGGTGGTAGTGGCAGAGGTTTTACATGAAGAGTTTGAATATATCCAATAGTCATACAAATAAATTTGTATGACTATTAAAATAATTGAATGTAAAAAAAACACGTTTTTTTTGATTTGAACAATGAATTAGTTGTATTATTGTGAACAAGGGCATCTTGTTCTTATTCCTTTATTTAGTTTTTAAACAAATCAACTATGCATCTATTAGATATATTGGCTTTTGGTGCACATCCAGATGATGTGGAACTTTGCTGTGGAGGAACCGTAATCAGTCATGTTCAACAAGGGAAAAAAGTGGGGGTGATAGATTTTACCAGAGGAGAACTAGGAACGCGAGGAAATCCTGGTATTCGGTATCAAGAAGCTGCAAAGGCTTCTGAGATTATGGGATTGGTGGTGAGAGAAAATATGGGTTTTGCAGATGGTTTTTTCTCCAATGACAGCGTACATAAAATTGCGGTAATCAAAAAAATCCGTCAATATCGCCCTGAAATCGTTCTTGCACCATCAGTTTATGATAGACATCCCGACCATGGAAGAGCTGCTGAGTTGGTAGCTGAAGCGTGTTTTTTGGCGGGCTTGAGGAAAATTGAGACGTTAGATGAGAAAGGAAAATTGCAGGAAGCATGGCGGCCAAGAGCTGTTTACCACTATTTGCAGGACACTTTTCTTATGCCCAATTTTGTAGTAGATATATCAGCGAGTATGGAAAAGAAAATTGAAGCCATCAAAGCATACTCTTCTCAAATTCATGATGAAAACTACAAAGCAGATTCAAATGAGCCTGAGACATATATATCTAATGCTGATTATTTAGAAAGAATATATGCTAGGAATAGAGAAGTAGGAAAACAAGCGGGCTGTCAATTCGCAGAGGGCTTTGTTGTTAAAAGGGTAGTAGGGGTCAAAAATTTGTTTGAATTAATGTAAAATTAATGTCTATTAATTCAAATTTTGTTAAATTTGCATAAATTTCAACACCTCTTCATTGTAGTAATTCTAAAAAACTTCAATAGTCACTATTCTTACTTCAAATAATTTGTAATAATCCGAGTGACTTTTCGCTACTTAAAATGTCCTAAATCCATGTTTATTGGATAGATAGAACTAACAAAAAGACATTTATTTTTTATAACTTAAATTAAACATATAGCTATGTTCAAATCAAGACTCTTCAATGCTTTATTAGTCTTACTTTGTGTCAGTACTGTTGCTATGGCGCAAAACGCATTTGATGACATGCCTCCAGTTCCTACAAACTATGGTACTTGTTATGCAAAATGTAAAATTGCAGATCAATACGAAACGGTTAGCCGTCAAGTATTAGTGAAAGAAGCTTCAAGCAAGAAAATTTCTTCCCCTGCTGTTTATGAAACAGTAGAAGAAAGAATTTTGGTGAAAGATGCTTCTAAGAAATTAATTCCTGTAGCCGCTGTTTACGAGACAGTTACAGAAAGAGTAATGATCAAAGAAGCTTCTACTAAAGTCGTAGATTCAGCTCCACGTTACACTACCACTACTGAGAGAGTATTAATTCAGCCTGCTGTTGGTCAATGGGTAAAAAAGAAAAAAACTCCTAACTGCTTTTCTGCTAACCCAGAAGATTGTTATGTAATGTGCTGGGAAGAAATTCCTGCTCAATACAAAACTGTATCCAAACAAGTATTAGCAGATTCAGGTAACTCAAGTGTAGTAGAAATTCCTGCTGAATACAAAACTATCACTAAGCGTGTGTTGGTAACACCTGCTACTGTAAGAGAAGTAGAAGTTCCTGCTGAATACACTACTATCAAAAAACGTATATTGGCTTCTCCTGCAAGATCAGAAGAAGTATTGATTCCTGCTGAATACAAAACAGTTGATGAAAAACAATTGGTTCGTGCAGGTGGATTTACTCAATGGGTAGAAATCCTTTGTGCTGCAGATACCACTCCTGGTGTGATTCGTCGAGTTCAGCAAGCATTGACTGACCAAGGTTACAACCCAGGTCCTGTTGATGGTGTTATGGGGGCTCAAACAAGAGCTGCATTGACTAAATACCAACAAGCTAAAGGTTTGCCAATGGGCAACTTAAACAAAGAAACTTTGTCTTCTTTGGGCTTAGGTTACTAAAATCAATTCAATTACTCATAGGTTAAGAATAACCCTAAAAAGTTAATCTTCAATTTATGATAATAGTATGGGCAGGTAGTTTAATGATAACTACCTGCCCATTTTTTGTATTACAGAAAGAGAACACCTTGATTATCTCTTAAAATATAATTTTCTAAATGTTTTATGCTTTCAATATCTGCAATTAAAAAGTAAAATAAAAATAAATTGCTGTTTGTCGAACCTCTCATAGAGTCAATGAATTTGAAAGAAAGCACGAAAATCGTTAATCTCAACAATTTCTCAGAAGTTCAAAGGGTATGTAATAGAGGACACCTCTTTTTGAATCCTTCCAAAAGCAATCAGTTAAGCCAAACACAGTTTGTCAAGAAAGTACTTGGTCAAAGGCATGCCTGTAATCTGTTTTGACAGTTATTGGAGTAAAAAACTCATCACTGATGATTGTGGGTTTAGGGTTTCCTACAACCATCTATCCTACTGTAAAAACATTGATGCTTATACCACACCCCTATATTCAGTATTCATTAATTCTTGCCTACTTCAAAAACTATCAAAAGGAGCAAAAAACGTTACATGGAACTTAGTTTGGAAGGACGATAATGTTAAATCCACAAAGTTCCAAAAAAAGTTTAGTAGTCAAAGGAACAAATAACAACTGTGAAAAATAAACGCATTTATCGAATGTTGCTGCAAATCAATACTTTAAAATAAAGGAATACTAAATAAACCTTCTGTATCCTTCAAAAAAAATCAGAAGTCTAAGGATATTTTTTTCTAAAAAAATGCAGCAAAATGGTAGTTTTTCGTACATTTGTTTTCATTCAATATGCGGATTAGGATTTTTCTCAAAAAAAGTCCTAATCCAACAATGAATCAATTCATTATTGACTAAACAAGCGATAGATGCCCAAAATATTACGCATTATCAACCGTTTGAACTTAGGTGGTCCAACTTTCAATGTAGCTTTATTATCGAAGTATTTGAAACCTGAATTCGAAACGCAGATTGTGGCAGGAATGAAAGATGAGACGGAAGCGAGTTCGGAGTTTATCCTTGATAAGATGGGATTGAAGCCCCGATACATACCCAACATGTATCGTTCGATTCACCCTACCAAAGACTTCGCAGCCTACCAAGACATCAAAAAAATCATTCAAGAATACAAGCCAGATATCGTTCATACCCATGCTGCAAAATCAGGCACTTTGGGGAGATTGGCGGCAAAAGAATGTGGCGTACCTGTGATTGTACATACTTTTCATGGACATGTATTCCACTCTTATTTTGGCCCACTCAAAACACGCTTGTACTTAGAAATCGAACGTTACCTAGCCAAGTTCAGCAGCAAAATTGTAGCCATCAGTCCTGAACAAAAGAAAGAATTAAGTGAAGATTACCAAGTCTGTAATCCCAACCATATTGAAGTCGTGCCTTTGGGTTTCGATCTTTCCAAATTTCAAGAGAATCAAATAGACAAACGCATTGATTTTCGTCAAAAATACCAAATTGCAGACAATGAAGTAGCCATTGCTATTGTTGGTCGCCTCGTTCCCATCAAAAATCACTCCTTGTTCCTCAATGCTTTAAAAGAATTGTTGAACAAAAGCACCCAAAAAATTCGGGCATTTATTGTAGGTGATGGTGAAGAACGCACGAATATGGAAAACTTGGCCACAGAACTGAATATCCCTTTTGCCACTCCCGAAAATTTTCACAAAGCACCTCTTACTTTTACTTCTTGGATTACCGATGTTGATGAAGTCTATGCTGGTGCAGATGTGGTAGCCTTGAGTTCGCTCAATGAAGGAACGCCTGTAAGTCTTATCGAGGCTCAAGCGGCAAACAAACCCATTGTGACTACCAATGTAGGTGGTGTGAAAGATGTAGTTATCCCCAATCAAACGGCTTTGCTTTCTCCTTCAAAATGTGTAGAAAGTTTTGCCCACAATTTGCAGCAATTGGTAGAAGATAGTACTTTGCGAAGTCAAATGGGGCAAGATGGCTATGAGTATGTTGCACAAAAATATAGCTATCAGCGATTGACAGACGATATGGCGCAATTGTACGACAAATTACTTTGGGAACATTCTCCCGCTCACAGAAAAATATATTCAGTATCGGCTGCTCCCTCTTCAATGACAATGGCAAAAAATAATACTATGACTCCTTCATTGGCATTAGAAACGCTTACAGTGTCTGCTAAACGAGGAGGTGATTTCAGACGTTAGTGCTGTGTTGAACAAAATACTTAGACAAACTTACATATTAAACTGGGCATAATGAAAAATCAACTTTCTTATTTGCAAGTTATTGGTTGAATATCAATTAATATAGAAAATAAGTTTTGTATTTGATTTTTTATTTGCTTCATAAAAAACTTTACCCAACCTTCAAAGGAAGACAGCAGCAGCATGAATCTAAGTGACTTTGATACAACGAGTATTTCCTTTCAACTGACTACTTACTTTGTCTTTTTTATAGTAGCTGTATTTTTTACCACTATATTAAGTTTCCTCTTCCTCAAATTCCTCAAAAACATTGGCACTCGCCAACACAATAACGGACAGGAAAACTTGGTGAGATGGGCTTCTCAAACCAAACCCAAAATCGGCGGATTCTGTTTTTTCATGCTCTTTCTATTGTCCGTCTGTTCCTATTTCTTGCTACCCTTTCATTCCGAATCCTTTTTCAACCGAGAACTATTAGCCCTTTTAGGAAGCGCAAGCTTGGGCTTTATCGTTGGTTTGGTTGACGATTCCTACAATACACCTCCCCGCTTCAAATTTTTGGGTCAGTTAGCATGTGCAGCAGTGATGATAGTGATGGGCGTAATCATCCCGATTTCCAATATTTGGCTGATAGATGTACTGTTCACCACTTTTTGGGTGGTAGGAGTGATGAATTCTATCAATATGCTAGACAACATGGACGGTATCACCGCAAGTGTTTCTGCCTTTATTTTGGTAGCTGCTTTGGCAGTTTTGTATTTGCAAGGTGCGCTTGCAGGGTTCTATGTCATTGTGATTGTAGGTGTTTTGGCTGCTTTGGTCAGTTATTTGTACTTCAATTGGCATCCATCCAAAATGTACATGGGCGATTCAGGTAGCCAGTTTCTGGGTGCTTTTTTGTCGGTTATCAGCATCTTGTATATGTGGCAGTTTCGGGGTAAAATGACCGATGAAGTAGGGCTTTCTCTTCAACAGTTTGTACTCCCCATTTTGGTATTCATGTTGCCAATTATAGACACGACAACCGTTTTTGTGCGCCGTATCCGTCGTGGACAATCGCCATTTGTGGGCGGACGAGACCATACTACACACCATCTTGCTTATTGTGGTCTGAAAGACAATCAGGTAGCATGGGTTTTTGTAGCTTTGGCAACTGTATCGGTTATTTTTACCTACTTCATTGTGCGGCATTTTCTTACCCATACTTGGAATACAAGCTTGTCCATTTTGGCTTTGGGCTATGTGTTAGCTATTTTTGTAGGAATGCAGTATTTTTACGAAATAGGGAAACGAAAAAAGTTGATAAACCATAACCAGTCATGATTCATTACCTCGCCATATTTCTCGGAGGCGGTTTTGGTAGTTTGTGTCGTTTCGCTATGTCGAGATGGAACGGACACCCCGCCACGCTTTTACCCATTGGTACTATTGCTGCCAACTTTCTGAGTTGCATTGTGTTGGGCTTTGTGGCAGGATTATTAATAGAAAAAGGGGATGATCTTCACCAAGTCTTCAAACCCTTTTTTGCTGTCGGTTTTTGTGGAGGGTTCAGCACCTTCTCCACCTTCAGCCTCGAAACCTTTGCCCTTCTTCAAAGCGGTAATACGATTCATGCCTTCATCAATGTCGCATTGAGTTTAATCGTCTGTTTGTTAGCCTTGTGGGTTGGCTTTTGGCTTCAAAAAACACTCTAAAATGAATGCTGCCGAAAAACTACATCAAGCCTATCGTCTGGTCACTCAAGACCACTATGATGAAAGAGGTGAAACTTTTTATAAAGAAGTCGAACCAAACCAACTAAAGACGGCTATAGATTTGCAAATCTATGGTTATTTAGCGTTGGAATTTGGCGACCTCCACAATGCGGTCAAGGCTCTTCAACAATCCAATCAAAAAAGGGGCAAAGACGCACAAACTTTGTTGCTACTCGGCATAGCACACCGCCGATTGAAGGAATACTCCAAAGCTATTGCAGCTTTTCGCCAGTCTTTGAAAGTCAATCCAAAAGCCACTGACATTGTTTACAATTTGGGCATCACACTCGATGATGCTCAACAGTATGAGTCTGCAATTGACATACTCGAAGCAGGTTTAGACCTCGCCCCAAAAGATACCGACCTCCTCAATGCTATTGCAGGAGCATCTGCCTCTGCCGCTTATACCGAAGATGCCATTGATTACTACCGACAAGCCATTGCTCTCGAACCCGATTTTGCACCTTTTCAATACAATTTGTCACAGGTACTTTTGCAAGTAGGAGAGTGGAAAGAAGGTTGGAAATTGTTTGACAGTCGCTTGGCTTTCAGGAATCAATCTTTAAATCCCGATACTGAAGCACCTTTTTGGAAAGGGGAAAATTTGGAGGAAAAAAGTATTTTGGTTTGGAACGAACAGGGTTTTGGTGATACTCTTCAATTTGTACGATATGTACCGATCTTGCAGCAAAAAGGAGCAAAAGTTTATTTGCGTGTACAGCCCACATTGCAGAGGTTGATACAAGCAAATTTTGAAGATATACAAGTCTTTACTTCAAAAGAAACCACTCCCCAAGCGGATTTTCAAATCCCAATTATGAGCCTGCCCCAGTTTTTCGGTAATTCTCCTCACCCTCTACAACACCCATTATTCACTACCCAATTGTCCACAGTCGCTCCCCGTCCATCGTCCACCGCAGCTAAAATAGGCATCGTTTGGTCAGGTAATCCCCACCATCCCGATGATCAAAAACGTTCAATACCAGCCCGTTTTTTTACCCGTTTATTGAAGCTCAAAAAGATAGAATGGTATTCGCTGCAAGTTGGCAAAGCTTCCAAAGATTTACAAGACTCCAAACTTATCGATTTAGCTTCTTCCATTGAAAATTTTGTAGATACCACAACACACATTGACACACTGGATTTAATTATTTCTGTGGATACAGCAGTCGCACATTTGGCTGGTTCAATGCACAAAAAGATTTGGTTATTATTGGATTATGCACCCGATTGGCGCTGGGGTTTGGAGGATGCAGATACAGTTTGGTATCCGACTATGCGGATTTTTAGACAATCCAAAGCGGGTGACTGGAATGGAGTTATGAATGAGGTTTTGAAGGCTTTGAAAATAGAAATTGGATAATAGAGATTAGATATTGAATGATTTCTGACTCAATATCTAATCTCCTAATATCCAAATTATCTCACCAAACTCACATTTCCTTTCCTTAAAATCTGTTTAGTGAAACCATCCTCATCGTATTCAGCCAACACATAATATACATATACTCCAATCGGCTGAATTTCACCATCTACAGACCCATCCCAGGCCTCATTTGCATCCATTGAAGTAAAAACCAATTTGCCCCAACGGTTGTAAATTCTGGTTTCAACCGATAACAAAGGCATATTCGAGAAAATAGAAAATTGGTCGTTGTTACCATCTCCGTTTGGAGAAAAAGCAGTCGGAACCACCATCTGAAAACCAGGATCTTCTTCACAAACCTCAACCCTTACCTCCACATTATCAGAAGCTACGGCACAAGCAGGATTTTCGCTGAACACCTGCAAAGTATAAATGCCCGATTCCGTCACCTCCAAAGTAGGGGTAGTCGCACCAATTTCCAGCCATTGAAACGAAAATACATCTGATACAATGCCTTCCAAAACAACACTTTCCCCTTCACAAATCGCAATATCCGCACCTAAGTCCACCGTCGGTACAACCGCATACGTCACATCAATGCTGCCTGTCAAAAGGCAATCCTCCGACTGCGTTTCAACCGAATAAGTGCCAGCTTCCGTCACTTCAAAAGCAGCATTTGTAGAGCCATCTTGCCACAAATACGAATCTGCCAAAGGTGCAGTCAACAACAAAGTTTGACCCGTACAAAGTACCGTATCCATTCCCAAATCAATCGTAGGATTTTCCTCCAAAGTCACCTCCACCGAATCACTCACACTGCAATCGCCAACCGTTACTGTTACCGAGTACGTACCCGATGTATTCAGTTCAAACGTAGGATTCGTAGAGCCATCCTGCCATTCATAGGTCGTATTTGCAGCAGTTTGTGTGGCATCCAATACTACAGCCAAACCCCCACAAAGCAAAATCGTGCCGCCTAAATCCACCGTAGGAAGTGCATCCAAAGACACCGAAATTTCATCCGTATTGCTGCAAATACCATTGGTTACTGTCACTGTGTAAATGCCTGATTGTAAAACGTCAATACTACCATTTGTATCGCCAGTACTCCAAATATACGCATCCGCTATTGGTGCAACCAAAGGGAAATTCTCCACTCCACAAAGTGAAACATCCTCACCCAAATCCACCGTAGGAACCGCCGAAGCCATTGCAGTCAATTCATCCGTTGCCACACAATTTCCCACCGTTACCGTTACCGCATATATACCTGAAGCTGTTACTTCAAAAGTCGGATTGATTGAACCATCTTGCCATTCGTAAGTTGCCCCAGCAAAAGTTGCATCCAATGTAGTCGTTTCTCCTTCGCAAAATGCCAAATCTGCGCCCAAATCCACTGAAGGTTGCGGTACATAATCCACTTCAATGCTGCCCACCAATTCACACGCTCCAATGCTGACGGTCACTGAATAAATCCCCGAAGCCGTCACTTCAAAAGTAGGATTCACCGAGCCATCTTGCCATTCATACGCTGCATTTGCTGTAGTCGCATCCAAGACCAAGGTTTCCCCCTCGCAAAGTGTAGCATCAGCTCCTAAATCGACTGTTCCCGCATCGTCAAAATTGATAACTACCTCATCCGAACTACTACAACCGTTTGTAGTCACTATCACAGAGTACGTTCCCGCCAAGGTCACTTCAAAAGTTGGATTGGTAGAACCATCTTGCCATTCGTAAGTTGCCCCTTCAAAAGTCGCATCCAAAGTCACCGTTTCTCCACTACAAATATTCAAATCCGCTCCCAAATTGACCACAGGAAGTGCATTGAAAACCACTGCAATTTCGTCCGAACTGCTGCAACCATCAGTCGAAGCCGTCACTGTATAAATACCCGATTGCGCCACTTCAATGCTTGAAGTCGTTTCGTTATTGTTCCAAAGATAAGTGTCTGCATTAGCAGCAGTCAGGGTAGCCGTGTCACCTTCGCAAAGTTCCAAATCTGCGCCCAAATCTACGATAGGTAAAGATGTTACATTTGCAGTGACTCCATCACTCGCACTGCAATTTCCAACCGAAACAACCACCTCATATACACCCGAGGCTGTCACTTCAAATGTTGGATTCGTAGAGCCATCCTGCCATTCATAAGTTGCCCCTCCAATAGTTGCATCCAAAATTCTGCTTTCACCTTCACAAAATACCAAATCTGCGCCCAAATCCACCGTAGGTTGTGGCGAATATGCCACATCAATACTGCCTAACAAAATGCAACCGCCTGCAATCGTAACCGTTACCGAATATGTACCTGCTTGATTCACATTGAAGGTCGGATTGGTCGAGCCATCTTGCCATTCATAAGTCGCATTGGGCGTTGTAGCATTCAATTGAAGTGTTTCACCCTCGCAAAGTGTAGCATCCGCACCCAAATTTACCGTTCCAGCATTGTCAAAATTAATCACAATCTCATCTGAACTGCTGCAATCGCCCACCGAAACAATCACCGAATATGTGCCCGCTTCGCTTACATTGAAGGTCGGATTGGTCGAACCATCTTGCCATTCATACGTTGCCCCCGCAAAAGTAGCGTCTAAGGTAAAATTTTCACCTTCACAAAGCGTCACATCTCCACCTAAATTTACTGCAGGAGCTGGGTTCACAAAAACCTCAATTTCATCCGAACTGCTACAATTGTTGGTCGTTGCTGTCACGCTGTAAATACCTGCTTGATTGACCACAATGCTGCGAGTCGTCATATTATTGTTCCAAAGGTAGCTGTCTGCAATCGGAGCAGTAAGCGTTGTAGTTTCACCTTCGCAAACGGTGACATCTGCGCCTAAATCAATTATAGGCAATGGATTGACAATTACTTCAATGTCATCACTGACCAAGCAGTTATTGACCGAAACAATAACAGAATAAGTACCCGATTGTGTCACTTCAAAAGTCGGATTGGTCGAACCATCTTGCCATTCGTAGGTCGCATTGGGAATTGTAGCGTTGAGTGTAAGGGTTTCGCCTTCGCACAAGGTTTGATTTACGCCCAAGTCAATTGCAGGTTGTGGTGAATAGGTGACATCAATACTGCCCAACAACAAACAACCATCTGTATTCACAGTCACCGAATAGCTACCTGCCTGTATTACTTCAAACGTAGGATTGGTCGAACCGTCCTGCCATTCGTAGGTTGCATTGGGTGTTGTGGCATCCAAGGTAAAAGTTTCGCCTTCGCACAATGTCAAATCTGTTCCCAAATCTATGATGCCTGCTGCATCCACTGTTACCACAATTTCATCACTACTTACGCAGTTATCCGCTGTAACAATCACTGTATAAGTACCTGATTGTGTTGATTCAAAAGTAGGATTGGTCGAGCCATCTTGCCATTCGTAGGTGATGTTATTGAAGGAAGCCGCATTGTCAGGAGTAGCATCCAGTGTAGTCGTTTGGCCTTCACAAAGGGTAATATCTGCCCCTAAATTGAAGATAGGCAATGGAGTAACGGAGATACTCACAATATCCGTTGAAGTACATCCATTTGCAGTAACCATCACCTCAAAATCACCTGTTTCGCTGACTTCAAAAGTAGGATTGGTCGAACCATCCTGCCATTCATAAGTTGCATTTGCAGTCGTTGCATCCAAAGTAAGTGTTTCTCCTTCACAAATCGTTTGGTCTGCGCCCAAGTCAAAAATGGGAAGAGCTTGGTAATCAATGATAATACTGCCTTCTAAAATGCAAGAATTTAGTGTAACGACAACCGAATAAGTGCCTGCTTCGCTCACTTCAAAAGTAGGATTGGTTGAGCCATCTTGCCATTCATATATACCTCCTACCAAAGTAGCGTTCAATATCAGCGTTTCCCCTTCACAAAGTGTTTGATCTTCGCCCAAATCAATGGAAGGAAGCGTATCGAAATTGATGGTAACATTGTCTGTACTTTGGCAACCGTTAGAGGTAACTGTTACCGAAAAAGTACCGCTTTCGCCTACTGCAAAAGTTGGGTTGGTTGAACCGTCTTGCCACTCATAAGTAATTGTGCCTAAGTCGGCCGAATTGTCGGGAGTAGCATCCAAAGTAGTGCTTTCTCCTTCACAAAGGGTTAGATTTTCACCCAAACTGATGTCGGGTAAAAGATTGTAAAAAGCTTCAATTTGGTCTGAACTGCTGCAATTGTTGGTCGTAATCGTGACACTGTATATACCTGCTTGGCTCACTTGAAAAGTAGGATTGGTCGAACCATCTTGCCACTCGTAACTATCAGCCGTTGGAGCAGCCAAAGTGGTGGTTTGGCCTTCACAAAGGGTTACATCTTCACCTAAGTCAATGCTTGGCAAAGTATTGTAAACTACTTCAATTTGGTCTGAACTACTGCAATTGTTGCTTGTAATCATAAGGCTATAAATACCCGCTTCACTTACTTCAATACTTGAAGTGGTAGAAATGATGGTCGCACCATTTTGCCATTGGTAAGTATCTGCAATTGGAGCAGTTAGTGTGGTAGTTTCACCTTCACAAAGTGTGATGTCTGCGCCCAAATCGAGTACAGGCAGCGAAGTATAATTTACCGTGATTTCATCTGAATTGCTACAACCATTTGCAGTAGCAATCACGCTATAAGTGCCTGCTTGCGTCACTGTAAAAGTAGAATTGACTGAACCATCTTGCCATTGATAACTTGCTCCTGCGGGTGCTGCAAGGGTCAGTGTTTCACCTTCACAAAGGGTCACATCTGGACCTAAATTGACATTGGGAAGGGGAGTGACATTGACCATAATATCATCGGTATTGCTGCAATCGCCAATAGTTATTTCTACGGTGTACAGTCCAGTTTGAGTAGCCGTAAAGGTTGAATTGGTCGAGCCATCTTGCCATTCATAGGAATCAGAAAAGGGAGCATTGATGGTATAACTTTGATCTTGACAAATTGTTACATCAGGACCTAAGTCAATGGGGGGAATAGGAGCATAATCAATGTTGATTTCATCAGAAGCCTGACAGCCATTGACAGTAACGGTAACAGAATAGGTGCCTCCTGGAAATTCGACAGTATAAGAAGGATTTGTTGAACCATCCTGCCAAACAAAAGAGTCGGCACTCAAAGGATTCAATACTACAGTTGAGGTACCACAAACTGTGAAATCGGGGCCAAAGTTAAGTCCTGGATTGGCATTGAAGGTAATTTCTACTTGGTCTGTTGAAACACAACCTTGGTCGGTAACAGTGACAGCATACGTTCCTGCCACACTTACATCGAAGGTAGGATTGGTTGAACCGTCTTGCCATTCGTAGGTTGGTGCAACTGCATTGGAGGGAACAGCTGATAATGTTTCGACATTGCCAATACAAAATGTTTGGTCACCTCCTAAATCCACATTGGGTAATTGGTTGTAAGTGACAGTAATCTGGTCGGTTTTGCTACAACCCAAATCCGTGACTGTGACAGTGTAAGTGCCTGCTGTTGTTACTGTAAACGTTGCATTTGTGGATGCGTCTTGCCAAAGGTAGGTTGGTGCAGTGCCGCCTGTTGGAGTAGCATTGAGTGTGGCGGTTTCACTAGGGCATAGCGTTAGATTTGCACCTAAATCGAAATTGGGTAGAGGATTGTATAGTATCGTAATTGCATCGGTCAAAACACATGATCCATTGGTTACATTGACGGTATAGGTGCCTTGTGTGCTAACTACTAAAGTGGGATCGGTCGAGCTATCTGACCATAAATAAGTGGGGGCAGCTACATCTGTTCCCGTTGGAGTAGCGTCTAAAGTAATGGTTTCGTTTTGACAAAGTGTTTGATTCAGTCCCAAATCCATAGAAATGTCGGGCATCGTAACTGTAACGGCTTGGGTGTTGGTGCATCCACCTGCATCGCTAACTGTTACAGTGTAAACTCCTACACTCGTGGCATTTATACTGGGGGTGACGGCGTTTGTTGACCATACATAAGAACCTCCTGCAATTGTTGCATCCAAAGTGACGAACGATTCACTGGGGCATAAAATGGCTTGATTGCTTAGAGTGATGACTGGTTTAGGGGTAACAGTTACGGTCACATCGTCTGTACGTACATTTCCACAGTCATCTGTAATGTTGAGGATATAATTGGTGGTGGTAGTTGGAGAGGCCATTGGATTGGAGATGGCGGCATTGTCTAAGCCTGTAGTGGGTGTCCAACTGTATGTATAGGTGGGAATATCATCTAACCCTATGGCAATGGTTTCGCCATCACAGATTATTTGGTCTTCTAATGGATCGAAAAAATTAGTGGATATAATACAAACTTCGTGTCGGTTGTTTTGTCCTCCTGTGCTGGCGGTAAATCCCCAATAAACATTACCACTGCCTCCAAAAATATTGGTTACAATGTCATTCGTGTAGTTGATGACTTCCACACAATCGAGATAAACGAGCAGGTTGGTGGAAGCGGCATTCCAAATGATTCTTACATCATGGTAGGTAAGATCTTCGATATTGCCTACGGTGGTATAGTTTGTACCAGTATGTATGGGAGATCCATTGGTCAAAACGGCAACGTGGTCTTGTACGGGATCGTTGTTGAGTCCTTCTCCTGCACTGTTGTTTTGGTAGGTATCAAATTCTACAATGACAGAAGGAGTGATGGTTTCATAACCTATTCCTCCTCCTCCAAGACCTAAAGCGGTGTTTCCTTGCGACTGCAATAAGAAGGTCATTCCATCTGCTCCATCTTTGACTCCAAAGAGCATTTCGGTTTGAATTTCAAAGGATTGATTGAGGTCAATCTGGTTAGTACTAAACAGGGAACTCAGTTCCCAATTGAAGGTATCGGTCAAACGGTAACAATCTCCACCTAAGCTGGTTGTGTTTCCGTTGAGTTGAAATTGAGCTGAAATTGGGAGAGTATTGAAGAAAATAAGAAAGGTGGCTGCTTTCGTAAAATCCCACAATGGATGTATCTTTTTTGCTTTGTTTTTTATAAAAAGGAAAAACGACAATGCTTCGAGTATGTATTTTTTCATGATGATTCTATTTGCAGTCACTATGTTTGAATATGGCTAAATATGTTAAAAATAAGTACAATAAATCTTTTTATAAAAAACCCTTCTCTCAAATGGAAAGAAGGGTTTTTAGGTCAATTTAAGTATAAAATCAAAGATTCAAACTCAAGTTCATATATGATATAGAGCCTGAGTTTGAATTGGATTTTTAGTGGGTCAATACCAATTTGATGTGTCTCACATCACCAGAAGCGGCTGTCAAAGCTGCAATATATGTTCCGACAGGTAAATTTTTACCGAATTGGAATTGGTAGTTTTGTTCTGCTTCTACACTGCCGTTGAAGAGTGTGGCTATGTTTCTGCCTGCAATGTCATATACGTTCAAACTTACCTCTCCTTCAATGGCGACATTGAAGCTAATCAATGTTTCTTGGGTAAATGGGTTTGGAGTAACATTGAAAATAGCATCTGAAACGATGGATGCTTTTCTACCTCTTCCTGTTGGGCGTGTGGTTACAGGAACAGTTACCGAAGCTGTATTGCCATTACAACCTGTTGCAGTGAGGGTATAATCTCCTGCTACTGTGATACCTGTTGCATCTTCAGTAGAAGCAGTGTAACCACCAGGACCAGTCCATGAATAAGTCAAGTTGCAGTCTGGCGAACCTGCTGTTACGGTTACAAAGATAGAACCTGTTCCTAAAGCATTGTATGGAGAAATGCCTATCACTTGGTTCACAACGATGCTTGTACAAGCAATACAATTTGGGTTAGTGCCACCACAATCAATACCTGTTTCATCTCCATTTTGAATACCATCGTAACAAGTTTCACAACTGCTTGTATAAGTAGTTCCAAAGTCGAAGAAAATGACAACCTTATCATAGATGTTATTGGTGTTGAGTGCAGGTGCGCCGTTACTGAAATCAAATTCCAATGTTTCCCATGCCTTCGCTACAGTGGTAACTGCGATAACTTCTGAGCTGATACCGCCATTGGCTGAATTTTCTACCTTCAAAAGCACTGGAATTCCTACGGATGGAGACCAAACACGAACAGTCATTTTGGTGCTATTTGCTGTAAATGGAATAGGAGTAGCCAGTCCATTTGCACCAGCAATAGTTCCTGCAAAAGATAGAGCAGGAGCAACTTTTGACGTTTCTACAACCATGTTGGTAGGGTTGGTAGGATCTACAACAATTTGGGATATAGCTCCTGCAAAATCAAGAAGGTTGTAATTAATATTGGAATCGTCAAAGGTTAGGGGAAGATCCAATGGGATAGGGCCTGCTGAGGAGCAATCTGCATCAAAAGGAACAGTGATATCTCCTACGCCTAATTGCCAGTTTCCTCCAAATGAAACCTTGCTCCACAATAGGTTTAGCGAAACATTAGCTGGGGGCGTACCCCAAGTCAATGTTCTTCTTATTTGACCAGGAACAGAGAAATCTTCTGCAGAGATGGTTGCGCCACTTCCTCCATTCACTATTAAGAGATCAACAGGATCTGCGTCAGCTGATTCAATGATAACTTCCATTGTCGATGCATCAACATTAGAAATGGTTAAACGAATCCTAGAAGGCGGGTCACCTGCAAAATGTGTTACTTCTGTATTACAGTAATCAGGTGTAGCTGTTCCAGAACCACCAGGTGAACAACTTGCGGCAAAAGGAACCATGATATCTCCTTGACTCAATTGCCAGTTTCCTCCAAATGAAACCTTGCTCCACAATACGTTTAGCGAAACATTAGTGGGAGGCGGCGTACCCCATGTCAATGTTCTTCTTATTTGACCAGGTACAGAGAAATCTTCCGCAGAGACAGTTGCTCCACTTCCTGCGTTTACTATTAAGAGATCAACAGGATCTGCATCAGCTGACTCAATAATCACCTCCATTGTAGTCGCATCAACATTAGTAATGGTTAAATGAATCAGAGAACCTGGGTCACCTCCAAAATGTGTTACGTCTGTCTCACAATAATTGGATGTAGTTGTTTCAGAATCAACAGAAGAGCAATCTATTCCAAAAGGAATAGTGATATCTCCTGGGCTTAGCTGCCAGTTTCCTCCAAATGAAGCCTTACTCCACAATATGTTTAAAGTTATATTAGCAGGTGGTGTACCCCATGTCAATGTTCTTCTTATTTGACCAGGTACAGAGAAATCTTCAGGAGAAATAGTTGCGCCACTTCCTCCATTCACCAATAAGAAATCAACAGGATCTGCATTAGCTGATTCAATAATCACTTCCATTGTGGTTGCATTCACCGTATTGACGGTTAAGTTAATTGCAGATGCTGTTTCAGCAGCGATACCCAAGTGTTTTACTTCTGTATCACAATAGGGAGAAGATAAATCTGTAAATTTCACATCATCCCAATAAAAAGTATTGGCATCATCTACTTGTATTTCTGCTCTGGGGTTGAAATTGTGAGCAGTTGGATCCATACAACCTATTCTTGGGCAAACATCACAAGTGTTGTAACATACAGCAGGGAGCGATATCGCACTAACACCAGCAGAAACTGTCACACCACGGTTTTGGAAACCACTTCCCAATACAACATTGCAGGCATCGGGAACAGATTCTTGACAGCAAAAACCTGGGCCGTTGATAAATTTGTATTCGTAAGCGCCAGGAGCCAAAGGTATGGTAACATACCAAATATCGCTATTATTCAACTGGGTCATTGCAATATTTCCACTCCATCCATCGAGGTTTGAACCCATGAAAACGCCTGCAGGGTTGGTGTCTTCCAATGCCATATTGACTCTGAAAGTGACATCTACCGTTTCAGGGCATGTTTGAGAACAGAAATTAAAGCAAACGGGAGGAATGACTACATCTCCATTGAAAACAGTTACGCCACGGTTTTGGAAACCACTTCCCAATACAACATTGCAGGCATCGGGAACGGATTCTTGGCAGCAAAAACCTGGGCCATTGATAAATTTGTATTCGTAAAAACCATTGGATAACCCGTCAATAGTAACGCTGTAAATACCGTCCATATCGGGATCGGTCATTTGAATATTTCCTGTCCATCCGTCAATGCTCGTACCCATAAAAACGCCCGCAGGGTTTGCGCCTTCTTTGGTCATATCAACTTGGAAGGTTGCAGAATAGGTAGTGGGACAAGTGCCATCCGTTGAGCAGAATCCAAAGCAAGTGTTAATTGTCATATCACCTGCCCCTACTGTGATGTCTCTGTCATTGAAGTGACCAGGATTTGCACAAAGCTGTCCACCGACTTGCTCTTTACAACTGTAATCTGGGCAAAGACCATTGGTGAAGGTATAATAATCTCTAAAATCTGTTGGAAGGCTTAGAGTTGTAGAGTAAATGCCGTCTGCATCTGGGTCTAATAATGGAATATCGCCAGGCTGTCCAAAGGCTGCTCCTCCAGTAACGTAAACTCCACTTGCAGCTACAGTTTCGCCTGTCATGTTGACATTGAAGGTTACATCTACCATCGGGCAACTTGTGGTGGTGGAACATACACCAAAACAAGTATTGATAACCATATCAGTTGTACCTGCTTGAAATGAACGGTCATTGAAGTTGCCGGGGTCGCTACAAGCTTGTCCTTCAATGATTTCTTTACAGGCATAATCACCACAGTTGCCATTGGTGAAAATATAGTAAACAAAGGCATTATCTGGAACGACTACCGAGCCACTGTAAATACCGTCCATATCGGGGTCAGTCAATTGATTGGCTCCTGGACCTCCAATAGTTCCGCCTGCTACAAATACACCACTAGGACTGACAATGGTGTGATTCATGTTTACATTGAAAGTGACAGTCACATCTGCTTGTGCTATTTGGAAGCAGGTGAGCAATGTCAAGCAAAAAAAAGTAAGAATTCTGGTCATAATGTTTGTATTGTTAATAATATGTGAATTTTGTTTGGATTCGAGCTTTGAATTTATACTGTAAAAGTTTGTACGACAAGATATTTATTATTTAATTTCTACACAAATGTTATGCAAGGTATTTGGTGAAATTTTATCATTGTAACAACGACTAAAATTAGGCTTAATAGAAATAACCTAATAAAAATGTGGTTTCAAACAATCTGCAATGATAAGTAAATTGGGTTTTTTTATTGCATTTAGGGCTACATCAAGACTACATCAAAGCGGTTATTGATGCCTATATACCTACATCAAGACTACATTCATACTGTATGTTGATTTGATAGACGAACATGTCAATATAATAGTGATTAGAGTATTGAAATGTGCTACAAAAATGATTGAGTTTTTAATTTTCGTTTTCATTTCCATTTTGATTCCATAAACAATACCTTTGCAGCCGCAAAAAAATTAAAAATAATACGAGTAATTAATTATGGCTTTAAAATGTGGTATTGTCGGCTTGCCGAATGTCGGAAAATCAACCTTGTTCAACTGTTTGTCTAATGCAGAGGCATTGGCTGCAAATTATCCTTTCGCAACCATCGAACCCAACATAGGTGTGGTGAATGTACCCGATGAGCGAATGACAAAATTGGAGGAACTGGTAAACCCGCAGCGAGTAGTGCCAACAACAGTAGAGATTGTCGACATTGCAGGTTTGGTAGCAGGCGCAAGCAAAGGAGAAGGTTTGGGCAATCAGTTTTTGGGGAATATCCGAGATACAGATGCCATTGTGCATGTTATTCGCTGTTTTGATGACGACAATGTGGTGCATGTAAGTGGCAGCATTGACCCTATTCGTGACAAAGAGATCATTGACATTGAACTGCAATTGAAGGATTTAGAATCGGTTGAAAAACGTATCGAAAAATTACAGAAAAGATTGAAAACCAATGATAAAGATGTGCAAAAAGGTATTGATATTTTACAGGTCTATAAAGCGCACCTCGAAACAGGACAATCTGCAAGAACTGCTCCTTTGGAGCCAGAAGCTCGTGCTTTTTTCAATGATTTACACTTGCTGACCAACAAGCCGATTTTGTATGTCTGCAATGTAGATGAAGATTCGGCAGTAGAGGGCAATCAATATACCAAAGCACTTGAAGAAGCGGTGAAAGATGAAGGAGCAGAGGTATTGTATATTTCGGCTGGTATGGAATCAGAAATCATGCAGTTGGAAACCTATGAGGAACGCATGGAATTTTTGCAGGAAATGGGCTTGACTGAACCTGGTATCAACAAATTGATTCAGTCTTGTTACCGTTTATTGAATCTCATCACTTATTTCACGGCAGGAGTGAAAGAAGTGCGTGCATGGACGATTACAAAAGGAACAAAAGCACCACAGGCAGCGGCTGTAATTCACACCGATTTTGAAAAAGGATTTATTCGAGCAGAGGTGATTGGCTATGAACATTATGTAACATACGGCTCGGAGTCAGCGGTCAAAGAAGCGGGTAAATTTAGAGTGGAAGGGAAGGAATATGTGGTGGCTGATGGAGATGTGATGCACTTTAGGTTCAATGTGTAGTTTTTAAAAATGGTGGGATTGTTGGATAATAAAATCGTAAAATGGTTGGCACGTATAACAAAACATGATTCTATCCCGATAAAAAATCGGGATTTGGCTGTGACTCAACAATCCCACAATATTTACAGTGTTCTTAGATACAGCATTTTATCTTTGCAGTCAATAATAGCTTCATACTTCAATAACACATCTGCGCCGATAATAGCATCAACTTCCTTCGTGCCAATTTCTGCAAATGCTTCATTGACATGGGCAAGATCAATAATGGTCATATTGTATTCAAAAATATCGAAATTGCCGAAACGTACTTTAGGAATCATTGCAGAAGAAATAGGCATACTTGTGCTGCCGATACCCGTAGCTTTATCTTCTAATTCCTTTAAGGTCAAACCCCATCTTTCTGCTTTTTCAATATCAATACACGTTTGACCAGCTCCTGTATCTACGATGAAAAGCGATTTTTCGTTGTTGTTATTTAGCTCCACTTCTACCACCGCATGATTGCTTCTAATACATTCAAAACCTATTTTATTTCCTTCAATCCTCAAATGCATTTGTTGGTAGTCCATCACCACATCGTTTTCCAGCAAGATATCTGCTCCAATGATACCATCGACTGCTGTTGCGCCAATACCTACAAGAGCTTGATTCATAGCAGATAAATCCAGTCCTGCTGCTGCGAAATCTGTGGTTGTCCAATCTCCAATTGACAATTTGGGTACAACTACTTCAAAACGATTCATATAACCCTCTCCCACACCTGAAGCAGTATGCCCACTTTCTGCCACTACCAAATCAAGTTCGGTAGCTTTGCTGAGACTTAAACAACACTTTCCTGCTCCAGAATCTAAAATGTATCGTGTAAAAATGTCATTCAATTGTCCATCAATCAGAAAGTGATTGGTAGGAGAAATTGTGAAGGGGATAGCTATGTGTTGTTCAATATTCATGCGTGATGAAATTTAATTTTTTTTGGGCTTGTTTATAAGGTCAAAAGTATTCATTTTTACCCATATTTCTCAAATCAATAAAAAATAGATTTCAAACATGGGTAATGTAAACAAAAATAGGCTCTACGATGCCTTTGGAGAATTGATTTATGCGGTAGCAAAAGCAGATGGACTTGTACAAACCAAAGAATTAGACGCATTACACACCATTTTGAGTGGACATCCGTGGGCAAAAGAAATTCAATGGTCTTTCGATTATGAAAACAAGAAAAATCATTCGGTAGAAGAAGCCTATAAAAAAGCAGTGGACATCTGCAAAGAAAATGGGCCCGACCCTGATTATGAATTTTTGTTTGAGGTATTGGAGGAAGTAAGCAAAGCGAGCGGTAAAGTAGAAATGTCAGAAACCGATGTTATTGAAGGTTTTACCTCCGAATTGAAGGAAAGATTTATTAGAGATATTGAAGAAGCAGAGTAGTAACAAACGATTTCTGTTAAACTTAACGAAAACTTCATTTTTCTTTAACGCCTAAGGAACACCAGATAGGTAATTTGTGCGCCATATCCCTGACACCCTAAAATGAATTGTGATATGGACCATTCAATGATAAAAGTATTGATAGTTGACGATGAAAAAGATGTCTTAGAGTTCGTTGGCTACAATTTGCGGAAAGAAAACTTCAAGGTATTTACGGCTAAAAATGGACAAGAAGGCATTGACATGGCAAAAGAAATGCGTCCAAATTTAATTTTACTCGATGTAATGATGCCTGTATTAGATGGTATCCAGACTTGTCAAGAATTGCGGACACAGAGTGATTTCAATCATACCATGATTTGTTTTTTAACCGCTATGCGTGAAGAATTTACACATCTAATGGCATTGGATGCAGGAGCTGATGACTACATTCTCAAACCCATTCAACCTCGCTTATTGATTACTAAAGTTAAATCTTTGGTACGCAGAATGGTAGTGGAAGAAAAAACATCTACAATTGTCGTTTTAGACCTCAAGATCAACAATGAAACATTTGAAGTAACCCAAAATGGAGAATTGATTGAATTTGTGCGAAAAGAGTTTTTTCTACTCCATCTACTGGCTTCAAAACCTGGACGTGTGTTTACACGCAATGAAATTCTTGAAAGAGTATGGGGAAATGATGTGATCGTAAATGATAGAACCATAGATGTTCACATCCGCAAAATCAGGGAAAAACTGGGCGATAACTATATCAAAACGGTGAAAGGGGTAGGGTATAAATTTGACGCATAAACAAGAAAAATGACCAGAAGAGATGTAGAAATTGTGGTGGTATCTGATATACACTTAGGCACTTATGGATGTCATGCCACAGAACTAATCAAGTATCTAAAAAGCATCAAGCCCAAAACATTGATTTTGAATGGTGACATTATTGATATTTGGCAGTTTAGCAAACGTTATTTTCCAAGCGAGCATATCTCGGTTATCCAACAACTAGTGAAAATGCTGGCGAAAGGCACAACAATTCATTATCTCACAGGCAATCACGATGAACTACTTCGCAAATTTTCTGACTTTTCGGCGGGTAATTTTCACCTTCAAGACAAGCTGCTACTGGATATTGACGGCAAAAAAGCGTGGATATTTCATGGAGATGTTTTTGATGCCTCCATCACACATGCCCGATGGATTGCAAAGTTAGGAGGTTGGGGCTATGACCTATTGATTCGCCTCAATCGCTTTATCAATCATCTACTGAAGAAAATGGGGAAACCCAAAATGTCTTTATCTAAAAAGGTGAAAGACAATGTGAAAGAAGCAGTAAAATATGTTGGCAATTTTGAAGATACAGCCATTGATTTGGCAATGGATCAGTCTTATGACTATGTTATTTGTGGACATATTCACAAACCAGAAATCAGAAAAGTTGACAACCAAAAAGGAAGTACAACATACCTCAATTCGGGTGATTGGATTGAAAACCTTACCGCTTTGGAATACAATAAAGGAAAATGGACAGTATTTCAATACGAAAATGAAGAACATTTACCTGCAATCGTTTCCGAAAAAACAATGGAAGTAAATGTTCTCACTGCAATTGAAGGCTGAGTTTTGAGATTGAAGTTTGAGCATTGCACATTTCCCTTAGTCCTCTGCCATTCGCACAATCTTAGGATGGAAAGTGCCAAGTACTTCCACTAAATCTTGCTGTGCTTGCATCACTTCATGGATATCCTTGTAAGCCATTGGAGCTTCATCTATTCCGCCTCCAATAAGCGTCACGCCTTGCTGCTTCAAGTATTTTCGCACATCGCTATTGGTCAAAGAATCTTTGGCTTTTCGGCGAGACATCTGGCGGCCTGCACCATGTGAAGCAGAATTGAGAGAATCAAATTCACCCTTTCCACGCACAATAAACCCAGGGGCAGTCATAGAGCCAGGTATAATCCCTAAAACTCCCTTACCAGCAGGAGTTGCGCCTTTTCGATGCACAATCACGTCTGTACCATCCGACAGTTTTTCTTTCCATGCAAAATTGTGATGATTTTCCACGATTGCCACAGGTTTTTCGCCAATCGCTTTGGCAAGCCGCTTGTGGATTTGGTGGTGACAAGCCGAAGCGTATTCTCCTGCCAAATTCATGGCCATCCAATATTCTTGCCCCAATTCGGTATCCAAATCCAACCAAGCCAAATGTTGTGCTTCTTTGGGAAGTGGACATACTTGACGGGCTAATTTGGTGTAATGTCCAGCGATTTTTGCACCCAAACCTCTTGATCCAGAGTGTGATAAAATGGCAACGTATTTTCCAATCGGCAAATTCCAGTCGTTTTCGGTCGTCAAAATTTCGACCATTCCAAATTCGACAAAATGATTGCCGCCTCCTGATGTACCGATTTGTTTGTAAGCAGTTTGCTTCAATTTTTTCACAAAGTCAATCTCTTGAAACACCTTGCTCTCCAATACTTCATCATCCATCGGAGTATCAAACTCGCACCCCATTCCAAAGCGGGTATTGTCTCCCAAATGTTGCTTCAAATTGGTATGGTATCGTTTGATGAAATTATCTGGTAAGTCGTACATAGTCAAGCACATACGGCAACCAATGTCAACGCCCACACCATAAGGAATTACCGCATTGTGTGTTGCCAAAACGCCACCAATAGGCAACCCATATCCTTGATGGGCATCGGGCATCAAAGCTCCTGCAATCGCAACAGGCAGTTTCATGGCAGTGTACATTTGCTGAATCGCACCTTTCTCGATGTTTTCTTTGCCGTAAATTTGGAAATCTATGGATTTGTTGCGAAGCGGAATTTCTCCCAATTCGGTGATGATACCTGCGTCCACATTGGCCTGTTGTATCAGTTCTTTCGCAATAAGTCCAAATGCTTCGTCTTCTTCATAGTTTTTAGGGTTGGCTAACAATCGTGAAGCCATTTGTAGCTTTTCCTCTTTGCTGGAATGTTTGAAGTTTTTTTGCATCACATTCAGCAAAATCCCTATGGCACGGCTTTGTTTGAAGCCCAGAGCCATTAAATCTTTTCCTTTTAACTTTGACTTTCCCATGAGTTTTTTTTTGAAAAAAAAATGTATATTGGTGGTGCTTGCTTTGCCGAAAACTACAATGATTTCCTTCAATTAGTTTCATTGAAGGAAAAAAAAACTAAATATTCCACATAAAACCCCATAGAAATACTATTTTTGACTAATAACTTTTTTTTTGCCTAAAAATCAATGTCATGGAATTTCAATGGATAATTATCATAATATTAGGTCTAATTGGTATGTTAGCTGGATTTGGATATGGACTAAGTAGCAATGCATTAATATTGCCGTACAAAAGTGGACCACATCAATACAATCCTGGGTGTTTGGCAGATTGCTTGTTTGGATTTCTTGGTACGGCTGTCATTTTCAGTGTATTACCTCTGGGGCTTGAAAACTTAGAGAGCCATCCTACTGAAATCTATTTTTACATTCGCTTGTTTGGATTTGCAGTATTAGGTGGATGGGGCGGTAAAGCACTTATTGACAGTGTATTGTCAACCACTGTGCGTCAATTGCAGCAAAAAATAGAACAAAAAGAGCAGCAAGAAATTCAGGATGCGAAAACGTTGGAAATGACCAATGAATACCTTAATTCTTCAACGGATGTCGGAGTTCCAAACAAATCTTTGTTGGATGCCATCGAAAATGCTTCTCCTAAAACCAAAGTAGAGATACTGAACGATGCAAAAGAGGTGAGAAGTGAAACATGGAAAGATGATAAAGGAACGATGGAAAAAACGATTCCGATATTTGAGTCACTTGCCAAAGCTACCCAAGAAATTGATTCTCATAGAGTATATGGTCAATTGGGTTTTGCACTCAAAGATCAATCAAATCCTGATTATGAAGGAGCGATTAAGAATTTGGATAAAGCCATTGAAGTGCGGGATAGAAACAAGGTGACAGGTTTCTCATGGTATGAGTTTAACCGAGCAATGAGCAAAATCTATTCTGATATTGGCTATCGCAAGGGTTTGCCTTCTGACAAAAGTTTGCAAAAGTCAATAATTGCTGACCTCAAAGTAGCTTTCTCTGATACTTTGGTAAGTGAACGATTGCAAAAAAGTGCTACAACTAATCAGGATAAAGATTTAAATGCTTTATCGGATTGGATGATTTACAATGCGGTTGAGCCTATTACCATCAATGCAGGTTGGTTGACACAGGCAGCATAAGCAAACTTCAAATTTAATGTACAACTACAAATTCAATAAACAATGAACAATATTTTAGTCCCTACGGATTTTTCGGAAAATGCGGTGAATGCTTTCAGGTATGCACTACACATTGCAGCCAAACAAAATGCGAGTATCACCACACTGCATATTTACAGTCTAAATATTTCCAGTTTGGAAATAGGCACGCCTCCTGAGTTGATGCAGTCTATTTTGGAGAATCAAGAGGAGAGAGAAGGAGAGCATTACAAAGAATTTGCAGAGAAACTGCACCTTGAAGCGACTGCCGAAAACTTGGCGCATGTGCCTGTTGTGCATAAGCTCACAGAGGGTTTGGTGGTGGATGAAATCGTACAGGAATCTATGGATGAAGACCCAGATTTGATCGTATTGGGAACGGACGGGGTGGACAATTTGGCAGATAGATTGTTTGGAACGACTACTTCCAATGTAATTGAAAATGTGGATTGTGCAGTGCTTACTGTTCCTGCGGGTGCAGAATATAATGGACTTCACCGAATTGCGTATGCTTCTGATTTCAACAAAGATGATGTGGGAGCTTTGAAAGAAATGCTGGAGTTGGCAGGGCTTTTTGGAGCAACGATTCATGTGGTACATGTGAGTGAGGAGGGGGCTCCAACTGACGAAGATCAACGTAGAATGGAGGAATTGGAGGAAAATTTTATTGCGACCGAAGAAGCAGGTAAGATAGTATTTGACTTGATTAGTGCAGAGAATGTAGTAGTTGGTTTGGAGCAATATTTGGAGAAGGAGGCCATTGATATGTTGGTGATGTTCAAAGAGAAAGAAAGTTTTTGGGAGCGTTTGTTTAGCCCCAGTTTGACCAAAAAAATCGCTTTACATGGCAAAAAACCTTTGTTGGTATTGAAGCGGAAGTTGGAGATTGATTGATGGAATAGCAGGTAAGAGGTGAATCAACTAAGTGATTATGTGACAGCTAATAATATTTTCTTAATTAGATGTCAAATGATTTAAAAATTAATTTTTGGTTTCTGTTTGGAACGAAAACCTAAATTGTAGCATAAAAAATTGTCTCCTTGCCAGCCTGTTTGCGCTTGCGTTTTCGCCGTAAAAATCTGTAAAAAATCCGCTCCATTGAAGTAAATATTGGGGTATTAACGCTCAATAGAGCTTTTGTTCCAAATTTTGCAATCTTCAAAGCTAAACTTAGCCGAGCCTTCACTTGACTGCCGCCGTCTGTTCGACAGTAATTATTGTTTTGCTTTCCAAGTTGAATAGATTTTGTTCTTGGATAATGGATGGAATAGACATATTGTATCTCCATAGATTATCTCCAACGATGGTATGGATTAAATTTTTGAATAGATATTCCTGGCTGTCTTGTGGAAAATGAGCAAAGCATTGTTTTACCAAAGCAGAAACAGGAAAGTTCAAACCTGGCAAACCGTTGATGTCAAAGAAATTCATTACTCCTTGCTTATTGAGTCTGCCATCAACACGAGTAGTAGTTTGAATCCCAAATAATTCTACAATGGCAGGTAAATAAGTTTCCAACTGTTTCAATATAGAGGGATCTTCAATGTATACCTGTTTTTCATGATGTGAAGAAAGCGTATAATGGTATTCACTAAAAATCTCTGTTTTACAATCCATACCTTTTACTACATTGTAGCTGGGTAATATCATTTCTTTAGTCCCCATCCGAAGGTATCCACAGGTAATGTCATCTGCGGCTAAAAACTCTTCAATAATAAGATGACTATTGGGAAATTGAGTTAAAATTTCTTCTGCCGCAAAAATAGCTTCCTCCAAAGTATATACCAAAGTAATCCCCTGAGAACGAGATTCTTTGGTTGGCTTCAAGACCAAAGGATACTCCAATTCACATTCAATTATTTTACCTGCTATTCTACCTTTATCTTGTTGATGAAGTATGAGGTTAGCAGGCGTAGGAATACCTGCTGCTTTTAATTTTAATTGGCAAATGTCTTTTTCCAGTAGCCGCAGAAGTGTTTCTAAATCTGAGCCGATTAAAGGCAATTGATATCTTTCAATGGCTTGAATAAGTCCATATAGTTGTCCATTGTCAGCATTTACCCAATAAGCATTTGCCCAAACTAAGGTATTGGAGGAAACACTTGCCAACGCTCGTTGTAATTGTTTGGGATTAGATACTTCAATAGTTTCTACTTCAAATCCTGATTTTTGAAGGATTTCGACTACAATTCGTTGACTTGAAGTTTGTGTCATCCACCCATTTAGCCAATGTCCTTGGCTATTAATGATGAGAATTTTCATGATTTTTCTTTAGATAAATAATAAATGTAGAAAATTAAAAACTAAAGTGATTTTGTAATCAGAAAGATATTCCTGAATTGATTGCATCTCTAATAGAATCACCATCTTTAAAAGCACCCAAACGATGTCCAAATGATTTAGGAGGAACATTCCCTTCTAATTTCATGCGTTCAATTGTTTTTTCAAAAAGAGTACGGTGGATCTTTGCATCCAAACTCACCAATCTAAAAATAATGGTGGTTCGTTTTGTAAGCGGTCCATTTGGTAAGAGTTCTTGGCTTTTGTGCCAAGTATTTCTATTAAACAGCAGTGCATCCCCTAGTTTCAAGCTACATTCTTGTTGCAAATCATCTAGCATGACCTTATCATAAGGACCTGCCCAATTGTCGTTATAATATTGTTCGTATTTGGATTTGGAATAATGTCCATTGGGCATTATTTTGAGTTCTTTGTCGGCTAATTGGTAATGTGTCCACTGCTTCAAGCGACCTTTGCCACTGAAATCATCCTGATGTACCCATACCATACCACCTCTTTGTTTATTGACATCTATCGGATTTAAGGGAACCCACAAGGTATGTCCAGGTGAGTTGATATCTATAAAACTGAAGCTGTATTCATCAAAATGCCAATCAAACCCCTTGCCTTTCCCTACTTCCAATTCTAAAATGGCAATTTGAGTTACCACCAACTCATCATTGGTTAATTTGTTGAGAGGTGCTAAAATATCTTGAGCCAATACTTTGAAAAATTCATCTCTATTGGCAAATTCATTGGAAAATCTGTCAAATTCCCGAATGACCCCATCAGGCTGATCATCAGATTTGAAGTTTGCTTCTGCGGATGCTTGTAAATGGCGTACTGTATTAAACGGAAGCATATCTTCAATATGTATGACACCTTTATTTTGATATTCAAGTTTATCTTGGTTTGTAAAAGATGGAGAGTTGACAAGTTGTTTTTCAGTTACCATGGTAAAGTGTTTTATAAATTGTAAAGTTTTATTTTTTGTCTTCAATATTTCCCAGCTAGCAGTGTTGTTCTAATACCTACATTCAAGCTATAAATTCGCTTGTCTCAACTTCTTTATTATTAGTGTGACCTTCACAGGAAAAAATGTGACCTGTTTTTGAAAAAAAATAAATAAAATATTGCAGAAAAGACAAAATTCAATCCCCCAACAACAAAAACCCTCCCCAATACCTCGGCGGTAAACCTTCTGCAATCAACTGCAATTTGGCGTATTGTAGGGCTTTGGAGTAGTTATCCTCCTTGTTGAGTAAATAATCGTAGAAATGATGGGCAAAAATGGCAGTCGTTTGGTCGTAGATTTTGAAGAGGGTAAAAACGATGTTGGAAACGCCTGCATACAATAGACCTCGATTGAGGGACAAAATACCTTCTCCTGCTGCAATTTTTCCTACTCCACTTTCGCAACAACTCAGAAAGACCAAATCACTTTTGAGCTTCAATTGGTAGAGTTCATGGGCATACAAAATGCCATTGGAGGACGGTATAGCCGTTTGTTGTCGAATTGAAGTACTTTCAATATTTGAAGTAGTTGCAGAAGCAGCAATTTGTAGGGAGTTTTTGTCGGGAGAAAACAAGATTCCCAGTACGTTTTTCTTTTGATTGGAAACCCCATGTGCTGCAATGTGGATAAATTTGGCGGGCATTTCTGCTACTTGCTTTTTGAAGTCGGGCAAATTGGCTTTCGCCCGCAAATAGGTCTGTGCTTCCCATCCTTTTTTTTGGAAACTGGCTTGAATATCACTTACCTCTTTTTCAGAATACAATAGAGCCTTGTAGTTTCTGCCTCGAATAGACACATCTCTCGTTGCTTCAACGGGTAATGCGTCCGTTTCTTGGGTGGAAAAGTGAGCATCATCGTAAACGGGTGCAAAGCCCAAAAAACGGGGCGGTAATTCCTTGCGCTGAGTTTTTCGGCTTTGTTGATAGGCTCGCAAGGTAGCAGAGTAATGGTAACGAATATCGTATTGCTTCAACAAATAAGGTATGTCACCATAAGCAGTTCTGAAAGAAGTTTTTTGGGTAAGCAAAACTTCAAAAGGCAATTCCAAAAGCTGATTGTCGGGAAAAATCAACAGCGACTGAATGGCGTTTTTTTCTAAATATTTCTCAACGGGTGCGATGAGATATTGATACAGTTGATGGGACTTTTGGACATATTCCTTCCGATTCATACCCAAAATTCCTTCGTCTATAAAACTGTCTATCAATAGAATATCCTCCTCTGTCCATCTTATTTGTTGAAGGAATACCTCCTCCGAAAGAACACATAAGATATACAGGTTTTTTTGTGTCAATGTATAAACAATTGCGGCAGTTTGAGCAGCTACTTGACTTTGTAGCTCTTTTAGTGTAGTTTCATGAGTTTGATGTTTTAGGTGGAGGTATTCGGGATGATTTTGTTCGATGGAGGCCATCAATTGATGGTATTCTACTTGGAGGTTGACCAATTCTTCTGCATATTGGTCAAATACTATTTCTTCTGCTTGACTTTGTTGGAGTAAGGTTTGATACTCAGAGATGGCGGATTGAAGTTGTTGCAATTGTTGCAATTCTTTTTCGGGAATGGCGGTCATTTGCAGGGCTTCCGTATTTTGGATGGTGGACAAGAGACTATGTACCTTGTTTTTTTCGGAAATGACAAATATTTCTTCTAAATAAGATGGATTGTTTTCGATTAGATATAGTTCATATAGTATGTCCGTAGCATTTTGATAAAAATTGGCTGCTGTTTGATTGACATTCAGCTGGTCTAGTGTTTCATGGACAGTAGAACGGGTATTTTCAATTAAGGTATATACTTTTGGGAAAAGCTGTATTGCAGAAATCAAATAGTCTTTTGAATGGTATTTTGTAAAAAGCCGCCTTAAAACCTCTAACTGCCTTTTGTATAAATCAAACTGTATAGAGAGGTTCTCAACTTTTTGAATTGAAATTATTTCTTTTACGCATTTATTGGCTTCATCAAGATATTCTACGACAAGCATAAGTTCGTTTTCGAGCAGTGCGATATCTGCTTCCAGTAAATACACATAAGCAAGTTCAATATCTGCATTATTAGGTAGGATATCTTTTGCTTTTTTTGCCAATAATTTTCCTTCGTCTAAACGCTCATTCTCTATGTGAAGTCTTGCATACCTATAATAGAGTTTAACAAACCAATTATAATTGTTTTCATTGATACTCTTTTGAATCCGAATAGCCCTTTCAAAATATTGCCGTGCTTTCTGCCAATTGCCTTTATGAATATGAATTTCTCCCATCACAGAAAAAGCAGTTGATAGTTCGCCATCTTCTATGTTGTATTTTTGTTTGAAATCTATGACTTTTGTAAAAGCCTTCAATCCCTCATCATAGTCTCCTTCTTCTACCTCGATTCCACCTAACATCATAACAAAATTGGCAATAAGAAGGTAGTCGCTTCCAAATTGTTTCTCACACATCGAAATCCCTCTCTCTAAATAGACCCTAGCCAAGTAGAATTGTTTCAGATGGAAATAGATGTGTCCCATTGTCTGATACAGGTGAATGTTCTCAATTTTGTGAGACAAGAACTTAGTATAAGGGAGTGCTTTGAAAAGAAAAACCAAACCCATTATATGCTTACTCCTTTGGACATAAGTACTTGCAATAGCATTATAGGCTTTGACTATAAGCGCAGTAAGCTGCAATTCTTGAGCTATTTCTAAGGTTTGTTGGGCCTGTTCCTCAGCTTTCACATAACTATGTTGATAAAAATTGCAGTAGAATAGCCTGTAATGAAATTCGGCCTTCAATTCATGTGGTCCGCTTAGTTTTTGATAGCATAATTTTAATCCTTTTTCTCCTATTTGATTCGCCTCTTGTATGCGGTTTCTTACACTCAACCAAATACTTATCCTATATTGACACCACAGGTATCGTTCCCAATTTTCGACTTTCAAGTACAGTTGAGAGGCTTTTTCAAACAAGGCATAAAAATCACTGGTATTATTTTGTTGAAATAATTGCTCTCCTTCTGCAAATAAGGCATCTGCCCGATTGATTGTTTGAGTCAAGGTATCCCCTTTCATACTGTGACAAAAATAGTTTTGATTACTAAAATCACAAATTTAAAAAAAAGAGTAATACCAAAGTTGTTAATGACAAAAGCCACAAGCAGCTTTTTAGCTACTTGTGGTAAAACAATAGTGAAAGAATTAGTTATTGCAGAAAACGGACAAAATTCAATCCCCCAACTTTGAAACCGTACACTTTTCAGGAAATGGAAAAGAGAACGGTGCGCTGCACCTTACCGAGTTCTCGGAACAAGTGATGAATTTTAAAATTGGGTAGCTCTCGCAATATCTTCTTCATAATTCAACTGTGGCTATAAAAATCACAATAGATTGATTATCAAAATTTAGCCACTAAAAATATTTTCTTTTAACAGCAAGAAAATATGATTTATTAATTGATAGAGCTAGGTGCAGCGCACCGTAACTAACGAAATAGGTACGGTTTCAAATCCCCAACAACAAAAACCTCCACAAACAATGATTTTGTTTGTGGAGGTTTTTTAGTTATCCGCTTTTAGGCTTTGTGTTTTTACGTCAATCATTACTTCCCGCTTCTTTTATCCAAAGTCCAATTTAGCTTAGTTTCTAAAAAGAATCAACAGCTTCTTGTTCTCCATCATAAATGTCAAACAGGCGAATAGTGCCCGTTATATGTAATAAATTTTCTATATTTGAATTAACTTCGCAAATAGCCAATTTTCCGTTTTCATTTGAAATCATCGTATGTACAGACAGCAAACTACTCAGTCCTATAGTGTCTAAAAACTTAACATTCTTGAAATTTAATACAAAATTTCGATGGTTGTCGTCCAATAACTCTATGATTTTATTTCGCAAAGCAGTATCTTGACCCAATACGAGATTTCCATTCAAGTTTAGTACTTGTATGTTTTGTGTTTGATTTACAGTAATTGTCATGATAATAAAAAATTAAATAAAAATGATAAAATATGATTTGATTAAATAAATTGAAAGCAATTTAAGATTTGATGCTCACTATAAGCGTGACCTTGACAAGAAGAAATGTGACCTGTTTTTGAAGAAAAAATTAATTATTGCAGAAAAAAGACAAAATTCAATCCCCCAACAACAAAAAACCTCCCCAATACCTCGGCGGCAAACCGTCTGTAATCAACTGCAATTTGGCGTATTGCAGGGCTTTGGAGTAGTTGTCTTCTTGGTTGAGCAAGTAATCGTAGAAATCAACCACTTACTTATGAAAGAATTGTTGTCCTCTCCAATAATTTCGTTTGGATGTGTGGAGACAAACGATGTCGTTCAAGTAATTTTTCCTCCAAAAATGCTGCTCCTTGGATACGCTTCAAACAGTGTTTATTTCCACACAAACAATCAAAAGCCTCTGTCATTGCCCATTCAGTAGAAGGGTAGAAAAATGCCACTTCATCGCCTTTTTTGAGAGGGCGTAAAGTTCGCAAAGGCATCGTTTCCAAGTCAAAAAAGACATTAGGATGGCAACTGTGATTGATGTATTGCAAATATTCGGGGTCGAGGTGAATGTGTCGATTCATGCTTGTCTGTACTGAATAGCGGGTAGGTTGAGGCAAAATTTCTTTGTACCCAAATTCCATCAAAACTGCATCGGCAGCAATGTCTTGGGTAGCAAACATGGATTTATAATTTGATTCTTTGAAGTGTCGGACTTCAAAAAAAGAAGTAACTTGTTTGTTTTCAATTTTCATGATCATACTCTTAATTTATAATAGCGTGACCTAAGCCAAAAAAAATGTGACCTATTTTTGAATAAAAAATGAAATATTGGATAAGAAGCATAATAAAAATCAATCCCCCAACAACAAAAAACCTCCCCAATACCTCGGCGGCAAATCTTCTGCAATCAACTGCAATTTGGCGTATTGTAGGGCTTTGGAGTAGTTATCCTCCTTGTTGAGTAGGTAATCGTAGAAATGATGGGCAAAAATGGCAGTCGTTTGGTCGTAGATTTTGAAGAGGGTAAAAACGATATTGGAAACGCCTGCATACAATAGACCTCGATTGAGGGACAAAATACCTTCTCCTATTGCAATTTTTCCTACTCCGCTCTCACAACAACTCAAAAAGACCAAATCACTTTGCAACTTCAATTGGTACACCTCGTGGGCATACAAAATGTTGTTTTTATCCTTTGCCATATTTTGTTGGCGGACATTGAAGGGAAACGAATTTTCAAGGCTTTCGTTTCCTAAAACCTTGTTGTTACCTATATTGGGTGAAAACAAAATTCCCAAAATATTTTTCTTTTGATTGGATACTCCATGGGCGGCAATGTGGATAAATTTGGTAGGTATTCGATGTACTTTTTCTTTGAACTGTTCGAGGTTCGCATTCGAACGCAGAAAGCCTTCTGCTTCCCATCCTTTTTTGTGAAAACTTTCCTGAATGTCTTTTACCTCTTTTTCGGAATACAAAAGGGCTTTGTAGTTTCTTCCTTGAATAGACACATCTCTGGTGGCTTCAACTGGAAGTTCTCCCGAAGCTTGAGCAGGGAACTGCTGTTCGTCATATACAGGTGCGAAACCCAAAAAACGATTGGGGAGTTCTTTGAGATGCGGATTTCGATGTTGTTGGTAGTGTCGCAAGGTTGCGGAATAATGGTAGTGAATGTTGCAGTCATTCACTAAATAAGTCATCTTTGAATAAGCAGTTTTGAAAGGTGTTTTTTGGGTCAACAATACTTCAAAAGGCAACTCCAATAGGCGGTTGTCGGGGATAATAAGCAGAGAATCAATGTTATTTTTGTCTAATTTTTTTTTGATGGGCGCAATCAATATTTGGTGTAATTGGTGGGCTTTTTGGACATAGACCTTACGGTTCATGCCGAGTATTCCTTCGTCTATGAAAGTGTCTATCTGGGAGTGAATGTCGGTGGGTAGAGCAATGCGCTCCAAGTAAATTTGCTGTGAAGTAATACAGAAAATATAGACAAATTCATTGGTAAGTGTGTATTCGATTAGGGCAGTGGAAGTAGGTAGTTGTGATTGAACATCCTCTAAGTCCACTAAGGGCATTTGATGCTTCAAAGTTAAATATTCGGGATGGTTCTGTTCTATTTCTTGGGTAAGTTGGTGGTATTTTATTTGAAGATGCACCAATTCTTCAGCATATTTATCCAAATCTACCTTTGTTTCATTCAGCCCATCTTCTTGCAGTTGTGTTTGACAATGACTCATTTCTGATTGAATTTGTTGCAGTTTTCTCAACTCTTCTTTAGGAATGTTTGCCAATTGAAGGGCTTCTACATTTTTGATGGTGGACAGAAGGCTGTGAACCTTATTTTTTTCGGAAAATAGGAAAATTTCTTTCAAGGTTTTCTCCGTCTGTTGGAGTAAATACTGCTCATATAACAAGTCCGTGGCAAGTTGGTAAAAGTCTGTTATATCCTCGTTAAAGTTGATTTGATCTGCTTCTTGAAAAACATTTGCCCGAATATCTTCAATCAAGCGTATAATATTGGGAATGGTTTGAAGTCCTATTTGTAGATAATCAATAGATTGTGTGTTTTGGAAAAGCCTAAAATAGATTCTGATTCGTTGGGTTTCCAGGTTTAAAAACACCTGTTCGCTAGAAGCTCCTTGTTGGGAAGAGGCTATTTTTTGATGGTGCACTGCTTTTTCAATGAAAGAAAGAGCTTGCTCCAGTTTATTCTGTTTTTGAAGAACATAGGCACAATCTGAATAATTTTTTGCTTTAAACATATCTTGATTGAAAGTCAACTCCTCATTTGCACTTAAAGATTTTTGGAGATATGCTTCTGCAATGCTCCACTTTTCATGGCTTATATAGAGATGCGCCAAGATATTGTAGGAGAGAGAGAACCATTCGTAGTCATCGGGGCTGTGTTTTTGCTGAAAATCAATGGCTTTTTCAAAATAATCTTCAGCCTGTTTCCAGTTATTTTGAGCAGCAAAAATTTTTCCCATATGAATGAAAATAATAGCTGTCAAACTATTGATTAGCTCCTTTTTTTGTAAAATATCCAAGGCATCTTGATACAGAGATTTTGCCAATTCATACTGCTTATCCAGTGCCGCTATTTCCCCCAAACTTATTTGGATATTTGCTGTAATGACGAAGTATTGCTCAAAGTTTTTATTAAAAATAAACAGTGCTTTTTGATAGTAGGTTTGTGACAAATACAAGTGTTCCAACTGACGGTAAGCAACCGCCATATTGTAGTATATATATCCCGACTCGTTAAAGCCATGTGTTTTAATGATTTTCAAGGCTTTGTAATATTCCTGCAATGCCTCTCGGTGTCTAAATGTATGATTGTAAACGTTACCAATACCAATATGGGCAGAGCAAATTCCTTTGTAATGATTGAGGTGCGTGTAGATGGTCAAACACAAGTCAGATGCCTCCAATGATTCTTGGTATTTCCATTGGTCAAAATAAATCACGGATAGGAGATCATACAAATCTCCTTTTAGCTGCGTATCTTTTCCTATTTTACTCTGGTACAAGTTCAGAATTTCTTCAACAGATTTTTTAGATTCATCTAATCGATTCTTTTTCATCTTCCAATACGCCATTTTATACCGACATTGAAGGTATTTTTCCCAATCTTGAAATTGCAAATATATTTTAGCAGCCCTCTCAAATATATCATAATACTCATTGAAGGTACTTGCACCAAAGAGTGCTTGCCCTTCTGCAAATAAGGCATCGGCTTTTTGAAGAAACTTGTAATCAGGAGTAGTATTCATATATTGTCAAAAATTAATTTAATTTCCTTGTGTTAAATGTATTTTTTGTTTTTTCAAAAAAAATAATACCAAAGACAAATATACCTTTTTTGAAAAAAAATCAGAAAACACGTCACATTTCTACACCCAATAGACACGTTCTATTTAAATATACAGCTCTAAAACATGAACCCAAAAAACATTATTGAAGGCTTTGTCACTAATGATAAGGAAGTTATTTTACATTATTACAAAAAACTATTTGCCCAAATAAAGGGAATTGTTATGAAAAATGGAGGAGACGAAGACGATGTACGGGATACCATCTGGAAAGCTTTTCATGCCTTCAAAGTACAATGTCAAAAAAAATCAACTCCTCCCAATAATATCGAGGCGTATATTGTACAAATAGCTCGGTTTTTGTGGTATAAAGAACTAAAAAAGAAAAAGAATGAGCAAATGATTCACCAATACTATAATGAGCTTGAAGAAAATCAACAATTTGAGGAAAGTATTGAAATTACTTTAGTAGAAACTGATAGGCAAGAGGTTGCATTGCAATTTCAGCAACATTTGAATAATTTGTCTATTTACTGCCAACAAATTATTCGATTGCGGTATCAATACGAACTGCCTCATACAGACATTGCTGCCCGATTTGGCATCTCAGAAGTTGTCTCTCGAAAGCGTTTGTCTCGATGTCTAAAAGATCTCGCTAGGTTTATTGAATCAAAAGGATTGACAGAACATATTGCCAATCATTTTCCATCTGTATATAAATACATTAAAAAACACATTATATAATATGTTTAGACTTTGGACGAAAGATTAAAGGTATAAAGCGAAAAAAAATAAATCGCTGATAGCGAAGGAATTAAGAGCTATTATTTACTTCTTTTGTCTTTCTACTTATGTCTTTAGTCTAAAGTTCAAAATATATTTTTTGTGTAAAAATCAAATTTAAAATATACCCAAAATCTTAACAGATGAACGAACTTTTTGATAAATTTTTAAATGAAAAATTAAACGAGGCTGACCGAAAAGAATTTGAAACCTTACTCAAAAATCCTGAATTCTTAGAGACCACCTACTTCAATCTATTATTGAAGCAATCTTTTTTGGAAGATGATAGCCTTCATTTTTTGAAAATACTCAAAGAGGTAGAGCAACTTTATTATTATCAAGAAACCTATACTTTAGAGGAATTGATAGCTTATTTTGCCCCAATTCAGGAATACGAACAAAATTTATCTGCTATTAGTAGGTCAAGTGACGTACAAATAATACGCCCAGAAAATTTTATCAACTGCGTAAAGGATCTTCAATTTGAGTGGAAAACACCAAGCACCATTCCGCTTTTACTGATTATCGAAAACAATGAGTATGATGTATTACTCAGAAAAGAGATTCCACCTCAAACACTTTCTTTTGGCATACAGCTATCCGCCCAAAAAGGCTTCAAGCCTGGACGCTACTATTGGAAGTTGGCCTCCAAGCGGCATCAGGTTTCTGCACTTGGCGTATTTTTTATTGGGAAAGATTTGATGAAATAGGGCATTAAATCATTTAAGATTCACTTCAAGCCCTCCATTTGCTCTGCAAATTCTCTACAAAGCTCCAATGAACTGCTATCCGTATCATACACCGAATACCAACCTTGATGCTCAAAAGGTGGGTCGCCCGTAAAGTCATCTCCCTTTTTCCAAACCGCTTTTGGATGTCGAGGACGGCCTTCACCCGACCAAGCCCAAAAATTGCAGCCCGCAATGGCTCGACCTTGTTCTGCCCATTCATGTACAAGTGTGAAAAGTTCTCGAAAATAACGGTCACGCCATTGTGTGGAAGACGTTGAAGCATAACTTCCTTCGTCTCTCGCCAATCCAAACTCCTCCAATACCAAAGGCTTGTTCATTTTTTCTGCCATTTTGAGGTGAGAGGAGAAGTATTTTTTGGCTTTCTCCAATGCCTTCTCAAAGTCTTTTTCGGGCTGAGTCGGGTCGTACCAAGTCCAGTTTTGCGCCCAAATGTGAGCAGTGGTATAATCTATTTCTTTGAAGGAATGTTCTTTTTTGAATTTACGACTAAAAGGTACAACGGCATTTCCCTCACTCCCTACAGATACCAAGTGATTGGAGTCCAGTTTCTTGATAAACCTTGCAGTGTTCTTGACCCAACGGTAATAGGCATTGCCGACCAATACGCCACGGGGTTCGTTTGCCAACTGCCAAGAAAAAATAGTTGGGTCGTCCTTGTAGGGCGAACCTGTATAGTTATTTCGGCGAGAAATGAGCATTTCTATGTATTGATGATAGGCATCAATGGCTTTTTTGTTTTTGAAGAATTGGGAAGAAAAACACATATATTTCAACCAATTACCCCCTTTTGCTGGTGGTGGGTAGGGAATTTGCTTTTCATCACTAAACCAAGCATTGTATTGTGCCATTCCTCCCGTCCACGGCCAGTAATTGTTGAGGCACAAAACAGCATACATTCCCCGTTTGCCCATTTCGGAAAGCACAAAATCTAATCCATCCAACAATTTTTCTTCATAAACTCCTGCGGCAGGCTGAACAGCAGGTACAGCTCGCCACGGTTCGGTGTTAGGTCCTTCGCTTGCTGCCATGATTCGCAGGTTTCGGATGCCCAATGATTGCAGGTGATCGAGTTCACGAATAAGGCGTTCTCGGTCGCCTCCTTCTCCTTTTGAAGCCAAGTTCATGGCAGCCCAGAAATTTGCTCCCAAAAAATAGTAGGGTTTTCCGCTCACTTCAAAACGACCATTTTTGACTGAAACAAAATGAACTGGAGGCACTGGGTAGGTAATGGATTTTTCGTTGAAGTTCATGAGATGGTAGGATAGTTCTTCGTATGACACATAAATGATTATTGTAGGGATTAGGAGGAGGAGAAATTTCATTTTTAGTGATTTTTTCATTTTTCTTTTGTGTTCTTTTGATGCTTTTGTGGTTCAAAAAAAGCACAAGTCATGATGACTTAAATCAATTACTTCAAATTCAAATGGCGTAAGGTGAAAAAGAAAATCGCTCCATAACCAACCATCAGCAAGAGGTGAAAAGCTAAAAACATGGTGTTTTGGAAATACACTCCTGCAATGGACGCTGCCAAAAAATAGAGTGCCAAAAAGCCTTCTAAAAAAGTAGTCATAGGGATTTTGGTCGCCAAATACTTGCGTTTCTGAACCGTATCTGCCAAACCTTTGATGTTGAATTTTGGGGTGCGTACAAACGGAGATTTTTTGCCGATAAATCCTTGCAGCACTGCAAAAGTGTTGTGTAGGGACAAGCCCATAGACAATGCCAAGAAAAGTGGAAAAAGCACGATGAATTTCAAGAGCATTTTGAAGTAGGGTTCTTTCTTCAATTCCGCTTGCACATTGGCTACATAGTAAATGGAAATAATGGAGATCCAACCGATTAGAAAACCAGTGAAAATATGCTTGCTGATTCCTAATTCGGGTACTATGTGAATCAAAGGCACGCTGAATATGCCCAAAATGAACACAAAGACAAAAACCGAACTAGCCAACAAGTGCATGGTGGCATGTATTTTTTTCATCAATGGAAGTTCAGACCTCCAGACCGTAGGTAGCATTTTGCGAGCCGTTTCTGCGCCTCCTTTCATCCATCGAAATTGCTGTGATTTCAAACCATTCATTTCTACGGGAAGTTCGGCAGGCGAGCCTACTTTTTCAAGATACACGATTTCCCATCCTTTCAATTGGGCACGGATGCTGAGGTCGAGGTCTTCGGTCAGCGTATCTGCTTCCCATCCTCCTGCGTCTTCAATGGTTTTTCTGCGCCATACCCCTGCCGTACCGTTGAATTGCAACATACAGTTTCCCGCTTTTCTGCCCTGTTGTTCAACGGTAAAGTGGACATTCAATTGAAGTGCTTGAAGGCGAGTGATGAGGGAATAGTTTTGATTGATGTGTTGCCATCGGGTTTGTACGACTCCTACTTTTTCGTTTTTGAAATAGGGAATGGTGCGGCGTAGGAAATCGGCATTGGGTAGAAAATCGGCATCAAAAATGGCGAGAAATTCTCCTTTGGCGTGAACAGTTCCTTCCTTTAATGCGCCTGCTTTGAAGCCTTTGCGGATGGGGCGGATAATTTGTTCGATTTGAAAACCTTTGGCTTTGTATTCTTGCACTTTTCGACGGGTTATTTCGAGTGTTTCATCCGTTGAATCATCAAGTATATGGATTTCAAAGCGGTCTTTTGGGTAGTCGAATTTGGTGATGTTGTCTATCAAACGTTCTACAACATACATCTCATTGAAGATGGGGAGTTGGATAGTGACAAAAGGTAGCTCTTTGTCTGTGAAGGATTCGGGAAGAACTCCATTTTTGTTTTTCCAATAATACCGCTTGTAATTGAATAGGAGGTGGAATTGGAACAGGCAGTAAATGGTGATGTATATGAGGGCTAGTGTGTAAATGCTTAGTATGAAATAATAAAGTATTGACATTTTTTTTCAGTTTATTTCATTTTGTTTGTCAGAGAGCAAAAGCTATAAAAGTTTGAATATTGTCCACAAAATTTTGTGTCCTGCCAAAATCGTTCCTTTGATTGTTCCCGATATTTTGGAAACTCCTATGCGTTTTCGATAAGAAACGGGAACTTCTGTGCAGCGAAATTTCATTTTTGCGGCTTTGACCTGCATTTCGACTGTCCATCCAAAATCTGGGTCTTCCATGTCCAATTCAATGAGTTTGTCATATTTGATGGCTCGAAAAGGACCCAAGTCGGTGAAGTGGTATTTGTAAAATAGGCGTATCAAGTTCGTTGCGAGCCAATTGCCGAAAATTTGCTGGGAGGTCATCGAACCTTCCTCCATGTCTCCCAATGCACGAGAACCAATCACCAAGTCCATATCCTCTTCCAAAATCGGGCGAATCAACTCCGCTAATTCTTCGGGATGGTCGGAGTAGTCGGCATCCAAAAACACGACAATATCGGGTTTAATGGCTTTGTTTTGAAGGTGTTCTATTCCCTTCAAACAAGCACTTCCATATCCTTTTTGGGTTTGAAGCACCACTGTTGCACCCGCTTTATGGGCTACTTCTGCCGTTGTGTCTTTGCTTGCATTGTTACAGACAACGACTTCTCGCACCAAATCGGAGGGCATATCACCCAATACGAGAGGGATGGATTTTTCCTCGTTGTATGCGGGGATGATAACATCAATTATTTTGTTCATTCAGTTATGTGTTCTTTTCTCAAAAATTTAGTCAGTGCTACTTGCAAGTTATCTTTTGGAGGAACCTGAATGTGTAAGGCAAAAGATTCTTCCTTCAAATAGTATTCATGGTCGGTGAGTTTCCAGTATAAGATGCCTTGCAAATTCGTAGCATAAGCCTCTGTCACCTTCCTGAGTGCCTCTACTGCCCAGTAGCGTTCTTCGCCGCATATTTGTTGCTCTTCCCAAATCACCAATTTTTCATTTAATCCCCAACCCAGTAGGGTAAAGCCCTGCCCTGACCAGCTTTCTACTGTGGCATTTAGATAATTGGTATAACCCAATTCGGTAAATAACAAAGGCTTGTCGCTAAGGTGTTGCTTTTTTTTGAAGGTATTGATCTCTTTAAAGACATTTCGCCATTTTTCCTCAAAATTTTCCAATAGTTCGGCACTTGCAGGGAGTTCATTGGTTGGGTTTCGGAGAGGGAAATAAGCATTGATGCCAATAAAATCGAGATGTTCCCAAAAGTCGACTTCTTGGTAGTTGTCGTAATTGGCAGCATAGGTGAGTTTACCTTGATAGACTGTTCTTACTTTTTGAATCAAATTTATCCAAGACTGTTTGATCAATGTCCTTCTTTTGTTCATCTCCTTCAAAGGCTGTTTTTGGTCAGCAAAAGTCACCTGTTTTCCCCAGTGTTTGAAAGCGGTAATTCTACCATCTACATAATTTTCGAGCCAATATTTCCCATTTTTGTCAAGGTTGAAGCCCTGTACCCAAAGCTTTTTATCTTGCAAGGTTTTTTTGTATTTCAGAATTCGTCTTTCATTGAAGGACATCCTAAACCAACTGTTGTAATATCCATACAGCCAAGGCATTGAAGTAATGGGTACGGTGGAAGCAAGAGCATTCATTTCGCTTCCAATCACCAGAACATCTACACCTTCCTGTTCACATATTTTTGCCCATTTGAGGCTGTATTCGTTGTATTTTTCAAACCAAGAAAGCAGCAAGGAATCGTTTTTGGGCATAATCATTCCGTGCCATAGAAAGTGATTTTTTTCTACCCAATGCTGCAATTGTGTCCTCAAAACCACCACTACTTTCAGTCCTTTTTTCTTTGCGGCTCTTATTTCCATGATTTGCCCCTCAGTGTCTTTGTCTTCGTCAAAGGTCAAACTATCTGTATCCCAATACCATTGTTTGCCATAGACAGTCACTTCTACAGTGTTCATCCCTACTTCCTTCAAAGTATTCAGCCAATTGTCCATATCATAGACATTGACATGAATCCCGCCAAGGTAAAAGTTTTCTATAGATGGGTTTATAGTTGATTTTTTTTCGAGGAGTGAGATGGCATTATGAGAACGACATCCCGATAGGATTAGACAAATTACAGCAATAAAAAGGATGGGTCGGGTCATATAGTGCCTAATAATAAGGAATGAAAAACGCTTAGTTAACCGCACCCGCCCTATTGAAAGACGGGTATATTCTACTTCAAACTCTCTAAATACTCCTCATTTACCTTCATTCCTAACTGTCTCGCTTTCAATGCATCCTGCAATGCAGCTTGTTTATTGCCCATTTTTTGGTAGGTCAATGAACGGTGAAACAAATTACCTGCATCGTTGGGCTTCAATTGAAGGGAGGTATTGAAGTCTTGAAGAGCCGCTTCTAACTGTCCAATTTCTCGTTTAGAAATTCCTCGCCAACCTATTGCTTGGGCATGATCGGGACGGTATTTTAAGAAAAAATTGAAATCTTCAACGGCTTTTTGGTGCTGACCAATAGTAGCATATAGCACCGCCCGATTGAGGTAGGCATCGGTGTATAAAGCATCAAGTTGAATGGCGGCATTGTAGTCTTTTGCAGCCTCATCGTATTGACCTTTTCGGTAATAAACAGAACCTCGGTTGTTGAGGGCTTTTTCGTTGCCAGGATTCAGTTCCAAGGTTTTGATATAGTCCGCTAGTGCTAAGTCGTTTTGGTTTTGACCAAAATAGACATTGCCCCGATTGTTGTAGGCCAAGTCATAATTGGGGCGCACTTCAAGGGCTTTGGAATATTCGGCTAAGGCTTTGTCTTGCTGCCCTTTGTCTCGGTAATAATTTCCTCGATTGTTGTACGCCACAGCGACTCTGGGGTAGTGATCCACTACATTTGTCCACAATGTTTCGCTGTTTTGCCAGGTTTTACTTTGTTGAAAAGTCATTCCCAAAAGCCCGACCAAATAAAGCCCTAATATGCCCATTGTTGCTTGTTTGACAGCAGATTTTTCCTTCAATAAATAATCTATGCCTTCTGCCAACACAAAGAACAAACCAATGTAGGCGATATAGGTGAATCGGTCGGCAAGATAGGCTTCTCCTGCGCTCACGACTTGCAGCAAAAACATGATATTGACCAAGAAAAAGAAAGTTCCAAAAGCAACGACTCGTGTATGTTGCGTGCTTTTCCAGATACCCCAAAGCATTGCCGCTAAAATAAAAGGACTGATATAATAAGCCATTGGCAACAAACCGTTTACTTTGTCGGGATAGGGATAATACGTCGCCAAAGGGTAGGGAACAAATACCTTATAGACATACATCAACAGTCCATGTGGTGCGAACAGCAATTTGTCGAATAGGGTAAAATCGCCTGTTGTTGCATTGATGCTGCCTTTGCTGCCCAAAATGAACACGCCAATCAAACCGAAGGTCAAAGAAATCAAAAACATCGGTATTTTTTCGACAATTAGGTTAAATTTGAGGGGGCGTTTGAAGTAGTAGTCTATGGCGAGCAGAGACAATGGCAGCGAAACGGCTTGTATTTTGGAGAAAGCAGAGAGGATAAAAAGAACGTACAAACTGATTAAGTATTTGGTTTTGTTCACCTTTTGACTGCGGTAATAAATGTAGCTAATCATCGCTCCAATGTAAAAAACGGCAAACAATACGTCTTTGCGCTCGGTTATCCAAGCAACGGATTCGACCCGCATAGGGTGAAAACCAAATAGGGCGGTGACCATGAGCGTGATCATGAGGTTGGCTCGTAGTAAGAGCATGAACCAAAAAACAAGTGCTGTTGCCAATAAATGCAGCCATAAATTGTTGAAGTGGTACCAAAATGCTTCCAAACCAAACAAGGAACGTTCTATGAGGTGCGTGAAAATCGGCAATGGATTGTAGTTTCCACTGGTTTGGTGGGTGAAAATATTGACCACATTCTCCATCGAAAATTTGACCAAATAGGGGTTTTCGGTGACATATAGGTTGTCGTCCCAGTTGGTGAATTCGGCTGAAAGGACTGGCAAAAAGGCAATGAAGCTGATAATGAGTATTGCTGCCAAACCTATTTTGGTGCGATTGTTTGACCATGTATGTTTGGCGTAAACAATCGGATGATTGAGGTTGGGTTTCTTGCGTTCTGGAGTTGGCAAATTTGACTGTTTTGCCTTATTTTTTTTTGCCATTTATCGGATACATTTTTTTTAATTTCAATTTTCTTGAAGTCTATGGTTAAGGGAACAAATATAAGAAAAGCATACGGCAATTTGCAGGTATTGAAGGGGGTGGACATCGAAATCCAAAAAGGGGAGGTTGTGTCTATTGTAGGGGCTTCTGGTGCAGGTAAAAGTACGCTGTTGCACATTTTGGGAACTTTGGATCGTCCTGATACGGGAGAAGTGACGATTGATGGTCAGGTGATTAACCAATTGTCAGATAGGAATTTGGCAAAGTTTAGAAACCAAAAAATAGGTTTTGTCTTTCAGTTTCACCACCTACTGCCCGAATTTACGGCCCTCGAAAATGTCTGTATTCCCGCCTATTTGATGGGGAAAAGTGAAAAGGAAGCGGTCAAAGAAGCGCATCGTTTGTTGGAGTTTTTGGGCTTGAGTGACCGTATTACCCACAAACCGAATGAGCTTTCGGGAGGTGAACAGCAGCGAGTAGCCGTGGCTCGTGCCTTAATCAACCGCCCTTCTGTGTTGTTGGCGGATGAGCCTTCGGGCAATTTGGACTCGGACAATTCTACGGATTTGCACCAATTGTTTTTCAAATTGCGGGATGAATTTGAACAGACTTTTATCATCGTGACCCACAACGAACAGTTGGCGAATATGGCGGATCGGAAGTTGGTGATGCGGGATGGGGGGCTGGTGTTGTGAGAAGGTGAATGGTCAAGATTATTGATTAATATCAAAAATTTGCATAGGTAGATATTTTCTTATTTTCTGACATGTCAGAAAATAAGAAAAAAATATTTGCACATGTCACATTATTGATTTAGCTTTGCATTAGTTAATAATTTAAAAAAGGTTGTTATGCCAGACGGAGACATCATACATTCAAAATTATCTGGACGATATCAAAAGCCTTATAAGCTATTATGTGAGGATAAACTGGACAATGAAATTTGTGCAGATGCTATAATAATGGCATTAAAAAAAGATATTCAAAAGATAGGAAATACGCCAATTGACTCTTTGAAAAAAATGGCTTTATTAATTGAGGCTAAACAAAATATGATTCACAATAGACAAATCCATCCTTTAACAAAGGAGTTAGAAACAATATTAAAAGGATATACTCTTTCAACAAAAATTAGAGAGATACTAATGTCCGTATCTCATTCAATCATACATGAATGTAAATATGGATTTACAGGAGATGTTAATGATATACAAAAAAAAATAGTTGAAAAATATATGACTGAAATATACGAAACTTCATTTAAATCAATATTAGAAACTACTTCAAGTCATTATGAAGATGCGGATAATACAATGATACAAAGAAAGATTCAAGAAATTACACCATTAATTAAGGATACAATAATCGTGTGGGCACACAAATCAAATTCTACAAATAGCGTAGAAAAGCTCAGGAAATTGAGTAGAAAAAAGGTTTCTATTGATTTAAAAGAAGATCTACTACAATGAATAGATTCAACTTAAACTTTAAACCTATATCAGACATATATACTGAAGTTAATTTTGAACATAAAAATATTAAAAATGACAAAATTAGACTTAGAGTAGGAGATTCTCAATTAGAAAGCATTAGAAATTATTCTCCCATAGCAGCCGATATTTTAGATTTAGCTACTGCAATTTACACTGCAGATAGAATTTGTAAGGATAAACTGAAGTGCATATCAAGGGAAATTCATATTAATTTACCTTTAAGATTACCACAAATTTTCCAAGATTCAGTAATAATTAATTTACTTGATGAATTATTAACTTGGAATACTGGTAGTTATTGGGTTTTCTCTTTTTCAAAACGTAAAACTCAGTTACGTAAAGCAGAGCAAATATTATCAGGTATTGATTTTTTTGATGAGAACTCAGAGGTTGCTTTATGGAGTGGAGGGTTAGACGCTTTGGCTGGCTTGTATGGAAGAAGGAGAGAGTTTCCTAATAAACATTTTTATTTAGTTGGTACAGGCTCTAATAAGCCTACTATAGGTAAACAGAAAAAAGTTCGAAATTTTTTATCTAAAGATTTGAAAGACAAGACATCATTATTTCAAATTCCAATACTGATAGAAGGGATTAAAAGTTTAAAGAAAAACTTTTACATGAGGTCTAGGGGTGTTGTATTTGCTTTAATAGGATCAGTAGTGGCTTTTTTGCAAAAAAAGAATGAGTTGTTTATTTATGAAAATGGTATAGGCGCATTCAATTTGCCATATACAAAAGCAGGTGTTGGTTTATACCATTCAAGATCAGTACATCCTATTACATTACATATAACATCCATCTTATTATCTCATTTGTTTGAAAAGAGATTCAAAGTATGAAATCCTTTTATTTTTACTACAAAGGCAGAAATGCTAAAATCGTTGTTAGGTAGAACAGATTTAATTAGCAAAACAACATCTTGTGATAGACCTCACCGAAAGATTCTTAACCAATGTGGTTATTGTTCCTCTTGTATATTAAGGAGGCAGTCTATTAATGCAGCAAGTTTTATAGATAAGACTATATATCTAATGCCTGATATTAACTTATTAGAAATTGATGAGAAAAAATATTTTACTCATATGAGTTATCAGGTAAAAAATATAGATGACATATTCACTAATTATGATACATTATATGAAAGATGGAGGGAATTTACTTATTTATATCCAAGTATGGATAATGTTGTTGAATTATTTAATACTTATGATGGAATTAAAAACAACGATTGTCAAAGTAGGATACTAAAACTGTATAGAAATTATTCAAAAGAATGGGAATATTTTGAAGTGTCGTTATAATCATCAATCAATAAAAATATGCCTAGTAATATAATTAAAGACCTTGATGCAAGTAAAATCGGTCCACGACTGCGTATAGCTCGTGAACGTAGAAACATGAGTCAGGTACAAGTAGCAGAAATACTCAATGTTTCAAGAACAACAATAGTTGCTATTGAACAAGGAAAACGAAAAATCAAATCAAAAGAACTAATATTATTAGCTCAAACTTTTGGTATTTCGGTAAGTGACATTTTAAATCCAAGAATTACATCATCTTCATTTAATGTTCAATATCGAGCTGCTAATTTTAGAACTAAAGACGAAAATGAAGAGGTAGGGCCAGTAATAGAAGAATGGGAAAGATTATGTCAAGATTATTACTTCTTGGAGGAAATTTTAAATACCCCTTTGTCGAAAAGGTATCCAGAAGAGTATACACTATTTGATATGCCTATTGAAATTATTGCACAGAATATTGCTACAAAAGAAAGAAATAGATTAGGAATAGGAGATGGCCCTGTTAGAGGGCTTCGTGAAATTTTAGAGGAAGAAGTAGGCTTACGCATATTTTATATTAAAATGCCTAATAAATTTTCAGAGATTTATGCTTTCGATGATAATTTAGGAGGATGTTTAGCTATAAACATCAATCATCCTGAGGAGAGACAAAGATGGTCTCTTGCTCATGGGTATCTTCATTTTCTTGTCCATCGGAAAAATACAGTCTATCATTATGATAATCAATATAGTCGTATGCCTTTGCCTGAACAACTTGCAGAATCTTATGCTAAACATTTTTTAATGCCAACCTATAGTGTTTCAAAACATTTTGCAAGACATAAAGAAAAAGGAAGATTTGAGGTTGAAGATTTATTATCCTTAGCAGATTTTTTTGGTGTGGGAGTCGAAACAATAACTATTCGACTAGAAGATTTAAAACTTCTACCAACAGGGACATGGGAGTATAAAATTAAAGGTAGAAATTTAAAAATAAGAGAGGCTCAAGATAAATTAGGACTAAGAAAAATCAGTAAAGAAAGAGGAGGGAAATATCCATTAAATTATATGAATATGGCAATAAAAGCTCTTGACAGAGGTCTTATTACGGAAGGGAAATTTGCCAAGCTTTTAGATGTAAACCGTTTAGAAGCTCGAAGTATTGCTATAGCTTTAAGGGAGAATGCAGTAAATAAAGATGTAAATTTTAATGATATTGATTTAAGTATTAAATAAGAACCGCACAAATAAATATTTTGCCGTAAAATGATTCTTGAAAAACCTATTATTTTAGATGCTTGTTGCATAATAAATATCCTTGCTTCCGGGAGAATAGAAGATATAATAAGCAATCTTCCTGTGGATATTTTTATCTCTGAGACAGTGAAAAGGGATGAAATATTAAATATTGAACATTTGGAGGAACTCAATCCTCCAAATAAAAAATTTATGGATGTATTGGGAAATAACACTCTAAAAGTAGTGAATTTTAAGAATGATATAGAAATGGGAAGATTTATATTTTATGTTATGGAGATTGGAGATGATGGAGAAGCAGCATCTTTAGCTATTGCAGAAGAACGCAATTTCATATTAGCTACGGATGATAAAAATGCAATTAAAATCGCAAATAGATATGCTAAGAATGTTCCGATAATATCTACACTTGAATTGATAAAAACTTGGTCTGAGATTCAGAGGCCTACTAAAAATTGTTTGCAGAATATGTTAAAAAATATAAAAGAATATGGGAAGTACTTTCCTGGAGATAAACACCCATTAAAACAATGGTGGGATTTTTATATATTATAATGCATGATATTCTCTATGAGCTAATCAAAATGGTCAAACCAATCCTTAACATCTTCAATCCATGCAAACGACGATTCAATACCAAAACGAAACCTACCAAATTCGCTTAGACCAAGCAATGGATATTTCGATTCCGCTTCAAGAAGGGCTGCAAACGGTCAATGCCTTTTATGCGCCGCCATTGCAGATAGAACCTGTGAGAGCGGGTGATTTTGTGGGAGATGTGCGGCAGGGAGGAGTAGTGAATTTCAAAAACGTTTTGCTCAATCCACATGGCAATGGCACTCATACCGAGTGTGTAGGACATATTTCTCCCAATGGTGAAACCATCAATCGGGCATTGAAGCAGTTTTTCTTTTTGGCAGAACTGATTTCGGTCTATCCACAGAAAATGGAGAATGGTGACCGAGTTGTATTGAAGGAACAAATCGTAACGGCTTTGGCAGGTAAAAAAATGCCGCAAGCTTTGGTCATTCGCACCCTTCCCAATGACGATTTCAAACTTCGCACCCACTATTCAGGCGCAAATCCTCCTTACCTACACCATGAAGCTACTCAATACATTGTCGAAAATGGCGTTGAACATCTGCTGCTCGATCTTCCATCGGTTGATAGAGAGGAAGATGGAGGTGAGTTGTTGTCGCACAAAGTTTTTTGGCAATATCCCCACGATGCCCGACTCAATGCCACGATTACCGAAATGATTTATGTGCCAAATGGGGTAAAAGACGGCAAGTATTTCCTCAATCTGCAAATTACGAGTTTGGAAATGGATGCAAGTCCAAGCAAGCCTGTTTTGTTCAAAGTCTTCGATGGCGTGTAGTCTGCATTGAAGGAAAAGGAATAATCAAAAAATCATTCATTCAAAATTCAAAACTGTTATTAAAAAAACGCATCTTTGATTTTTTTAGATTACCAACACATAGCCATCAAGTTTAGTAATTAACATAAGCATTAGGCCTTGAACAAGAATGAATAATAGAAAGGAAGCTTTCTTATAGTTCGTGTGTATAATGTGCTTCTTTTTTATTAAAACTTCCTGTTCAAAGCTATATGAGAAACAACAAAACCTTAGCTTGACGGCTATGATTACCAACATTGCATTCTTTTTACATGAATATACGGCTCAATACTGCCGACCATCTCAGTTTATCAAGAATATACTTTTTGGAGGTTGGTATAGACTACAAAAGCATTGACGACTTTTGTGGTTTCGTACATATCGTATAGCCTTTACTTCAATACCACTAACTGTAGATACTGCTTCAAACCCGATTCTGTTTGCAATTCCAAAATATAAACTCCACCTTGCAGCTCTTCTACTGCAAAACCATATCGTTGTAAGCCACTTCCTTCAATCGCTTCACCCTCCAATATTTTCGCTACTTTTTTCCCTTCAATGGTATAGACCGAAAGCCAAACCTTTGAAGGTTCTGGAAGTGCAAACTCTATCAAAGTTTGTTGAGAGAAAGGATTCGGATAGGCAGTCAAGTTGATAACATCGTTGATATCATCACCCCCAGCCGTTTTGCAGCCTCCACTTCTTCCACGACCTCTACCGCCACCGCCACCGCCACTATTGGCACGACTTACATAGATGTTTTGTTTAGTAGTCGTTCCTGCACAGTCTGTAACTCTTACATCATAAGAGCCCGATGCCAAATCAGTGAAAGCTATGCTTGTTGCGCTGCCTGTTGAAGTTTGGTTGAATCCTGCAGGACCAGTACAAGTGTAGGTATAAATTTCACAAGCACTGTCACCGCCCTCTACCTCAATAGCGAAAGCTCCATTCTCCTCACCAGGGCAGGTTTCGGGTGTGACTGTGTAACTCGGAATATTGGGAAATTTTAAGCTATTAATTATCAGTGAAGTACATTCGTTAATGTCTATAACAGTCAGCGTCCAGTCTGTGGAATTGGTATATACGACTTGGTATTGGATACAGCCTGCATTTTCGGAGGGGAACTCATTGATACTAGCAAAACCGCCTGATGAAACAAAATTTGAGCTTATTCCTCCACAAACTTCGGCAATGTAGATTTTCTGTCCAGCACTGTTGGTCGTTGGTAGTTCCTCCCTTTTCAAAACCAATATGGGAATTTCATACTGATAGACCTGAGTGCTTGTTCCATTGTATCCGCTCCATGTGACGATGCCATTCTTTATTCGGGGAGAATTATTGTTGGTTGAACTTGCTGATATTTTAGTGATGTGAGTGCCATTGTAGAGGTAGATGTGGTTGGTAAATCCATCATTTCCCCTCCAAACGATGTTGTTGCCATCTATCTGAGCCAAAACATTTTGGGTAGAGGTATTTCCATCCAATGATGATATTTCGGTGACATGGATGCCATCGTAGAGGTAAATGTGATCTTGTCCTTCACTACCTTCTGGAGGTACACCTGCCCAGACTACATTGTTGCCATCTATTTGAGGATCATAGTTGAATTTAGTGTTATTGCTATCTTGACTTGATATCTCTTTTACTGTTGTTCCATCATATAAGTAAATATGAGCCTTTCCTGCTTTTAAGGCATGCCATACGATGTTGTTGCCGTCTATTTGATGGTTTTCGTTGGAGGTTAAGAAACTGGAAAATAGTGCTGATATATTGGTGACATGGTTGCCATTGTATTGATAGATATGACTGGTGGTTTCGTTACTTCCTTGCCAAATAATGTTTTCATTGGATATTTGAGGCTTAATATTATTTGTGGAAGTATTGCCATCCTTAGAAGATATTTCAATATCGCAAAGAGTAGATTGACCAAGTAGTTTTGAGTTGTTGAATAGAAAACAAGCACTCATTAAAAAAAATAAAAGCATGATTGGTGAAAATTTTTTTTGCATGATAATCTGTGTTTTTGTAATTTTAGTTCTTTTGTTTGGGTATTTACCTTTTAGGAAGGTCTACTAAATTTGGACTTTGGACGAAAGACAAAAGAGGTAAATATTTTTTTATAACCAAATATTTATCTCGGTTTTAATTAATTTGTTTGTTGCTAATGGTTTAAGATGTTTTGCCTTTGCCTTTAATCTTTCGTATAGAGTCTAAATTAAATGAAATCTTGAAATAGACTTCTGAAATATTATCCTTTAAAGAGGGGCGATTTTATTCACTATCAACTTCTTTTCAAAACAAAAATTTCAGAAGCCTCTGCTCCGAATAGGAAAGCTATTTTATTGGAAGTCTTTAGTCAAGCGTCTCAGGTGCGCCATCCAATAAGATGAAACTCCCAATGCTATTTTGCCAAGACCCAAGCGAACCTCTCTGATGCTGGTCAAGGTGCGGTACATTTGAGTTTGGACCAAAAGTGATGCTGTTTCCAGTCAAATTGAGTCCATCAAATGCGATGAGATAACCAGTGGGACCAGTTTTTAAAGAGTTGTAAGAATGATATTCGTCTTTTGAAGAACCGTCATAATGTTCATCTTTAAGATTGTTTACTCTTTGTTCATTATTGTAAGTATCAGTCCTACCATCATAGGAGTCATTTTCCCAAAATTGTACCCAGCAGTTAGAATTTGCCATGATTTTAATTTTTTGTTTTGCAGAAGAAAGCTTTTTGAATCGCATTTAATTTCTGCAGCAACTAAATGCAATTACCAAAAGAAGTTCCTTGCCGCAAAGAGTGATAAAATAAGTTTGATAGATAGAATTGAAAAACCATCGTTCTTGCCTATCCATTCATCTTTTAGTATCACTTTTTTGAAGTTAGTGAACAGGAGATGAGATTTTTTTTAAAAAAAAATCTTAATTTCGCTGGATTGAAAAATAAAAATAGGTGTAAAAATGTTGGTAAAAACTTTATCTTCAATCATTAATAAAGGAAATTAAGTGTTAAGGTTTTCTTAAAAAAAGATTTTTTCTCATTAGGTGTTCACATTTGCTCTAAAAATGGTACTAGTATGTTAGAAGACTTTAATGATTGGCTGCAAGACTTCAAAGCTGGTAAAAGAGAGGCGGTCAATGTATTGTATGATGAATTTAGGTCTTCTTTTGTGCATTGGATATTGAAAAAGCACAATTGCAGTGAAGAAGATGCGGTAGATATTTTTCAAGATGCCATTATTGCTTTGTATAAAAATGCAAAGGCTGGAAAATTGGAGAATTTAACAAGTCAGTTGAAAACCTATCTTTTTGCGATAGGTAAAAACATTTTTTTGTCGCAGCTGCGCCAACGAAAAGAGACTACTTCTGATGCTCCTTTGGAATTTACGGAATCTTCTGAAATAAGGGCGCAGGATATGCTGCAATCTATGGATAGAAAAAAGATGATTGCTCGCTTGTTGAAACAAATGCAGCATCCCTGCCAGCGTATTTTATACCTTTTTTTCTATCGTCAATACTCGATTGAGGCGATTCAAAAAGACTTGAACTATAAGAGTCAAGATGTTGTAAAGACACAAAAGAGAAGGTGTATCAAAGCACTGCAAGCGCAGATGGCTAAGGAATTTAAACGAGATGATATTTAAGAGGAAAGAAACGAGATTGTATATTATTTGTAAGATTTGCTGACTAACGATTAATCATCCAATGATGACAGAAAATGAAAAAACAAAATTGGTAGAGGGCTATGTTATAGGAACATTGTCAGACAAAGACCTTCAATCATTCACTCAACTTCGTAAAGATGAGCCTGCTATCGAAAACCAAATTGCTTTTTATGAGGATTTGTATGGCGGAGTAACTTTGTTTGGAGACGAACGCTTCAAAATGGAATTGCAGCAGATGGAAACGCATTGGCAATTGAAGCAGAAAAAGTTAAACCATACTTCTTTAAAGGAAAAATGGCAGTCTTTGACCGATAAGGTGAATGAGACGATTGATGGCTTGAGCCAATTTTTTCTGCCTGTTCCGAATTATGAGGCGGTTTTGTGGCAAGCGAGTAGGAGCACTACTTTTGGATTGATTGCGCCTAAGAATGGCTTGGATGTGGAAGCAGAGTTGGTCATTCAATTTGAAAAACCTTTGGCCAATAACCAAAGTTTTGTGATTGAGAACAATCAACAGGAACTTGTGGAGGAACGGGGTGTGGAGAAAGGGGTGAAGGGGTTTGTAGTAGATGTATCGGATTTTGTGCCTGGTCGCTATTATTGGAAATTGACGGGCGAGCGAGAAACAGTGATGGGGATGTTTTTTGTAGGGCGTAGTGCATAGAGGCTTATGCCCCCAATAACACAAAACCTGACCATGATTTAGGATCAATATCGGTTCGTTGAATTAGGGTTAACTTCGCCAATCGCAATGCCTCTGCATACGATTTTCCCTCCAAAATTCCTTCAAACAAAGCTTCACACAATTCGCTGCTTGGTTTGTCAAGCACTTTGAAGAGGGTGTAAATCACATTCTTTGCACCCGCATATAAAAACCCCCGATTCATTGCCATCATTCCCTCCCCCTTAGCCAACTTGCCAACCCCACTTTCGCAACTGCTCAAGACCACCAAATCTGCTCGCAATTGAAGTTGGTACATTTCGCCCATTGACAAAACGCTGTCGTGAATTTCAGTAGCTTCTTTGGCAGGGTGAAATACAATGCCCGATAATTTGGGGTATTCATCGTTGGTCAGTCCATGAGCTGCAATGTGTAGGTATTTGGCATTAGCGGCAATGGCTTTGAAGTGGTCTTTGGTAGCGGCATCGTAGAGGTAGCTTTGTCCCTTCAATCCTTTTTCAGCAAACATTCCTTCAATATTTTGTACCTCTTTTTCCGAAAAAGGAAGTGGGGCTAGTGTGCCATCTTGTAGGGCATTGGAGCGAGTCGCCCAATGACCATAATTTTCAGCAAGTCCTTTCAAGACTTCTTGGGTGGCTGCTTTGTCACTGGTATAAATGGGCGCAAAACCTAGGAAGTCAATGGAATTTGATTTTTCTATTGAAGATAAAATAGATTTTTTTTGTACTTTTTTCTTCAATGATTGGTGGTATAAGGTAGGAGAATAGTGGTATTGAATTTGGCAGTGTTGGAGGAGATAATCCAATTGGTGAAAAGCAGGCTGAGCAGTATAGGGAATTTCACGAATAAGGGTTTCGAAGGGTAAATAACTAAGGGCAGCACTTGGAATGATAACCAAATTTTTGGGCTTACCTACAAATGGGTCAAAAATCAAATAGCTGATGGGTTCAATGAGTAAGAAGTACAAATTGTAGGACATCGGAATGAAATCGCTTATGCTCTGGGCGTGAATGCTGCTCAAATAGTTTTCGATTTGTTGGTCGAAATCTTTAGGTATTTCAAAGGGAACAATTTCATATTCGTCCGAAGTGACTGCAAAAATATAGCCCTTTTCTATTCCAATGAAATAGCTAATCATGACTGTATCTTCGGTTAAGTCTTTTTGGAGGGTTGCAACAGAAACCGTTTGGAGGTTGTACTTGAACTGGTAATATTCGGGGTACTCCTTTTCAAATTGTTCAATGAGTGCCTGGTGTTTGAGCAGTTCATGGAAATGACTTTGTTTCCATTCTTTGAGCTTATTCATATCTTTTTGAAGCCCTTTTGCTTCTTCTTTTTGTATTTTTTGAAGATAGACTTCAATTTGATTTCTTAAATCTCTTTCTTGCTTCAATAAATCGGAATCAATAGAAGTACTCATTTTTGCATCGCTTTCTTGCATAGAAGAACGCAATAAGAGTGCATTTGCCAGTTCGTGAAAGGTGAATGCTTGTTCCAAAATAGAATCTGCGGCTAAACGATTGGCTAAGAGTAAAATAGTTTTTACAGCTTGCTGATAAATAGGCGGCATCACCTCTCCCAAAATCAATTTGGAGTCTTCTACTTTAAGTGTTTTGTGTAGTTGTTGTAGATAATCTGCAGCCAATTGACAGGTATTCAAACTGGCTTTTAAGGCTTTGGTGGCTTTGGAGAAGTTCTTTTTTTCTAAATGTAGAGCATAGTCAAAAAGTGCGTTTGCTTTTCCTGCTAATACTTTCAAGAAATAATATCCTGATAGGAAAATACATTGTCTTACATCGGGGAGGTGGTAAAAATTGGTTTCTTGGTAATCGGGTACATCAGCCGTCAAAGCCAATTGATAGTGTTTTAAGGCTTTTTTTAGTTTTCTTTGTTGGTGAAAATTGTCTGCAATCTGAGCATTTGTATCTGCAATATTTTCATGTGTATGTCCGAACTTATTTTTATACTTTTTTAGGGCTTTATAGAGGTACTTCAAGCCTTTTGAATATCGCCTATTTTTTGTCCAATATGCCCCTAAATCACTATAACTATTAATTGTGAGCGTGTTATTTTTTCCTAATATTTGTATGTCTATAGCCAATGCTTTTTCATAATAAATCAATGATTTATTCATTTCATTGACATTCATATAAGCTTTGGCAAGGTTTCTATAAATTGCTGAAGAATAAGCATTTTTATTCTCTGTCGTGTTTTGATGTCTTTCTAGAGCTTTCTCACAGTATTCAATTTGCTTGGCATAGTTATTTTGTTTACCATAGATATAAGCAATATCAATGAGGCATAAATTTATTAATGAATTAGTACCTTCGCCAGTTTGCTCATAAAATAGGATTGCTCTTTCAAAATAATGAAGTGCTTGTGTGAAGTCCCCTAAGCTCATTAGAGCTCGTCCCATGTAGGAAAATACCTGAGCTAATTCTCTTTTTACCTTATTGTTGAACCCATCTTTAGATTGAATATTATAATATTCAATTAATTCTAAATATATTTTGATCGAATCTTGTCTGTTGCCTAAGATTTGATGTATGGTTGCGATACGAAAATAAAGATAGGACTTTTTTTCAAAGTTATTACGAATACATACCTCAAGACTTTTGTCATACAATTGTTTGGATAGCAAATAATTAGATTGATAAAATTCTAAACTTGCTTGGACACCATAAAAATACATTAAAAGCCGTTCATTCTGATGTGTATTCAATAATTTTGCAGCATCATCTAATAATTGATAAGCTTGTGCATAATTACGCATCAATATATGGTAATCAGCCTGTTCGATTAGGTTGTCAATTAAAAACAACTCGCTCAGTTGTCTTTGTTCGATTATCTCTTTTGCCTTAAGCAAATAAGGAATACTCTCACTAAATTTTGCTTGTAAAGCTAGTATTTTTGATTTTCTATTATATAAATGGTAGCTCCATTCAATGAGATGCGAACATTTTTTCTGATATATTTTGAGCGCATACTCTACAATTTGCATGGCATCAGAAAGGCTTGAGCGTTCTAAATAAACCAAAGCCAACTCATTAGAAGTTTCCATAAATTCCTCCCATGCTTCATGCACTTCAAAAACTGTGACCACTTTAGTCAATAGTTCTATGGCTTTATCATCATCTTTTTCTGTTGAGGCAGTTTTAGCTTCGCAGAGAAGAACTTTGGCTTGGTGTAAACTCAGTTGCGAGGGTATTGTGTTAATATCTTTAGACATTTCGCATTTTGCAGTTGAAGTTGAAGGCTTGAATGACGAAAGGGTAAAAATAATATATTTTGATATATTTTTTAATGGAATTTTTAGACTTCTTGCATTTCACAGTTCTAAACATAAAAATTTGATAAACAAACAAATATGTGTTCATTCTTCAATGTTTCAACTATCTAAAAAATTGTTTATCAGTGAAATCTGAAATATCTGCAAAATCTGTGTTCAAAATTCAAAACTGTTATTAAAAAAACGCATCTTTGGATTTTTTAGATTACCAACACCGCATCCTTTTTACATGAATATACGGCTCAATACTGCTGACCACCTCAGCTTATCAAGAATATACGTAGCTCCCTTTTTTCTATTGCTTGAAGGGAATTGGGAATACAACTATTTGTTCTTGATGATAGTAGTTTGTTGGGCAATGCTCAGTGATTATTTGGATGGTTATTGGGCTCGCAAGAAAAAATTGGTCTCGAACCTTGGAGCATTTTTGGATTTTACCGCCGACAAAGTGTTCGTAGCCACAGTGTTGGTCATGCTTTCACTCAAAGGCTGGATTCCTGCTTGGATGACTTTGTTGATTATTGGAAGGGAATTTTTGGTGATGGGATTACGCATTTTTGCCGCCATTGAAGGTTTGGCTGTCCCTGCCTATTTTTGGGGTAAGGTCAAAACTACCTTCACCTTTGCAGCGATTATGGGCGTATTGCTTTGCGGACAACTCTCTATCTTGAATTGGGATTGGGTTCCTTATGATTTGCTGTGGGGCATCACCTATATTTTACTGCTCATTGCTACCTTTTTGACCATTAGTTCTGGTTTTGACTACATTCGTAAGGTGTTGGAATATGTGACAAAAAAACGAGAACAAGCGGATTCTCAATAAAAGATCAAACAAATATCCATAAAAAATGCCCAAGTATTCAAATCATACTTGGGCTGTTTTTTTACCAATATCAAGTCCCCCCAGACCTGATTTTTTTTTTGTTGTATGCAAGATTGGAGATACTGTACTTCCATGTCTTTCATTTCTTTTTGAAAAAATGGAACTCGCAGTTCCTTAAAAGGATGGGCAGGCAATTTTGTACCTTCACAATTGTTTTTGTATCCACACACACTATAAAATTGCCTGCTACCATACCTTTCACTAAGTACGCTTACTTTCCTACAATCAGTAGTTTTTGTTTGCTCTGAAAAAATGTTTATTTTGTTGATTGTGAAACTCATAAAATTCTATGGGTGTTTTCCCAAATTCTTCTTTGAAGGACTTGGAGAAATAAGAGAGGTTGTAGATACCCACTTTGTAGGCTATTTGGCTGATGGAGTTGATGGGTTTGGTAAGCAGTTTAGAAGCAATTTTTAGGCGGAATCTACGAACATAATTAGAAGCGGATAGGCGGGTAAATTTCTTCAAGTTGCGGTGTAGTTGGCTTCGGCTTATAGCCATTTTTTGTGCCAATAGTTCTATGTTTAGGTCTTCGCTTTTGATGTTTTTTAGGACGATTTGGTTGAGTTTTTTCAAAAAAACTTCTTTGCAAGACGAGATATCTAATTTTTTCTGGGCAGTAGCAGATTGTTGCAGCATAATTTTGGGGGTTTAGTGTGTAGGATGAATCACATTGACAACCACAAAATTAAGGCTAATAAAAAGGAAGGTCTTGCACGTATGTTGCGTGTTTTTTCACTGGTGTTACATTTTTACCCAACCCACTTACTCGGCGATACCCCAAACTGCTTTACAAATGCTCTGCTGAAATAAGAAGGCGAACTGAAACCCACTTCATAAGCGATTTCAGTGATGTTGTGTTGTTTGCTCTCCAGTAGGGTTTTGGCTTTTTTGAGGCGAAGAAGGCGGATAAATTCGGAAGTCGAATAGTTGGTAAGTGCGTGTAGTTTGCGGTGGATTTGTTGGCGGCTCATAAACATATATTGACTCAACTGCTCCACACTTAGTTCAAAGTCATTGAGATGTGATTCGATAGTTTCGATAAGCCTTTGAAGGAAAGGATCAGTGATAGAAACTGGAACTTCTTCTTTTTTTGTAGTTTCTAAAATTTGGGTGTATTTTTCTTGGAGTTGTTGGCGTACTTTGATTTGATTTTCGATGTTGAGCAGCAGTTCTTCAGGGCTGAATGGTTTGGAAAGATACACATCTGCGCCTTGCTGCAAACCTTCGAGACGGCTGTTGAGGGCAGCTTTGGCGGTTAGGAGAATGATGGGAATGTGGTTGGTTTTTTCATTGGATTTGAGTTCTTTGCAGAGGGTATAACCATCTTTTTGGGGCATCATCACATCACTTACAATGAGGTCGGGAATTTGCTCCAACGCCATTTCTACGCCATCTTCTCCATTCATTGCCTGTAAAACTTCGTATTGAGGCGACAAAATACTTTCGATATAGGTCTGCATATCGGCATTGTCTTCTACCACTAAAACTATGTTTTTAGACACATTTTTAGGTGTTTTCGCAGCTACCGTTGAAGTTTTGGATGGAGTAACAATCGTTGGGCTTTGAAGTGTAGGTGCAAAAGTGTGAGCAGTTGGCAGATTTTGTTGGGGTAAAGCGGCAATGTTGGATGCCAATTCTAAGGGCAGTTGGAAGGTAAAAGTTGTTCCTTCACCTATTTTGGACTGTACTTCAATGCTTCCGCCCTGCAATTCGAGCAGTTCTTTGACCAAGGATAAACCGACTCCTGAACCTTCTGCTTGCCGAATGTTGCTATTGTCTGCTTGGTAAAAGCGGTCAAAAATGTAGGGAAGTTGAGAGGCTGCAATGCCTTTGCCTGTATCTAGCAGGGTGATTTGCAGCGATGTATGGGTGGTACTAGTGTGTAGGTTTTGCAGTTGAAGGGTGATTTTTCCTTTTGAAGGCGTAAATTTCAAAGCATTGGAAAGCAGGTTGTAGAGGATTTTTTCGAGTTTGTCCACATCAAAATGAGCGCTCAATTGAGGTAAGGATGTCTCAAAATGAAGGTGAATATTTTGCTGCTGGGCAAGTGATTGAAAGTTGGTAACAACGTCATTCACAAAATCGACCACATCACCATGTTTCGTTTGAATGGTCATTTTGCCCGATTCCAATTTGGAGAGGTCGAGCAGTTGATTGACCAAGTTCATCAAGCGTTGTCCGTTTCGCTCTACCAAAGTCAATCGGTTTTGAAGTTGTGTCGGGCTGATGTTTTGGGTATTTTGAAGTAACTGTTGAATTGGCCCCAAAATGAGGGTCAATGGAGTGCGAAATTCGTGGGTGATTTGTGAAAAAAAGCGACCTTTCATTTCCTCCAATTCCCGCAGTTGTTGGGCCTCTTGCTCTCTCTTCTCGGTTTCGTAGCGAGTTTGCATTTCGACCATATTTTTCTGTTTTTCGTTGGTAAACAGTTTGTCTTTCAAGCCAATGTATTTTTGTAGATAGTCGAATACTTCATCCGTATTGCCGAGTGCTTTGTGGATAGATGCCATGAGTTGGTAAATGGTCAAGGACTTATCGGGGCTTTGGAGAGTTTGGGCTAAATCCAAAGCCTGTTGTGCATAATCCATCGCCTGTTGCAAGTGTTGTTTATTGTGCCAATAACTTGCCAAGTTAATGTAACAAGCAAGAGCCATTGACTGATTGTTTAGTTTCAAAGACAAGTCTAAGGCAGATGTATAATGAATCAATGCAGTATCTAATTCGTTTTTCAACTTGTGAATATTGGCTATATCCATGCTGCAATACAGTAGAATGTAAGGATTATTGAACGTTTTGGCGAGTTGGAGGGCAGAGTGAAAATGCTGCAATGCCGTATCATAGTTTTTTCTATCCATCTCTATTCGCCCCAATTGTACCGAAATCTCGGTTAAAAGTTGTGGGTGTTCAATTTCGGTAGCGATTTTTTTGGCTTTCTCTAAATAATGGATGACATCAGCCAAGTCTGTTGTTTCTTTATCAAAGGCATCATTTTGATGGAGGTAAAGCGTGGCTATATTGATCAACAAAATGCCCATCATTTTTTTGTGGCTCAGCTGCTTATCGACTACACTTTCTATCAATTTCAGTGCTTTGAACTGATTTTGAAGTGCTTGGTCAAAATTACCTGTCATTTGCTGAACACCTCCCAACAATTGGTAAGCATGGACTTTCATCATCAAATCCTCTTCAGTCGCCAATATTAATAACTGTTCAAGGTGCTTTTGGGCATCATCAAACTGTCTCTGTTTTTGGTAAATATCTCCCTTCAATTGGTGAAAAATCAGCCAAGTTTTTCGGTCTTGCACCTTTTCGTTGAGGAGTCTGACCTCGTTGAGATAGGCATGTGTTTTGTCAAATGCTTGTTTGGTACATTCCATTTTGGCAAAAGCCAACAGACCTTCTATCTTCAATTGGTCATTTTGATGTTTTTCGCCGAGGTGCAAAAGCTTTTCTGCACATTCTATAGATTTGTCATAGGCTCCATTCGAGCCGTAGAGTCGATACAACTCTATCAATAGGGGCGCACTCGACAATCCTTCGGTTTGGGCGAGTTGTTGTTCTAACTCTTGAATGACTTGGGGGATGGAATTCATAAACACTTAGTTTATAATTGTTTTCTTGAAAAACGAAGATAAAACATAAAAATAAAAAGCCCAAGCATTTTCAAACGCTTGGGCTTTTGTCATTCAAAAAATACATACCATTACTTCACCACTATCAACTGCTGCTGTTGGCGTAAACCCGACTCGGTCTTCAGTTCCAACAGATACAACCCACTTTGCAGCCCTTTCGCATCAAATCCCATTCGCTGTGTAGTATTTCCTTCAATCGCTTCACCCATCAATATTTCCGCCACTTTTCGACCATCTATAGAGTAAACCGACAACCAAACCTTTGAAGTTTGTGGAAGGCTGAATTCTATGGCTGTGTAGTCTGCAAAAGGATTTGGAAAAACCTTTAGGTTTTCATTCCCATTGAAGTTTTCGCCATCCTTACCCGATGTTTTGCAGCCGCCTCGTCCACGTCCTCTGCCTGTTTTTCGCCCCACAAAGATGTCTTCAGTAGCAGTCGTTCCCACACAATCGGTCACGATGACATTGTAAAAACCCAATGCCAAACCTGTTATTTCATTTCCTGTTGAAAGGTTTGAAATAGAAGTATTGAAGCCATTGGGTCCCGACCAATTATAGGTATATTCACCACAACTATCCTCTCCGCCAGCCACTTCAATGCTAATAAATCCATCGGCATCGCCTACACAAGTTTCCAAACCCACTTCAAAACCCACAATTTGAGGCAATGGATTGGAAGGCAATCCGTCATTTGTGAAAAGCACAGATTCATTGCTGCAATTGTTGGCATCCGTCACCGTAAGCGTCCACTCAACACCATTGCCATACACAATTTGGTAGTTCAGACAACCCGCATTTTCGGAAGGATAATCATTGACCGTTGCAAAACCGCCCGACAACACAAAGTCAATATCGAAAGGAGCTGTACCGCCGCATACTTCTGCAATGAAAATATTCTGACCAACATTGTTCGTGCCTGTCACCTGTCCAGAACCTGCAATATTTGGTTCAAAGGTTTCGGGAATGTTAATCGTTGTACATTCTATGTCAAAACAACCGTCTTGAATCGTGCCTGTTTGGTAGATGTCATTGAGGTTGGTAGTAATAGGAGACGGATTAGGAGTACAATCCGCACACTCATTGTAGCTACACACCAAATAATCCCCCGCTACAAAGCCACTAAATACGCCATTTACAGAGCTGGCAGCAAAAGTAGTGTTGTTGAGATTGTCTTGTGAGTAGAGGAAATAGTATTGAAGATAGCTGCTCTCAGTTTGATTACCTGTTGCACCCACTTCAATGTTTCCACCCGCACAAATCGTTTCGGCATTTGTGGTCAATGTTCCTGCTTCTGCCAAACAAGGAGTTGCGATGACCTCTGCCATTGCTGTTCCTGTACAACCTTTTTGATTGGTGACGGTGACGGTGTAAATGCCAGTTGCAGTAGTGGAGAAACTTTGGACTGTTTCGCCATTCGACCATTGGTAGCTTGTCCAAGTTCCCGCATCCAAAGTTGCTTCTCGCCCTCTGCAATACTCGAAGGTTCCTATAATGACAGGTTCTGCATTGGCATTTTCAATGACAGTCACTTCATCTGTACCTGTGCAATCATTGGAGTTGGTAACGGTGACGGTGTACGTGCCTTCACTTGCTTCAATGACTTGCGATGTTTCGCCATTTGACCATTGGTAGCTGGACCAAGTGCCAGCATCCAAAGTAGTCGTATTGTCGGAGGCGCAATATTCCAATTCGCCCGAAATTATAGGTTCTGCATTGGCATTTTCAATGACAGTCACTTCATCTGTACCTGTGCAATCATTGGAGTTGGTAACGGTGACGGTGTAAGTACCTTCACTTGCTTCAATGACTTGCGAGGTTTCACCATTTGACCATTGGTAGCTGGACCAAGTGCCAGCGTCCAAAGTGGTGAAATTGTCGGAGGCGCAATATTCCAATTCGCCCGAAATTATAGGTTCTGCATTGGCATTTTCGATGACAGTAACTTCATTTGTTCCTGTGCAATCATTGGCATTGGTGACGGTGACGGTGTACGTGCCTTCACTTGCTTCAATGACTTGCGATGTTTGACCATTTGACCATTTGTAGCTTGACCAAGTTCCAGCGTCCAAAGTAGTTGTATTGTCGGAAGCGCAATACTCCAATTCACCACTTACGGAAGGCTCTGCATTGGCATTTTCGATGACAGTAACTTCATCTGTACCTGTGCAATCATTGGCATTGGTGACGGTGACGGTGTACGTGCCTTCACTTGCTTCAATGACTTGCGAGGTTTCACCATTTGACCATTGGTAGCTGGACCAAGTGCCAGCGTCCAAAGTGGTGAAATTGTCGGAAGCGCAATATTCCAATGCTCCTGCAATGACAGGCTCTGCATTGGCATTTTCAATGACAGTCACTTCATCTGTGCCTGTGCAGTCACTGGAGTTGGTGACGGTAACGGTGTACGTGCCTTCACTTGCTTCAATGACTTGCGATGTTTCGCCATTTGACCATTTGTAGCTGGACCAAGTGCCAGCGTCCAAAGTAAATTGTCGGAAGCGAATATTCTTGCCGCTTATGGAAGGTTCTGCATTGGCATTTTCAATGACAGTCACTTCATCTGTGCCTGTGCAGTCACTGGAGTTGGTGACGGTAACGGTGTACGTGCCTTCACTTGCTTCAATGACTTGCGAGGTTTCGCCATTTGACCATTTGTAGCTGGACCAAGTGCCAGCATCCAAAGAGTCGTGTTGTCGGAGGCGCAATATTGTAATTCGCCGCTTATGGAAGGTTCTGCATTGGTATTTTCAATGACAGTCACTTCATCTGTGCCTGTGCAATCATTGGAGTTGGTAACGGTGACGGTGTAAGTGCCTTCACTTGCTTCAATGACTTGTGAGGTTTTCGCCATTTGACCATTTGTAGCTGGACCAAGTGCCAGCGTCCAAAGTGGTCGTGTTGTCGGAGGCGCAATATTCCAATTCGCCCGAAATTATAGGTTCTGCATTGGCATTTTCAATGACTGTTACCTCATCTGTGCCTGTGCAATCATTGGAGTTGGTAACGGTGACGGTGTAAGTACCTTCACTTGCTTCAATGACTTGTGAGGTTTCGCCATTTGACCAATTGTAGCTGGACCAAGTGCCAGCGTCCAAAGTGGTCGTGTTGTCGGAGGCGCAATATTCCAATTCTCCCGAAATTATAGGTTCTGCATTGGCATTTTCAATGACTGTTACCTCATCTGTGCCTGTGCAATTATTGGAGTTGGTGACGGTGACGGTGTACGTGCCTTCACTTGTTTCAATGACTTGTGAGGTTTCGCCATTTGACCATTTGTAGCTGGACCAGTGCCAGCGTCCAAAGTAGTGAAATTGTCGGAAGCGCAATATTCCAATTCGCCGCTTATGGAAGGTTCTGCATTGGCATTTTCAATGACAGTCACTTCATCTGTGCCTGTGCAGTCACTGGAGTTGGTGACGGTAACGGTGTACGTGCCTTCACTTGCTTCAATGACTTGCGAGGTTTCGCCATTCGACCAATTGTAGCTGGACCAAGTGCCAGCGTCCAAAGAGGTGAAATTGTCGGAAGCGCAATATTCCAATTCGCCGCTTATGGAAGGTTCTGCATTTTCATTTTCGCTAACCGTGACCTCGTCTGTGCCTGTGCAATCATTGGAGTTGGTAACGGTGACGGTGTAAGTGCCTTCACTTGCTTCAATGACTTGTGAGGTTTCGCCATTTGACCATTTGTAGCTGGAAGTGCCAGCGTCCAAAGTAGTGAAATTGTCGGAAGCGCAATATTCCAATTCGCCGCTTATGGAAGGTTCTGCATTGGCATTTTCAATGACAGTCACTTCATCTGTGCCTGTGCAATCATTGGAGTTGGTAACGGTGACGGTGTAAGTGCCTTCACTTGCTTCAATGACTTGCGAGGTTTCGCCATTCGACCAATTGTAGCTGGACCCGAGTGCCAGCGTCCAAAGTGGTCGTGTTGTTGGAGGCGCAATATTCCAATTCTCCCGAAATTATAGGTTCTGCATTGTCATTTTCAATGACAGTCACCTCATCTGTGCCTGTGCAGTCACTGGAGTTGGTGACGGTAACGGTGTACGTGCCTTCACTTGCTTCAATGACTTGTGAGGTTTCGCCATTTGACCATTGGTAGCTGGACCAAGTGCCAGCGTCCAAAGAGGTGAAATTGTCGGAAGCGCAATATTCCAATTCGCCGCTTATGGAAGGTTCTGCATTGGCATTTTCAATGACAGTCACTTCATCTGTGCCTGTGCAATCATTGGAGTTGGTAACGGTGACGGTGTAAGTACCTCACTTGCTTCAATGACTTGTGAGGTTTCGCCATTTGACCATTTGTAGCTGGACCAAGTGCCAGCGTCCAAAGTGGTCGTGTTGTCGGAGGCGCAATATTCCAATTCGCCGCTTATGGAAGGTTCTGCATTGGCATTTTCAATGACAGTCACTTCATCTGTGCCTGTGCAATCATTGGAGTTGGTAACGGTGACGGTGTAAGTACCTTCACTTGCTTCAATGACTTGTGAGGTTTCGCCATTTGACCATTTGTAGCTGGACCAAAATGCCAGCGTCCAAAGTGGTTGTGTTGTCGGAAGCGCAATAGATTAAACTGCCCGTGATGTTGGGAGTGGATAGAGGATTTACAGTTAAGGTGACTTCTGCTGTTTGACTGCAATGGTTGCCATCTGTAATGGTGACGGTATATTTAGCATTGTTTACAGGGTTGCTTACGGTGACATTGGCACTGTTATTTCCTGAAGTACCTGAACTCCAAACATAGCTAGGATTACTGGCATTGGTAGTGACAGTCAAGTTGGCGGGGCTGCCATTGTTGCAAATAGGCGTTGTGGAAGCGGAAGCAATGGGGGTATATACCTCAATCGTGGCAGTAGCACTGCCTATGCAGCCATTGGTATCGGAATAGGTATAGGTTACGGTATGTTTTCCGATTCCTGCCGCAGTTGGGTTGAAGTCAAAGGTCTCTCCATCACCTTTGTCGAGTACGCCGAGGCCGCTGCCACTGTAAGTGCCTCCTGTGGGTATTCCGCCACTAAGGGTCTGCACGCCAGCATTGAGGCATATATCAGCTGTAGTAGTGAAGCTGACGGTCGGTAGAATGTTTGCACTGACTTGACCAATGGATGAACAGCCATTTCCATCACTGACAGTCACGAAGTAATTCCCTGACATACTTGCAGAAACATTGGTTAAGACAGGTGCTGCGTCCATGCTGTTGAAATTGTCGGGGCCTGACCATTGATAATTTAATTGACTACTGGCCACAGGGGTCAATTGAAGGTCTTCACCCACACAGAGAGGACTGTTGCTTTCCAAAATCAAATTGCCAGAGGCTTCATAGGCTCCCATATCCACTATTGCGTTTACTATTCGGGCATTGCCCGTCAAATCAAAAGGTAGATCCGCTATCGTCTGCGTGCCACTTTTCGATCCATCCAAGTCTGCTGTATTGTCTCCCGCATCGATGGCTGGCGAACAGGCCGAAATGCGTAGGTCACCATTGTCCGCATCAATGAATAAGGGGTCTTGATTGAGGTTGTTTGCCCCTGCACCTGTCCATCCCCCTTCTACGATGCTGCTATGGACGGTGGTAGTTGCTTGATCATCAACAATTCCCGCTCCACCGCCATTGTCCCAAAGGATGCAGTTGGTGAATAAAGAGTTACTTTGAAAGTTATACACCACCCCAGTTCCACCACCTGCTGCGTTTTTGGAAAAACTACAATTGGTTAAAACAGGGGTACTGTAAGCATTATATATTCCGCCGGCAACATTTGCCGAATTATTGTAAAATTTGGACTGTGAGATGTTGGGATTGCTATTGTCATTATACATTCCGCCACCGGTACCAGCCGAATTATTGTAAAAGGTGGATTGTGAGATGTTGGGGCTACCAATATAAATGGACATTCCGCCGGCAAAAGTTGCCGAATTATTGTAAAAGGTAGATTGTGAGATGTTGGGGCTACCAATAAAAATGGACATTCCGCCGCCTCGATAATTTGCCGAATTGTTGTAAAATTTGGACTGTGAGATTCTGGGATTGCCATTGGTATTATACATTCCGCCGCCAGATGAACCGTCTTCGCTGTTAAATGATATAGTTGCATTTCCGTTGCGAATGTCGAAGCCCGACAGGATACAGGCAGCAGTTCTATTGGAGGAAAAAACCACTGTATAGGCATTGTCTTGGCGAGTAAGATCGTTTACTAAGTCCGTTCCCGATAAATTTGGGGCATCATCTCCATTTAAGTCTCCGTCCAAAATAGTGGGATGTGCATCGGGATTTCGGTCGTTCATGGTGGGGTTGCCCGAGTTGGGAAAACCGCCATATATTTCGAGGTCTTGGTTGATGTGGAAGGTTTTGTAACGGTTGTTGGAAGGATTGGCATTGCCATCCTCGTCTTTGGTGGGGTAGTAGGTGCCTTCGGCTACCCAGATTATATCGTTGTCAACGGCTACATCTAAGGCATCTTGAAGGTGGTCAAAAGCCGTTGCCCAGCTTGTGCCATTGCAGCCTGTGGTGCAGGGGGTGTTGGCATTGACGTGGTAAATAAATTTTTCGTAGGCTCCCATGTCCACCGTAGCTGTATTGTCTTTATCAAAATCAACAATGCGTGTATTGCCCGCCAAATCAAAAGGTACATCCGCAATCGTCTGTGTGCCACTTCCATTTCCGTCTAAGTCTGCTGTATTGTCTCCCGCATCAATGGCAGGAGAAGTGGACAAAATGCGTAGATTGCCATTGTCCGCATCAATGAATAGGGGGTCTTGGTTGAGGTTGTTTGCCCCTGCACCTGTCCATCCCCCTTCTACGATGCTGCTATGGACGGTGGTAGTCGCTTGATCATCAACAATTCCCGCTCCACCGCCATTGTCCCAAAGGATGCAGTTGGTGAATAAAGGATTACTATTTTGAAAGTTATACACTACCCCACTTACACCTGCTGCGTTTTTGGAAAAACTACAATTGGTTAAAACAGGGCTAGCATAATAATTAAACATTCCGCCACCCTGACTATTTGCCGAATTATTGTAAAGGGTGCATTGTGAGATGTTGTAGCTACCAAAAAAATTAAATATTCCGCCGCCTTGACCTGCCGAATTGTTGTAAAAGGTGGACTGTGAGATGTTGTGGTTACCCGAATAATTGTACATTCCGCCACCCTGATTTGCCGCATTATTGTAAAAGGCGCACTGTGAGATGTTGGGGTTAATACTATCATTATACATTCCGCCGCCTTGAACTGCCGTATTATTGTGAAAAGTGGACTGTGAGATGGTGGCGCTACCAATATAATTGTACATTCCGCCGCCTTGACCTGCCGAATTGTTGTAAAAGGTGGACTGTGAGATGCTGGGATAGCCAAGATTATTATACATTCCGCCGCCTTCATTATTTGCCGAATTGTTGTAAAAGGTGGACTGTGAGATGTTGGGGCTACCAGAACGATTGTACATTCCGCCACCTTCATTATTTGCCGAATTGTTGTAAAATTTGGACTGTGAGATGCTGGGACTGCCATTGGTAATATACATTCCGCCGCCAGATGAAATTTCGCCGTTGCTAGGTGATACATTTGCATTCCCGTTACGAATGTCGAAGCCCGACAGGATACAGGCAGCAGTTCTATTGTAGGAAAAAACCACTGTATAGGCATTGTCTTGGCGGGTAAGATCGTTTACTAAGTCCGTTTCCGATAAATTTGGGGCATCATCTCCATTTAAGTCTCCGTCCAAAATAGTGGGATGTGCATCGGGATTTCGGTCGTTCATGGTGGGGTTGCCCGAGTTGGGAAAACCACCATATATTTCGAGGTCTTGGTTGATATTGAAGGTTTTGTCACGGTTGTTGGAGATATTGGAATTGCCGTTTTTGTCTTTGGTGGGGTAGTAGGTGCCTTCGGCTACCCAGATTTCGTCATATGTAGCAGCTACATCTAAGGCATCTTGAAGGTGGTCGAAAGCCGTTGCCCAGCTTGTGCCATTGCAGCCTGTGGTGCAGGGGGTGTTGGCATTGATGTGGTAGGTGGTTTGGGCTTGGGCTGATGGGTAGTATCCCAAAAAGGAAAGAAGCAATAGGGCGGAGAGGATGACGGATTGGTTTGTGTTCATGTTTACTGGTTTCTATTTTGAATTTTGAAAAAAAACAAACAAGTGGTGAATAGGGGTTTCATCTATATAGTCACCCAAAAGGCGAAAATCTTAGCAGCTTTTTTTATTTTTTTTGTGAAACTAGACTATTATGTGTCATGCGAATGTTTTGTGGAAGAATGGTTGTGCTTGATTTTACCCGTGTAAATTTTTTATCTTTGTTGACTAAAGAAATACTTGTTATTGATGAAAAACAAACAAACTGTTTTGGAAGAAGCAGTTCAATACTTGGCAAAAGCTGAGGAATGGAATGTGAAAGGTAATAGAACAGAAACGTTGCGCTTGTCAAAACAAGCAGTTGAAGTGTCTGAAATGGCTGAAGATTGGTCTATTTATGGAAGGGCGATGAATTTGGTTGTTGAGGGTTATCTTTCTCAGGGTAGGGAGGAGGATGCTATAGAATGGATAGGGAGATTAGAGCATGTATTTTCCGATTTGGAGGAAATGAACGGGAATTATGCTTATCTCTACGCCAGTCGTGCTAAACTCATGAAATTTAGAGGTGATACGGATGCCATTCTCGACAGCTATCATAAAATAGTCAGACTTCTTTCGGCCGTTCTTCACCCCGATCTATTTTTGTTGTCTGAGGCATATACTCAGATAGGAAGCTTTTATCTAGAACAGAATGACACCCAACAGGCGCTGCTCTATTTACAAAAATCTCTTTCGATTGTTCTTCCTGAAGATGACTCCAGAAGTATTCACCATTTTTTGGCTTATGCTCATTTGGCACGTTATTATGGGGTTCAAGGGGCTTATAATAAGGCGATTGATTATCAAGAAAAAACATTGCATTTTGTGTTGAAGCACTATCCTGAAGGGCATAAAATGATATTGGTAAGTTACATTAGGATAGGGGCTATTTATATCCTTCAATCATCTACAACCAAAGCAGAAGGAGATTATCAAAAAGCTATTTATTATTTCAATAGGGTGTTGGAATCTCATGACCCCCAATTAGAGCCTGTTGCTTTGGCTGCTGCGTATCAAAATTTGGGCTACGTGTATTTAATGCAGAAAAAGTATTGGGAGGCAATGCCTTATTTAACCAAAGCACTTGAAATGTATGGTTCTTTTTTTGGTGCAAAACATCCATATATGGGTCAGATGCACAACAATATTGGCAATGTGTATTTAGGACAAAAAGAATATGAATCGGCTAAACAGTCATTTCAAAATGCTTTGGATAGCTTGTACCCAGATATTCATATTCGTCAGGATTGTTTTTTGCAGCCACCCCTTGGTCGTTCCACCAATTTATTCCAAGCCATTAAAGCACTAAAAGGAAAAGGAGAGACATTTTTCAGCTCATTTGTTTCATCTGCAGGCACCCTAAAGGAGTTGGAATTTTCTATTGAAACGTATTCTTTGGCTTGTTTGCTATTCGATCAGGCTCGTACAAGTTACGATTTTGATGAAAGTAAATTTTCTTTGGGGCAAATGATTGAGAGTATCTACTTGTTTGAAGGAGGTTTGGAAACAGCATTGAAGGCAGAGGAAGAATTTTTGACAATAAGTGGAAAAGGAGGAGGTGAATGGGCATTTTATTTTTGTGAAAAGGCAAAAGCGAATGTACTGATGAATGCCTTACAGGATAACTGGGCAAAAGCGTTGGTAAATATTTCTGCTGATTTACTGCAAAAAGAAAAAGAACTCAAAACAAGCTTGACCCAATTGGATAAAAATATACAAAAGTTGAGCTTGAAACAGGAGAAAACTCCATTTTCGGAATCAGAACTATTACAACTGCAATCTTGGCAAGCCCAGTTTTTTGAGACTCATCATAGATACGTTCAACTAAAAGACGAATTGGAGCAGGACTATCCTGACTATTTCCAATTGAAGTACGATACCCAAACAGTGGAAATTGCTGCATTGCAGAAGGTTTTGGCGGAGAATCAAGTTTTGTTGAATTACTTTATTGCCAGAGATTACATTTATATTTTTGTGATCACCCCAGATGATTTTGAAATAGTGCAAGAGATTAAACCAGATGACTTTGAAGGTTTGGTGACGCAGTTTTTGGCTGCCATAAGAAACCATGAATCTGCTCAATATGTCTCGACTGCTGCTGAGTTGTACCGTTTGTTGCTGCAATCGGTGGAAGATTATTTTGTCAATCCCTTTGATGTAGAAGAAGATACGCTGAAACATTTGGTGATTGTACCCAATGATGTGTTGTGTTATATCCCTTTTGAAGCCTTGTTGAAGGCGGATTCACACTACTCAAAGCGTGTCGGACTTTCTTTTGAAGAACAAGAGAAAGAGGTGAGTTTAGACTATGCTTCATTGGACTACTTATTGAAGTATGTAGCGGTTTCTTATCACTATTCAGCTAGCTTATTCTATTTTCAACACCAACAACAAGCAAGAAGATCTAGAAAAAGGTATGTAGGGCATTTTGCTGGTTTTGCACCTGTTTATCAACCGAAAGATAGGGCTGCAATTGTTACAAATGGCACTTCGAATGCAACTTTTCCTTCTTTTTCTGTTGTAGAAAAAACAGTACCTCCCAATATGGCTTGGGCAATTCCATCAGAGGCATTCTCCAGCGATGGCAACTTTGCCCCTCTTCCATATTCAGAGCTAGAGGTAAAGAATATTGCGGCTTTGTTTGCTGCAAAAGGATTTATTTCGGAAACGTATTTGCACAAGGCAGCAACGAAGGAACAGTTTGAAAGGGTGTCGAATGGGTTTAAATATCTTTTGGTGGCGGCGCATGGTTTGGTGAATGACGAGCAAACTTCCTTGTCGGGTTTGGTATTTCATCCGAACTTGACTCTGTCTGGTGATACAAATTTTTCTGTTTCTGACAGAATCCTTTCAATGGAAGAAATATACCATCTTGATCTACAGGCAGATTTGGTGGTTTTGAGTAGTTGTGACAGTGGCATCGGAAAGTTGGTGAAAGGAGAAGGTATGATAGCAGTCAATCGGGGTTTTTTATATTCAGGAGCTAACCATATCATCTCGACTTTGTTTAAGGTGTACGACAAGCCAAGTAGTATATTGACCCAATACTTGTTTGAAGAAATATTGAAGGGAGCAAACTACACCCTCGCCATTCGAATGGCAAAATTACGTTTGTTGGAAATGAAGGAGGTAGATGTAAAAAGTTGGTGTGGTTTTGTGTTAATTGGAGGGTGATTTTTATAGAAAAGGGATACATTCGTTGTTAAATTTAGCAATCTATATGAATAGTGCATCTGAATTGGAGAGGGGTAAGAATGAGTGGTTGGCTGAAGTTCTACGAGGCAACTCCAAAGTGGTGGAAATCTTATACCGAGTATATAGAGATGAATTTGTACAATGGTTGAAATTTCAGACCAACTGTACAGAGAATGAAGCGCTCGATATTTTTCAGGACAGTGTATTGGCATTGTACAAGAATATCCTATCTCGTAAATTAACTCATTTTGAGCACACCATCAAATGGTATTTATTCGGCATTGGTAAAAAAATGTATTTGAGAAATAGTCGTAATCAAAAACTACAAATTTTTACCATGGAAAATGTTCCTGATATTGGCGAACTGATTTCTATACCAAGCCTAAGAGACGATGCAAGAGATCAACAAGAGGCATTTATTTTGGAAGTACTTCAAAGAACCAAAGAACCTTGTTTTACCATTTTGTATCTTTTTTACTACGAAAAACAAAAAATCAGTGCGATTGCTCAAAAACTTGGCTACAAAAATGCCAATATTGCCAGTATTCAAAAAATACGCTGCTTGAAAGCCCTTCAAAAAGTGGTTTTGAAAAAGTTTGGGAAAAAAGGAAGTGATTGAATATGGATGCCTGAAAAATTAAAATGCTATTTTTCAAAAAAATATGCATAAAATATTTATTTATTAGTCATTAAATTGTTTTTTTGAGAATTTTGTGCTAATATTTTGACTGTTTCTGTAACTAATGTAGTGGACGAAGGCAGTTAAATAGTATTTGACTCTAATGATAGAATCTACATAATAATACGCTAAAAATAATGTTGGAAGACAAACAAAGAATACAACTGATAGAATCTCACTTTGAAGAGAAACTGACGAAAGAAGAACAATTGCTTTTTGAAAAACTGATGCAAGAAGATGCTCAATTCGGGATAGAGTATGCGTTTCACCAAAAATTCATGAACAGTATGGACAGACTGGGAGATGAACTGTTTCTCACCAATCTGCAAAATTTAGAACGGCAAATCCAAATAGAAAAGACTGCAAAAAAAGCTCCAATAGATTCATTGAAAGGATTGGTAGGGACGGCATTGCAGAAAGGCGGCCAACTTTTAGATGACTTAGCAGCCGCATTTTTACCTATTCCGCAATACGAAACTGTTTTAGCCGCTGCCAGTAGAAGCACTGCTTTTGAAGTGGTTCTACCAGAGAATGGTTTGGATTGTAAAGGTGGTATTTTGGTGTTTGAACTGAAGAAAGGCATTGACAAAACCCTTCAATTGAGCATTGAAAACAATCAAAAGACAGTATTGATTGAGGAAGTAATTGAGGCACAAACAACTTATTTTGAGGCATCCGTAAGAAATTTGGAGGCTGGTCTTTATTATTGGAAGTTGAAGACGGAGAATGATTTGGTGATGGGTTCGTTTTTTATACGGAAAGATTTGAATGGATAAACCCAAACGATAAGTGTATTTTGGGGAAATGAATCCTATCGAACAAATAAAGCATAAAATGGATGCGGCTGGCTTATGGCACAAGGAAGTGGAATTGGGGAGGGGCGAATACCTCAAAGTTGGCGGCAGCACAGATACCCATTTGTACTATGTGTTGAGCGGCAGCTTGCGAATTTATTTTGAAGATGAATTTGAAGAACAGACCATTCGATTGGCGTATCGAGGTAATTTTATTGCAGCTTTGGATTCCTTCATTTCTGGTCAGCCTTCCGATTTCTACATACAAGCATTGAAAAAAACGAAGCTCAAGGTGCTAACCAAAACGGCTTATTTGGAATGGATTCACCAGGATGAGGCCAATCTGCAATTGTGGCACCAAAGTATGCTGCAACTGATTTACGAACAGTTGGAACGAGAAAAAGACATTCTCACTTTTTCGCCCCTCAAAAGATATCAAAGAGTCTTGAAACGTAGTCCTCAATTGTTTCAAGAGATTCCACACAAATACATTGCTTCCTACCTCCGAATGACTCCCGAAACCTTGTCGAGAATCAAAAAATCTTGATTTCAATCAATATTTGACAAATAGAAAAGAGGGAACTTTGCGGCATTGAATCAACAAAAAATACCAGCAAATGAAATTGTCAAACGAAGTTCTCATTGAAGATTTGATGGACAGAACCAAAGAGGTAATGAATCAAGCAACCCTTTTTCTGCAAATGAAAATATCGGATTTGAACTGGAAAGCATCCGAAACAGAATGGAGTATTTTGGAGTGCATAGAGCATCTAAACCGCTATGGAGATTTTTACATCCCCGAAATCACGCAGCGCATAGCGGCAACAACCAAACGAACCAGCAATTTGGTCTTCAAAAGTGGACTTTTGGGTAATTACTTCGCCAACAGTCTTTTGCCCAAAGAAAAACTCAACAAAATGAAAACCTTCAAGGAAATGAACCCCGTAGGAAGTCACTTAGACAAATCTACTTTGGAGAAATTCATCGCCCAACAAAAACAACTCCTCGATCTCCTTCATCAAGCCAGAAACATTGACCTAAACAAAACAAAAACATCCATCAGCATTTCTAAACTGATTCGATTGAAATTGGGTGATACTTTTAGAGTTGTTATATACCATAATCAAAGGCACATCGTTCAGGCGAATAGAAACCAAAAATTACTGGATAAAGGAAAACGAGAAATAGCATAAGTTTAATCTTGCTTTATTACAATTCCTTTCGATTGTCCAAAATGCTTCAAAACCGCTTCCATCTGTTCGGGATTTTCGTACCGCCAGATGTTGCGTTTGGCATAATAGACCAACTGAAAATTGATTTCGATGTCACCTTCTACAAAGACCATTTCGTCCGCTTTTGCAGTCTGTCGGATTTTTGCACCCAAACGTTCAAACTGATCATAGCGATGTCCTCGCCACGAATAGTCTCCTACTCGATTGATGTAAAAATATTGCAGCAAGCAGGTCACGAAAACGATGGGTAAAGCAAACTTCACCCATTTCGTTTTCAAAGAATTATCTGTGTGGATTTGCTGATACAAAAAAGCGACTGCCATGCTCAAAGGCAGTACCATTTTGACTACTGCATATTCGTGGATAGCGGTGTAATTGATGAATAAAAAATGGTGCAATAGGATAGGAGGGAGGGCAATCCACAAAAAATAAGACCACAATGTTTGTTGTTCAGCAATCCCTGAAAATGCTGTTCGGCTGGATTTTTTGAAATAGGTAAACGACATCACCAAAAACAACAACAAGATTGGCAGGTAAGCACTTGCATAATGTTGAATCAGTTGTTTGGTGTAGAAAAAAGCAGTATTCAACATTCCGCCACTGTCCAACTGACCTGTTCGGGTCAAAAAACGTTGTTTCAAATACTGCAAAAAAGCTTCTGTACCCAAAATGTCGCTGTATGTCCAAAAAGTGATGCCCATTCCTGCAATGGCAACCAAAGCAGCGAATCCCATTTGCAGCAAATGGTAGTGTTTGGCTGTGGGGTTCTTTTGTTTGAAAAAATGCCAAAGGGAATAAACACCCACACTTGCGACCAAAAAATAACCAATCCATTCGGTCAGCATAGTCGCCAAAACCAAACTATTGAAAACCAATAATTGGGCATAAATTTTTAGTAGCAAACGTTTTGAAGGATTTGAAGAGCCTTGAAGCAATTGGGCAAAACTTTTTTTAGACTTCAATCCTGCCCATACAGTGATGACAAACAATTGATTGACGAAAATATCCGAAAAATACACATTGCAGCCATACCACAATAGAGCAGGGCTAAAAAGGAAAATACCTACTGCAATGAGAGAAGGAGAAACGGCGTATTTATTTGAATGAAAATGTGGATTGGAGACTGATTCTTGTGTTTTAGCAAGCAGCATTTCTGCAATGAAAAACACGCATATCGCCGCCAATAGGTGAAACAAAAGGTTGAACAACTGTAAATTGCGGTTGCTGTGTGCCAAACCCAAAAATTTGAAGGTGTAGTAGGGCATCCAAAAACCAAGCGGTGGATGGGAAAGGTAGTAGTGCGTTCCGTCTTTCACAAAAGGCACTGTACCATTGTTGATAGATAAATCGGGAGGGTTTTGGTAGTTGGTGACGGGGCTGTAATGAAAGTGGGCTGCTCCTTTTTTGTTCCAAATATCGAAGGTGACAAGGGTAAGCGCAGTGCAAAATTCGTGGTGCTTGGAGATGGGGCGGTCGAGATTGGGTAGGCGCACCGCAATGGAGAATAACAACAGAAAAAATAGCAATAAGTAATTGTTTTTCAATATAATAATTGTTGGAATAAAAAAGTAAATGAATAGTTCTTGCTATCAAGTTTTTTTCAAAGAAAAAATTTCGGAGGCTTTTGCTCTAAATCGGCAAACTATTTGTTATATACCAATCAACGCAAAGCCCGCCCAATCCATAGGTTCTATCGCCTCATTTTCTATCAATTCCAATTTCGCCTTGCGGAGCGCAGTTGCATAAGCATCTCCCGCCAAAACATGACCAAACAAACTCTGCACCAACTGACTTGTAGAATCTTGAGGTACTTTGAAGAGTGAATACACAATATTGCGAACACCCGCATACAAAAATGCCCGATGCAGTGCCATCATCCCTTCTCCTTGCTGCAATTTGCCGACCCCACTTTCGCAGCTACTCAACACCACCAATTCGGCAGAGAGTTGGAGGTTCATGATGTCGGAAATATAGAGTTTGTCTTCGTCCGAAGCTGCCTTGTCCGCAGAATCATTCGTGTATAAATTCAGACCCGACAAAGCCGAATGTTCGCTATTGGAGAAACCATGCGTAGAAAGTAAGACATATTTGTACTGTTCGATGTGCTGCAAAAGGTTTTCTTTGGAAGCCATCTCATAAAAAAGGGCAATGGCTTCTTGCTCCTGTTCCTCAAAAAGCTCATAGACTGTTTTGACCTCAGTTTCGGTTTCTGCCAAATCCTGTAAAACCTCCTGTTCATTCTCCCCAGACTTCAAAATCAACTTTCTACCTTTTTTGCCCTTTACATCACTTTTGAGGATATATCCAGCGTTTGCCGTTTCCGTTTGACCAAATCTTATGGGAGCCAAGCCCAAGAAATTTTCCTTCAAATCCACCAATCCTTGTGGTTTTCGCTCATGGAAGTACCACAGCAAGGTAGCCGAATAATGGTATTGAATATCAAAGGATTTGAGTAGATATGGTAGTTGTGTAAAGCCTTCTATGGAAGTTTCTAATGGTGGAATCAAGGCATCAAAAGACAAACGCTGTAAAATGCCATCGGTAACAATCAACAATTTGTGTTTGCCCTTCAGTGTAGCTTCAATCGGTGTCAACAATGCTGCATACAACTGCCCTGCCAATCTGCAATATTCCTCTTGGTCACCCAAAAATATGGTTTTTTCAAAAGCTTCCATCGTCTTTTCCAAACCTTCGGGACGACCTATTTTTTTGAAGGAAATGCTGTGTTTGTCAATCGCAAAAATAAATAGTGTTTCCTCATATAAACTGTATTGTATCAGCAATTCACCCAATTGCAGCAGTTCTTGAACCTGAACAATAGAAACGGTTTGGTTTTGGTATTTGAGTTGGTAGTAATCAGGGAAGTCTGCTTCCAATTGATCCATCAATTGAAGGTAGCTTTTCTGGTATGTTAAGTATTCAACTTGCAGTGCGCGTATTTCCGTTTCTTTACCAAGCTCTTCCTTTTGTGCTTCTTTCTGTTGAAGTGCCTGTTCGATTTGGCTCAATTGGGTTCTCAGTGCTTTCTCCTTTTGCAGTAGATCAGCAGGAATAAGAGATGTAGCTTTTGCCATTCCTTCCTGCATTGAAGCCAACAACAGGGCAGCCTTGGCTTTTTCTGCAAAACCAAAGGCTTGTTCGAGCATCTCTTTTTGGTGTGTTTGCTCCCAAGCCGTATGCGTGACCGTCATTCCGATTCCATAGCTACCGTGGTGCCTTTTGGGTAAAACCAATTTGCTGTCATCCGAACGGTAGCTATTCCGCAATTGCTCCAATAAATCAATAGACAGTTGGGCATTTTCTAAGGCTGCTTTCAGGTTTTTGGGGTCGCTCTCTGCTAAAAAAAGTGCGTGAAAAGCCTTGGCTTTGTAAGACAACAACTTAATTCCCAAAGTATGTCGCAGTTTTTCTAAAGGGGGATAATCGTAAATATCTTCCTGACTGCAATTTGCGGCAAGCACATACAAGGCTTTCTGTGCATATTGAAGGGATTTTATATAATCTTTATTTTTATACTTTAGATAAATCAAAGGAACATAGTTGTCTGCCAAGTAAGAACCTTGAGCCCCCATACCCTCTAATCGAATAGCCAATGCTTTTTGTAGGTATTCTTCAGCTTGTTCAAACTCTTTTAGCGAAATGTAGGCTTCCCCCAAACCTTTGTAGCTAAAGGCGGCACCATCGGATCTTTCTCCATACAATGTTGTTTGGATATGGAGTGCTTTTTTGAAGTGAACGATGGCCTCTTCATATTGCCCTAACTTGGTATATTCCTCTCCTAAGTGGTAATAGGGGCCTGCTGTACGTTCGCTGTACTCCCTACCTTGTGCAAGGTTGTAATCAATGACCTTTTGAAAGGTCTCAATTGCCTTGTTCCCTTCTGTAGTTCGACAATAACAGATTCCCAGCCAGTTATAGGATGTGCTGATACTATCCCCTTCAAGTCCTAAGTGTTCGGCAATTTGTAGTGCTTTTTGAAAATAGGGAATCGCACGTCCAAAATCTCCCATACGTGCATACAAAACGCCTAAATTGATGTGCAAATAATTCCCTTGTGGTGAGGGAACATCTATCAATGTGGGTTGGAGTTCGATGACTTTGTCAAAGTAGCTCAATGCCTGTTCGTACTGATCGATAGTCGCATACATGCTCGCCAAATCTATAGCTGTGGTGAGTGTTGCTTCATCCTGTGGATCCAGTACTTCCATTTGAATAGCAAAGGCTTCTTCCTCATAAGAAATCGCCGATTTGTAATCTCCTTTGAAGTAATAGCCCACACCTATTAAATGAAGCGTTTTTGCCAATTGTGGGTCTTTGGTTTGTTCCAATTGCAGATAAATGTCTTTTGCTTTTTCCAAGACTTCCAATGAGGCATCGTATTGCTCTTGTTCGTGTAGCATTTCCCCTTCTTCGAGGTATTTTTCAGCAAGTTCTAAGGATGTAGAAGCTGTTTTTTGGGGAGGCAAAGACATAAAAGTTAATTGATTGTTATGAAAATCAAGGATAATCCACAAATATAACATCTTTCGCTTCTTAAAGTAAATAATCAACCGTTGAAATCATTTGGACTTTGGACGAAAGAAGTGAGAAGCGGGAAGCAAGATGTAAAGATTTGGTAATCAATGATTTGCTTGTTTTTGTCGTTTAATCGTAAGTTATTCATTATCAATTGATTAATGTCCCACTTCTCGCATCTCTGCTCCCTCGTCCAAAGTCTAAAAATCATTGAAGGTTGTTTATTGAGAATGGTGATTCAGACTTTGGAAGTTTAGCCTGAAAGCATAGGGAATGTTTGAAAATCAACTGGTTCTCAAAAGGAAACATCCAAAGTCGTACATTGCAGCTACCTTCAAAAGTCTCCGATTCCTATAGATATGCTACAAAAAAAACCTCCAAAAGCCGAAACGATTGAAGGTTTTTTGTCTTCTAAAAAAGGGCACAATGTAGGATTTGAGAGCACTTTATTTCTTTTTGAATGGTATCAATCCCGATTCGTAGCCCATGAATTAATTCATGGGCTACGAATGCTACGAATGGATTTGAAATCAAGCAGTTGTGATTTTATGAAAAATGGTGTTTTGCCAACCAAGAATGTTTGAAAATCAGTATGCTCTCAAAAGGAAACATCCAAAGTCGTACATTGCAGCTACCTTCAAAAGTCGTACATTGGCCCAAGAGGAAAAAGTACAAAAGTTGTAATAAAAAATAATATATTGATTAAAATTAAGAACGAGGGTAAACTGATTCAAAAGTAGTCCTTAGAGACCGTATTAGACGTTAGCCCCTCGTTCTTTATATCCCATAAAAATCGGACAGTTCAGTAGGCATAAAGCCTGAGTCACGACGCAGATTTCATAGGATATATTTCATCATTATTAGTTTAACATTCAATTTATTACTTTATGAATTCTCTAATTATCGGTATAGATGTAAGTAACAAGACTTTAGACATTGCTTATCAAGAAGATAACCACTGGGTTGATTATCAAATCGAAAATACAATGAAATCCATAGAGGTATTCTTACAAGGTTTTGATGAACAACATATTACTTTTGTTTTAGAACCTACTGGCACTTACAGTGATAAGTTGCTTCATTCTTTAGACAAATCCAACTGCTCTATTAAATTGATTAATCCACAAAAAAGCAGTGCTTTTATGAAAGTCTTAGGCATTACTGCAAAAGATGATAAGCAAGCAGCAAGAGCTTTAGCAATAGCTGGAAAGACACTTGATTTGCCTGATTTTCAAATGCCTAATGAGGATATTCAAAAGAGAAAAAAATGCAAATGGCTCTTAATGCCTTTGAAAAGCAGGAACGACAGACTAAAAATCAAATTCATAGCCTTATGCAGTGTCTTTACACACCAGATGTTGTCTTAGAAGCTTTTCAAGACGTATTGAATACGATACAAGACAATATTCGAAAAATCAAACAAGAATTGGATGCCTTGACTGACATTGGTTTCGATAAATTCAAAGAACTTGCCTGTTCTGTTAAGGGTATTGGCGAAAAATCAGCCCAATTACTATACACATATACTAATGGCTTTGAATTATTTACAAATTCTAAACAATTGGTTAAGTTTGTAGACATAGTGCCTTTGACTCATCAATCGGGTTCTTCTGTGTATCGAAAAGGACGCATTTCAAAAGCTGGTCCAGCTCAAATTAGGACAGTTCTTTTCAATGCTACAAGAGCAGCTATACGATTCAATAAAGAATGTAAAGAACTTTTCAATAGACTCCGATCAAAAGGAAAGCCATACAAGGTAGCTAAAGTTGCTGTTATCAACAAGCTGCTTAGGCAAACTTTTGCCGTCGTTAAATCAGGTGTCAAATTTCAAGATGATTATCACAATAAATTCAAAGAACATATTGAATAAAATAACCAATTTAAAAAATAATCCGATTTTTGCTTGCTTTTTAATACAGTTCGTCTCCGATTCCTATAGATATGCTACAAAAAAAACCTCCAAAAGCCGAAACGATTGAAGGTTTTTTGTCTCCTAAAAAAGAGCGCAATGTGGGGTTTAAGAGCACTTTATTTCTTTTGAATGGTATCAATCCCCATTCGTAGCCCATGAATTAATTCATGGGCTACGAATGCTACGAATGGATTTGAAATCAAGCAGTTGTGATTTTATGAAAAATGGTGTTTTGCCAACCAAGAATGGAACAATATCCTCCATTATCTCCCTAATTTTTCTTCCACATTGGGCTGCACCAAATACAAAGTCCCTGCCGTCATCAACAACAAAGCCAAGATAATCAAGCCCCATTGAGAGAGAGTGGGAATTGCTGCTGCTGGCCCTGCTGCTGCACTTATCGCTACTCCAAAATCTAAATCGTGACTTGTAAATTGGGCAAATGATCCAAAAATTACGTATGCTATGCCACTTGGCTCATCACTGGGAAGTTGTTGGGCAGTTATAGATAAGTCTCCGCCAGGTGTTATATCAAAAGCATAATCATTGCCTGCTGTGACAGGAAAAGGCGTGTTTAAGGTAATGGTCACTGTCTCGTCACTAGTACCACCTGCTGTGTCAAAGGTTTGATAAACTGGATCACCTATCACGGCAATAGGAGGAGCAGTAATGGCCGCTATTCTCAATTCATGAGTACCACTGGGAGAGGGGAAGATAGGATTTCCTTCATTAACAATAGTAATACTCGTAATCTCCCCTGATTGGCATGCTTGGAACGATTGACCCAAAACCTCACCCACAACTAAGCCAAAGCTAGTGTTTCCCCCATCAACTCCATGTACGGTACATTGAGCATTTAGGTCAGAAGAACAGAACAGCGCAGAGCAAAAAAGAACAATGGTGAAAATGTATTTGTTTGTCATGAGAATGGAATTTAAAAAAATAAAGAAAAAATGAAATTTCCGAAGTTTGTTTGTGCTGCTTCCATAAAAATTGTATAGGCAAGCCAAACAACTCACAAAGGTAAAACATCGCTTTTTTTTATGCAAAAAAAGCATACCCTCCGTTTCTGCCAAATACCCCCACATATCTGCCATTTTGAGTAAGTTCCTTGTTATTTAATGCCCTTTTCCTGCAATACTTCAAATTTGAATAAGTGGGTGAAATACTCCGCTTTTTGAAATCCCACTTTGGCGGCTACTTCTTTTACGATGCGGTATTCTCCCGATTGAAGGAATTGATAGGCTTTTTGCAGTCGAATGTGGCGCACATAGAGGTTGGGCGACATTCCTGTGAGGTTTTTCACCATTCGGTAGAATTGTCTTTCGCTGACAGATAGTTTCTCGGCTAATAGGGCATTGTTCAAATTGGAGTCGGATAGGTGCTTCAAAGTCAATAAATTTATCTCTTTCAACCACCATTGCCTGTTAGGGGTCGTTTTGTTTGCTTTCATTGGATGTTGTATTTCTTTCATCGAATCTTTTTACCAATAGACGTTTTGGCGTGTGTGAATTGAAGATTTTTTGGAAAAAAAATTTTGTCAAATGGAAACTTCAAAGTCTAATAAAACCTCGATTCAGACTTTGGAAGCTTAGGCTGAAAGTATAGGGAATGTTTGAAAATCAGTTGGTTCTCAAAAGGAAACTTCCAAAGTCGTACATTGCAGCTACCTTCAAAAGTATCCGATTCCCGTAGCTATTCTTCAAAAAACAACCTCCAAAAGCCGAAACGATTGAAGGTTGTTTGTCTCCTAAAAAAGAGCGCAATGTGGGGTTTGAGGCGCTTTATTTCTTTTTGAATGGTATCAATCCCGATTCGTAGCCCATGAATTAATTCATGGGCTACGAATGCTACGAATGGATTTGAAATCAAGCAGTTGTGATTTTATGAAAAATGGTGTTTTGCCAACCAAAATGGAACAATATCCTCCATTATCTCCCTAATTTTTCTTTCAAATTGGAGTCGGATAGGTGCTTCAAAGTCAATAAATTTATCTCTTTCAACCACCATTGCCTGTTAGGGGTCGTTTTGTTTGCTTTCATTGGATGTTGTATTTCTTTCATCGAATCTTTTTTACCAATAGACGTTTTGGCGTGTGTGAATTGAAGATTTTTTGGAAAAAAAATTTTGTCAAATGGAAACTTCCAAAGTCTAATAAAACCTCGATTCAGACTTTGGAAGCTTAGGCTGAAAGTATAGGGAATGTTTGAAAATCAGTTGGTTCTCAAAAGGAAACTTCCAAAGTCGTACATTGCAGCTACCTTCAAAAGTATCCGATTCCCGTAGCTATTCTTCAAAAAACAACCTCCAAAAGCCGAAACGATTGAAGGTTGTTTGTCTCCTAAAAAAGAGCGCAATGTGGGGTTTGAGAGCACTTTATTTCTTTTTGAATGGTATCAATCCCGATTCGTAGCCCATGAATTAATTCATGGGCTACGAATGCTACGAATGGATTTGAAATCAAGCAGTTGTGATTTTATGAAAAATGGTGTTTTGCCAACCAAAATGGAACAATATCCTCCATTATCTCCCTAATTTTTCTTCCACATTGGGCTGCACCAAATACAAAGTCCCTGCCGTCATCAACAACAATGCCAAGATAATCAGGCCCCATTGAGAGAGAGTGGGAATTGCTGGTGAAGCATCCGGAAGATCTGGATAACCACAACTAGCACCTGCACAAACCCAATTAGAGGTACAGTTATCTAAAGCAAAGTTATTAAGCGTGCCATCATAGTTTCCTGTTAAATCGGTCAATGTCGTTTCTCCCGCATTGTCTTCGGCACAAGTTCCGTGGTTAAAATTGTAATACGCTACCAAATTCGCTTCACTCCCAGTAAGTGCTACATTCATGTTCTCTAATATCTCAGCCTCAGTCCTTGCCACATCCCAAATACGCACTTCATCAATTAGTCCATTATATCGCCCTGATGCACTACTCCCAATACCCCCAATAGTTAGGGTGTTATTAATATCTGTAGAAGAACTAGAACTACCCAAAAATTGAGTGGCGGGTACTCCATTTATATATACTCGTTGTGCATTATTAGAACCACCCCAAGTAACAGCAATATGAACCCATTGATTCAGAGGTACGAGCTCATTAGTTATATAAGTTTTTATGAACTGCGGACCATTTCCTGTCTTCACATAATAAGCAACTTTTCCAAGATTAATTGCCATATTTACATGAAGATAAGATTGAGATGATTGTGCATAAACAACGCTCTTGAAATTACCATTTGTAACATAGACATACGCCTCAATGGTATGAGGTGTTGAGCCAATCGCATCAAAAACAGTTGGTAGCGGTGCAGTAACATAGTCATCAGAACCATCAAAATGCAGGAAGTTGTTCTGTGCACTTTGATTCTGAAAGGAAAAGAAAAGAAAAGAAAAGAAAAGAACCAATCGAAATAAATTTGTTGTCATGATTATAATTTATTTTATGAACAATTTTTTAAAAAGAAATTATTCTCAAAGGTAAAATGTCGCTTTTTATTAGTCAAAAAAATGACCCCCTCCATTTCTGCCAAATACCCCCACATATCTGCCATATTGAGCAAGTTTTTTGTTATTTAATGCCCTTTTCCTGCAATACTTCAAAAGGAGTTTGTCCAAAGGTCGATTTGAATAAGTGGGTGAAATACTCCGCTTTTTGAAATCCCACTTTGGCGGCTACTTCTTTTACGATGCGGTATTCTCCCGATTGAAGGAATTGATAGGCTTTTTGCAGTCGAATGTGGCGCACATAGAGGTTGGGCGACATTCCTGTGAGGTTTTTCACCATTCGGTAGAATTGTCTTTCGCTGACAGATAGTTTCTCGGCTAATAGGGCATTGGTCAAATTGGAGTCGGATAGATGCTTCAAAATCAAGCAGGTTATCTCTTTCAACCACCATTGCCTGTTAGAGGTCGTATTCTTTGTTTTCATTGGTATAGTTGTGTTTCTTTCATAGAACCTTTTTACCAATAGACGTTTTGGCGTGTGTGAATTGAAGGATTTTTTGAAAAAAAATACTTTTTTTTGAGAAAAGACTGATTGTCAAATATTTGAGATTTTCTTTTGAGAGCATACTGATTTTAGACTTTGGACGAAAGAAGTAGGAAGTAAGATGCAAGATATAAAAAGTTGATAATCAAAATTTTAACTCATTGACGTGATTGGGTGCAAATAATTGGTTATTAATCAATTAAGTTCTTACTTCTTGCATCTTTGCTCCTTCGTCCAAAGTCCAAACTGATTGTCAAATATTCCCTATTTTTAATAGCGCACAACGATAGTTTTTTGATATCCACAAGGGCGTAGCCCAGACCCTATTCCGATTTCATAGGAATCCCAGATGTGTAGAAAAATTAGGTAGGTTAGAAGCCATTAGGAGCGTAGCTTCGGCACGACTAAATGTGTGATTGTGTGTGGTGTCGGGGCTAGGCTCCTTGCAGGAAATTCCTTTGGCATTGTTGCTACAAATAGAGCGGCAGCGATGCTGCTGAAATATCAAGCCAGTGAATTAATTCATGGGCTACGAATGGGAATAATTTTTGGTTCATCGAAGATTTCAGTGGAATGAGACGTTTTGGTGTGCTTGAATTGAAGATTTTTTGGAAAAAAATTTTGTCAAAAGGAAACTTCCAAAGTCGTACATTGCAGCTACCTTCAAAAGTCTCCGATTCCTATAGATATGCTACAAAAAAAACCTCCAAAAGCCGTAGCCATTGAAGGTTTTTTGTCTCCTAAAAAAAGAAGAATATATGATTTGAGAGTACTTTATTTCTTTTTGAATGGTATCAATCCCGATTCGTAGCCCATGAATTAATTCATGGGCTACGAATGCTACGAATGAATTTGAAATCAAGCAGTTGTGATTTTATGAAAAATGGTGTTTTTCCAACCAGAATGGAACAATATCATCCATTATCTCCCTAATTTTTCTTCCACATTGGGCTGCACCAAATACAAAGTGCCAAAAGTCATGAATAGCAATGCCAAGATGATCAAGCCCCATTCGGAGAGGGTAGGAATACTGTTCGAAACGGGACCACTGCCAGATGAAACGGCATTTATTTTTGCTGCTACTTGCATAGAAGTGTTTACTCCTGTTGTACCATACGCAATAGTCCAATCCATATCCACAGCACTACCTGGGGAAGGTTCTTCACTCAAAGCAATGGTGCTGACAAGTCCTCCTGCGGACTGTTGATTGGTTTGTTCTCCAATTTTGGTTTGTCCTGCCCCTTCTGTAAGTGTAGGGGTAGTGCTGTCATTGCTTCGTGCCACAATAAAATCCACAATTAAGTCATTGGCATCACTGCTGTTTACAGATATTGAGCTGCTTGTACCACCCCCAAAAGCGTTCTGTGCAAATTCAGACATAGGTGTGCTTTGGTCTGCATTTTGATAAGAGACAGCATGAATGGTATGGGTCGCTACAACATAATTTCCATAAGTTGCGACAATGTCGCCTACTGAAGGGCTTGCCAGGTCTCCCAAAGCCAAATACCAAATAGACAAGCTGACACCTCCAGTAGAATTTTGTAACAAGGTAAGAGGAGTGCCATCAAAAGTAACATTTGTGGCCAAAGCCAAAAAACCACAAGAATAAACCACCAATACAGAATTACTTCCCGCAGGGACGGAAAAGCCGCTCATCGTTACGGTTGTACTTGCTGCGGATTGGAATTGCACATTTCCGTCAGAGGTGACTTGGGCTTCAATTTGTAAAGACAGGAAAAACATACTGACTGAGAGTAAAATAACTTTGCAGTATGTACCCAATTGATTTTTTGAGTAAAAATTGTTCATGAATATATTATATTTTTTTTAGTGGAAATTAGATTTTCCGAAAATCAAAGTTAAATCTTGTCTAAATCACACTCCCCCCCATATCTGCCAAAAATAATGGAAGTGAACTTGAAAAATTTTTTACAGAAAAAAACAAACAACGCACACGAATTATGGCAGATATAGGGGATTCATGTTTTATGGAGCAATCTATATTTGAGGCATAGTTTAATTTTAGAAAAGAATAAAAAATAAAATTTGGAGGTATCTGAAAATCCATTCAAAAAGTAAGACGCAAAGCCAAAAGCGATAGGGTAGGCATTCTGTTTTTAATAAAAAAAATCATGATTATTAATGTAAATTACATTCAAAATGTGGCCATAATGTCGCCAATTGGTAAGATTACAATTGGTGTCGGTGATGTTGCTTTGAGGAATAAAATAAGCGAACTTTTAGATGGAGGGCATAAAAATATAGTTGCCAACTTGAGTCAAGTCAGTATCATAGATTCTTCTGGAATTGGAGAATTAGTGAATGTTTACACTACGGTGTCAAATCAAGGCGGACAATTTAAACTTTGTGCTTTACCATCCAAAATACATAATCTTTTGGTGTTAACTCAATTAATTACTGTTTTTGAAGTATTTGATACGGAAGAGGAAGCTATTTTTTCTTTCTAAGGTTACACCTCGTTATCTAAAGAAATGTCTGAAATAGTCTATTGACCTATAAAAAACTTTAATAATTTTTTAATCCGCTTGTCCATAAAAACAAAACAAACAGACAGGCACAAATCAAATAAATTATGGGTGCGATGGCCACCAACAAAGGTGATAACGCTATTAAGCAGGGTCTCAAGTCCATTATGTGTGTGGAGGGTAATTTTCCCTCTAGAGGGTATCCCTTTGGTATTGTAGGGATGATTAAAATGTTTGCGGGAAATGACCATAGTGTTCCAGAAACTTGGTTAAAATGCAATGGAGCTTTATTGCCCATAGCAAAATACCCAGATTTATTTGCTGCCATTGGCAATAAATACGGCGGAGATGGCACTACGAATTTTGCGCTTCCAAAACTTAATCCAAAGGAAATGCAAGCCGAAAATTATGGAAACAGACCTTTGTTCTTGATTGCAACCAGAACGCTTGAGGAGAATGGCGAAAATAGCTACTTTACAGCGGAGGTAGTTTTATTTGGCGGAGAAACCCCTCCAACAGGCTGGATGTTCTGTGATGGACAGGATCTTCAAGTTAATGAACAGGATTCAGCCTTTATAGTCTTCTAGGAAATTACTATGGGGGGCATCTAGGACACTATTATACATTACCTAATATGAGTGCATCTGCAATAAGCGAGGGGGATGCAGCACCTAAATGGATCATTTGTGTAAAAGGACTATTTCCTTCACGCTCTTATTAAAGCGCACTCATTTTTTGGGGTAAGATTTTGTAGAAATAGATAGAGAAACCTTCCAATGGGAACGTAAGTAATAAGGCAAAAATAATTTTTTTTCACAATTTGAAGGTTTTTCTTCAAAAAATCTTCAAATCACTTCACTTATTTCGTCTATTGAAACATCGCTGCTTAAATTAAAGCAAAGTGGCTAATTTTTATAATTTCATTTTTGGTAAGAAAATAGATAAGACTTGTTTGAGTTTGTTGGTTGCCTAATTCAAACTCGAACAAGTCTATTCAAAACGCAAAATTTTTATTTAATCACTTTTAAAATACAATAGAATATGTCAGTATAAGATGAAGTAAAATCATTATTAGCAGATGAGTTGGGAAAAGATGAGTCTGAAATAAGTTCTGGATCCTTTATTATTGATGACCTCGGGATAACTTCCATAGAGGTTGTGGAGTTGGTCATGAGATTTGAAGAAAGATTTGAAATAGAAATTTCAGATAAAGATTTGGCAAAAATCAATACCGTTCAAGATGTGATAAAGTATATAGAAAATCACACGTAGTAGTATTAATATTTTGTTTTATTCCCAAAATATACTCAACCAATATCTTGATGCGCTCTTTTCTGACTAAAAGAGGCGCATCAAAAAATTACCTAAGAAACACGAATTAAATTTTCTTTTTATACTTCATACAATACAGCAGCAGCGCTGCGACACCGTTTGTAGAGACCAAATATATTGATATAGTCATAAGGGGCATAGCCCCGACACCACAGAAAATCAAGAACTTAATTGTGCCGAAGCTACGCTCCTATGATGGTCTTTTCAAACTATTTTTCTACAAATCGGTTCTGGGCTACGTCCCTGCTAAATGTAAAATTATTTACGTTACAGCATTTCTTATTTGTTTTGCTTCAAAATCTCCATTGGATGTACCCCAAATTCTGCTGTAAACAAACGTGTGAAATATTCGATTTTTTGATAACCCACCAATAACGCTAGCTCTCTGATGGTATGAAATTGACCTGTTTGGAGAAATTTATAGGCTTCCTGCAGTCGAATCTGGCGGATATAGAGATTGGGAGAAAGTCCAGTAAGTTCTTTCACTATTCGGTACAATTGCCTTTCACTGATAGAGAGTTCTTCTGCTAATGTAGAGTTGGTGAAATCGAATTCTGATAGGTTTTCCAAAATCAAGCGGTATATTCGTTTCAACCACCATTGTCTGTTAGAGGTTGTATTGTTTGCTTTCATTGGATGTTGTATTTCTTTCATCGAATCTTTTTTCCCAATAGACGTTTTGGCGTGCGTGAATTGAAGGTTTTTTGGAAAAAAAAATCAAAAAAACCGCCAAATCCAATCTTAGACCCAGCGGTTGACATAATTGAGAGCAATGTTCATCCATTGATTTTCCTATTCCTCCTCTCTCCTCGCTACCTTCCGCAAACTGAAATTCGGCTGAATCAAATAAATCGTGCCGAAGGTCATCAACAGCAAAGCAAGGTTGAGCAAGCCCCATTCTGAGAGGGTTGGGATGCTAGCTGGCGGAGATGCTGTTGCTCCTTCTCCTGCCAAAATCTTTTCCCCAGGCGTATCATTGTAAGCATAATCCAAAATGGTGACACAAGCCTTCGAATAAATATCCTGCCCTGCTTGCATATCTACTTGAAAATCTGCCTTTATCCGTACCCAAGCATAGTGGTCTTGTCCTCCAATCGGAAACTCCACCCCTATATATCCTGTTACCCCCTGAACATTTGGAAAACCAACCAACCAACTGGGTTCTCCTCCCTTGAACCAAGTAGTCGTATAAGTAGTACTATTATTAGTCTCTTCTTCAAACCCAAAACCAATGTAGTTATCATTTGTAGCACGGGTCACTGCAGAGCTAATTGTTGCGCCATAAGGCATGTTTCTGACTCTGTAGTAGGTGGAAGACTCAAGAGTATTGTAAGTAGAAACCCCCATAATTTTTGAGGCAGTACCATCATATCCCCAAGCAGAAAAAAAAGCTTGTCCTTGGTCATCTGTGCCATCCTCCTCTGCCGAAGCAGCTATAGTGAAATACATATCTTGCCCTGATAGGCTGCTAGTCTCTACCTGTTGTCCATCAAAGTCTATATAGAGATATCGGGTATTTTCTGAGGAACTATAACTACCATCTCTGACTTCAGTAGCTTCTACACATACTTCAAAGTCGGGAATGTCCACATATACGATGTCTGCCTCCGCCTGTTGAGGGGCGAGCGCCAAAAAAGCCGTCCCCAATGCGGAGTAGGCTTGTAGCTGCTTATGAAAATCTGTCTTTTTGTTTTTTTGTTGTTTCATAGAACGGTGTTCTTTTTGAAATGAAAAAATAAATTACTTAGCAAAAACGAAAAAATAACTTCCTCAATTGATACAAAGACGTTTTGGCGTGCGTGAATTGAAGGTTTTTTGGAAAAAAAATTCAAAAAAACCGCCAAATCCAATCTTGGACCCAGCGGTTGAAATAATTGAGAGCAAAGTTCATCCATTGAAGTATTCCTATTCCTCCTCTCTCCTCGCTGCTTTCCGCAAACTGAAATCGGGATTAATAAGGTAAATCGTGCCGAAGGTCATCAACAGCAAAGCAAGGTTGAGTAATCCCCATTCAGAAAGAGTAGGAACACTTGGAGTGCCACTGCCACTGCCACCGAAGCGCTGGGCATAGACTCCAACGTCACTTCCATCCTGTCCTTGGCTCGCCCAAGCAATGACGAAATCTCCATCGCTACTCATTCCTATAGCGGGCCTCCTCTGATCAAGAGGCGTGTATGTATTCACTTTGAATTCACTGCCTTGTGGAGTTCCACTGCTATCGAAGTGCTGGGCATAGATTGCATCTAAACTTCCATCAAAACCACCTTCTTGATAAGCACTTTCCCAAGTAATGGTAAAATCCCCATCACTGTCCATTCCTATGTCGGGATCATTCTGATCTTCATACGTGTTTGTATTCACCAAAACTTCACTTCCTTGTGGTACTCCACTGCTATTGTAGCGTTGCATAAAAACTCCATCGCCATCTCCATCAGTACCCTTCCAAGTAATGACAAAATCCCCATCGCTATCCATCCCTATCTTAGGGTGAGTCTGAAAACCTATTGTGGATGTATTCACCAAGAATTCGCTGCCTTGTGGGGTTCCACTGCTATTGTAGCGCTGGGCATAAACTCCGTAGCCATATCCATCCTGACCGTTACTCTGCCAAGCAATGACAAAATCTCCATCGCTATCCATCCCTACATTGGGAGTAGTCTGGTTGTTACTAGTGTATGTATTCACTTTGAATTCGCTGCCTTGTGGGGCTCCACTGCTATTGTAGCGCTGGGCATATATTCCCCTACTAGCTCCATCCTGACCATCACTCGTCCATGCAATGACGAAATCTCCATCGCTGTCCATTCCTATACTGGAAAAGACCTGATCATTAGTCGTGTATGTGTTTACCAAGAATTCGCTGCCTTGTGGGACTCCACTGCTATTGTAGCGTTGGGCATAGACTCCCTCGTCACTTCCATCTTGAGACTCACTCACCCAAGTAATGACAAAATCCCCATCGCTGTCCATTCCTACACTAGGTACATTCTGAGAATTATTCGTAAATGTATTCACTTTGAATTCGCTGCCTTGTGGAGTTCCGCTACTATTGTAGCGCTGGGCATAGATTCCAAAGTCACTTCCATCCTGACCATCGCTCCCCCAAGCAATGACGAAATCCCCATCGTCATCCACCCCTACACTGACATATTCCTGACTGTCAGTCGTGTATGTATTCACCAAGAATTCGCTGCCATTGGGAGCAGATACTTGGGCTTGTAGAATAGAGGGACCGCTGGTGAGTAGAGCGAAGGAGAAGGTGGTGGCGATGCCCCATTTTTGTAGTTGGGCTTCGTAGCGATGTAGCCGTTGTAGGCACATCTGGCGTTGTCCTTGGTTGAGGGATAGCCATGTGCCTTGTTGCCATTTTTTTTGAAGTCGGTGGCAATACTTGTGGTATTTTTCCAGTTTCCGTCTAATAATGCAAGGTAACGTTCTTACTGTCATGGTATTAAATATAATTTTAATAAAATAAAAAGAAAGTGCTTTAAAATGAGTTGAGTGATTTAAAGATTTTTGAAGTATATATAGCTTTCAAAAAAAGCAGATATCAGATACCTTTTAGGCATCCGATATCTAAAAAATTTGGTGCTTACATTTCTCGTCAAATATTTTCTAATCAAAACACTTCGAACTATTTGTCCTCCTCTCTCCTCGCTACCTTCCGCAAACTGAAATTCGGCTGAATCAAATAAATCGTGCCGAAGGTCATCAACAGCAAAGCAAGGTTGAGTAATCCCCATTCAGAGAGGGTTGGGATAGAAGCGGGACCAGAATCGCAAGTAATCGCTCCTCCTGATGTATGCCCTGCAAGAATCGGTTCGTTTGGACAGCTTTCATAAGCATAATCCAAAATGGTGATACAGGTTTTGGCAAACAAATCTTGCCCTGATTCCATTATGACTTCATTTTCCACTGTTACCTGTATCCAAGCATAATGATTGGAGCCACTGATTGGAAACTCCAATCCCAAATAGCCTGTCGTTTGTATATCAGTAAAGTCAGATCCCAACCAAGCAGGGTCACCTGCTTTATTGGCAGTTGATGTACCGTTTCCAGTTGAATAAAACCCTATTGATGCAATAACAGTACTGCTAGCACGGGTCACGGCAGAACTGATAGTAGCGCCATAAGGCATATTGCGAGGTTGAATAGAATTCGAAAAAGTAGTCTGAATTCCCATCAGTCTGCTGTCAGTACCGTAGTATCCCTCTACCCCAATCGCTCCACCAACAGATTGAATCTGAAAATTTTGAGAATTATATGTTCCACTATATACTCCAGCAGAAGCACTTACTGTAAAATACATATCTTGTCCAGAGAAAGCACTACTGCTCGAATCCTGCCCGTCTAAGTCTAAATATACATACCTTGTGCTTTGAGCAGAAGTATTAGGACCATTTCTGTCTATTGGACCAGCTTGTACACAAATTTGGGTATCAGGAACATCCACATACACAATATCCGCCTCCGCCTGCTGAGGGGCAAGTGCCAAAAAAGCAGTCCCCAATGCGGAGTAGGCTTGTAGCTGCTTATGAAAATCTGTCTTGTTGTTTTTTTGTTGTTTCATAGAACGTTGTTCTTTTTGAAATGAAAAAATAAATTACTTAGCAAAAACGAAAAAATAACTTCCTCAATTGATTCGAAGACTTTTGTAGTTTTCTGTTTGATAGGAAGTTGATTTTCTTCCCTCTAGCCGATTTTTAAATGAAACTACAAAAGTCTAAATTGAGAACTTATTTTATTGGATTTACTTAGTAGCAGCAGCCCTTTTCGCTTTGCTTTCTGCCTGTTTTGCCATTCGCTGGGCAGTCAACTCGTCCATTTTTTGGCGTTGTGTGGGTGTAAGCATTGCTCGAATCGCTTGTGTGCGGTCTTGCTTTGCTTGTTTCATCGCTGCTTTTTTGGCCTGTGGCGTTTTGTAGCTCGTTTGACGGGCTTCTCTCAAGTCCTTGTTCGTTCCCAAATAAATGTCAATGACCTTTTGGCTTTGAGCAGGGGTTAGTTGGTATTGTTTGGTCATTTGTGCCGCTTTTCGCTCGGCTCGCTCTTTGGGGGTCAATACTTGTATGTTGGGGTTGGCAGTCGCAGGAGCGGCTTTTTGCGCCCATACACCTGTTACATTCACCAACAATCCCATTACAAGTAGGAATAATGCTTTGGAAATAAAATGTTTCATCATGATGATAATTGATTAAAAATTATTAAATTGCTCATTTAGAGCGTGTTATTTTTCATTCATTCTTATATCTTACCAAGCCTTGTTTTTTTGAAAATTGGCGATACGTATCAATTGTTGAAAATATTCGGCTTGTGTAGGTAGTTTTTTTGCCATCTGTTCGCTTTGGTGTGCTACTTGCTTGAAGAAATTCTCTGCTTCTCGGTGCAAAGAGTGTTGCAGAATCGGCAGTGCCTTGGAGGGCAAATAATCCATTCCTGCCAAAACAGATACATAGTTGAAGCTCCCAAACAAGTCGTATTTGTGGTCAAATCCATCGGGCAAGAAGTGCTTCCATTCCTCCAATTTTTGCTGCAAAACACTCGGAATCTCGGTTTCCTGTTTCACTGCCTTCCAAAAAGGGGTGTCCGCTCGTTGGGTCAAGCAGTAGTGCAGCACCACAAAATCCTGCACATTTGCGTAGAGTTGGTTCATCGCCTTATTGTAGGTATCCTGCAATCGGCTGTCCATCGTTTGATCGGGAAAAGAGTACAGCAAATAGCGCAAAGCCAACTGAATCAATGCCAAATCGGTCGCTTCCAATGCTTCAATTTGTCCACCAGAAGCACCAATCGCCACACAGTTTTTGACCCACAAGTTTTGTTTTTTGCCTTGTTGAAGGTTTTGGTGGAGGGCAGTTTCCTGTTCGCTTCGGTCGCCAATGTGTTGGCGCAGTTCCATTTCGGCAGCCTCTTTCGATGCAAATTGGCTGCTGTAAGTATAGGTATAGGTTTCGCAGATTTGTATCGGAATATGAGCAAGCCAACCTGCCGAAAGTGCTGTTGCAGTGGTGTAGGGCTTCAAACCGCCTGCCGATTGGTTGTAGCGGTTGTTTTCTCCATAGGGCAAGGTGATGCTTACTTTTGCATCACAGCGCAAGTGATTGGAGTAGGAATCCTCTTTTTCTTGTAGTGTTTGACCCAATAGCATTGAAGTCTCGCCTGTACAATCTACGTACAAATCAGCGGTCAATGCACCATGTTCTTCGGTTTGCACTTGTCGAATTGCGCCCGATTCATCCACATCTATTGCAGCAACATCGCCTACCAAATGATTCACTCCTCTGTTGGTCGCATACTTTTTGAGTAGCTGAACCATCAATTGAACATCCAAATGATGGGCATAGGGCAAGGCTCTCGACCGACCTTCCGAAATCGCTACTTTGGGCGTTTTCATGGCTTTACAAACCGCTACGGCTTCTTGTAGCGATTCGGCAAACGAAGTTTCCTCGCCCTGATGGTGTTTGTGCAGCCAATGTTCGGTCAGTGCAAGTCGCTCGGCTTGATGGTTTGCCACATTGCCGAGTGTGTGCCAATAAGAATCCGCTTCGCTGCCGTCTTTCCATCCTTCAAAGAGGGTTGCCATTTTGAAAGAAGCATGACAGGCTCCCATCCAAGTTTGCTCGTGAATGCCCAAATAATTGAAAAAACCCCTCAAAAAGGGCAGACAACCAACTGCTTGTGGGGCAGAGTTGTCTCCATTTTCATTTGCGGCTTCAATGAGGCTAATGTTCATCGTGGGTTCGGTGGCATTGAAGGTTTGGTTCAAATAGGCAGCCGTCATCCAGCCTGCTGTTCCACCTCCTACGATGAGTATGTTTTGTATTTTTTGATGTTTCATTTATGGTTGTTTATTTTTTTTATTTGTTATCCCTTAGTCCACTATTCGCTCACCACCTCCGATTTTTCCCGATACAAACTCGCATCTACCACCATTGCCATTTTTTCCAAATCCAAGGGTTTTTCCAAAAACTCCTGCACTTGTTTGGCAACGGTTTGTGGAAATTCGATGACCTCTCGGTGTGGCACGAATAGAAATTCTACATTTGGGCGGTTTTGGTAGGTGTCTTTCACCTTTTTGAGCGTTTCTTCAAACTGTATTCCGAGGCGGTAAGAAAAAGTGCCTTTTTTGAGTTTGCCATCTCGCTGCAACATTTTGTGCTGGGATTGAAGCACTTCGTCAATATCTCGCTCCATAAAGATGATTTTGTAGCGATAAATCCTCGGCAAATGGAACAGCAAATGTGCCACAACTTTGACGAACTTATCGCCTACTTCTGCCAAGAAATCCGTGTTGCGACCCATTTTTTTGACCGCTTCGTGTTCGTAGTAGCCCTTTTGGTTGCTATCATCTGCGCTGCGTTTTCCATCCGTAAAGGCTTCCATCCCACCAGCTTCGAGCATTTGCATCATCATGGAAGTGCCTGAGCGGGGCAAACCTGACACGATGACCATTTCGGGCAGCGTATAGTCGGGCAGTTGCGCCTTGTAATAGGCTGCTCGTTCGGGTCGTGGCAGTTGGTTTTCGTAGAGTTCTACGAGTTGTTGTTTGGGGTATTTGAAGCGGGGATAGAGGTGAATGGCTACTTCATACGCTTTTGCAGCATGTCCGTATTGCTTCAAAGCCAATAGACTATCGCCTAAATCTCGGTGGGCATTGGGCGAAAAATAGCGCAAACCGATGGTCTTCAAAAAGTGGGTAACGGCTTCTTCTTGTTGCCCCATTTTGGCGAGTACCAAGCCTTTTCCATGCCATGCGTGGTTGTCTTCTGGATTGTTTTGAAGTGCCAAATTGTAGCAGTTCATTGCAGCCTCCCATTCTTTCAAATGGCGGTAGCAGTTTCCAATTTGAAGTTGCAGCCCAGGATAGTCTTTTTCTTGTTTTTCTGCCTGTTTGAGGTATTCCAAAGCCTGCTCTGTGTTGCCTTCTTGGGTCACGATTCGGGCTTGATAGATTAGGAGTGTGACGGTAGGTTTTTGCTGCCGAGCACGCAGGTGTTGGATGGTTTTTCGGGCTTTGGCGGTTTGTTTGGTTTGCAGATAGCAGTTCGCCAATCGAATGGAGTAGTGCGATTGGGTGGGATTTTTTTCTTGCAGGTCTTCCAAAATCGGAATGGCTTCGCTGTATTTTCCTCCGTCAATGTAGGCACGGGAGAGGTAAAACTGACGGTCGTTGATGGTGCGTTGGATGTTTTTTTCTTCATCGGGCCCTGGTGCTTCAATGTAGCCCAACTCAACAAGTTGGTCTAAGGCAGCTTTGGAGGCTTCGGGGTCTTCGAGTTTGTCTTTGGGGTGCATCCCACATTCGCCCTCCACTTTTTCCCAACTTTCGATGGTTTTGATTTTTTTGGGCTGGGCAAAGGCTGTACTCAATACCTTACCGTCCATGTCTAAGCCTATCGGTAAGTCCATGAGATGCAGCAAAGTGGGTGTTACATCTATCAGACTTGCGCCATAAATGCGCTCGTCTTTTTTGATGCCAGGCCCTTTCATCACCACAATACCGTAGGGGCTGTGTTCCCATGCAGGGCCCGCCGATTCTCGTGGCAAGTTTTTGGGGCGCAGGTGGTCGGGGTGAAAACCGTGGTCGGACACCAACATAACGGTGGTGTCTTTGCCTGCCAATTCGAGCAGTCTGCCGAGCATGAGGTCGTGGTATTGATAGCCTGCCGTGACAACATTGTGGTAGGCATCAAAATCTTTTTGAGAGATGTGATCTTGTTTGGGCGGATGAAACTTCATAAATCCATGCCCAAAGTGGTCAATGGCATCGTAGTAAACAGCGACAAAATCCCATTCTTCTTGGTCCAAAATGTAGGTAACTGCTGAATGAATGGTAGTGCAGTCTGCAATGATTTTTCGGAGGCTGTTGATTCTGCCCTGGACTTTTTTATCGCTTTGATCCATTTTGTGGCCATTGGGCAAAAAGGGTAGTAAGTGGGCGTGTGTAAGCTCGTGTGGATGCAGCCTCAAAGCGGCAAATAAGTCGGCTTTTTCGGCTGGGTGAACGGTTTCGGCAAGCAGCGGCCAAGGTTCGGTGATGGGGGCACTGGCTCGTTGGTAGAAGTTGGACACATACACACCGTTGATGGGCTCGGCGGGATGCGAGGGCCACCAACCGACTTGATGGGTTTTGTAGCCTTCTTGGGTGAGCATGTTCCAGATGGCTTTGACCTTTCGGGAGGTGATGTGAACGGGGCGAACGCTTGTGCCTGAGGGGTCGGGTTCGGTGAAGCCGATGATTCCGTGTTTGTAGGGGCGTTTGCCTGTGGAAATGGATGTCCATAAAGTTGGAGATAGAGGTGGGTCGAGGGTCGCTAAATTGCCCATCACTCCTTCTTCTACCATTTTCTGCAAATTGGGCATCATGCCTGCATCCATTAGTGGGTTGATGGCTTTCCAGTCGGCTGCATCCCAGCCTATTAAGAGTACTTTTGGTTTCATAGGATTCAGTGATTGATGTTTTGTTTACATCCAAGTAGGAAATACTCCAAATGGATTGAGTTGTCATTTTTACCTGACAAGCAGTTTTTTATTATTACCCAAAGGTAGAATATCGCTTTTTATTAGTCAAAAAAAACACCCCCCTCATTTCTGCCAAATACCCCCACATATCTGCCATTTTGAGTAAGTTCCTTGTTATTTGATGCCCTTTTTCTGCAAAACCTCCAAAGGAGTTTGTCCAAAGGCTGATTTCCGATTCCTGTAGATATTCTTCAAAAAAAACCTCCAAAAGCCTTAGCTATTGAAGGTTGTATAGGTGAGAAGCACTTTAAATTGTATAGAAGGAACAAACTTATCTTCCTATCCTTTCTTCCACATTGGGCTGTACCAAATACAAAGTACCAAGGGTCATCAACAACAAAGCCAAGATGATTAAACCCCATTGAGAGAGAGTGGGAATACTTGCTGCTGCTGGCTCCGCCGCTGCACTGATCGCTACTTCAAAATCTAAATCTTGACTTGTATATGAGGTAAATGATCCAAAAAAAACTTCGTAAAAAATTCCACTTGGCTCATCGTCAAGTGCAGCAGCGTAAATAAAATTAAAATTTGTACCTGCTGTAATGTCAAAAGCATAATCGTTGCCTCCTGTTACAGGGAAAGGAGTGTTTAAAGTAACAGTCACTGTTTCAAATCCTCCTGCTGTGTTAAAGGTTTGATAAACAGGACCACCAATAACGGCACTAGGAGGGGCAGTAATTGCAGCTATCCTCAAGTCGTGAGTACCTGCACCATCCGAATCAACATTAAAAGTAATGCTCGTAATATTTCCCGATTGACAAGGCTGAAACGATTGACCAAAGACCCCACCTGTATTATTGTTAAAGCTAGTATTTCCATAATCAACTCCATGTACGGTACATTGAGCATTTAGGTCAGAAGAACAGAACAGAACAGAACAGAAAAATAATGAAAAAGTATTTGTTTGTCATGAGAATGGAATTTAAAAAAATAAAGAAAAAATGAAATTTCCGAAGTTTGTTTGTGCTGCTTCCATAAAAATTGTATAGGCAAGCCAAACAACTCACAAAGGTAAAATGTCGCTTTTCATTACTCAAAAAAAACACCCCCTTCATTTCTGCCAAATACCCCCACATATCTGCCATTTTGAAGAAGTTATTTGTTATTTGATGCCCTTTTTCTGCAACACTTCAAAAGGAATTTGTCCAAAGGTCGATTTGAATAAGTGGGTGAAATACTCTGCGTTTTGAAATCCCACTTTAGCTGCCACTTCTTTTACGGTGCGGTATTCTCCCGATTGAAGGAATTGATAGGCTTTTTGCAGTCGAATGTGGCGCACATAGAGGTTGGGCGACATTCCTGTGAGGTTTTTCACCATTCGGTACAATTGTCTTTCACTAACAGATAGTTTCTCCGCTAACAGGGTATTGGTCAAATTGTAATCGGATAAGTGATTCAAAATCAATCGGTTTATTTCTTTCAACCACCATTGCCTGTTAGAGGTCGTATGAATTGCTTTCATTGGGTATTGTATTTCTTTCATCGAACTTTTTTACCAATAGACGTTTTGGTGTGCTTGGATTGAAGATTTTTTGGAAAAAAAATTTGTGTTTTTGAAATTTTCTTTTGGCTATGCTTTGCAGGTGAAAGAATCTTCGGTAATCTATGGGGATAGTGGTTTGAGGTAGCTTTGATACCTGTAGATATTCTTCAAAAAAAAACTCCAAAAGTTGATACCAATGCAGGTTGTATATTGAGAGTGCTGATTTAGACTTTAGAAGTTTGGTCTGAAAGCATAGGGAGTGTTTGAAAATCAGTAGACTATAAAAAAATCTCTCGAAGTCTTTATGCCAATTGTATAGAAAGACCGAACTTATTTTCCTAATTTTTCTTGCATATTGGGCTGTACCAAAAACATAGCTCCTGCGGTCATCAACAACAAAGTCAAGATAGTTAAGCTTCATGGATAAAGAGTGGGACAGCTTGTACTGGACTTGACGTTCCACTTATCGGTACTCCAAAATCCATATCTAAAGTTGTCAGTGGGGAAAAATTACTGGTGTGTCAATTGTACAAAAAAAAAGCTACTTTTTTCTTCAAAATAACCTACTCAAAACGTCTATTAGGAAAAATGGAGTTACACTCTTTCATTCTATTTTGGAAAACCTATTCCAAAACAACCGAGAGAGCGAAGAAGGAGAAAGCCCAAAAAATAGAATTTATTTTTCATCACTACTTAAATTTTCAAACTCACTATACATGAAACAACTCAAAAAAATATTTGAAAAAATGGAAAACCTGAACATGGAAAACCGCATTCTATATGCTTATGCTATGCACCTTTCAAGAGTAGATGAACTACCTTCTGCACTGGTAGAACACTTTTGGAATAATAACAAAAGCAGACAACAAATCATCGAATTGTATCAACTGTACGATACTGCGATGATTGCAGCGCATCCTCACCCTTTTTTTTCAAGCGATTCAAAAGAGCGATACACTACACCCATTGACTGGGAAAACTTAGATGAGGTTTTGGAAGTCATTCTTAGAACTGCCTTGTCAGAACAGACGAAACCCAACCGAGCGATGGAACGCAAAATGGCGGTAAGTTTTAAAACAACATCTTCCGCTCTCCATGTTACTGCGCCTAAGAAGGATGCTGTATGTATTGGAGTTATTCATTTTGTTTTCCAACAGGCGATTCCTCAAGACGCTGCACTTCACTTCAAGAACAATCAAGGCGAAACAAGCGGACGATATGAAGTAGCAAAAGGTAGTACTCAATTCCGCATCTCAATTGTTGCCACCAATCTATTCCCTAGTGGTTTGTATTATTGGACGCTATTAGTTGGCAATATTCAGATGACCAATAACTTGTACATCTGCACGGAAGAAGATGCAAAAAGGTTATTGGAAAAGGCATAATGGACATTGGGTAGTACCTTTGTGCTTTGGCTAAAATTTGAATAGAAAATAATTTTTCACTTCAATTACTTAGATTTGCTGCTCATTTATAAAAGCAATAAGCATGAAATTACACTTTAATCTATCCTATTTCCTATTCTTCTGCAACATCTTATTTTTACTACCCAGCTGCAAAAACCTACAAAAAGCCCAACAAACTTCAACCACCATTCTCCCCACCTCCAATATCCAACAATTGAAGGACGGCAAAACGGTGGAATACATGACCAAAGAAACGGGGCAAAAAATCATCTTGAAGGATGAATTAGAGCCATTTTTTGAAGAATTGGGAGATTTAGAGTTAGAAATCAGATTGATGAAAAATTTAGAAGAAAGTGCCAGATCTTCAAATATTCAAGCGTTCAAAGACCGAATGGCAGCGAGTGTACAAGAATGGAAAACGGACGAATTGACGTTTGTAAAAGAGATTTTTGAAGAAGCTTATTCGCTTTGCAGTCAAATCACCTTATCTCTTTTTCCCGATAACCTGCAATTGATTCTCACCGATGGCAGTGAAGAAAACGGAGCTTTTTATACCCGTGATGCCGCCATCATCATTCCCCGTCCGACGATGCAGCGAATGAACAACGAAAAAGGAAGAGAACGTTTTTTGCAGACCATGATCCATGAAGTATTCCATGTCTATTCTCGCCTACATCCTGATAAAAAACGTCAACTCTATGAAACCATCGGCTATGAAAAAATCGAAAATCTCAACATCGGTTCTATGTTGCAAAAACGCAAACTTACCAATCCCGATGGCGTGGACTACCGATACAAAATTAATGTGGTGAAACCTGATGGAGAGGCTGTTCCAGTGATTTTGATGATTTATTCCAAGCACCCTGAATTCACTTCCGAAAACGGCAATTTCTTCCAATATCTCGCCTACGATTTGTTTGAGATTAAGCAGGTTAAAGGCGGATGGCAAGTAGTCGATGGCGATGAACCTACTCCTTTGGGGATTCAAAAAGTGAGTGGTTTTCGGGAGCAAATCGGCAACAATACCGACTATATTATTCATCCTGATGAAGTATTGGCGGACAATGTGGCGATTATGGTGATGACTCAGAAAACAGGTAAACTGCCGAGTCGAGTCGATGAAGATGGGAAGAAGCTGTTGGAAAGGATTGAAGGGATATTGAAGGAAAAATAATTACATAACTACAAAATGCCATAAATTTTTCACTATTAAATAATTGCAAAAAAATCTCTGCAAAATGCTCGCAAGCACTTGTTAAAAACCTGTTAAACGCAACCCAAAGTAACTTCATTCGATAACTAATAATCTATCTTAGTAACAAGACAGATTCTTCGTCTTTTAATTTTGGACTACAGTATAATTTTATAAAAATATCTAAAATGAAAAATAGCATTATCATCTTGTTTTTACTTCATCTCACGATGTGTAGTTTTTCTCAAAACTATATGAAATACAATGAATTAAATTGTGAAGTGCATGGTATCTACTCACCTCTTTCGATTACAAAAGAAAAGTTGAATGAAGCCCACACTTTAATTGATCTTAATAGACATTATCCATCGTCATGGATAAGGGAATATATTTCCGTTGAGATTTTGGTAAGCTATAAAGGTGTGATAAAGAAAGCTGTAAGTAAAAATGATATTCTCACCCAAGAACAAAAGGACATCATGGACAGGGCAGACGTAGGTACACAGATTGAAGTAACTGTCCAATACATACCAGATAACACATTGATTCAAAATGAGATTAAGGAAATTAATTTTAAATTTATGGTCAATCCTGAAAACGAAGCCCAATACGTTGGCGGACAGCAACAATTGAAACAATACTTAAAGGACAATGCTATGAATAAAATCCCTGATGGTATTTTTGTGGGATACGATTTGGCTATCGTAAAATTTACGATTAGCAAAGAAGGGGAAATTATTGATGTTCATGTATTAGAGACTTCTAAAGATGAAAAAATAGACAAATTGTTATTGGACACCATCTGCAATATGTCAAATTGGAAGCCCGCAGAATATGCTAATGGCACTAAAACAAAACAGCAATTTGCATTAATGATCGGAAACATGGAAAACTGCATGGTTCACACTTTAAATACCCACCAAGATTGATTATCAAAGAATGAGAATATAGATGAATTCTATAAACCATTTACTTGCTCCCAAAAATATTGTTCCACTCTGAAACACAAAACTGTTCCACTCTGAAACAGTTGCTTTGCTGCAATATTGTTTATTGTTGCCTATCTATTTGATTGTTAGATTTTTACTTCAATGGCACAGCCTTTGCCTATAATAGAGTGTACACAGTTTCAACCGTTGCCAAAATTGGAAATTGTTGGCAAGGTTTACACTTACGAAACTTTGGCAACGGCTTCAAGCCTTGCCAACAGTTGAAGTTACCAAAAGCATCAATAGAATGATACAACTTACAGGCATCGAAAAATACCACCGTTCAGGATTGAAGAAACACTACATCCTCAAAAACATCAACTTAACCATTGAAGAAGGCGAATTTGTAACCATCATGGGCCCAAGCGGTGCAGGAAAATCCACATTGCTACACATTTTGGGTCTTTTGGAAGAATCTACCGCAGGAACGTATCGGTTTTTCGACTACGAAATCTCCAAAATGAGTGAGCGTAAGAAAAACGAACTCCACAAACAATACATGGGTTTCGTCTTTCAAGCCTATCACCTCATTGACGAACTTACTGTCTATGAGAATATTGAAACGCCCTTGATTTACAGAGGCATCAAAAGTGGTGAAAGAAAAAGTTTGGTTGCCGATGTACTTGACCGCTTCAATATGGTCGCTAAAAAAGATCTGTTTCCGCACCAACTTTCAGGCGGACAACAACAATTGGTTGGTATCGCAAGGGCGATTATCACCAAACCCAAAATCATTTTGGCGGATGAACCCACAGGCAATCTGCACACATCGCAAGGTGAGGAAATTATGGAATTGTTCCAGCAATTGAATAAAAAAGATGGTGTAACGATTGTACAAGTTACTCATTCCGAAAGCAATGCGGCTTACGGCAATCGAATTGTCAATTTGTTGGATGGTTGGGTGAAAAACGAAGAAACCCTTAAATCAATTGCTCATTAGCGGTGGGTTTTGAAACCCACTGCTAATGAGCAATCAAAACATAAATCCAACTATTAACTCAAACAAAAAATCAACCTAAAAACACGACCAAAAATGAACCCATTACATCCCATTTTCAATTTTTTCCTTTCTATCTTCAAACTTATTGGTTATTTGTTGCTCACTGTCATCATTTACACAACTATTGACGGTTTGTATAACGAGCATGAAACCAATACATTGAAGCAGATAGAAGTAAAAGAAGTACATCACAGCAACGACGATAACCTCGAAAGCGAGGCAGTTCAATTGTTGTAAACGGTATTTTTAATTCTCATTTTAATTTTCATTCCACAGATGGACAAAGTTATCAAAAAGAAAAAATGGACGCTCGGCAAAATTGTTTTATACACCAGTTTGTTGGTAGTCGTAGTGCTGCTATCGGCTTGGTACATGAAAAATTCGGGCGTAAAAAAATACAGAGTTGAGAAAAATCGAGTGACCGTAGCAACGGTAACAAAAGGAAATTTCAAAGAATTTATTCCTGTGACAGGCAATGTATTGCCCATCAAAACGGTGTTTTTGGATGCTGTTGAAGGAGGACAAGTGAAGGAAATATATGTGGAAGATGGTGAGATGGTTCGCAAGGGACAAAAGTTGATTAAGCTCTCCAATGCCAGTTTGCAGTTGAGTTATATGAACCTTGAAACGCAACTTTTGGAACAAATCAACGACCTTCAAAACACACAGATTGTGATGGAACAGAATGGTTTAAACCTTGAAGAACAGTTGGTCAACGTGGACTACCAAATCACCGACCTTCAACGTCGCATCAACCGCAACAAAACCCTTGCAGAAGAAGGCACTATTTCCAAAGAAGAATTTGACCAGATGAAAGAAGAATTGAGCTACAACATCAAAAAACGCTCAGTTATCCAACGCAAAATCGCTCAAGACCAACAACTTTCAGAGCAGCAAAAAGGGCAAATTGGTTCGTCTTTGGATTTGATGAAACGAAATCTTGGTGTAATTGACCAAAGCCTTGACAATCTTGTTGTTAAATCTCCTATTGACGGCCAATTGTCTTCCCTCAAAGTGGAACTGGGTGAGTCGGTCAATGGAGGTGAAAACCTAGGGCAGATTGACGTTTTGGACAACTTCAAAGTGCGTGCAAGCGTGGACGAACATTATGTAGCAAGGATTTATACAGGTCAGCAGGGTGAATTTACCTTTGCAGGCACGAGCTATCCTTTGACTATCCAAAAGATTTTTCCCGAAATCAGCAACGGGACTTTTGAAGTCGATATGTTTTTTCCCGACAAAGCTCCTGAAGGCATCAAACGGGGGCAAAGTCTGCAAATCAAATTGTCGCTAAGTGATGAAAGTGAAGCACTTTTGATTCCTCGTGGCGGCTTTTACCAAGAAACTGGCGGCGCATGGATTTATGTTTTAGATGCCAACTCCAATACCGCCCGAAAACAGTCTATCAGCATCGGTCGCCAAAACCCAAAAAACTACGAAGTCACCGAAGGATTGAAGGAAGGGGATAGAGTAATTACTTCTTCTTATGATACGTATGGAGAAGTGGATGAATTGATTCTTTCGGAGTGATGGATGAATTGTTATATTGCTTTATTGTTGAATGGTTATATTGTTGAATGGTTTGTCATTTTAGAAAAATCTTGTTGAAAAAAACATAAAAATTATTGATAACCAATAAGATTGAAAAAAGAAATAAAATCAGTTCAATAAACAAACAAGATGCTTTCAGCATGACAATACAAGAAACCATATTCAAAAACCAAAAAAATCTCAGTGTCTCTCCGTCTCAGCGTTCATTTTCTAAATCAAGTGAGTAAAAATTCTCTGTGCCTTTGTGTCTCTGTGTTCAATCCCCACTTCAACTGTTGCCAAAATTGGAAATTGTTGGTAAAGTTTTGCTAAATATTCAAAAAATAACTAAAATGCTTACAAACTATATAAAAACCGCTTACCGCAACCTTATCCGCAACAAAGGATATGCCCTCATCAACATCTTAGGTTTGACCTTGGGAATCGCCTGTTGCCTACTCATATTCTTGGTAGTCAATCATGAAACAAGTTACGATTTTTTTCATGCCAAAGCCGACAAAATTTACCGAGTCGTAAGCGAACGCCTCAACCGAGACGAAGAAAGCTTCAATGGATACAGTCAATATCCTGTTGGACAAGCCATTCGCAACGATTTCCCAGAGTTAGAAAACGTCACTCAAATCCACAATCACCAAGAAACAATGGTCAGTGTTGGGGAGGAACTCTTCAAAGTAGAAAGTTCGATATTTGCAGATTCACATTTCTTTGAAGTGTTTGACTATCAGTGGATAGAAGGTAATCCTTCCACTGCCTTAGCCGAACCCAATTCCATCGTTTTGACCCGAAGTTTAGCCAAAAAACTGTTTCCACTGGAGGCATCGGTTTTGGGAAAAACCATCACTTTCGACCAAAAATTTGATGTGAAAGTGACAGGTTTGATGGAAGACATATCCGACAACAGCAACTTGGATTTTGAGATGGTCATCAGTTTTGCGAACTTGAAAGCCTATGCCAAAGAAGTGGGAGATATAGACAATTGGAACTGGACTTGGGCGGGAAGCACCTACGTTGTATTGGGTGACAATCAAACACCTGAAAGCATTAATTCTCGATTTGAAGCTTTCGAGCAAAAATACCTAAGTGAAGGACGGGCAGCAGAACGCAACTATTTTTTGCAGCCTTTGACCGAAATGCACTTCGATACCCGTTTTGAAGGTTCGACTGACCGCCCAACGATTAGCAAAACCTATTTGTGGATTTTTGGCTTGATTGGTTTGTTTTTGGTCTTGATAGCCTGCATCAATTTCATCAACATCGCAACGGCGCAAGCAGTGAAAAGGTCGAGGGAAGTTGGAGTGCGTAAAGTGTTGGGAGCGAATCGAAAACAGTTGGTCAAGCAGTTTTTGGGAGAAACCTTGATGCTGACGACCATTGCAGTTGTGTTCGCTTTGACCCTTGCGGAATTAGCCCTTCCGTACCTCAACAATTTTTTGGGGCAAAATCTTCAATTGCACATTTTTAGCCCAAACATTCTGTTGTTCACCGTTTCAAGTGTTTTGATTACCAGCTTTTTAGCGGGTTTTTATCCTGCAATGGTTTTGTCGGGCTACCAAGCTGCCGTTGCCCTCAAAAACACCTTGACAACCAACAAAAAAAGTTCGCTTTTGATGCGTCGGGGTTTGGTGGTCTTTCAGTTCATCATTTCGCAGGTGCTGATTGTTGGAACTTTGGTGATGACTTACCAAATGAACTACTTGAAAAACAAAGATTTGGGTTTCAACAAAGAAGCGATTGTGATGTTGGATTTGCCCAATGACGATGATTCAAAATTGCAGCGCATGAAAACGGAATTGCTGCAAAATCCTTCCATTGAAGCCGTAAGTTATGCGATGGGTGCGCCAATTGCACAAAGTTCGTGGACTTCCAATATCGAAATGGGCGATAAAGGCAAAAAGGGAGATAAAATCTATTCGGAAATCAAAACGGTGGACGTGGATTTTGTGCACACTTATGGACTGCAATTGGCTGCTGGTGAATGGTATCCGCAGCAAGCTGCAAAAGATTCGGTTTATGACAAAGGCGTGGTGGTAAATGAGGAATTGGTGAAAAAAATGGGTTTTGAAAGCAATGAAGCAATTTTGGGTGAAGAACTTTTCTTCAATGGCTTCAAAATGCCAATTATTGGTGTGCTTCAAAATTTTCACAACCGTTCGCTGCAAATGGAAATCATTCCTGCGGTCTTCTTCAAAGGCAATATTTTCATTGGCACGGCTGGAGTGAAAATGAAAACCCGCAACCCTCAACAAACCATTGCAGACATCAAAAATACCTATACAAGCATGTTTCCCAATCAGTTGTTTGAATACCAATTTTTGGACGAACGCTTGGGGCAGGCGTATGAGTCGGAGGCAAAATTGCAGCAGTTGTTCCGAATTTTTGCTTTTATCGCCATTTTTATCGCTTGTTTGGGTTTGGTTGGTTTGGTTTCTTTTATGGCTGCTCAAAAAACGAAGGAGATTGGTGTCCGCAAGGTTTTGGGCGCAACGGTCGGCAACATCGTCTTGCTTTTCTCCAAAGAATTTACCAAACTCGTATTGATTGCTTTCGTGATTGCTTCGCCGCTTGCCTATTATGCGATGGGTCAATGGCTGCAAAACTTTGCCTATTCGATTGACATGGGTATTTCTATCTTTTTGATTGCCATTGCGTTTTCGTTGGCGGTGGCTTGGTTGTCGGTGGGGTATCAGGCGATTGCAGCGGCGGTGGCGAATCCAGTGAAGGCGTTGAGGGCGGAGTGAGGATATCTTTGTAAAGAGGTTTTTTGCTCACTTGATTTAGAGGATAAACGCTGAGACGGAGAGGTGAAGATATTTTTTAGTGTTCGTAGCGAAACTTTCAACAATTTACTAATCACTGAACTATGCTGTATTTGATAAGCGGTTTGGGGGCAGATGAAAGGATTTTTGGTCGTTTGTCGTTTTTGGAAAAGCAAGAACACAAACACCTTCAATGGGTTCCTCCAAATGGAAACAACTTGAAGGAATATGCTTTGCGGTTATCCGAACAAATTGACAGAGACGAAGAAGTCATCTTGATGGGCGTTTCTTTTGGTGGAATGGTCGCTGTTGAAATAAGTAAAATTCTGCCTTGTAAAAAGGTGATTCTGATTTCAAGTGCTGCTACAAAACAAGAAATTCCATCGTTCTACCGATTTTTTGGTAAATTGAAGCTACACATATTGCTGCCAAGCCAATTATTGAAGTGGGCCAATCCTGTTACTTATTTCTTGTTTGGAATGTATCAACCGAATGATAAAACACTCCTAAAGAATATATTGCAAGATACGGATGCTCCATTTTTGAAGTGGGCTATCAATGCCATACTGCAATGGAACAACAAAGAAATTCCTGCAAACCTGCTGCAAATTCACGGCATGAAGGACTGGGTTTTGCCGTGTCCAAAAACCAAAAATATCATAAAAATTCAGAAAGGAGGGTATTTGATGGTTTGGACAGAGGCAAGGCAAATTGATGACGCTCTTAAATTGCTGATTTAAAGAAAGTTTGAACCTGTTCCACAATGAAACACCTCACTGTTCCACTCTGAAACAAAACTCATTACTTTAATCTTTAAAATACGATTCAATTATCACATAATCAACTATTTAACTCAATGGCACATCCTTTGCCTCTACAATAGTATGTGCATCAACATAAACACGTAGAGACGTTTTAGTAAAACGTCTCTACCCAACCTAAACACAAAAATAAAAATGATACGAACAGTCAATTTAACCAAAGTCTATCGGACAGACGAAATAGAAACCACTGCTTTGAATGGTGTGAACTTCAATATCGCAACAGGTGAATTTGTGGCAGTGATGGGTCCTTCGGGTTGCGGGAAATCCACTTTGTTGAACATCATTGGGATGATAGACAATCCAAGTTCAGGTGAATACAATTTCCTCGACCAAGAAATATCAAAATATTCGGAACGACAAAGGGCGGATTTGCGGAAAGCGAATTTGGGCTTTATTTTTCAGAGTTTCAATTTGATTGACGAACTCACCGTTTTTGAAAACGTAGAATTACCCTTGATCTACAACAACATCAAGACTGCGGAGCGTAAAAAAATGGTGGAAGCTGTTTTGGAGCGCATGAACATGATGCATCGACGCAATCACTTCCCACAGCAACTTTCGGGTGGTCAGCAGCAACGTGTGGCGGTTTCGAGGGCGATTGTTCACAAACCCAAATTGATTTTGGCGGATGAACCCACAGGTAATCTGGATAGCGAAAATGGCGGTGAGGTGATGCAGTTGCTAACCCAATTGAATGAAGAAGGCACAACGATTATCATGGTGACGCACTCATCAAGAGATGCAGAATATGCTCATCGAATTGTTCGATTGTTGGATGGTCAGATTGTGGCGGAAAATCAATTGAAGGGGTTTGCTGTTTGATTGAACACAGAGAAACAGAGGCACAGAGTTTTTTGATTTAGGAATTGAATACACTAACACTTTAACACAACAAAATCATGTTTAGAAATTACTTCAAAGTAGCGATGCGAAATTTGCTACGCAATAAAACATACTCGCTTATCAACATACTTGGTTTAGCAATTGGCATAGCGTGTTGCGTGTTGATTCTGTTGTTTGTAACCGACGAATTGAGTTACGACCGATTCCACAAAAATGCGGACAATATTTACCGCACAGCCATTGATGCCGAAATGATGGGACAGCAATTGCAAGCCCCTGTGTCGCCCAATCCACTTGGCAAGGCAATTTTGGATGAATTTCCAGAAGTTATCAATACTACCCGCATCAACCCTTATCGGGCAGAGGCTTTGGTGAGTTGGGAGGAAAAGAAATTTTACGAAAAACGGACATGGGCGTGGGTAGATTCTACTTTCTTCGATATTTTCAGTTTTGAACTCATTGAAGGAGATGCCAAAACTGCCTTGAACAAACCCAATCAGGTAATTATTAGCGAGTCTGCTGCTGCAAAATATTTCGGAAAGGAAAAAGCCGTAGGGCAAACATTGAAGTTGGACAATGACCGGGATTATTTGGTGGTCGCTTTGATGCGAGATATACCGAGCAACTCCCACTTTCATTATGATTTTTTGGCTTCCATTGTCTCTTTGGACAACTTCAATTCTGATAATTGGCTGTCTTCCAATGTTTACACATATATTCTACTACATGATGGGGCAACTCAAGAACAAGTAGAAGCAAAGTTTCCAACTTTCTACAAAAACAATATGGCTCCACAGTTGAAGCAAATGGCAGGAATGGATGTAGAGGAGTTTTTGGCTTCTGGAAATCGCTTCGATGCTTACCTTCAACCGCTTATGGGTATTCATTTGGGCGGCAACTTGGATTGGGAATTGCAGGCAAACAGTGATCGGAAGTTCATTTATATTTTTAGTATCATTGCTATTTTGGTTTTGTTGATTGCAGGTATCAATTTTATGAATTTGGCAACAGCTCGCTCTTCAAAAAGGGCAAAGGAAGTGGGAGTCAGAAAAGTGATAGGTGCGCCTCGAAGTGCATTGATTGGTCAATTTTTGGGAGAAGCTTTGCTGCAAAGTCTGATTGCGATGTGTTTGGCAGTCGTATTTATAGAATTGATTTTACCTTACTTCAACAATATTGTCGACAAAAATATCAGCTTGTTTGGCGGTAAGTCCTTTTTATTCTATGTTTTTCTTGGCAGTATTTTCATCTTTGTAGGTTTATTTGCAGGCAGTTATCCTGCTTTTTACCTATCAAGTTTTCGCCCTGCAACGGTTTTGAAAGGAACACTATTGAAGGGCAGCGGCGGAGCAAAGTTTCGCAAAGCATTGGTGGTGACACAGTTTGCTATTTCAGTGGCTTTGATTATTGGTGTTTTGTTTGTGTCCCAGCAATTGAGTTATTTACACAATGCCAGCTTGGGGTTTGACAAAGAGCAGTTGGTGATGATTGAAGTGAACAAAAGTGAAACCGTGAAACAGATGGAAACGGTGAAAACGGAAATCTTGAAAAATCCGAATATCATCAGTATGACCGCAGCGAGTTTTTTGCCAAGTAATGGTGATCCAAATCAGAATATGTTCAGTGCTGAAAAAGATGGTGTTCAGCAGCATTATCCTTTGTGGAATATGGAAACCGATTTTGATTTTATCGAAACAATGGGTCTGCAAATCATTCAAGGGCGGGCTTTTGACCGCAATCTTTCAACGGATAGCATTACGGCTTACATCCTCAATGAATCGGCGGTAAAGAATTTTGGGTGGGACAATCCTATTGGTAAAGAAGTGACAGAAATGGGTACGAATGTAGTATCGGGCAAAGTGATTGGAGTGGTAAAAGATTTTCATACTGAGGGTTTCACCAAACAAATCAAACCCATGATTTTGAGTGTGAATCCACAATATACCTACAATGTGGCGATTCGTCTTAGCCCAAACAATATGGCCGAAAGTCTGTCTTTTATTGAAGATACTTGGACTCGTTTTGAGCCTGAATATCCTTTTCAATACGATTTTCTCGACCAAAAATTCGCCATGCTTTATACTGCCGAAGAACGATTGGGGAAAGTGTTTTTGTATTTCACCCTATTGGCCATTTTCATTGCTTGTTTGGGGCTTTTTGGCTTGGCTTCCTACACTGCCGAGCAGCGCACCAAAGAAATTGGTATCCGAAAAGTGCTGGGGGCTTCAATTGGCAACATTACCCTACTACTCACTAAGGAGTTCATTCTCTTGGTCTTGATATCCAACATCATTGCTTGGCCGATTGCCTACTTCATGATGCAGAAATGGACAGAAACTTTTGCCTATCCAACTGATATTACCTTTTGGACTTTCGGTTTGGCGAGTATTTTGGGATTGGTCATCGCTATTTTGACGGTGAGTTTTCAGGCGGTAAAGGCTGCAATTGGAAATCCTATTCGGGCGTTGAGGTACGAGTAGAGACGTTTTAGTCTCTACGTGTTTTGTGTTGGTAATTGTGCTTGGGTATGCTTGTATTGGCTTGACTTTGAACGCAGAGACGCTGAGGGGGAGAGATTTTTGAATAGATATTTAGTGACAATTGAAGCGGATGCTAAACGATTGAATACAAAATCAAGGTTTCCTCAAATCTTTGAGAAAGGCATAGACCATCACCAATGAAACAAACGAAAAGGGTAAGGCTGTTATAATCAGTAAATTGCTGGTCGACCGCAAAAAATTATCACCGCCCAACCAAACAGCCGTGCAAGCAATCAGAGGCAGCATAATGCCCCAAAAAACTTTGTAGAATTTCGTAGGGTCTGACTTGCCTTTATCGGTCATCATGCTGATAACAAAAATGGCGGAATCCATTGAAGTAATCAAATAGGTGAACATCAAGCAGATGGTCACAATATTTAGAAGATTGCTCATTGGATACAATTCGAAAAATTGGAAAGTGGCAGTAAATAGATTGTCAAACTGCCCTTCGTAACCATTGGGCAAGGTATCAACTATTTCAAAAGCAATCGTTCCAAAAACGGAGAACCACAAAAAAGTACCGAAAGAGGGAATGATCAACACTCCTCCAATGAAAGAACGAATGGTTCGACCACGAGAAATGCGGGCAATAAACATCCCTGTGAAAGGAGCCCAAGCCAACCAAAATGCCCAATAAAAAATCGTCCAATCAGCCGTAAATTTTGGGTTGTGTCCATGTTTTCCGATTGCCAAACTCATTTCAAAAAATTCTTTGCCGTAAGCCCACAAGCTATTGCCCATCTGCTGCACCAAATGGAAGAAATTGTTTTGGAAGAAAAAGAAAGCCAACAGCAATAAAGTTCCTCCAATGTTGATATTGGAAATCAACTTTATGCCTTTGTCCAAACCACTGATGGCGGACATACACGATAAAACACTGACAATGAGAATAGCCCAAATTGCATAATGCGGCGGAAACTCTTGGGACAATAGATGATTGGTTCCTCCAACAATCATTCCCGAACCAAAACCTACGGAGGCAATGACCCCAAAAATCGTGGCAATAACCGCCAACAAATCTATCGGTATAGCCAATTTGGGAGAAGGTAAAATCGTCTTCAAAGTGTCGCTTATCAAGGCTTTTTGATGGCGTTTGTAGTGAAACCAAGCCATGATGAGTCCAATAACCGCATAAAACGCCCATGCAGAAAATCCCCAATGAAAATAGGCATATTGCAGTGCCAGAGTTTGGGCTGCTTCTCCACTCATTCCTTCAATGGGTGGGTTTTGGTAATAGGCCACTGGTTCTTGCACTGCCCTGATTATCAAACCTGAACCCATTCCCGTACTGTACAACATCGCAATCCATGACCATACAGAATATTCTGGTTCGTCATCAGAATAACCCAATTTGATTTTGCCGTAGGGAGAAACTGCAATACCAATACAAAACAGAAAGAAAAAAAGTCCTAATATTAGATAAAAACCATCAAAAATAGTGAGTAACTTCAACGTCAATGAGTTTGTCCATTCAAAAACTTCTGTTGGGAAAAGCAGGGACGGAATTACAAAAATAATTCCGCATAAAAGACTAAGAATAAGTAGTTTGTTTTTTCGGAGATGGTCAAGTAAGCGGTGCATGGGTGACAGGGTTGGTGAATGGTGTTGTTGTTGAATCATCAAGAGCCAAAATGTTTTGTAAAGATATTTCATTTGAAGTAGGAAACTAAAAAACCAATTATTTTTGTTAACCTACGCTCTACAAACGAACAATATCCACAAAAACAACATTAACACTCCAAAACCCCAACACAAAAAAAATATGGAATCTGCAATCTTACTGTTTGTCATCATCATCTGTGTAGTTAGCTACCAAGCCTTCAAAAACCTGCAATTTTATGAGCAGTATCTATTTGAAGTAGATGCCATTTTGGTGCGGAAAGAATACATCCGTATGGTTAGTTCGGGATTTCTACACGCCAATTTAATGCACTTGGGCTTCAACATGATAGCCTTGTATTCCTTTGGAATATCCGTAGGTTCGGCATTTGGACTGCCCAAGTTTTTCTTCATCTATTTTGTGAGCCTCTTGGCGGGCAATGCTTTGGCACTCTACATCCATCGAAATCATGGAGGTTATCGAGCAGTTGGGGCATCGGGAGCAATCAGTGGAGTCGTTTATGCGAGTATTGCACTGTTTCCACAAAGCAAAATTGGCTTGATACTGCTTCCACCGTTCATTCCCGCATGGTTGTTTGGAATTTTGTTTTTGATGGTTTCGATGTACGGCATCAAGTCGCAGCGAGACAACATCGGACACGAAGCACACTTAGGCGGTGCATTGGCGGGAATGCTGTTGGCAATTGCGATAGAACCGAGTGTTTTGGTGGCGCATAGTTTTTTCATTTTTATCATGCTCATTCCAACGCTATTTTTTCTGTACATGGTGGTTCGCCGTCCCGAAATGCTGCATGTCGACAACTTCTTCAAGACCGAAATCGAACATTTTCGTAACCGTCAAGGCAAACAAAGAAGTTCCAACCGTCCACGACAACGTTCTCACACTTACACACATAGAGAATCTCCTACTATACCGCCTGGTTCTACCAATCAAACCGAACAAGCAGAACTGGATAGTCTGTTGGATAAGGTGACCCGAAAGGGTTTGGATAGCCTGACGGAGGAGGAGAAAAAGAGATTGGAGGATTTGTCGAGGAAATTGTGAGGCAACACTTATGAAATCACCAATTATATTCTTTACTTCGCAATGTGAAAACAACCCTGCTTCATAACGATGGGTCTCTATAGACAGATGTCAGAAAACTTTATTATCCGTCCACATTGTTGATATGATCTTTACAAGTGTCACCTTCATCGTTTTTCTGTTTATCCAACTGATGTTCTTTGTGTTCGTCAGTAAACGGCAATGGCACAACCTCATCTTGTTGGTTTCGGGTTACATTTTTTATGGGTGGGTCCATCCGTGGTTTTGTTTGTTGATTTTGACCTCGACTGTGGTGGATTACTATTGTGGTTTGCAGATTGAATCAAATCCAGAGCAGAAAAAATGGTATTTGAGGCTCAGTATTCTCACCAACTTGGGGCTTTTGGGTTTCTTCAAATATTTCAATTTTTTTATTGACAATGTGAACGACCTGTTTTTGATGGCAGGTGTCGAAAATGCCTTGCCAGCTTTGAATATCTTCTTGCCTGTTGGTATCTCGTTTTACACTTTTCAGACCTTGAGTTATACGGTAGATGTCTATAAAGGACGAATCCCTCCCTGTAAAAATTTCATTGACTTCGCTTTGTACGTGTCCTTTTTTCCGCAATTGGTGGCAGGGCCTATTGAGCGAGCCGAGCGATTGTTGCCGCAAATCCAAAGAAAGCGAAAACTGCGCTTGAAGAAACTGTACAGTGGCACAGGTTTGGTAGTTTGGGGAATGTTCAAAAAAATGGTTATTGCAGACAATGTGGCGATGTATGTCAATCAGATTTACCTCCTTCAAAGCCCTTCTATCCTTCTACTCACCATCGGCACGATTGGTTTTGCGATACAGATTTATACCGATTTTTCGGCCTATACCGACATTGCCCGTGGCACTTCCCGAATGTTGGGCTTTGAACTCATCGAAAACTTCAACAATCCCTATATTGCCATTTCACCCTCCGATTTTTGGCGGCGTTGGCACATTTCTTTTTCGACTTGGATACGAGATTATTTGTACATTCCTTTGGGCGGTTCGAGGGTTTCGACACAGTGGCAGTTCTTTTGGGTGGTGGTAGCGACAATGGGAATCAGTGGTTTGTGGCATGGTGCGGCGTGGAATTTCATCGCTTGGGGAGTGTATCATGGGGTGATTTTGTTTGTGTATCACCGCTTGGGTTTGGGTGGCAAGTGGTCGCCTCAAACGAATGGACAGTGGATTTTGAGTTGGTCGGTCATGATTTGTATTACCTTGTTTGGTTGGGCATTGTTCCGTACTTCGAGTATGACTTGGCTGATAGACAATCTTTTGCACTCTCCACTCTACAAAAACTTCAATGACTTAATGATTGCGCTGTATATTGGTTTGTTGATGGGTTTTTACTGTTTGTTTTTTGGAGTGAAATACCTTTTGCAGCCTTTCGCTCAGCGCAATGTGTATATTGGAGCGTTTTTGTTGGGTTTGTGCATTGCAGCAACGATTGTGATGGGCGTTGAAGGAGGACAGGCATTTATCTATTTTCAGTTTTAGATTGCAGATTTCGCAGATGTTAGTCCCTTTTTGGTGATAAAACACTATTTTTAAAAGCAGAATAACCGCTTGATTATAAATCCTATTCGTAGCGAAATATCGTCATAAAAGGAATAGACTACAAAAGTTTTGAAAACTTTTGTAGTCTTGGATGTTCTTGAAATAGTGAATTATTGAAGGATGAAAAAATTACCTATTTTATTGATTTTGATGCTTTTGCCGATTGTGCTTCTTTCGGTGTGGATGAACACATTGAAGGAAGAGGTCATTCCATTGGAGCAAAGAGGAACGCTTTCTCTTGACGACCCTGCAAGCATGAAAGCGGCTCAAATAGAAGAACTCAATTTGGAACAACCGTCTATCGTGTTGTTGGGCAATTCGATGTTGGGAAGAGGAGTCAATCACATGCTACTTCAACAGTTAATGAAACGCAGGATTTCAAAATTTGCGATTGGAGGAACTTCTTCGACGTGGTGGTATTTGGTGACCAAAAATGTGGTGGTGAAGGCAAATCCAAAACCCAAAGTACTGGTGCTTTTTTTTAGGGATCACTTTCTCACCGACCCCAATTACCTACTTACTTCTGCCACCCGCTTGTTGAACGAATACTACTTTGAGGGCGAAGAACCTTTGGTACAGGAATTGAATTACAATGCAGGATCGGTTGTGTATCAACAGCTTCCGATTTATGTAAAAAAACACTTGGTCAACAAAAAGATAACAGAAACTCTGAAAAAAACGACTTCAAAACTCACCCATTCCAAATCCAAACGTTTGGAGGATGCACTCGACAAGTCTTTTGATGAAACGCAAATGATTGAAGAAATCATCACCGCCCAACAATTGGAAGCCGCAAAAGCAAGGAAACAAGAACTTTTCGACTTCAATGATCAAGTAAACCGTTCTTACCTTCCCCACATCATTCAATTGACCCAAGAAAATGGAATTCAACTGATTTTGGTGAGAACGAAAAGGCGCAGGGATGTATTGGGTCAAGCTCAACCTCCTGAACTGCTGCAATACATCGAAGACCTTCGGGCATATTTGAAGAAAAACAAAATCCCACTATTGGACTACACCAACGACAATCGACTGACTTTGAAGATGTACGCCGAAGGCGATCACCTTAGCGAATCGGGCATGAATGAATTTACAAAAAATAGTTTTGCGGTGGATTTGGAAAATTTATTGAAGGATTTGAATTGATAAACTGGTTTTGCATTTCCTGCCCCATTTCTCCACGTTTCTCTGTTATTTCTTGATTTTCAGCTACTTCATAGTTTTTTGCTTCAAAATCTGCCAAATCCACTACCTGTGTTCCCAACACATAATCTCCCAATCGGCGACCTTGACCGATGTAAACCAGCAAAACATTTGCAGTAAATACCAGAAGTACAAAGTATAGAAATATGGAAAAAGTAAAACCCAAAAATGAAAGAAATGCTGCCCCTAAAAACAGCATCAAAAAGTCTATACTTCTTCTGAGAATCTTTTGCCGCCAAGTAGCTTGTTGATTGGTATTCAGGTCAATAACCACCAAATTTGTCGTTTTACCCAAGCCTGTTCCCTTGTTCCAATTGTCCAAATTCGCACAAAAACCAAGTCCACTCAATAGAATGACAAAAAGCCATAAACCTGCCCATCCGGATGTCAATATTTCTGTGTAAAGAGGTGCCCCAAATAAAATCATCCCAATCATAATAGCAATCATCATACATACATCTACTCCCGCAGCTTTCATTCGGTGCTGTGTATTTGCTCGTGCATACACGTAGTTCTCACCATTTTTGGGCATCTCTTTACCTGCCGTTTTCTGAGTCGCCTGCTGTTTTTTAGAAAAAGACGACACCACTTCAAAATTTCCACTTTGGTAGTCCTCTTCTCTTACTACTTGTGTGTGTGCCAACAAATCGGTGAATTTTCTGCTATCTGGCTGGATAGCAACAAAAGCTACATAAACAAAAAATAGACCGTAAAAAAGCAAAGGAGTCATCATGAGTTCTTCTTCCATATCAAAAAAAGAAAATTCCCCTGCTACAAATAAAACTCCCACAAATACAGGCAAAAAAGAACGCCTCACCGCAGACTGCCAAAAACTACAAGGTTTGTTCGTCCGCACATCAATGACCCGATACAGCGAATACTTCCCAAAACCCGTACCTTCTGACCAACTATCCATACCGAGGTAAGCCCATAAGGTGAACAGACCTGCTAAAAATATTCCAGTAATCATACCATTATCCAAAAAGACTCCCAAACAAATACCCACACAAGCTGCCATAAAGAAGATAAAAATACTAAAAATCACATCCACAAAAGCCGATGCCAAACGCCCCAACAAAGGTGCAGCAGGGTAAACGTAGGTGATTTTCTCCTTTTTTTTGCTGGTGATAATGCCCTCTACTTCAATTTCTTTTCTTTGAAATTTTTGCTGAAACTGTTTACCTAACTTCAATGCACCACTTTCCTCTTTCTGCTCTCGCAAATAGCGCAATACCACTTGTTGATAACGGCTTTCTGCAAACTGTGTTTGCTCGGTTAAGTGCTGCAAAGTCGATAATTTGTAGGTATCTTCGGGATGCAATTGAGCATCTTCTAAGGCAATATGTAGCTGATAATCAAAAAACTCCTCGCTGTATTCTTCGCCCACCAATGGGTTCAATTGCAGCAAATGCAAGAGCGCATCTTTGACCAAAAAAGTGCTGTGTTTGTCCAATTGCGCCCTCAGTGCCATCCGCAATCCATCGGGCATTGCGCCTTTCCGAAACCACGGTAAATCCACCAAAGGCAGCACATTTTCCTCCTTCACCAATTCCCTTTCGTCAAACAACACTTGACCAATATACACCGTCAAATCCCAATTCATTTCGGGATAAAGTGTTGTTGCACACAACCATCGAAAGCTCGCCTTATTGAGCCTCCGCTTCAATTCCTTCACCGTTTCCACAATGCTCAAAGCCTCCCAATCACTCGCTGCTCGTTTTGCAGCCTCCAAAGAAGGGGCATATCCTTGCCCTTCAAAAACGTCGTTGAGTTGGGTCAAACTTTCCAAATTTGCAGCAAACAACAAGAAGTCGTTTTTAGCTGCCAAGTCTTGCATTTCCTTTGAAGGACTGTTTGTATTCAACAAAGCTTTTGAAGTCCAATCCTCCCAAAAACCCATTGCAGTAGCCGCATCCTTTTCATTCCATTTATTCAAATTTGCAAAAACCAACAAACGACAAGCTCCAAATTTGGCATATACTTCTTTGATATGTAAGGCATTTCCAGTTTCATCCAAACACCATTCGGGTTTGTTCGGATGGTAGAAAAAACGATGCACAAACACCTCCTGCTCCTTCAATGCCTCATACCAAACCTCCAACAATTGCAGCTTTTGGTCTTTGATTTTGCTTTGCGGCAAAAGCATCAAATATTCGGGCAGTTCACTTTGTTGCAGGTAGTGAAATTGTGGATAGCCTGCCGAGGCAACTGTTGCGGTGAGCGTTTTGGGGATGTCCATTTTTGAAGTCGGTACTTTTCGCCTATGCTGTAATTGTTGGCTTACCTGTTTGAAAACCGAAGAACGGCTAAACTTCAAATCCGATTTTGGCACTCGAATGTTCCAATAATGCGGCGGTTTGAGTTGGTCTTTTACGTCCAAATAAAAATCTTCCTCCTCCGCTTTGTAGGTGCGGTACAATACAAATGCACCTCCTGCAAATAGTGCCACCCACCACAGCCATCCATATTCAAAAGGCTGTTCTTCAAAAGGTCTATTTGCGCCATAAGGCGATTTTTTGGGTATTTCTGTTGGTTCGGGATTTGTATGTATCAAAGGTTTGGAGGTCTGTTTGAAAGTAGAAGTCGCACCCAAGCCTACAAAAAACAGCACTGCCATCACCACCAAAAAAGCAATGATCCACGTCAAACGGCTGGTAATAAAACCCCAAAAAGTAAACACCGTTTTGTCGCCATATTTTTGAAAATGAGCCTCTTCCGACCACTCTTCTTGTTCTCCTTCAATCGCTTCACCTGACTTAGATTCCAGTGTTTCAAAGGGAGAAGTGCTTCTATTGGGTGGAGTTTCTTGATGCAAAGCGATGTTGGCAAAATAGCGGTCAAAGGCTTGGTAGAAAAACGTTTGTTCCTCTTGATTGCTTGCCACTAATGGACACAACAACCGTTTCAATCGCTCAGGTGAACAGTCTTCTGGCAATCGGTTTAGCAATGCTTGTACCTGCAAAAAATCATCTACGCCCAATGCAAATCCTTGCTGTTGGAGATAGGTAAAGAAATCCTCGAAGGGCAATAAGTAGGGATTCATGTTTTTTTGTGTTGAAGTGTTGGGATTCCGTTTTGGTCTTATACTGTAAACAGAATTAGAAGGCATTATAGTTCACACAACACAAAAAGTTTTATTGATTTTCGCATTGATTCGCCTTTATTAAGTGACAGGTATAGGTAAGCACTCGTTACAAACGAGCGCAAGTTCGAATTCTTTTTAAACGTCAAATAACTTTCATTAAACGGCACTAACTATGGCTCAAAAAAAACCTCCAATAATCGAAACTATTGGAGGTTATATATTGAGAAGTACTTAAAATTTTATTGCAGTTCTGTAATTGTCTTTTTCATTTTCTACAAATATTCAAGTTCTATTTGATTTTTGCACAAGAAATTGATAATTAATGGTTTTAGAAACTAATAACCAATCACTGTACTATAAACCATCTAACGAATAACCGTCACATTACCCGTCAGCAATCTTGAATCCCCATTAGAAAAATCTACAATCATCCAATAGACATACACTCCAACAGGAACTACCTCATCTTTGTATGTTCCATCCCAATACGCATTTCTATCGCTGCTTTCAAACACCATTTCTCCCCAACGGTTGTAGATTTGTATCGTGATTCCTGTTGTCATTTCATCAAAGATAGGGCGGAACACATCGTTCATGCCATCACCATTTGGAGAAAACGCATTGGACACTGTCAATTGCGGTACAGGTTCAGGAATGATGACATTGACCACTACGCTTTGTGTTGCATCACAACCATCCTCATCTACCACGTTGAGCGTATAAGTGGTGGTAATTTCTGGTGTTGCCACAGGATTGAAACAGTCGCTACAACTCAATGTTTCGATGTTGTCCCAAATATACGTTGGCAAATCAGATGTTGAAGAATTCGCCAATGCCACAATCTGTATACTGTCGCCTTGATTGATGGTCAAAGTAGTAGGCATGTCAATGCTCACCTCCGTGATTTCAATAATTTGTTCGATACTTGCCGTACAGCCATTATCGGTCGTCACTTGTAGGTTAATCGTTTTTGTACCTGTACCTGCCCAACTAAGTTCGTAAGGGCCAGAACCCAAGCCAGATAAAATATTTGCACCGTTGAAGTTGCCCCAATTGAAGCCGCTATCTGAAGTGTTTGGAGCAAGCCCTGTAAAATCCAGCGTAATGCTTTCATTTGGACAAGCCTGCAATGCCAAATCAAAATCAGCAGTTGGCAACTCAAACACGTTCACTTCAAGTGAATCGACATACGGACAGCCTGTATCTGGGTTGGTGTAGTTGTAGTAAATCGTATGTGTGCCTACGCCCGTCAATGCAGGATTGAAGTCGCCAACAGGTGTCGGGTCGTTGTTGATTGTAAACGAACCCCCTTCAGGGGTCGCACTCAGCAAACTGCCCTGTTCATCCAAACAAAACTCAGTATTGTCTATCACAATGTTCAAAGCCAAATCAGGGCAATCTGCTGCAATACAAGATGTCGCACCTGCAATGCCATTGCCACAAGGCGCACCCCCCAAAGGCTCAACCACAATACTGACCTCATCTCCAGGCACTAAGCCCGATGCCGTATAGGTTTCGCCCACAAAAGCAGGGTCGTCAAAAGTAGGAATCGAATTGACAATCACACTCACATTGTAGCTTGCTGCCACATTGTCCCATCCAAAGGTGATTAGGTTCTGGGTGACTTCCGTACAGGTCACCGTAGGAGTCACCAAAGGTTCGATAACTTCCAATGTGATACTGGTATTATCTTGACAACCATTCAATTCTACGGTCACGCTGATGGTTTTTGTACCAGCACCATCCCATGCTACTTGCCAAGGACCTTCCCCTGTTTGAGTAGGAGGAATCGCTCCAACGCCGAAGTCCCAAGTATAATTTGCACCCGCAGGGGCAGTTCCACTATACGTCACATCGACCTGTTCACTGATACAAGCATCTGCAAGGGCTGCAATGTCGGCTTGAGGTAGTTCGTCAATGGTGACAATTGCAGAGGTAGAACCCGAACAAGAACCCTGTGTGTAGGTATAATTGATGGTGTAATTTCCAGGAGATTGATTGGTGTCAAACTCAGTGATAACCACATTGTTTAGTGTAAATTCGCCTGTACCCGTTCCATTGCCGCCCGTATTCGTTGCCGTCAATGGAATAATGCCCGCATCTTGACAGTAAGCAGCGTTTAGGTTGTCAATAGTAGGAGTCAAAGTAGGGCAGTTTTCCGCAAAACACGTTTGTTCATTGGTTGGACTATCACCACAAGGAGGATTACCGATGGCATAGACCACGATCCGCACTTCATCGCCAGGTGTCAAACCTGCTCGGTCGTAAATCGTTCCAAAGGTGCTTTGAGCACTGAGATCTAAATTTCCATTGAGATACACATCATAGACAAATTCACCCGTTCCGCCTACATCATTCCAACCAAAGCCCACGCTGTTTTCGGTACTTCCCGTACAACTGATTGTAGGTGCTACCAATGGAGCAGATACTTCAACAGTAGTCGTTGCAGCTGTTGCTGTACAGTTGTTTTCATCCAAATTCAAGGTGATTGTTTTTGTGCCACCCGTTGTCCAAGAAATACTGTGAGGACCAACAGTATTGGCAGTTGCAGGAGTAGCACCTGCACCAAAATTCCAATTATAGTTGGCAGTTGCGCCAGCAGTTCCCGTAAAACTCACATCAACAGCGTCTCCTATGCAGGCTTCAATGGCTGATACCGCCAAATCTGCCGTAGGTCGAGTATTGACGGTCACTTGTTGAGAAGGAGCATTGTAAGTACATGCACCTTGAATGTATTCGTAATCAATCGTAAAAGTGCCTGACAAACCACATGGATCGAAGGTCGTTGCAGGGCTTCCGTTGATGGTAAATGTTCCACCTGCGGGGGTTGCCGTCAAGGTAATTGCATTGCCGCAATCATCACAATATTCGCTGTTCAAGCCTGTGATTTGTGGATTCACCGTTGGACAATCTTGCGCTACACAAGTGTGTGTATCGGCTTGACTGTTGCCGCAAGGATCGTTTCCTAAAGCGATGACGGTAATAGCTACGGATTGACCGGGAGTTAGTGGTGAAACGGTGTAAGTCGTTGTACCTGCTGTAAGGTTGTCGGTAATCGCTGGTCCACTATCAATCGAATAACTAATCGAATATCCTGTACTTCCTGCAATGTCTCCCCAGCCAAAGGTAACAGATGTTTGGTCGGTATTGTCGCAAATCACAGTAGGCGTTGCCAAAGGTGCTACAATGGTTATGTCCTGATTTACATTGTCAATACATCCATTGTCGTTTACTTGCAAAGTGATGGTTTTGGTGCCAGCCGAGTTGTATGATACAGCAGGTGGATTGGCACTGACAGATGTAGAAGGAGATGCACCTGTACCAAAGTTCCAATTGTAGCTGTCTATGCCAGCACTACCATTAAAGGTAAAACTAACAGGTTGACCTACGCAAAATGTGGTTGTACCACCTGCAATATTGAAGGAGGCAGTTGGCACTCCAAATACTTGTATTTGAGCCGTTTCATTGTAAGGTGGGCAGTTGGTATCTGGATCGGTATAGTCCAAACTAATCGTGTGTATGCCTACACCTGCTGTTGCAGGGTTGAAACTTGCAGTGCTTCCACTGTTTTGGGTTACCCCATTTCCACTGATAGTTGCACCAACTGGAGCTACAAAATTGAAGTTAACTACTGCGCCATCGGCACAAATAGTATTGGGTAAACCGTTGATAGTGAGTGTTTCATTGCAATCAATTGCATTGCAAATGAAAGCAGGGGCAGCAGCAGAGTTGGTACATGGGGTGAAGGCAATGGCCCGCAATCCGTTGATGCGAACTTCTGTACCTGGCTCCAAGTCACAAACCGTATAACTATTGGTCGCACTGGACAAACCTGTTTGAATCATAGTGCTGCCACCTGGAGGGGTAATGGCAAGGCTAAAGGTATATCCATCGTCACCAGGAGAAGTCGTCCATTCAAAGGTAACACAATCTTCGGTGGATGGCCCACAAGAAATAACGGGTACTTGGGGTTGGGGTATTATGTCTAAATCAGCACTGAATATTTCGGAAGGACATCCATTTGCAGTGACAATCAAGGTGATGGTTTTCGTTCCTGAAGTACCCCATACCAAAGGATGAGGACCTGGGCCACTTGGTGGAATGGTTATCAAATCTTCGCCAAAGTCCCATTCATAATTTTCTACTCCTGTTGTTCCATCATATGTAATCGTTGCACCACCGCCTTCGCAAATTGGGTTGGGATTGATGGTAAATGAAGCAGTTGGTATGTCGTAAATGGTTGTTGTAAAGGTAGTATCGCTTAGACAACCTATTTCGTCCTCCCATACATAGGTGATGGTGTGTTCGCCTACGCCTGCATCTGCAATGGTGAAAGTGCTGCCATTCAAACCAGCAGAAGGAGAACTGAGTGTACCTCCTGTTGGTTCAGTAGTAATTTCAATTACTTGATCGCCCAAGCAATAGGACTCATCTAAGCCTAAGATGCTCAAAGTTGTTTCTTGACAAGTGCTGACAATACATTCTATGGTTACCGTTTCGGTACTGCCACAGAAATTTTGTCCATTGATTTCTGCATACACATTGACCAAAAGGGTATCTCCGTCTTCTAAACCACATTGGCTGAAATTTCCTCCACTTATAGGAGAAGATACAGGTATGGAACTACTGTTGACAAACGCTTCTATGAAGTAGGAATGTCCAGCTTCTGCTGTCCAACTCACACTTGCACAACCCAAGTCGGCTTCATCGCAGCTTAGAACTGGGGCAGTAGGCGTTTGAATAACAGTGACAAATTCAGGAATAGGAACACCTGAATCACAGCCATTGGCAGAAACAAAGAGGGTGATGGGGTAAAAACCAGGGCCGTTCCATGTCACTTCAATGGGCCCAGGGCCGCTTGTTGTAGAAGCTGTTCCTCCTCCAAATGTCCAACTATAATCGGCATCTGCACCTGCATTGCCTGTGTATTGTATGGTTGCAAATCCATCTGTACAGATAGAGTCCGTTACTGCAAAGTCACCCGTGATAGCAGCTAAAACGGAAACGGTATCTTCTGCGATGTAAATACAACCCAGTACATCGTCCACAAGAGTGTATTGTATGATATATTCACCTTCTCCTTGTGCGGGATCAAAGGTGGTAACTTCATCATCTCCTATCGTGAAAGTACCTCCTGGCGGATTGGCTGCTAATGTTACTGCAGGATTCTCTACACAGTAAGCATCGCTAAGCCCCAAGATTCCAAAATCAGCAGGCAACTCACAGCCTAAGATGGTACAGGTGACAGAGCCTGCTACTCCATCACAATATCCATTTCCATGATTGGCAATTACAATGATTTCTACTTCTTCTCCCTGAGCTCCCAATACGGTGTATTTTGCATTTGAAGTATTGAATTGATTGACTTGCACTCCATTCACTAATACTGTTACAGTATAGCTAATCGCTCCAGTGACGGGTGTCCATGTAAAAGTAGAATCACTCGGTATAGTCGGACACATCACCGTAGGTGTGCCGATAATTGGCAATACTTTTGTTTGAAAAGGAAAGCTAATGGCGGGGCAGTCACCCTGTTCGATAAATGCTGTAACGAATTTATTGCCAGGTGTATCCCAACTCAATTGAAGAGGGCCTGTGGTAGTTAAATCTCCTCCTGAGATATTGGCATTTCCAAGATTCCAAGTGATTGTCGAGTTTGAGCCGAAAGTACCCAAAAGTTCTACATCTGTCACTTCTCCTGGGCAAAGTTCTGGATCAATGGAGATGCCATCGTATTGAAAATCAGATTGTACATCAATAGTAACAGACCCTTCTCTTTCACAATTATTGACTTGTGTATCAATGACCAATAAATCAACTACCACTTCTCCACTAAATCCCAGAGGAAGGGTAACTGTAACCGGATTTTCACCTGTGAAATTGACAGGATCATCACTTGACCAAACATAGCTAAAAAAGCCAGAGCCTTTGAAAATGCTAATTGGTAACTGAAATGATTCTCCCTGACAAACCGAAAAGTCGTCTGGCATAATGGCTGCAAAGTCACACACCGAGCAGTCTAACAAGTTGTTGTCTGAAACGGCATCACCCCAAAATAAGTCGAAGCCCACATTGTTGGTCGAAAAGTTGTTGACCATAATGTAGTAGGTTTCACCTGGGTTAACAACGATGGGTTGAACAAATCCATTCGCATTGCCTCCATTACTATCCACAGTAGGAGATTCCGAAACGTCTGTTTCTCCAGCCCTCAATCCTGTAAGCAATGTACCTGCAAATGTTTCTTCAGCATAGGTACAACGGATTGGGAAACCAAGATTTTCGCAATCATCTACGGGGCCATATACTGCAAAATCATAGTCTTCTCCACCCGATTTGGGTGAAAGAGTAAATTCTAATGGTACATTGAAGGGAGCAAACTGATTGATATTGATGACAAACCAAGCAGATTGTGTTTCTCCACTACTGATACAACCGTTGATACCTTGACTGATTAATTCCTCGACTCCTGGGCCATTACTGTTGTAGTTCAGCGTTTCTTCGTCACACACCAAAATAGCTGTTTCGCAATCGACTGGTGGATCAAGTGTCGAACGTGTGATACAAGTGCTAGTGAAAGAAGTCCATTCTGCTGCCCATCCTACGGTGGAGAAACCACCATTTTCGTCAAAAACAAAGGTCATACAGCCACTTCCTGCAAACACTTGCCCGAAGGCATTTTCGCTACTCAACAAAGATCCTGAATAAGCTCCAATTACATCAGAACTTGTATCGGGACCATCATAAATATACAATACATCCCCAGGTCCCAAATTGGAGCTGTTTTCGGTAATGAAGGATGAAAAATCCATGATGACACAACCTGCATTGGGAGGACAGATGGTAAATTGTTGGGGAGGCTGACCTAATTGATTGGAATAGAAGCCTGGGAAAATGCTTCCTCCATCATCATTGAAAAAGCCCGTAGCATCAGTTGTGCTGGGCGTATCTCCCATATTGTAGGTATTTTGTGCTTGAATGGATAGTGAGCTAAAAAATAAAGCTGTGAGACAAATAATAGCATGTAAATTACGTAAGTAAAGTCCCCTCATTGTCAATCGTGTTTATAGTGTTAAAATAGTCATAAAATTAGTGCTGAACAACAAAACGGTCTCCAAAGATGGTTCCTTCGTTTTTGCTGGTAAGTGCATAGAAATAAACTCCTTCTTTCCAATTGGATACATCTAACTGCACCACATCACTAAGACTGCTTATTGCGTGTGTTTGCTGCCCCAAGGAATTGAAAACAAGAATTTGTTCAATGTGATTGAGCGCATCTGCTTCAAAGGCAAAGTGTAAGACTTCCCTTACTGGATTGGGAAAAACCCTATGACTTATCATTGGTAGATCAAATGCCTCTACATCCGTACACCCTACTTCAACTACTTTGGTCAAACTCAATTGTTGGCCATTCGCATTTGTGATTTCTAGTAATACTGTGTATGTGCCTGCTTCTTCATAGTTATGCACTACATCCTTCAAATTGCTGGTAGTTCCATCGCCAAAATCCCAAAGACTCTCTAATAAAGCACCATTGGTTTCGTCACTTGTGTTGGTGAAAACCACATTCAAACAATTCACTTCATAACTAAAGCCAATTGGATCGGGTGCAGCCTGTGCCAAATATTCAACTGAGGCGACAAATGAACCCGTTTCGTCTTCTCCAAGATTGATACTTGCCACTGGATAACCTTTGTCCTTGGTGTAGAAACGGTAAGCAGGCACTTGGAAACTGGTATCTATAATTGGGAAAATAGGAATGCCAAAAAGTAGGACTCCTATAAATAAATTTACATCCGTTGTTTCGTTGTAACGCAATACATCATAGTTCGTATTTCTGAATTGCATCTCCCCAAAAGCATCAATTTCGGTATGTCTATCTGTATTTATTTGAACAGTAATGGGAACAGGTGCAGGAAAAGTATCTAACTGCACATCGAAGGTATATCTATAAGTACCCAAATGGTCAAACGAATCGCCATATTCTCCCACCGTATAAAATGCATCCGCAGGATTGCCGACGAGGTTAATTGCGTCTATTCCAAGAGAGTCAATGTTGATTCCCAAATTCAGGTGAACGCCATTTATCAACACATTCCCTTTGGCATTTTGCGAATAATAGCTGGTTGCTCCGCCCAAGTCAATCGGAAAAACATCACTTCCGCCGCCAAACAAAGAAAGTAAATTACTCTTCATCGTTGCGTTCGGGAAATTTTCACTTGCAATTAAATCATCTTCGCTTACTTCTTCAAAAACAACGGTTTGAGTAGCATTTACATCCAATTTGGTGTAGTTCCAAATTTGCGATTGATTGCTTGCTTTTCCGACTGTGACGGGGGGAAGTGTTGCAACAGTGGTAAGTACTTCCAAACCAGGGTAAGGCAAATCTTCTGCCGTGATGCTTATTTGTGCTTCAATTGCAGTGAGTTGACATTGCAGTAAGACAACAAATAAAAGTAAAGTAAATTTTGTTTTCATTCTTCTAAAGTTAAAAAGCCTGTAATTTAACCAATTGTTCGTAAGTTCCTCCTTTTTTCAATAACTGTTGATGTGTTCCTTGCTCTACAATTTCGCCCCTTTTCATCACCAATATTTCATCGGCAAATTGAATGGTCGACAATCGGTGAGCAATCACAATAGAAGTCCTGTTTTGCATCAATTTGAAGAGTGCATCCTGTACCAATTTTTCAGAAGCCGCATCTAATGAAGATGTTGCCTCGTCTAAAATCAATATCGGTGGATTCTTCAACACTGCTCTGGCAATGGTCAGCCGTTGCCGCTCTCCTCCACTGAGTTTACTGCCTCGGTCACCAACTAAGGTATCATATCCATTGCTAAGTTGCACAATAAAATCGTGAGCATTAGCCACCTTTGCAGCATGGATGACCTCTTTTAGCTCGACTTCACGTTCTATCCCAAAGGCTATGTTATTGAAAACCGTATCGTTGAAGAGGATGGCTTCTTGTGATACAATTCCCATCAATTTTCGCAAATCTTCCAAGCGGTATTGCCGAATATCTACTCCATCCAACAGAATTTCACCTTCATTTACATCGTAAAAACGTGGAATTAAATCCGCAATCGTAGATTTTCCTGCCCCAGATGCCCCTACCAAAGCCAATATTTTGCCTTTTGGCAAGACAAAACTAATGTTTTTTAGCACCGATTGCTCTTCATAAGCGAATCCCACTTTATTGAACGCAATTGAATGGTCAAAATTATTGAGTGCAGTAGGAATTGTCGTCTCCTCAATGTCATTGTGGGCATCTAATATTTTGTTGACCCGTTCTACCGAGGCCATGCCTTTCTGAATGTTGAAAAATGCCGTAGCAAAAGACCTTGCAGGAGGAATGATTTGTGAGAAAATGACCATGAACACAATGAATCCTTGTGGCTGCAAATCGCTTTCGCCTCCCAATACCATCCGTCCGCCAACATATAAGACCACACAAACCACCAAAATGCTCAAAAATTCGGCAAGCGGTGAGGATAAATCTTTGCGGCGCAAAACCCTGTTCATCAGGTCGAAATGTGCTTGGTTTTCACGTTGAAACTTGCGATTTTGAGAGGGAATGGCATTGAAGCCTTTGACAATCCTCAAACCCGAAATGGTTTCGTCAATGATGGACATCAATAGACTCAATTTCGACTGGGCATCGTGTGAGCTTTTCTTCAAACTTTTGGCAACTCGTGCGATGATAATGCCTGTGAGGGGTAAAATGGTGAACACAAAAAGCGTCAATACAGGACTAATCATCAGCATAGCGGATAGATAGGCTGCAAAGGCTACGGGTTCTCGAAAGGTGGCTTCCAAAACACTCAAAATACTCCACTCGATTTCCTGCACATCGGAGGTAACACGGGTGAGTATGTCGCCTTTTTTCTCTTCACTAAAATAGCCCAAGGGCAAAGAGGTTATTTTTGCAAACAACTGATTGCGAACATCCCTAATCACACCATTGCGGATAGGGGCCATGAAATACAAGCCCAAAAAGCGAAACAGGTTTTTGAGGAAAATGAACGTAGCGACCAAAATGCAAATGAAAAGCAGTGCATCCAATTTGCCATATTGGTCAATGATGCTTTGCAGTTGGTAGTAGAAAAAGTCTATGAGCGAATCTTTGAGGTTGGAAAAATTCACCACAGGTTTTTCTGCAATGTTTACATCTTTGGTCTCAAATAGAATTTCCAAAAAAGGCCCTACCATCACCAAAGAAAACAACGAAAAAAATACTGCCAATATATTGGAGAAAATATTTAGCAGTGCATATCCTTTGAAGGGCAGGATATAGCGAATTACTCTTATAAAGTCACTCATGGCGTAAAATTATTAATTAGTTTTGTGGTTTACTAATTTTAGAATTTGGACGAAAGACACAAGTAGAAAGACGAAAGAAATAATTGTTTGATAATAAGCAAATTGCGTTTATTTAGTTTTTGTTGCATTCACTTATAAACACTATGAAACTACATTTTAAATCTTTTGGTGATGACAATGCTCCGCCCTTACTTATATTACATGGCTTATTCGGTATGCTCGACAATTGGCAGACCTTGGGACGAAAGTTTGCGGAAACTTACCGAGTGTATCTGATTGACCAACGCAATCACGGAAAATCTCCGCATAGTTTGGAGTTCGATTATTATTTGATGGCAGACGATTTATTGGAGTTTATGGACGAACACGATATCGAAAAAGCGCATTTAATCGGTCATTCGATGGGCGGCAAAACGGTGATGCAGTTTGCAGTCGAAAACCCGAATCGTGTGAATAAACTCGTGGTTGTGGATATTTCGCCTGAAGATTATCCTGCTGGACACGATGATATTTTCAAGGCTCTTTTTGACGTGAACATAGATTTGCTGCAATCTCGTAGTGAGGCAGATGAGGCTTTGAAGTCTTTGGTAGAGGAGAAAGGTGTACGCCAATTTTTATTGAAAAACTTGACTCGAAATAAGTCGGGTGGCTATCAGTGGAAATTCAATTTGCAGGCGATTCACTTCAATTATGCGAATATTCTCGCCAATTCGCTGACCGATTTTGATGTGTTTGAAGGAGATACTTTGTTTGTGAAAGGAGGTAAATCAGAGCGGTATATGCAGGCGGGAAAGGCAGATGAATTGATTGTTGCTCATTTTCCAAAGGCAAAAATTGAAGTAGTAGAAGATGCAGGGCATTGGGTTCATGCCGAACAGCCAGACGCATTTTTTGAAGTGGTAAGTGTGTTTTTGGGTTGGAATTGAGGTTTTTAGAAACAAAGTTTTGATGGTTACGAATAAAGATAATCTTATGTCATGCTACGATGTATGGCTATTTTGCAAAATTTTCTGAATTGGGCGAAAAGGAATTTGAGCGGTTTTTTAAGCACAAGGACAATGTCACCTTCAACATTTTTGAAGAAGTGGTTTTTACCCCCGATGGGGGCTATTTGTTGACAGGTTCTACCAATGTATTGAGTCAGACTTTCATTCAAGATAATCTTTACTGATATCAATCGCCCAAGTGCTTTTTTTTAGACACTTGGGCGATTTTTTATGGACATTTTCTCCTTTTGGTGAGGTTGAACAAAATAATTTAATAGGCAAGCTTTTGTGGATGGTCAAAATCAGTATTTTCCATTCTTTTGATTGGCAAAAACAATGCGTTTTTAATTGTAAAATAATTTTTTGTGGAAAATTAATAAATTGTATTTAAAAAAAGTGTGATGCAACATGAGTGTTAAAGATTGCAACATGAGTGTTAAAGGCTTTGTCAAAATGAGGGACTTAGGAGAAAGACTGGCAATGAAATTGTGACGGTTTTACTGTCTATTTCATTCTTTGTCATTTCAAAAAACAAACTTTTATGTCTCTTAAAGCAATAACACAGATTCAAATCCACCTTGCTCTATTGATCCTCCTACTTTTTTTAGCCATCCCGATCCACAGTTACGCCCAAACCACCTACCACGTCAATGCCGCAACCCCTTGCACAACAGGTTGCGATGGGACAACTTGGGCAAAAGCCTTCGACAAGCTGCAACCTGCAATAGATGCAGCCATAGAAGGAGATGAAATATGGGTTGCCGAAGGTACTTATTATCCTTCCAAAGATGCAACAGGCAATGCAGCTCCTGCCGACAACCGAGACAAAACTTTCTACCTCAACAAAGACCTCACAATCTACGGAGGTTTTCCCAATACAGGTAGCCCTATGATGGGAGATAGGGATTGGGAAGTACATAAAAGTACATTAAATGGCGACCTCAGTATGGATGATGCAGATGGGTTGGTAGGTGAAGACTTACAAACTCATGCTACTCGACAAGACAATGCCTATACGGTGGTAGCGACTAAAAATTTAAGTGAGGCTGCAATAATAAATGGTTTTGATGTTCAGAATGGGAATGCCAATGGTGAATATTCCTTTGAATACAGACAACGAAACTCAGGCGGAGGAATGTACAACGAACTTAGTAACATTACTTTGACCCATTGCCTTTTTTACAGCAATTCTACCGCAGAATCAGGTGGCGGTATGTACAGTGGATTAAGCAATGCAGTTATCATGGAGTGTAATTTTTCTAACAATTTCGCTTTAGTTGGAGGAGGAGTGGTAAGTCGAAGTGGTACCACTACCTTAACCAAATGTACTTTCTCCAATAATATTTCAGCCTTTAATGGCGGTGGAATAGATATTGACACTGGGATAATAGAAAGTTGTGTATTTACCGATAATTCAGCAGGGAAAGATGGCGGTGGTATATCCAGTGTAGGAGGTTCAAACAACATTTTGGTAAAAAAATGTACTTTTTCTGATAATTCTGCTGCCAATTGGGGAGGAGCCATTTATTTTTTCGGTGGTTTCGATACCCAATATCATGAGATTGATAATTGTAGTTTCTTACGTAATTCTGCAGAAAGTGGCGGAGGTATCAATGTCAATTTTAACACCGAATCATCCATAAATGCTTGTATTTTTTCTAACAATTCAGCAACTTATAGCGGTGGTGGAATCAACAACATGAGTGACAGCAAATCTTATGTGACCAATAGTGTTTTTTCTAACAATTCAGCGGTTAATGGTGGTGGAATAAACAATTCAAGTGATTGTTCTTCTTATGTCACCAATTGCAGTTTTGCCAACAATTCAGCAGGTACTCATGGTGGAGGTGGAATCTATAACCAGCGTGATGGTTTTTCAGATGTAGCAAATTGTATTTTTTGGGGCAATGGCACTCAGATTTTTAATGGACCAGATGGCGAAGCTGCTGTCAGTAATAGTATTGTAGAGGGAGGTTATTCAGAAGGAACCATTATCATAGATGAAGACCCCTTATTCATAGACCCTACTAACAATGACCTCCGCATTTCGTTTTGTTCACCAGCCATAGATATGGGCAACAATGCAGCAGATTTGGATGGCGCAGAAAGTGGAACAGAAACCATTGCGGATATTTCTACTGATTTGGAAGGGAATTCCAGAATTGTGAACGAAACAGTAGATATGGGAGCTTATGAAAGTGGGGCTGTTATTGAAGGCAATTTAAAATATTGTGCTTCCGACAATTCCACCAATTTAGATGCAGGAAATTGGACAAGTTACCTTTGGTCGAATGATTCCACAACTCCTACTATTGAAGCAAATGGAGGCATCTACACTGTCACGATTACGGATAGCCATGATTGTACTGCAACAGCCGAAGTAACTGTGACAGAATTAGCCGACCAACCTTCCATAACAGGCAATTTACAATATTGTGTTTCTGAACCTTTTACCACTTTAGATTCTGGCAATTGGACAAGCTACAAATGGTCAACCGATGAAACAAGCCGAACCATTGAAGTAAGTGAAGGCACTTACACCGTCACCATCACCAACTCCAATGGCTGCACAGGTACAGACGAAGTAACCGTTATTGAAAATGAAAATCCCAAACCCGCCTTCAACAACAATACACTGAACGAAAACTGGATAGTGTGTTCAGAAGCCTCTGAGTTGAAATATGTATTGAAGAATGAAGAACTCGGTTCAGGCGGCAATTACAGCAATGGTTTTGACAATTATGCCACCTACACTTGGGCGATTCAGAACGGTAGTTTTTCTGAAAATCCTGAAAATAAAAACACCTCAAAGGTCTATTGGAACGCAGGCCCAGAAACAGGAAAAATTTTGGTGACAGTCACCGATGCCAATGGATGTCAAGGCAATACCATGCTTTCCATTGAAGTCTTAGCCCCATTGCAGCCCATCATCACAGGCACCTTTGACTATTGCAGAGGGAGAGAAGCGACCTTGGACGCAGGGGTATATGATTTGGCTCCACAAACCTACCTTTGGTCGAATGGCGAAACATCTCAAAGTTTTTCGACAGCAGAAATAGGCGTTTATACCGTCACTGTCACCAATCAAGAAGGATGTACAGGCACGGCAATGGCGGAGGTAATTGCGACACCTTGTTTGGCAGAATCAGGTATTTTGACCACCAATGCAGCCACGATTTGTGCAGGCGGCAATGTGGAAGTCAGTACGACCAATGAACAAATAAATAACAACTACCTTCAATATTTTTTCCTCTACACTCAAGATAATCTGGGCAATACTTTATTGCAAGAATACACGGGATCAAATTATGAATCAGGAGAAGCAAGCGCAAGTTTTGGAGGTTTGGCGGCAGGCAATTATTTGGTGTGTGTGTACAACGAATGTCAAGATTGCCTGCCCAATCCTTCCCCTATTACAACAAACTTAGACGACATTTACCTAACAGGCTATATTCAAGATGGTTGTTTTGACATCGAGTGTGCCACCATCACGGTTCCCGAAGCCTTTGAGCCGAGCATGGAAGGTTCTGGACAGGTGACAGGAACGAATAGTTCGGGACAAAACATTTTCATTGCAGAAATCTGTGGTGGCACGACTCCATACAGCATAGACTTCAATAGCTCAGGCGGTTTTGCTGCCATCAATGATTATCCTTCCTCCAATGCGGGCTGTGCGAACTATCAAATCGTGTATGCCAATGGTGCTGAATGGACGCTTACCGCAACGGATGCCAACAACTGCACCAATGAAACAGTAGTATTGAGCAGCGCAGGTTTGCCCTCCAATCCGCTGCCGCAAATCATGACGGTGGAAGTAGGTTTAGAAACCTGTGTGGGTGATGCGGACGGTTCTATTACCATTGAAGTAGAAGGAGGTGATGGTGCTTGTGGAAATTATACATACACTTGGTCGGGCTTCAATGACTTCAATGTTTCTGTTTCGGACTTGACAACAGGCAATGAGGTGACAGGTTTGACATCGGGATTTTACCATGTCACCATCACGGATTGTGCAGGAACTACTGCTACAGACGACATCTTTGTAGGACGAAAAACGGGAAGAGGTCGAGGAAGAGGCGGCTGTAAAACATCGGGTGGTGAAAACCACAACTTCAATGAAAATGAAATATTAACAGTTTATCCAAATCCCTTTGGTCAAGAAACCACCATCGAATTGAGTATGGCTCAAACCTCCAAAATCTCCTTGTCGGTCTATGCGATGGATGGGCGAAAGGTGGCTGCTATATGGAAGGGAGAACCGATTGAAGGAGAAACCTTGTATCGGGTGACTTTTGAAGCAGACAAACTCCCCAATGGTTTGTATATCTTGGAATTGGAGACTGAATTGGGGGAACGGTTTTATGAAAAATTGATGGTAGAAAAGTAGTTTTTAGCCGTTAGACATCGGAAGTCTCGAAGACTTCCGATGTTTTTGAGGAAAAATAAACAACAGAAACATATCAGGTCTGGGGGATTTGATATTGGTAAAAATCGCCTAAGTGTCTTGTGATGCTTGGGCATTTTTTTTACTCATTTTTCACTTCAAAACAAACTGTTTTCACCCGCTTAGTCACCTGTCCATTTTCGGTAGTTTCCTTCAAAATCATTTTTTGAGCAATCGGCAATTCAAAAACCTCCTGCATGTTTCGGATAGCACCTGCAGGAACTTCTTGGGCTTCAAGTTGCTGCAATAAATCCTCTCGAAGATGCTGAAAAATAAGCGGTTGAAGCAAATCTTGTAGGGCTTGACGGTGAACCACTCTTTGGGCATTTGTTTCAAAGCGAGGGTCTTTGGAAAAACCTTCTATCTGCAATACCCGACACAAAGCTGCAAATTGTTTGTCATTGCCGACTGCCAACACGATGTATTTTTGGTCTTTGGTGGTGAACATTTCTCCATAAGGCGCAATGTTGGGGTGAAGGGTGCCCATTCTTTGCGGTATGTGGTGCGCCATGAGCCAATTGGTGGCTTGATTGGCGAGGGCTGCAATGGCGGATTCCATCAAAGATGCTGTCACCAAAGCTCCTTTTTGGGTGCGTTCTCTTTGCAGCAAAGCTACTAAAATGCCTTCCTTCAATTGATGGGCTGCCAAGAGGTCTATCAATGCAACAGGCATTTTGACGGGCGCACTTTCTGGGCTACCATTCATATACATAAATCCCGATTCTGCCTGCAAGACCACATCAAATGCAGTGCGTTTGCTTTCTGTGCCAAATGCAGTGAGTTGTGCGTAAATGAGTTGTGGATTGAAGGATTTTAGGGTATCGTAGTCCATGCCCAGTTTTTGGTCTGCTCCCTGTTTGAAATTGGCAATGACCACATCTGTTGTTTTGACCAATTCATAGATTTTTTGGCGATCTTTGGCTTTGGTAAAGTCTGCAAACAGTATTTGTTTGTTCCAATTGACGCTGCAATAGTAGGCGGAAAGTTGGTCATTACTTGGGGCTTCGGTAGGGAGTTTCCAACTGCGGGTCACGTCGCCACCTGTTCGACTGTTTTCGACTTTGATGACGGTTGCGCCCAATTCGGCAAAGAACATTCCAACGGAGGGCCCTGCCAATACGCTGGCGAGTTCGAGGATTTGAAGGTTCATGTTTTTTTTATTTGTGTTGGGCTTGTTTTTCATTTTTATTCTCATTTTAATTTTCATTTACTCCATAGTGTATCTTTGCGGTCTAAATATTGAATCGCATGATAGAAATTTTCAGCGAATATCCGCTTTTATTGCTTTTTGTGGTGGCTTCTTTGGGTTATTTATTGGGGACAATAAAGGTGAAAGGAAGTAGTTTGGGGGTTGCAGCGGTGTTGTTCACAGGTTTGGCATTTGGAGCGATTGATCCTCGTTTGCAGATTCCCGAAATCATTTTTTTGTTGGGTTTGACACTGTTTGTATATTCGATTGGGTTGAGTTCAGGGCCTGCATTCTTTTCGTCTTACCAAAAAAATGGTATCCGAGATTTTCTTTTCATTCTCATGATGTTGGTGTTTTCGGGGGTAATTGCCTCGGGTTTGTGGCTGTTGTTTGGATTTTCGGCAGCTACGATTACAGGGATTTATACGGGCAGCACCACGAATACGGCAGCTTTGGCGGGTGTGTTGGATTACATTCATAGTTCGATAGATAAGGAAACGGCTGCGACGTTGATTCAAGAGGCGGTGGTGGGTTATTCGTTTTCTTATCCGATGGGAGTTTTTGGGAGCATCATAGCGATTGTGTTGATGGAGAAGGTATTGAAGGTGGACTATGTGGAGGAACAGAATCAATTGAAGAAGATTTACCCGATTGCAGAGAAGATGGTAACGGTTTCTATTGAAGTGACCAACGAAGCGGTTTGCCATATTCAATTGCGGGACTTATTGAAGGAATATGAATGGGAGGTATCTTTTGGAAGAATTTTTCACGAAGGGCATCAAGCCTTGATTAATTGGGATACGGTTTTTGAAATAGGAGATATAATCGTAGTGATTGGTAGCGAGGAGGATGTGGCAACTGTTGCGCAGGCTTTTGGTAAATTTAGCGATGCTTTGTATCAGTATGATAGGAGTCAGTTTGATTCACGGCGTATTTTTGTTTCTAATACGATGATTGCAGGACGCACTATTGCTTCTTTGAATATTCAAGAAAAATTCCATACAGTGATTACCCGAATCAGACGGGGTGATATGGATATGTTGGCAAAGGCGGATACGGTTTTGGAGATGGGAGATAGGGTGCGCTTTATTGCGAGGCGAGAGGATTTGGATAAATTGTCTGATTATTTTGGAGATTCTTATACCGAATCGAGTAAGGTAAATTTGTTTTCGTTTGGTTTGGGGATTGGTTTGGGTCTGGTGTTGGGAAGTATTGAGTTTTCGTTTGGGCCCAATTTTAGCTTTAAGTTGGGGTATGCGGGGGGACCATTGATTGTTGGGTTACTTTTGGGGGCATTGCGGCGAACGGGGCCTGTGGTGTGGTCGCTGCCGTATAGTGCGAATGTGACGCTCCAACAAATTGGTTTGATTTTGTTGCTGACGAGTATTGGCGTGCGGTCGGGCAATGCGTTTATGCAGAGTTTTTCTATTGCAGGTTTGTGGGCATTTGTGGCGGGTGGTTTGATTAGTATGTTGACCGCTTTTGCTACGCTGGCGGTGGGTTTTAAAGTATTGAAAATGCCCTTTAGTTTGTTGACGGGTATGGTGGCGAATCAACCCGCTATTTTGGATTTTGCAAGTTCTCGCAGCAACAACAAAGTTCCGATGTTTGGGTATGCCATGATGTTTCCGATTGCGCTGATTTCTAAGATTTTGATAG